>JBLHNB010000027.1:0-55092 GCA_047621305.1 Alteromonadaceae bacterium | reverse complement strand
GCGGGGATCTACTACTGAATCAAAATGTTTTAGAAAAGTTGTCGTCATAGGAGAAAAGCTAGGCTGAATTTGACCCTTATTTGATCATAGCTACCTTAAACATTCAATTTATAATGATCTTGCCGTGCCTGAATCGTTTTTAATCTCTTTAAAACCGCGAATTTTTAATAATAACAGGTATAAAATCGAGTTTAAATTTTACATTTATTGAGTCCATATTTTATTCTATTGATATTAGTATAATAAATCTTCTTATTATGATATAAAAACCAACTTCTGGATGAAATCAATCGAAAAAGGACATTTTCAATGAAGCTATCATCTCACTGTTCGGCACAGGACAGTTTACTATTTTCCAATCTAGTTACTCATTGGCATTATTCCACTCATAAACTACATCCTTGCTATTTATTCTTTGTAATACCCGCTAAACCAATTCAACCTTTGCTTGAATTAACCTAGTTTAAGCATCTGAAAAATCTATTACAAATTATAAAACGAATATTTTAATACTAACTCATTAGCTTATTCGAGGAAATAAATATGACAATTAAAGATACCAGTTCACAAGATATAAAGATCAATACACCAAAACCTAAATACTGGTTAATCATAAGTATATTCTTTGTAATTATGGCAGGAATTATCTGGCAAATTGCACCCGCTGCGAGTAACTGGAGTCAGGCAGAACAATCAATATCACTAAGTAGAGTACGTCTTGCCACCATTAATCTCGAAGATTTTATTCGAGATATTTCAGTACAAGGGCGAGTAGTTGCTGCCGTCAGTCCAACGGTATATGCCCCCGCCGATGGCACAATTACTTTAGCCATTGAAGCGGGTCATGAAGTAAATGAAGGACAAGTACTTGCCTCCCTTGACAGTCCCGAACTTACCAGTCAGTTATTTCAACAACAAGCGATACTAGAAGGTTTACAATTAAGTTTGGAACGTCAGAAAATACAAGCAAAAAAACAACGGCTGATTGACCAAAAAACAGTAGAACTAGCCAATGTAAAGTTGACCTCCGCCAAAAGGGAAAAACGCAGGGCTGATCAAGGGTATGAAAAAAACGCCATTAGTCAATTAGACTATGAGAAGGCAAAAGATGAATTGGAAAATGCCACTTTACAATATAGTCATGCTGTACAAGATGCTGAGCTAAATGCAGAAAGCTTGGAGTTTGACGGTAAATCACTGGCCTTAGATTTTCGTCGCCAAAATTTATTTGTCAAAGAATTACAACGTCAAGTAAATGCGTTGATGATTTTATCACCAGTCAATGGCATCGTCGGCAACTTAAACACAGAGAACAAAACCTTTCTCAGTAAAAACCAGGCGATATTGACTGTCGTCGATTTAAGTAAATTTGAAGTGGAAATTGATATTCCTGAAAGTTATGCCGACGACTTAGCTATAGGCATGGACGTCGTTATCAGTTTAGAACAAAAAAAAATCAGTGCTCGTTTGGTAACAATTTCTCCAGAAATACTGAACAATCAGGTGACCGGACGAGTACGTTTTAGCCAGGAAATAGCTATTAAACTTCGTCAAAATCAGCGTTTAACTACCCAAATAATACTTGAACATAAAAAACAGATTCTACAAGTTCAACGAGGACAATTTATCGAAAGTTCAGGAGGCCAATTTGCATATAAAGTGGTTGATGGTCTTGCTACAAAAATGCCAATCACTCTGGGAGCAAGAAGTTTGAGTCATGTGGAGGTATTAAGTGGCTTAAAACAAGGCGATCAAATCATCATCTCAGGCACTGATACTTTCAATTTTTCTGAACAAATTTTACTCACTCAGTAATTGCCAATAGTTAACGAATAAGCTTACTGTCAATGATAGGCGCTCACATTTTATAACTAACACAACATAACTAAATAAAAATTAAAAAATACAATAAATGGAAAAATAATTATGTTAATCATGAAAAATATCAATAAAGTATTTCAAACCGGTGATATCCAAACCCATGCATTACGTGACTTTAGTCTGAACGTAACTGAGGGAGACTTTGTGAGTGTCACCGGTCCTTCCGGCTCAGGAAAGACAACTTTTCTTAATATCGCAGGGTTATTAGAAACCTATACTCAAGGAGAATTTTTTCTTGATGGTGAAGATGTAGGTAAACTCAACGACACTGGACGTTCACGAATGAGAAATCAAAAAATAGGTTTCATTTTTCAAGGTTTTAATTTAATTCCAGATCTCAATTTATTTGATAATGTTGATGTACCATTACGTTATCGGGGCTTTAATGCCAAAGAACGTAAGTATCGTATCGAAAAAAACTTGGAGCGTGTTGGCCTAGCGTCTCGAATGAAGCACCTACCAAGTCAACTATCTGGTGGTCAACAACAACGAGTTGCCATCGCCCGCGCACTAGCAACCGAACCTAGGTTTTTACTGGCAGATGAACCAACAGGTAACCTTGACTCAACAATGGCATATGAGGTGATGAGCTTACTTGAGGAAATTAATCAACAGGGCACCACCATCGTAATGGTAACTCACGATGCTATGTTAGCAAAACGTGCTAATCGTACCATTCAAGTTAATGACGGCCGGGTTAATGAACTTGAGATATTAAAGCAACAAGCAATTGCTTAACTTACAAATTAAGGAGCACTAGATGTTTAGTTATTATTTAAAAATTGCTTGGTTCAGTATATTACGCCATTGGGGTTTAAGTATATTGATGATATCTGCCATAGGTTTAGGCATAGGCGCAGCAATGACAACCATCACGGTTAATTATCTGATGTCCGCAAACCCAATTCCCCACAAGAGCAATCAATTATACTACGTTCAACTAGATAGCTGGGACGTTAATACCCCCTTTGATGAAGATAAAAATCCGCCTGATCACATGACCTATACCGACGCGACTAACCTGATGAAAGCCAAGAAAGCTTTTCGCCAAAGTATACACGTACAAGCCACCACAGTAATAGAGTCCAATGATCCTGACCAATTGCCTTTTACTGCCGAGGGAATGGCAAATTCGGCAGACTTTTTTGCCATGTTTGATGTGCCCTTTATTTATGGTGGTGGTTGGAGTGAACAGACCGATAATAATAAAGAATTGGTGGTGGTACTTAATAAAGCAACCAATGATAGATTATTTGCCGGTAAAAATTCAGTGACAAAAACGGTAAAAATTGACGGTCATCTTTTTAAAGTGCTGGGCGTTATTGATGTCTGGGAACCAAAACCCAGATATTATGATGTTATCGGCGGGGCTTTTAATAAATCAGCTGACATTTTTGTGCCATTTAGTTTAATTGCCGAAGAAATAATAACAAAATCAGGTTCTGTTCGTTGTTGGAAATCCTACGGAGATGGTCTAGCGAACTATTTGGCAAGTGAGTGTACCTGGACCAATTTTTGGATCGAACTTAAGACCAAACAAGACAAACAAGACTATCTGACTTTTCTTAATGCATACGTAGAGCAGCAAAAACAATACGGTCGATTATTACGGCCGTTAAATAACCGGTTAAGTAATGTCATGCAATGGCTGGAAAGTCAGGAGGTGGTTACCAATGATAACAAAATGATATTGGCAATGTCCCTGATGTTTTTTATAGTCTGTTTATTAAATACCGTGGGCTTATTATTGGCAAAATTTCTGGGAAAATCCCAGGAGATAGGCTTACGTCAGGCGCTTGGCGCAAGCAAAGCCACCCTATTTGCTCAATATATAATTGAATCTGCCTGTATTGGACTTGCCGGAGGCTTATTAGGGATAATACTTGCCTATTTAGGCTTAAAAAGCGTGGAAAGTTTGTACGGTGATGAGATGCAAGGTTTGGCAAGTTTAGATCTATCCATGATAACTTTGGCTATAACCATGTCATTAGTCGCGACTGTTCTTGCTGGCTTATACCCTACGTGGAAAGCCTGTAATATTCAGCCCGCCTTACAACTTAAGAGTCAATAACAAGGAAAGTTCAATGCTAGAATCAGGAATTATTATCCGCGCTTTAATGCGCAATAAAATTGGTGCATTACTTATTGCGCTGCAAATAGCCTTAACGATGACCATTATGGTTAACGCTATATTTATGATCCAGGATCGGCAACAAAAAATGCAACGTGATAGTGGTATCAACGAAGCAGATACCTTTTATTTAACCAACTCTATCTTTGCTGAAGGTTATAATTTTCAAGCAGAAATGCAAACCGACCTTGACATGATCCGAAAAACGCCAGGGATTATTGATGCCACACAAATCAATGTTATCCCATTAAGTGGTTGGGGTTTGTCGATGAAATTACAACAACAACCTGGCCATGGTAAAGACGCCATTAAAAGCGCCATGTATTTGGTCGACGACCATGGCATAAATTCGTTAGACCTAGAATTAATTATGGGTATAAATTTTACTGCTGAAGATGTTCAATGGCAAGCTTTCGGAAATTCGAAATGGACCGATAAGACCATTATTACTAAAACACTTGCACAAAACCTATACCCAGAGGACTGGCGGGCAGCTATTGGTAAAACAATTTACGTTGACAAAAGTCAACCAATGAAAATTATTGGCATAATAAAAAAACTGCAAGCTCCCTGGAATTTCTGGTCTAAAATTGAACGCAGTATGTTGGCGCCAGCTCAGGAAGAGGCAAAGAAAAGCTTTTACTTTATTAGGGCAGAAGAAGGCCGCCGTGATGAGCTCATGCCTATTATCGAAAGCGCTCTAGCACAAAGAAATAAAGAGCGCATTATTAGCCAAGTCATCACCTTAGAGGATACGCGTAAAAACAGCTACCGCCAACACAACGCAACCAATAAAATATTAACGACTGTGGTTACCACCCTGATATTAATTACAGGTTTTGGTATTGTTGGTTTAGCACTATTTAGCATCAACCGTAGAACCAAACAAATAGGGACACGACGTGCGTTAGGCGCTACTCGTTGGCAAATAATGCGTTACTTTATGGTTGAAAACTTTATTATTTCCACACTCGGTATAATCATTGGCTGTATTGGCGCTATTGCCCTTAATATGTGGTTAGTGAAAACCTATAACTTAGCCCCTATAAATATCGAGTTAATGATTTTTGGTGTTATTGCTTTATTTATTGTGGGTCAACTCGCTGTTCTATATCCAGCTCGAAAAGCCGCACTAATACCACCAGCAACTGCAACAAGAACCATTTAAACTAAAATTCGAAACATAAAGGTGTGACACAATCGTTCACACCTTTATGTTATTTTCAGATTTTACCCCGTGTAAATGGGATTTAATAAAATGATATTTCAATCAGTTTTCAAGTTTAAGCACCATTATTTAGTTGGACGATTTTCCATCTAAATAATTCATGCTATGATATTTTTAAATAATAAAAAATACAGAACAATATAATGAAAATTAAAATATTAGTCGCAGTCCTCTTCCTATCGCTCAGTTCAACCTTTGTTTTAGCACAGACTACCCTGATCAAAAACATTCAAGGCTATACGCTTAACAATAAGCAACTTCAGCAATTTAGTGCTATTCAATTTACTGATGACAAAATTGATAGAATATTGACTCTCGATGACGCCATTGATGAACAAAAAGATTGGCACGTTATCGATGGTAAAGGTGCCACCTTACTGCCCGGCTTAATTGATGCTCATGGTCACGTGCTTAGTTACGGGGAAAGTCTCTTACAAGTTGATTTAGTAAAGAGTAAAAGTGAGCATAAAGCGGTTATGCGCGCGGTGAGTTTCGCTGCTAAAAACCCTCAAAGTCTTTGGATAAAAGGCCGTGGGTGGAATCAAGTAGAATGGCCAAACAACAGCTTTCCCACCGCAAAATCATTAGACCAATACTTTCCAAATAAACCTGTTTTTTTAGCCCGTGTCGATGGTCATGCTGTTTGGGTTAATTCTAAAGCCATGGCGCTTGCTAACATCAACAAACAAACAAAATCTCCAGCTGGCGGTGAAATAATTCGCGATAATAAAGGACAGCCAACAGGGGTATTCATTGATAATGCAATGAGCTTGATTTATAAAAACATCCCAGCACTAACCCTTAAACAAAAAAAGAACATGCTAGTTAAATCAATGAATTCCTTAGCTAGTTTTGGCTTAACGAGTGTACATGATGCGGGGATCGATAACGAAGATTTACAAGCATATCAAGAATTACGCAATGAAGGTAATATGCCTATTCGTATTAACGCGATGTTATACCTACCGAGTAAAAATTGGCAAACAACATTATCCCAAGGTACTTTTCAATCACCTGATAATATGTTGAATTTTAATAGTGTAAAAATTCAAGCTGATGGTGCATTGGGCAGCCGAGGAGCAGCACTCATTAAAGAGTATTCAGATCATCCAGGTCACCAAGGTTTATTATTACATGATAAAAAAGAATTAATAGAATATATAGATACTGCCATGCAAGCTGGCTTTCAAGTTAATACTCATGCAATTGGCGATAACGCCAATAAAGTAGTGCTCGATGTATACCAAGCATCTATTCAAGAAACTAAAACTAAAACACTGCGCCACCGAGTAGAGCATGCTCAAATACTGCGCTTAGAAGATATCCCCCGCTTTAATGAACTCGGTGTTATCGCTTCAATGCAAGCTATACATGCCACCAGCGATAAAAACATGGCGCTTGATAGGATTGGCAATAAACGTATTTTAGGTGCATACGCATGGCGGAAATTGCTTAATGAAAATGCTATAATTGCCGCGGGCTCTGATTTTCCTGTTGAATCACCTAATCCATTTTTGGGTCTACATGCCGCAATAACGAGACAAGATATTAAAAACCAACCACATAATGGCTGGTATCCAAAAGAAAAAATGACACACATTGAGGCATTCCGTTCTTTTACTTCGCATGCCGCCTATGCGGGCCATCAAGAAGACATAATAGGCAGTTTACTACCCGGTAAAAAAGCAGATTTTATTTTAATTGATAGCAACATATTTACCATGCCAGTAACATCAATTTGGCAAACGAAAGTATTAAAAACATGGGTCAATGGTACCTTGGTTTTTAGCCGATAAAAGCGTCTCATGATACAAATAAAACGCTTTATTGATTAACTTTTATTAATCTTGAGGAGAATAAAGGGTGACACAATTTCTACCACCTTCTTCTTTTGATTGATAAAGGGCCGCGTCGGCACACTCTATCCATGCTTCATGGTTTTTTATGCTTTCATCGATCTCAGCAATACCTAAACTAATGGTGTAAGAAATATCTATATCATTGTGTTTAACAATAGATTCCGTTATCTCTTTACGTAGTCGCTCTGCAAATACCTTTGCATTTTCCGCTGTTGTATCAGCAAGGAGAATAACAAACTCTTCTCCGCCATAACGACCTGATATATCCGTTTCACGAACATGAGAACGAATAACCCCAGCTAAATGACGAATAACGTCATCACCAACAACATGACCATAACTATCATTGACTCGTTTAAAATGATCAATATCTAACATCACCAAACTGCTAGGGCTACGGCTTCGACACCAACGTTTATACTCACCCTGCAAACAATTTTCCCAATGTGTGCGATTAAATAACTGTGTTAAACCATCGGTTTGACTTAAAATCGCTAACGCTTTATTTACTCTTTCAAGATCTTGTTTATGTACCGCATTATCAGTGACATCGTAGACGATAAGACACAAATGAGTGACTACTCCGGTTGCAGAAATCAAAGGAATAAACGTCGTGTTTTGGTACATAAACTCTGCGATACCCGTAATGGGTCGGTAATTCTGAAATTTAAACACATAAGGGCGTTGTTCCCAAATTGTGAACGCCCTATTTTTTAACAGAAATACTGACTCAGCTTTACGTTTAAACCAATCTTTTGGTATTTCATCAAATAATTCAAATAGTGGTTTGTCTTTAACCTCTCGAGGTAATAAGCCACTATGATTTTCCATAAAGCCATTCCAAATTTGGACTTTGTATTGACGGTCGAGCACAACTAAACCAACATCTATGGTATGCAACATTTCCATAAGCCAATGTAATTCATTTAGTTGTTCAGTTTCTAATGACATATTTAATCCAATAAGTAAGCTAATTTATTGTTCAATGTTTTCATCGACTCTTCTGTGAACAGTAGTAACAAGTCACATTTTATCGGATAATTTTCAATGCTATAACTAATTTCAATGGCCAAGGTTTTTTTCCATTTTGTTGAATTAGTCGCAATAAGTTCTGAAATTTTTCGATGTTGCCCTAAAACCACAGGGTGACCTTGGCTAAAAGACATATCTAATTGTTCGGAAACACCATTTAAACACGCACCAATAAGTACATTGGCCATATCCATTAATAACTCTAATTCAGAGCTTTCATCAAGTTCATGCTTATAACTCATTAACTTGGCAACATCTTGAAAACTAGAGTCATTTAGAATGAGTAACGCCTCACCTGAAATACCGGCGCCAATAAACCCTTGGCAAATACCCGATGTACTCTCGTTTTCTTCAACGGCAGATAGTGCCATACTCAATTCACTGACCTCAATGAGGTTAACATTAGGTATGGGCAAAACAACAAAAACGTCTAATAACCGCGCGAGTAAATCTCCCGCTCGCCCCATCGCTACATTGGCAATTTCTTGGTAACAATCTCGTAATTCAGGGTCTAGAAATGTTTCAGGTTTACTTGGCTCTTCTTGGTATTCCTTTAACGATTGTATCGGTTCAACAATTGGAGGTAATGATATTTTATCCGGTACAGGTGAGTTAATTTGTTCACTTTGCGTTCTTTTTTCTGCTGTTTCTTCATTGTGAGTAAAAATACCATAAGCTGATAATAACTCGGTTAATTTTTCTTTACTTACTGGTTTTTGAATAAAATCAAGTGCGCCTAAACTGGTTACTCGTTGATGTGCTTCAGGTTGTATATCACCTGAAATAACAATCACCATAGTAGGCAAGTCTTCTTTAACTATCGCTTCTAAAACTTGGTAACCATCCATTATTGGCATATTTAAATCAAGTAAAAGTACATCACCCTTACCTGCTTTAATCGCTTCGATGCCTTCTGCGCCATTCGTTGCAAAAGTGATATCGACATCCCAGCCATCGGGTAGTGACCGCGCCACTTGTTTACGTGCCATATTAGAATCGTCACAAATTAAAAGTGGTATTGACATATATAATGACTTCCTAGATTAGACGATGCTGATTCGCGATGAATATTTATTTTAACATTACTTATAACAATAGGTAATAATATCAATAAAACAATAAGTATGGGGAAAAAACAATAAATTCTAGCAATCTTTCTTGTAGATACGTTAAGCTTGCCGTACCAATATCTTTATATCTAACCTAGCCAATGAAATTATTAAGCTTATCAATACTTACCATTATAATTAACACCTTTTTTTTTCCCATCAACCAGGCCTTCGCAAATGCTGATTTACAACAAACTACTGACTTAGTTCAAGCAAATAATAAATTTGTCACGCTGTTAGGCACTCAAGTCTATGTTGGAGAAAAAGCGCCAAACTTCAAAGTCGTTGATGATAGCTTTTCCCCGGTAACTTTGCAGCAATTTACAGGTAAAAACCTGCTTATTTCAGTTGTTCCTAGTCTTGATACGGGCATATGTTCGTTGCAAACAAAACGCTTTAATGAAGAAGTTGTTAACCTCTCAAATGATACGGTTATGCTAACAATTAGTAACGATTTACCCTTTGCTCAAAAACGTTTCTGCAAGACTGAAAATATAGATGATATTAAAATATTATCAGATGCAGTATGGCGTGATTTTGGCAGTAAATATGGTTTGCTGATCAAAGATATGGGTCTATTAACCCGCGCTATTTTTATTATCGATAGTCAGGGGAATATTGCTTATAAAGAACTTGTTGCCAATATTTCTCAACATCCTGATTACGAAGTTGCTTTAGACACACTAAAAGCATTAAGTTCTATTGAAATAAAACTAAAGAACAAAGAAATAGAACCGGCATTAGACAAAATAGAATCGAAGACGACTAAAAACATAAAATAACCTCAATGTTTACAAAATAAAATAAGCACTATATATCAATTAGATAAAACTAAAAGCATAAATAAAATCATTTTATTTATGCTTTTATCCTTGAAAAAATAAATCTTATTCCCATCTCTAATTATGTAGTTGCCACAAGCTAAAACTGGGACTACATTAACCGCCTGTTCAATAATGAAAGGCACTTTACTACCTTGAGAATATTTATTTCAGGATTATTATTTCGCGACGTAATGTTGGTGATGATATCCACTTAAACCTTCAATGGGTAATATCAATTTGAATCAATAAATTAATTATTATTCGAATAGATATCAAACATATTGCTAAATATAATAGGATATGAATTATGCGTACATCTACAGATTTCAGCCCACTTTACCGTTCATTTATCGGATTTGATCATCTTGCAGGATTAATTGACAAAGCGTCTCATGCTGATAAACAATCGTCTTACCCTCCTTTTAATATAGAGTTACTTGCTGAAGATCAGTATCGGATCACTATGGCCATTGCTGGTTTTGCAGACGAAGAACTCGAAATAGAAACTAAACAAAATACCTTAGTAGTTACTGGTACAAAAGCGAGTAATAACCAAAAATCAGACCGTAAATTTCTTCATCAGGGTATTGCAGAACGCAACTTTGAAAGAAAGTTCCAACTCGGCGAACATGTAAAAGTCATTGGTGCGTTTATGGAACATGGTTTGTTAAATATTGATTTAGAAAGAGAAATACCTGAAGCACTCAAACCACGAAAAATTGCAATTAATGGTAAAAGTCTGCTGCAAAAAAGAGTGATTAATGACGTAGAAGGAAGTAATAGCTAACACCAACTCCCCATGTTTCTCCTTTATGTTTTTGCCCAGTAATTCATTACTGGGCTTTTTTATGTTCAGGATGAACGGTATATCGCGATCACATGGATGTGAATGAGCGTGTATGTTCAGGATGAACGGTATATCGCGATCACATGGCAGTTCCTAGACATCCATTTCTTCACTGCATTAGTGCTTCCTCGCACGTCGATGTGAATGAGCGTACATGTTCAGGATGAACGGTCATGCTTCCTTTAAAAAGCGTTCCCGACAAATCATAAGTACCTGCGTCCATGCAGGCACAACTTTTTGTCGAGCCTCGTTTCACTCGTGTCGACCTACATCCTACTCCTACAGTAGATGCCATCAATTAATAATTACTTTTTCGCCATCAAATCTAATAAGCCATGAACCGTTGCTTCTACACCCGCTTTAACGGCAGGTTCAGGTGATATTTTAAATTGTGGACTATGATGACTACCTACCGCAGTTCCCCCTGCATTCGCACGGACAAAATCAGCTTTAGGAGTACCGCCTACTTTAAAATAAACACTTGGAATATAAGGCTTAGTCGTGAAGAAACCAAAGTCTTCTGCGCCCATGCCTTCTTCCGCAGGTTCAAGTAAAGATTGAGCACCCATTTTTTCATTAAGCACCGTTTTTAAACGGCGTGCTAATTTTGCATCGTTAAATGTTGGTGGATAAGCAAACTCACTCACGGTTACTTCTGGCAACATGTCTTCAGCAATACCTGCAGTGCGAGCCGTTCCTAGCGCAATACGCTTAATTGCCGATAATAATTGGGCTCTCACTTCTGGCGTTAAACTTCTAACGGTTAGTTGTAAATGAGCTTTATCAGAAATGATATTATGCTTTGTTCCCGCATGAAAAGCGCCAACGGTGATCACACCTGGAAACCTTGGTGCCAATTCACGACTTATAATTGTTTGTAAGTTATTGACGATTTGCGCACCAATAACAATTGGATCTTTGCCTTGGTGTGGCTGCGCACCATGAGCACCAATACCATGAACAATAATATCAACTGTATCAGCACCGGCATAAGGAGAGCCTTCATCAACTATAATTTTACCTGCTTCTGAGTTAGCAGAAACATGAAAAGCAAAGGCATAATCAGGTTGCCCAAATCGTTTCCATAAATTATCAGCCATCATCGCTGATGCGCCAGGTCCTTTCTCTTCGGCAGGTTGACCAATTAACATCAAAGTACCCGACCACTGATCTTTTATTGATGCCATATGTCTAGCAGTACCCACTAGACCAGTCATATGTACATCGTGGCCACAAGCATGCATTACAGAAACGTCATTACCCTGCCAGTCCTTCATCATGATTGTAGACGCATTCGATAATCCCGAAAGTTCTTTTACAGGTAAGCCATCCATATCCGCTCTTACCATAACCATAGGCCCTGGGCCATTTTTCATGATGCCGACAATACCTGTTCCGCCAATGTCTTCTGTTACTTTAAAACCAACACTTCTTAGCTCTTTTGCCAATCGTTTGGCCGTATTAAATTCCATCAATGACAATTCAGGATTACGATGAAAGTGATCCCAAAGTGGCGCTAAATAGGCTTGGTAATCTTTGTCAATTGCATTAGAAATATCTGAGGCTTGGCAATTAGGTATGATCGCAAGCATTGAACTAATAAATACTGCAGTGAGTGTTTTTTTCATGTTAATTCCTTCTCTCTTTATTATTTTAATTTTTAATTTTATTTGCTCGTGTATTGAATTCTGCTGTAAATGATGGCGGTAGAGCTTTTATATTAATTCGTTGTAAGCAGTGACGAGCCTTTTCATTGTTATTTTGATTGTGCTCTATTTCAGTCGACGATATATTATTATTGATAGAATATAATAGTCTTACCGTTAGAGCTAATTTTAACAGGGAAAAATTATCTTTCTTTAATAAAATTGGCAATAACAGGTTGAATTATTGAACTATTATCAATGGGCCCCATATGCCCAGCGTTAAATGTAACCTGCTCAACATGAGGTAGTGCCATGGCTATTTTATTTATCAATATATGACTAAGTTCCGGACTATTAATCCCTCTTAATAATAAAGTATCACACAAAATATATTGCAGATCATTTTCGCTATAGGTCTCACTGATCAGCCCTTTAAAATCCAATCTCACTTTAGCCATGTCAGCAGCCATGTAGTCTTGCATTTTTTGAGGTAATGTTTTAAAAAAACCGTCTTTATTCCAAAAATCTGTGAATATTTCTGCCGCTTGGTATTTATCGTCAATATCTACTTTTTTAGCAAATAAGTCAGACTGCTTGCGCGCATCACTTCCTTCGGATAATAAATGAAAGGCCACAGGCTCATACAATGACATACTGAGCACGTTTTCAGGAGCTTCTACCGCTAATTTTAATGCAATAGCACCACCGCAAGAATGCCCCACCAAATGATATTTTTCTGTTGGTATAAGTACTTTTATCACCTTTTTAATACGCGCTATTTCAACATCAAAATTGTAATTATCTGGATCAATAATATCATCAGCCTTGCCATAACCTAAAATATCAACATTAATAACTAGGTGATTACTTGTTAACATATTAACCAAGGGTAACCACTGCCGCGCACTACTTAATGAGCTATGCAATAAGATCACTGCGGGTCCTTGACCTGAAACATAAATGCCGGACGGTAAATTTTTATACATATTTTTATGTCGCTCATTCGAATACTTGATAGGCATTATCGTTTTAATCTAACGCTTGTCAAAATAAAAATTACCTAGCAAATTTATGACTAGCGCATGACAACTTTATTATCGTCATTCTTTGCCATCCGTGGCATGACGACATGCTGGTCGTCCTGAGCATAAAAATATTTAAAAATTTTGCTGACATTAAATTTTTTAATATGCTAAAAAATGCCTTATCAACATTATATCTTTGTACTAAAAATACAGATAATCACCTAAAACAATAAAAGAGTCGTTAATGGATATTAATTTTCAAGGTAAACGCGCACTGGTTTGTGGTAGTAGTCAAGGTATCGGAAAAGCCTGTGCCATTGAACTGGCAAACCTTGGTGCTAGCATTACCCTATTTTCTCGTAATCAAACATCCCTTGAGCAAGTAAAGTCAGAATTAAATACTGTTCAAGGCCAGCAACATCAAGTATTAGTTGCCGATTTCTCTCAACCTGAGCAAGTTAAATGCGCAATATTAGCCAATATTGAAGCTTCAGGAGGCTATGATATTTTAATAAACAATACCGGTGGCCCAGCGCCAGGTCCAGCGCATATTGCTGAAGCAGATGAGTTTATTAACGCTTTTAATTTACACTTAGTATCAAATCATCATTTAGTGCAAGCGCTTATACCTAGCATGAAAGAAAAACAATATGGCCGTATTATTAATGTGATTTCTACATCAGTAAAGCAACCGTTAAATGGCCTTGGTGTATCTAATACTATTCGCGGCGCTGTGGCGAGTTGGGCAAAAACACTTGCCAATGAGTTAGGTCCTTTTGGTATTACCGTTAACAATGTTTTACCGGGCGCAACGGCAACAGCTCGTCTTGATGCGATTATTTCGGGTAAAGCAAAGAAGCAAGATATCTCTATTGAACAAGCAACCAATAATGAAAAAGCGATTATCCCGATGCGCCGTTTTGCCCAGCCTGAAGAGTTTGCAGCCGCAGCTGCATTCTTAGCCTCTCCAGCAGCAGGCTACATCACAGGTATTAACTTACCCGTTGATGGCGGTCGTACATCATGCCTTTAATGGTTTGAAGATCAGGAGAATAATTGATGGATAACGTGAATAATATGCAAAACACCATTGAGAACTTTGTCGATGGTCAATACCAAGCACCTTTGAATAATAACTATTTGGATAACATTGAACCAGCAACAGGCTTGATTTATGGTAAAATTCCCAATAGTGACCTTGATGATGTAGAGCAAGCAGTTAAAGCTGCCGAGCAAGCATTACCCGCATGGCGTGCCTTAGATTTAGAGAAACGCGCAGACTATTTAATGGCGATTGCGCAAGAAATTGAGACGCAATTAGAACCACTGGCGCTCGCTGAAGCAAAGGATAATGGCAAACCACTATCCTTGGCCAAAATGGTCGATATCCCCCGTGCAGCCAGTAACTTTAAGTTTTTTGCTCATGCCTGTTCACAGTTTGCCAGTGAATCACACGCCATAAGCAATACCGCCATTAATTATACCTTGCGCCAACCTATAGGTATTGTGGGTTGCATATCCCCCTGGAACTTACCACTTTATCTATTTACGTGGAAAATAGCCCCCGCGCTTGCCGCAGGAAATTGTGTTATTGCTAAACCTTCTGAAATTACGCCAAAAACAGCAGCGATGCTTGGCGAAATATGTCAAAAAGTGGGTTTACCTAAAGGGGTATTAAACATACTGCATGGTAACGGCGCAAGTGTTGGCGCCGCAATTTGTAATCATCCCAAAATTAAAGCTATTTCATTTACCGGTGGTACTGCAACAGGTGCGGCAATAGCAACTCAATTAGCGCCTAAATTTAAAAAATTATCCTTGGAACTTGGCGGTAAAAACCCGGCACTGATCTTTGATGATTGTAACTTCGATAAAACTGTTGATGAAGTATTTCGCGCAAGCTTTGCTAACCAAGGGCAAATTTGTTTATGCGCTTCACGCATTTATGTGCAACGTGGGATTTATGAAAAATTTAAAGAGGCTTTAGTTGAAAAAGCGAAAAACTTAATCCCTGCAGATCCACTACTTGTTGATACAAAAATGGGCGCAATTGTTTCAAAATCCCATTTAGATAAAGTGTTAAGTTATATTGAATTAGCCAAAAAAGAAGGCGGTACAATTCTAGCGGGTGGCAAACAAGTAAAGGGGGAAGGACGTTGCCAGCAAGGTTATTTTTTACAACCCACCATTATTGAAGGATTAGGCAATAATGCCACGTGTAATCAAGAAGAGATATTTGGCCCTGTGGTTACTATCCAACCTTTTGATACTGATGAGCAAGCACTTATATTAGCCAACGAAAGTGACTATGGCTTAGCGGCAACAGTTTGGACTAACAACCTAGCTCGCGCTCACCAATTAGCGGAACAAATCAATACCGGTATTGTTTGGATAAATTGCTGGCTGCTACGTGATTTACGTACCCCTTTTGGCGGAATGAATCATTCAGGTGTTGGCAGAGAAGGTGGCCTTGAAGCAATGCGCTTTTTTACAGAGCCTAAAAACGTTTGTGTAAAGTATTAACGTAACTCACGAGAAATAACAGACAACATGAATCAAATTTGTCATAAATTTAAATCATCAGGAGCAATATTTGCCAGCATTTTAGGCTGCAAATGGACGCTCATTTAACACCTCTTTTATAAGAGTAATATTGGCTGTGCATTAATCGCCAGATTAGCCTCTTATCATGCCAAAGTTTATCAATA
The DNA here is from genome assembly GCA_047621305.1 of Alteromonadaceae bacterium. Classification (GTDB taxonomy): domain Bacteria; phylum Pseudomonadota; class Gammaproteobacteria; order Enterobacterales; family Alteromonadaceae; genus Colwellia_A. The sequence goes on along the minus strand of JBLHNB010000027.1, from coordinate 38,802 downwards.
TCTAAAGCCCTACTTTGTGGTTGATATTGTCTACACTTAACTAAAATTAAATAAATAAAATAGCTAACAATTACTAACGAAAATATTGTTGGCTATAAATATTCTTATCACTGCATAGTAAAAATGACAGGACATTATTAAATGAGCTCCATTATTGAAAATACGATTAATGCTGATAAAGCGCCAAAACCAGTTGGTTCTTACCCACATGCCCGTCAAGTGGGCAACTTATTATTTCTATCCGGTGTTGGCCCACGTCAAGCGGGTAGCAAAGATATTCCCGGTGTGGAGCTTGATCAAAATGGCAAGATAAAAAGTTACGATATCGCCGCACAATGTCACAGTGTTTTTAAAAATATCCGTTTAATTTTAGAAGCATCAAATGCTAGTTGGATGGACTTAATTGACGTTACCGTATTTTTAACCAATATGGACGATGATTTTGCCACCTATAATCGTATATATGCTGAGTATTTTGCTGATAATCAACCCTGTCGTACTACCGTTGAAATCAACAAATTACCGACACCTATTGCGATTGAACTTAAATGTATTGCCGCCCTTTCTCTTACAACATCGGCGAATATAGGTTCAGATATTTCCGTATCTGCCACTCACGATAAACAAGGAGCATAGCCATGTTTAGTTTTGCATCCCCTTTTAATTTACAGGCTTGGATTGAAGAACATCGCCATTTATTAAAGCCCCCTGTTTGTAATAAACAAATATTTGAACAAGATGACTTTATCGTAATGATTGTTGGGGGTCCCAATAATCGCACCGATTATCACTACAACGAAACACCTGAACTTTTTTATCAAATAGAAGGCGAAATGATTTTATCAGTAATTAACGGAGATCACAGCCAAGCTGATAACTTTAAAGATATAAAAATTAAAGCGGGTGAAATATTTTTATTGCCGCCTAAAATGCTGCATTCACCCCAACGTTTTGAACATAGTGTGGGTTTGGTTGTTGAACAAAAACGAGCAAAAAACCAAGAAGATGCACTTTTCTGGTTTTGCCCTGACTGTAAACATCAACTCTACAATGAAAATTTTTGTCTCGATAATATAGAGACTGATTTACCGAAAGTTTTCACCCGTTTTTACGATACGCCAAAAAACTGTACCTGCGAAAAGTGCGGCACCCTTGTCACTAAAGGCTAATTTGCTAATGACTTATATATTCTCTAATAATTTTGAGGAATTCATCAAAGGTAGTTTGTTTAAATTCAAGGCTAAAATTAAGCAAAATAACAACGAGGAAACGTCAAAATGTTAAAAATTGATATCCATACCCATATTCTTCCTAAAACATGGCCGAACTTACGTGAAAAATATGGTTACGGTGGTTTTGTTAGCTTAGATCATCATAAGTGTGGCTGCGCTCGCATGATGGTAGATGAAAAGTTCTTTCGTGAAATTGAACATAATTGCTGGGATCCAAAAGTTCGTTTAGATGACTGCGCAAAGCATAATATTGATGTGCAAGTACTCTCAACCGTACCCGTGATGTTTAATTACTGGGCAAAACCTGAAGATACCTTAGACTTATCCAAATACCTTAATGATCATATTGCCGGTATTGTTAACGATCATCCCAAACGTTTTGTAGGTTTGGGCACAGTGCCAATGCAAGCACCTGATTTAGCAATAAAAGAATTAGAACGTTGCATGAAAATTGGTTTAGCGGGCATTCAAATTGGCTCACATATTAACGACTGGAATTTAGACCATGAACAACTGTTCCCCATATTTGAAGCGGCACAAGACTTAGGTGCGTCAGTTTTTGTTCATCCATGGGATATGATGGCTAAAGAAAAAATGCCCAAATATTGGTTACCCTGGTTAGTCGGTATGCCTGCCGAGTCAAGCTTAGCCATATGTTCAATGATTTTTGGCGGCGTTTTACAACGTTTACCTAAACTAAAAATTGCCTTCGCCCATGGCGGGGGATCGTTTCCCGCGACCATTGGCAGAATTGAACACGGGTTTAATGTTCGTCCTGATTTATGCGCAGTAGATTGCCCAATAAATCCCCGCGACTTTCTCAAACAAATCACCTTAGACTCGCTCGTTCATGATGAATTAGCGCTAAAGTATTTGGTTGATTTAATGGGCGCAGACAATATTGCTTTAGGTAGTGACTACCCCTTTCCATTAGGCGAATTATCGCCAGGTAAGCTTATTGTAAATAGCGCTTTTGACGATAATATCAAAGAAAAATTACTACACGGCTCTGCACTTAACTGGTTAGGGTTGACTAAGGAGCAGTTTCTGTGAATATCACCGTAGCGCTGCTTAATCATCAATATCAAATTAATACTGATTTTTCATGGTCGTTGGCTATTCCTGTTTATTTTAATCAAAGTGAAAAACAACCTAATCACTTTGGCGCAAACGCAGCACAATCAGCAGTCATGCAAGCAGGAAGCTTTATTGGTGATACTGAACAAGGGGGCAGCTGTAACGTAAATGTTTTGACCATAAATCCCCATTGTAATGGCACACATACTGAAACCATTGCACATATTTGCGATCTTAATGCTGAGCTATCTTTAAAAATAGTCGATCTTCAATTGCCACCATTAATGCCATGTACGGTTATTTCAATCATACCTGAACACGCACTAGCGAGCGGTGATGACTATACGCCAGCTTTTGATAAGGCTGACAAAATCATTAGCCGTCGGGCACTTGAAAAAAGCTTATCGAGTGTTGATAACGAACAGCTACAAAGCTTAGTTATCAGAACACTGCCAAATAATAATAATAAATGTCAACAAGCTTATGATCAAAATAATCAACCGGCGTTTTTTAGCCGTGAGGCTATTTTGTATTTAAATGAACGTGGTATTGAACATATCATTGTCGATATTCCATCTGTTGATCGTTTACATGATGATGGTCTTATGACCTGTCATCATCTTTTTTGGCAAGTCATTGAAGGTGCCCATCAAGCGAGCCCTAATAGCCAAATCAATAAGACAATCACTGAAATGGCGTTTATTAATGACGCCATTAATGATGGTTTTTATTTTATTAACTTGCAAACGCCTGCCTTTGTTAACGATGCAGCGCCCAGTCGGCCTGTGCTTTATCAAGCGATAGAGATAACGGCTAGTGCTCAAAAAACAAACAACACTATTTAGTACTAAATAAAAACAACTAAAAATAAAGAATAAGTGGAGAAAGTAATGACTATAAATACCACATTAGCGTACGCACAAGAGCTAGATCAAAAAGATCCTTTAGCAAAAATGCGCGAACAGTTTGCCATTCCTAAACAAGAAAATGGCGATGACGAATACTATTTCACGGGTAACTCTCTTGGATTACAACCAAAACTTGTCAGAGAGTACGTATTAGAAATGTTAGATTCTTGGCAGCAACGCGGCGTAAAAGGTCATTTTGAAGGCGATTATCCTTGGATGCCTTATCATGAATTTTTAACAGAGCAATCATCATTATTGGTTGGCGGTAAAGCTGAAGAAGTTGTGATGATGAATTCACTCACCGCTAACTTACATTTTATGATGGTGAGTTTTTATCAGCCGCAAGGAAAGCGTACTAAAATACTGATTGAAGACCATGCTTTCCCTTCTGATCATTACGCTGTTGAATCACAATTAAAACATCATCACAAAAACGTTGCAGACAACATGTTGTTATGGGCACCTCGAGCAGGTGAAGAGCTATTAAACTATAACGACCTCTATCAAATAATAGAACAACAAGGTGATGAAATAGCCCTGATATTATTACCCGGCGTACAATATTACACCGGACAAGTCCTTGATATGAAAACTATCACTGAAAAAGCGCATGCGAAAGGTATTATGGTCGGCTTTGATCTTGCCCACGCCGTTGGTAATATTGAGCTGGCTTTACATGATTGGCAAGTCGACTTTGCCTGTTGGTGTAGTTATAAATACCTTAATAGTGGCGCAGGCTCTGTTGGTGGTTGTTTTGTGCATCAAAAACACGCTCAAAACACCAACAAAGAATCACAACTTACTCGTTTTGCCGGCTGGTGGGGACACGATAAAGATACCCGTTTTAAAATGGAAAATAACTTTAAACCCATTGCAACAGCAGAAGGTTGGCAACTATCAAATCCCCCTGTCATCTCTTTGGCGGCAATTAGAGGTTCTCTTGATACTATAAAAATGGCGGGCGGTATTAGCGCCTTACGTAAAAAATCAGTAAAACTCACCCAATATATGACACAACTTATTGGCGCCGAACTTGGCGATAAAATTAGGATCATTACCCCCAGCAATGAAAGTGAGCGCGGTTGCCAACTCTCTTTAATGGTTAATGTTGAAGGATTAGACGGTAAAGCGATGTTTAATGCGTTAGAAGAGAATGGTGTAACCACAGATTGGCGCGAGCCTAATGTTATCAGAGTTGCCCCAGTACCTTTGTATAATCAATTTCAAGATATCTATCACTTCGTACGTATTTTAAAGGCGTGTTTATCATGAACCACAACAAAGATATGACGCAAGTAGATAAAGAAACAACAATAACCATTGCTGGTGCGGGCCCTGTTGGCACGTTATTAGCCGTTATTTTAGGCAGAAGAGGATATAAAGTTAAACTCTATGAATCTCGCCCCGACTCCCGTGAACATGATATTTATCAAGGTAAATCCATCAATATAGCGTTATCTGATCGCGGTTGGCTAGCCTTAGAATCTGTCGGTATTGCTGATAAAATTAAAGAGACTGCCATTCCCATGCGTAAAAGAGTGATGCATGGCGTAGACGGTACTTTAACCGAACAAGTTTATGGTGTGGGTGAACAAGCTATTTGGTCGGTATCACGTTCAGGTATTAACGAGCAATTACTTGACTTAGCTGAACAAGAAAATTGTATAGAACTCTTTTTCGATCAACGCTTAACCCATATTGATTTTGCCAGTGGTTGTGCATCTTTTAGCAACGGCAAACAACATGTAGAAGTTGATGCTGATTATGTTTTTGGCGCTGATGGTGCCTATTCTAAAGTACGGCGTTTAGCACAAGAAACCTCGCGTTTTAGTTACAGTCAATCCTACATGCCCCAGTGTTACATTGAATTAAATATTGAAGCTAATCAAGGCGTTTCCGGGGATGCTCGCTTTAAAATGGAAAAAGAAGCATTACATATTTGGCCACGCAAAGATTTTATGTTGATTGCTCTACCAAATCCTGATGGCACCTTTACCTGTACTTTATTTTTAAACTACGAAGGTGACGTTTCTTTTAATGCCTTAAAAGAGCGGGCAACAGTTAGCGCCTTTTTTAATGAACATTTTAGCGATGCTATGTCGTTATTAGAAAACCCCATTGATGAGTTTATGTCTAAAGCGGCAAATCCATTGTTTTTAGTCAGTGTAGACCCTTGGGTGATCAACCAAAAAGTGGCGCTAATTGGTGACGCTGCTCATGCTATGGTGCCCTTTTACGGACAAGGCATGAACTGCGGTTTTGAAGACTGTCGTGAACTTGGGGAATTAATTGATGCTCATCAACATAACTGGCAAGAAATATTCCCTGCGTATCAAGCACAACGAAAAGTTAATGCTGACGCGATCACCGAGCTGGCAAAAAGAAACTTTATTGAAATGAGTGAACTCTCTGGTGACGCCCTCTTTTTATTACGTAAAAAAATAGAAGCTAAATTTCACCAAATGCATCCTGATTTATGGGTTCCTTTATATTCAATGGTCACCTTCTGCCCTAATCTACCTTATTCTCAAGCACTAAAAATGGGTGAACACCAACAAGTGATTATGAATCAAATAATGCAAGTGCCTGATATTGAAAACTGTTGGCAAGATGAGTTTATCTATCAAAAACTTCAACAACTTGTTGAATACCGCTTTAAAGACGAATTAACAGTAGGAGGTAAAAAATAATGACTCATTCTGGTTGCCCTTTTGGCGCACGTCATTCCGATACAGATCAAACAAATAAAAATCAGCGTGATTTGGAAAGTAATATCCATACAGACTTCAAAGATGAAATGTCTTATGGCGATTATTTAAAACTTGATCAAGTATTATCAGCACAACACCCGTTATCTTCACAGCACGATGAAATGCTCTTTATTGTGATTCATCAAGCCAGTGAATTATGGCTAAAATTAGCAGGTCATGAATTAATGAATGCAGTTAAATGTATTCAAGAAAGTAACTTTGGTCCTGCTTTTAAAGTGATAGCACGGGTCAAACAAATTTTTATTCAATTAACACAATCTTGGAACATTTTGTCAACCCTAACGCCCAGTGATTATTTAAAGTTTAGGGACGACTTAGGTCGTTCATCAGGATTTCAGTCACATGGCTATCGAAAATTGGAATTTTTACTGGGTAACAAAAATGAGGACATGCTAAAAATCCATAAAAGTAATACCACAGCCTATAATGAACTTGAGCAATTACTTATTCGTCCTAGCCTTTATGATGAAGTAATTTCACTATTAGTTAAACAGGGCTTTAGCATCGATGATGTCATTACTAATCGCGATTTAACCTTACCTTATCAAAGTAATGAATCGGTATTAAAGGCGTGGCTGAAAGTTTATCAAGAACCTGAAAAGTACTTTGAATTATATGAACTTGCCGAAAAGTTAGTGGATATCGAAGATTCCTTTCAACAATGGCGCTTTAAACACATGTATACCGTACAACGTATTATTGGTTACAAGCATGGGACAGGCGGCTCTTCAGGTGTAGGTTTTCTGAAAAAAGCATTGGATGTGAGCTTTTTTCCTGAACTTTTTGAAGTAAGAACACATTTATAAAACTATTTTCTAACGTTAAGTAAGTTTAAAACAAATGATATTAACTCCCTAGTTCCATAGGGAGATTTTATTATCAATAATTACCTACAAGCTATTTGTGATAGTTGATAGTTCTCATATTAACTAAATTCCACTTTATCCATGCGTTAAGGCTTTATAGTATGGGTAGACTACTTTTCAAAAAAACACGAACACCTTACACTTACTGACAATAATCTACATAAAAGGATAGTAAATTAACAAATTAAACACAATAGATTAACTATAAGAAATACACTTATACTATATAATACATCATACTTTACCTCTGGCACTTTATTCTCAATGAATGATCAAGAGCATGAACACCTACTTCTTAGTAGTCTCAATAATCAAGAAAATTTACATGATACAACTTTTACATATCAGTCAATATTTTTAAGCTCTATTGTACCTGATGCTACAAATGCTCGTTTTCTTCCTGCTATATTAATTGAAGATAATGATGCCAAGTTGTTTGTAAATAGAAAAATAACTAAAAAGCAATTAAGTAAAATGTATCATGCAGAAGACCATGTAATAATAGGTAAGTCCTGCATGGTTAACTGTTTGAAATATAATAGTAATGATTGGAAAAAAGCAAACCAAACGATAGAATCAATAATGGATCTTGGTAATAACATTTCTGTTTCTGAACTCATTCAAGCGCCGACACTTTACCCTATTAATGCGAGTAAATTTCAAATTTTAACAGGACATAGACGTTTCTTTTCTTTAGTCTACGCAAATGGCTATGGCTCTGCCGCACAGTTTAAAGTTTATAAAACCAAGCCTTTGTTAACAAAAGTAAAACAATTTCAAGAAAACGCCAGCCGTGAAGAACTTCCTCAATACGGCAAGCTCATGGCGTTTAAAAGTGCAATATTTGAAATTGAAACGTTAAATACTGCTCGATTAAAATCAGGGTTGAAAAAACTCACCGTCAAAGAAATTACCACCAACTTGGGTGTATCGATGGGCGCCTATGATAATTATAATGTGTTAACAAGATATAACTGCGTCATTTCTGCATACGAGTCAGGCTTAAGCAATCCATTTATTAAAGTAAAAAAAGTTGTGCTTGATACCGAGTCTGAGTACAAAGCAGAGCATAATAAAACATTACTTAATATTACCGATAAGAAAAATATCAATGCTCAAATAGAATCACAGTTATTAGATAAAAAAAATGTAATAGTAGCTAAAAAAACATTTAAAATTCCACCAATAAAATCCTCCAGTACAATTAAAGAATTATTAACATCTAATATTATGGCATTAGAACTTGGCATAGACTGGGATAACATAGATTGGGAAAACCATACCACAGTCACCCATATTTTATCGACTGTGGTTGATTTTTTAGAAAACAAAAAATAAGCAATCAATTGAATTAATTGCTATTACAATAAATACAATGCCCTATGTATAAGATGTACCTTCAAAGAATATCTTAAAAGAAGAACGCTTCTATCAACTAATGCATAGAGGGGCTTGCAGGGTTTTGGTAATAATATCATTTACTTTTTGCAATACCACTTCTTTGTTTGAATCAACAAAGAAGTGATTTCCTGAGATCAAATGTAAATCTACTTTCATGCTAAAATGTTCTTGCCAACAAATCAAATCGGTGCTTTTAATGTCGATATCTTCATTTCCACCAAAAACTGATACCGGACATTCAAAGATAGTATTCCCGCTATAACAATATTGCTCAGCTATACCAAAGTCGGCTTTGAGTACAGGTAGAAATAAATCCATTAGCTCTTTATTATCTATGACTGCTTTAGGCGTACCATTTAGCCTATAAAGTTCATCAATAAACTCACTATCTGGTAAATGAGCCACTTTTTTCTTTTCAGATAGCTTATGTGGACCTCTGCTTCCTGAGGCAATAAAATGTTGTGGAGAGCTATGTTTTAATTTACTTAATTTATCCATTAATTCAAAAGCAACTCGACTTCCGAGACTATGACCATAAAAAATATAAGGTTTATTCAGTACATTAGGGATTAAACGTACTAGCTCATCGGTTAACGCTGTCATATCTGAGTATAAAGGCTCAAATATTCGTGATCCTCTTCCAGGAGCTTGAATGATAACCAGCTCAACATTACTCGGTAAGTAGTTAACCCAAGATAAATAAGTAGAAGTACTTCCCCCTGCATAAGGAAAACAAATTAACTTTAAATCTGCATGCACGTTAGGTTTAGGTATAACAAACCATTTATTTTCTGTCATATTATTTTAATATTTTTAAAAGTGTTACTTTACATTTATCAACTAAATATCTCATGAATGAGAAGTATAAAGGGCTCAATTGTTTGATTACAAACATGAGCCATTTAATTTTGTTGACCGTATAATGATATTGAAACCTAAGCAGGTTCTAATTCAGCTATCGTCTCATTATTTACAATTTGTGCCTGTCCATGGTCAAATTTAATATGAACATCCGCCAAATGGAAGTACTGATCATCATGGGTAATTATTATCATAGTTTTTCCTTTTTTCTTCGCTTCCGGTAATATTACCGAATAAAAATAATTTCTAAAATACGGGTCTTGGTCGGCAGCCCACTCGTCATATACACAAATAGGACAATCTTCGATAAAAGACAGTAATAACGCCAAACGTTTCTTTTGACCTTGAGATAAATCAACAGAAGATAACACCCCATTTTCAGATTTAACTTTATCAGATAAATTCAATGTCTCTAAATGTTTCGCGATAACAGCATCATCAGCTAATGTTCCGTCTCTAGTGAGCGCTTGATCAAAAAGAAAGAAGTCCGAAAATATGGTTGAAAAATTAGCTCTATACCAAGCTGGCGGTACTTCTTCGCCCACGCATTTATCATCGAGATAGATAGCACCTGATGTTGGTGAATACAAACCGACCATTAATTTTGCAAAGGTTGATTTACCACAACCATTACCACCGGTAAGGAAATAAGTTTTACCGCGCTGAAAAGAAAGATTTATTGGACCAACAGAAAACGCATAGTCTTCATTATTAGCATCATAAACATAATTTATATCTTTAAAATGTATAGTTTGCCATGCCATCGGCATACCATCATTACTTAACTGCCCATTTGGTAATTCTGCATCATCACTTAAATCGAGACTTTCAACTTTTTTATATGAGACTACAAATTCTCCTGCTTCTTCCATCGCATCGACAAGACCTTCAACAGGCTCTATTAAATAGAAAATCAAGAACGTAAAACTAATGACAGTAGCAAGTTCAACACTTGGAAAGTAGGCTGCGCCATAGATAACCGTGCCAATTAAACAAAAAACTAGAATTCCAGTAAAACTATTGAGAACAATAAATATCTTTGAAATTTTTAATGACTTATCTCGTATTGACGCAAATACAGGGGATAAAATATTCGTGTAAAAATGATATTTTCGATTGCTATTGATACTGAGCTCTTTACCACCATCCACCAGTGTTTTTAAACCCGAAAATAACTCATCGGAGTTTTCCCTTAACTTTTCCATATCTTTCATCGCATATTCCGTAACGAAATGAGACAGTAAAATCACGATAACTATGGTAAGTATCACTAATAATGACAACTGCCAAGAAGAATAAACCATATAACTTAAACACAGCAACAAGGTAATACTGTTGTAAACAAGTTGAGGTAATAACATTAGCCCTTCTGAAAACGAGGCGACATCTTTTTCTAAAGTAGCCATTACCTTGTGTCCACCCATTTTTTCTATTTTTTCATAGGGTGTTTGTAACAATCTTCTCCCCATAATATTTTGTAGGTCATAAACGACTTTTGTACTTAGTGTTGCAAGCATATTTTGTGAAATAATACCAAAAAATACCACTCCAAATAATGCGAGTATAAAATAACCTAGTTCATGAATGCCAGAACTATCACCTCCTAAACTGGCTACCTTTTCAGTAATAACACTCAACATAGCAACACCAGAAAAAGCACTAATGGCACTTAATATGGTTGCAAAAATAAAGATCCACTTAAAGCGCAGTAACAACTTACTAATCATAAATATTTCCTAAAACATTAACTTTCTAAAAAGTAAACATGCTATACATTAAAGTATAGCGATTGTTTAATATTGCTTATTTTACTAAAACTTAACACTATACTAGTTCGACTAAAGAACCTTTTAAATCAAATGCTACTGTGGTGATATCATTTCTATTATCTATTTCCCCTAATATTTGAGACATAGATTTAGCCAGCTTTTTAGCCCCCTCTGGTTCTAAAATCATGGTCCAATGGTCTCCACCTATGGTGTCAACGTGCAAGGCACTTTGCCCCATATTCTCCCAACCTGTTACACCATTTGCTTTTGCTAAAGTGTCTGACGCAAAATAATGTATCTCCGTTGTCAATGACAAAGGCTTGGGACGATAATGCCCCATAGCACCTTCAAACATTACCATTTTCATTATTTCATCGTCAGTTAATGAAATTTCTATACTCTCATGATTTCGACAGTAACTTAGCATTAATTCTGCTGTAGGGTATTCAGATATCACGTTAATTTCAGCAGCTAAAACATCGGGGTCCTCTTCGTCATACTTATCTTCTAAATAACTCTTTAAAAAGTCAAAAACGCCTTCAAGTTTGATTTCCGCAATAATCACTTCCATATCTTTAGCAAAATCTTCTTCTGATAGCTCTGCGACATCATCAAGTTCACCGGATATAACCACATCCTCTTCTTCAGATTCTAAGATACAATCAATGATACCTAAAAACTCAACGCCATCACCCGCTTCAAGTAATTGCTTAGCTATCTCATAGGCAAGCTCTCCGCCAGCAGACCAACCTGATATTCGATAAGGACCTTTCTCCTGAACATGACGGATTTCTTTTATATAACATTGAGCTAGAGACTCAACCGTATTATTTCCTTGTGTAATAGCATAATCACCATGAAGACCATAAATTGGAATGTCATCGTCCATAAACTGAGCGAGTACAGCATAGGCTTGTACATCACCGGTTGCTTCTGGTGCCAAAAATAGTGGTTTGCGTGAACCTCCTGCTTTAATCGCTACGATATGCTCAAAAATGTCATCCGTTGACTTAAGTTGATCTGCAAATACTTCTAATGTTGGCGCTTCAAATATAGCTTTAAGTTCAACGGCATAGTTATTTTGTCGTAATAACATGATCAAGCGTACCACCAAAATAGAATGACCACCTAATTCGAAAAAATTATCTTTAAGGCCAATACGCTCAATACCCAGTATCTCTTGCCAAATTTCACAAATATTGCGTTGTACATCAGTTATCGGTGCAACATAACGTTGTAAAACAAAACTCATATCAGGTTTGGGTAGCGCTTTACGATCAATTTTATCCGCGGCATTTAACGGCATAACATCTAAAAAGGTAAAACTACTGGGGATCATATATTCTGGCAAGCTATTTTGTAAGCTTAATCTCAATTTTTTGCCATCAATTTCACTATGTAATGTCTTTAAAACGATATAGGCGGCCAGCTTATTTTCGTCGTCATCTCCTTTGTGCGCTAAAACAGCCACGTCATTTACACCATCAACTTTTGCTAAAACAGCTTCAATTTCACCTAACTCCACTCGAAAACCGCGTATTTTAACTTGGTTGTCCAAGCGCCCCATAAACTCCAAATGACCATCAGCATGCCAACAACCTAAATCTCCGGTACGATATAAGCGCTCGCCATGAATTCCTGTATACTCAGCAAAAGGATTAACGATAAAACTCTCAACTGTACGTTCAGTGTTATTCCAGTAGCCTGGCCCAACACCAACACCTGAGACACAAAGTTCGCCAGCAACGCCTAGTGGTTGTAGTTGCTGGTATTTATCCAATACATACATAGTCATATTAGGTATTGGCTTGCCAATAGGTACACTTAATACCTCGATAGGTAATGATTTGCGCATAATATGATAAGTAATATCATCAGCAGCTTCACTGGGGCCAAAACCATTCATTACCGGAATATCAGGGTATGCGGTGAACCAGCTATTTATTAATGGCGTTGGGCAAGCTTCAGCAATAGTCATTAACCAACGTAAATGAGGTAATTGCGCTTTATCTTTCGGTAATTTATCTAAATAATCTAATAAACACTGTAAAACAACAGGAGCAGTTTGAATCAAATGCACTTGTTCTGATTGAATTAGCTCGATGTACTTAGCTAAGTCTGTCATATCATCTAAGATCACCGTTTTACCGCCCGAGACAACCGGAGCTAAAAACTGCCAAACTGACACATCAGATGATGACGCTGCACTTTGTAAAAAGTGACTTGCTTGTAATTCACCATTTTCTCTAAAACCTAATAAATCAAATTCAGCATCTATATGATTTAACGCGCCAGCATGATCTACCAATGCACCTTTAGGCATACCTGTCGAACCTGAGGTGTAAATCATATAAGCTAAATCATCACCGGTAGTAAGACATTGATGATTATTAGCAGAGTAAGTGCTAAACGATTCTCTCTTGTCTAAATAAACACTGTGGCAACCTTCCGGTAAATTCAAACTGTCTTTTAGTGCAGTCTGCGTTAGAATCACTGATACATTAGCGTTATCAATCATATATTCTAAGCGTTCTTTTGGGTTGTTTGGATCAAAAGGAACATAAGCTCCTCCCGCTTTTAGAGTACCTAGAATAGCCACCAAAAAGTCGATTGAACGTTGTGCATATACCCCAACTAAATCATTTGTTTTTATGCCATGTTTAATTAAACACCCTGCCACTTGATTAGCACGTTGATTCAATTCACGATAACTAATACGTTCACAGCCATCTTTTGTTTTAAATACCGCAGCAATCGCTTCGGGTACTTTTAAAACTTGTGACTCAAAACGACCTTGTATACTCACAGAACCTGGGTATTTAACCGATGGGCTATTAAAGTTTGATAATTGTACGCTCTTTTCTTGCGTTGACATTATGTCAATATTTCGCATTAATACGTCCGTTTTACTTTCCAAAGCAGCGATCAAGCTTTCTAAAGAAATTTTCATCATAGTACAAACCCGTTTAGCGCATACAGATTTATCGATTTGAGCGGTTAGACAAAAACCGTCTCCAAAATCATCAACAGATAGATCAAACGGGTAATTACTTCTTTCTTCGCCAGTTAACTCTCTAATACCTTCATAATCACCTTCATTAGCACTTTCATGTTCGCTTTGATTAGAAGAATCTTCACTGTACCGATAATTTAATAATGCAGAAAAAAGCGGTGCAGATGCAGATAAAGCACTACAGTTTTGAGCTAAAGCAAGTGAGGCATGTTCATGATCAAGTAGTTGAGTTAAATCAAAATAGGTGTTTTTTAAACTCTGCTTAACAGAACAATCAAGCATGTTAATTCTAAAGGGTAATGTATTAATAAACATGCCCATCGCACGGTCAGCTCCCGCGCCAGCCTGAAATCGACCAAATAGCACAGTACCAAATACCACATCTTCACGCCCAGTCGTCTTGGCAAGTACTTGCGCCCAAGCTAAATGAAACAAGCTTGCCGCACTGACTTCTTGAATTTTAGCCTGCTGACGTATTTTTGTTGCTAATACATTATCAAGCTCCAGTTCATATTCTATTACCTTTGAACCATCGGCTTGTACATCTAATAAACCAAAAGGTGTTGTTGGTTCAGTAACATCTGACAACATTTTAGTAAAAAACTCTTGATGATCTGCCTTATTTTTTCCTAACCCTATTTGCGCAACAAAATTACGAAAGGGTACAGGTGTAGAAAGCTCATTATCGCGTCCTTGATCAATTAAAGAGACTTCTTCTAACATCAGCTCTAACGTGGTGTGGTCAATAATCATATGATGAAACAAGAACTTAAGTAACCAACGTTTTGAACCTTTGTCATAAGCGGCAATACCACGAAACATCGGAGCTTGATTAATATCAAGTTTAAAACTTTGTTTATCTGCATAGGCTAATAATTGAGATTCAACATCATTTATTTCATTTCCTACTGTATTACCAGCAGAGAAATTTACCACCTCTAATGCAAAAGTTGTTTTTTTCCAAACAACCTGTACGGGTACATCTAAATTCTCCCAATGCACAGCCGTACGCAAAATATCATGTCGAGCGATGACTTTATTTAAGTTAACAGCAAATTGCTGAAGTTGTTGCTCATTATTAAACGACAATAAAGTATAAGTAAGATATGTATCGCCAATACTTTGCAGCATATGATGAAATAAAATCCCTTCTTGTAAAGGTGCTAAAGGATAAATGTCTTGAATGTTACCTGCACCACCAACTACTGCAGCAGTAATATGCTCTATTTGTTCAGTATTTAACGTTACCAAGGGTAACATCTCAGGGGTGATTTCAAGGCAGTATTCTGGAATGGCATTAACAGGCACAACCACTTCACTTACGCCTTGCTGCTTTGCAACAACAATAGCTTGTGCCATTGCTTGTAAATTAGCTTGGCTAAACAAGTCGCTAATTTTTACAAACCAATCATGGGCTCTTAATCGTTCAACTAATTGCACCATTAAGAGAGAATGTCCTCCCAAAGCAAAGAAACTATCTAAACGCCCAACATGAGCAATTTCAACATTCAGCAATTCAGCCCAAATTGAAGCTAAAACTATTTCAACGTCACCTTGAGGGGCCTCATAAACCTGTGATGAGAATGCGCCTTCATCGGGTGCAGGTAATGCTTTTCTATCTAACTTACCATTTAAGGTTAGAGGTAAAGAAGCCATCATGATATACGCAGCAGGTATCATATACTCAGGTAAACTCGCACTTAGAGCTTCGCGTAAAATATCAATATTGAGCTTATCAATGCCATCATCTACGTCATCATTAATAACGTCAACAACAATATAAGCCACTAACTGTTGATTACCTGGGGTATCCTCTCGAGCGATCACAGCGACTTCACGCACACCATTAATACGAGATAATTGCGCCTCTATTTCACCTAGCTCAATTCTAAAACCTCTAAGTTTTATCTGAAAATCATTACGGCCTAGATACTCAATAGCTCCATTTGGCAACCAACGACCTAGATCACCTGTTTTGTACATCTTGGTATGTGTTGTTGCGAATGGGTCAGTGACAAAGCGATCTTTGGTTAAGCTCATATTATTTAAGTAACCACGAGCAACACCAACACCACCAATAAATATTTCTCCTGAAACACCTAAAGGAACGGGTTGCTGTAACGCATCTAAAATATACATTTGCGTATTAGCAATAGGATAACCAATCGGAATTTTTTGATCCTTCACTGAACAAGTCCAAGCGGTGACATCTATAGTCGCTTCGGTTGGCCCATATAAATTATGAAGTTCAGCCTGAGGCCATAATTCTTTTGCGGCAATAACAATATTTAGAGGTAATGCTTCCCCACTACAAATGACACGCTTAAGTGATTGACACTGGGGTTGCTGTACTAAAAAGGCCTGCAACATTGAAGGGACAAAGTGTAGTGTTGAAATATGTTTTTCATTAATCAATTGCGCCAAATAAAGTGGGTCTTTATGCCCTTGCGGATCCGCTAACACAAGTTTAGCACCATAACATAACGGCCAGAAAAATTCCCAGACTGAAACGTCAAAACTAAATGGCGTTTTTTGTAATACATTTTCGCTTGCCTGCAACTGATATTCTTGCTGCATCCAGTCAATACGATTCACTAAACTTTTATGCTCAACCATTACCCCTTTAGGTAACCCCGTTGAACCTGAGGTATAAATAACATATGCCAAATTAGTGTTATGTAAACCAATACTCTCTGCTACTAAGTTGCTTGCTACGTTATTTGCCCATACTGAAAACTGCCAAGGCATTTCATCTAGAACGATAATAGGACATTTTGCAATATCAGATAAACGTTCAACTATAACGCTTTGTGTCAACACGATCATAGGGGCGCTATCTGTTACCATATGAGCTAAGCGATCTTTAGGATGTTCAGGATCCATTGGTACATAAGCACCGCCAGCCTTGATAACAGCATAAATACTTATCACCATTTCTAGGCTTCGTTCAAGGCATAAAGCAACACAGTCGTCTGGCTTAACACCTAAGTCAATGAGATGACGTGCCAATTGATTTGCGCGCTCATTTAATTGTAGATAAGTCAAAACCTCACCATTAAATTCAATAGCGATGGCATTAGGTGTTAACACAACTTGTTGTTCAAATAGTTGATGAATTAACTTGTCTTGTGGAAAGGTTTTATCGGTGTTATTAAACGTTTTAACAACCTGAATACGCTCTTGCGCACTCATTAGCGGTATCATTCCCACTTGCTGAGTATCACTATTAACCATTGCCGTTAACATTGCTTTCAAATAGCCCCAATGACGCTCAATGGTTTCCTGATCAAAGATTGCCGTGGCGAAACCGAAACTACCCACAATTTGTTGGTCATGTTCTTCTAACGTTAACGATAAATCAAACTGTGCACTGCGATCATTAGCGTCAATGCTTTCAACGTTTAATTCACCAAATTCTTCATCATCCTCAGGCGTATTTTGCCAAGTAAACATTAATTGAAAAATAGGACTATGAGATTGCGAACGAATAGGATTAACCGCATCGACGATTTGTTCAAATTGTATATCTTGATGGCTTAAAGCAGCTAAACTTGTTTCTTTTACTTGTGCTAATAATTGCTCTACGGTTAAATCAGCGGGTACTTTTACCCGCATTGCTTGAGTATTAATAAAAAAGCCAATTAACGACTCTAACTCCGCCCTCGTGCGATTCGCATTAGGAGTGCCAATAACGATATCATCTTGTGAAGATAAACGACTGATCACCGCAGCCCATGCAGCTAATATTACAGTATATAAAGTTGTACCGTGCGCTTGGCTCAGTGCTTTAAGGCGTCGACTTACATCAATTTCCAGTACCAGTTTAATGCTGTCTCCCGTGTAATCTTGTATTTCAGGCCGTGGTCTATCTAAGGGTAAACTCACCAGTTCAGGAGCCCCTTTAAGATTATCTAACCAATATTCCTTTTGCTTTTCTAATAGCTCTCCTTGTAAGTATTGATGTTGCCATTGTGAAAAATCAGCATATTGTAGGGTAAGTGCTGGCAAGGGATCTGGCCTATCTTCACTAAATGCAGCATATAATGCGACCAGTTCTTGAGTTAATATACCCATTGACCAACCATCAGAAATAATGTGATGCATGGTTATCAATAAAACATGTTCCTCTGTATTTAAACGCAATAAACGGCCGCGGATCAATGGTCCGGTATCAAAATCAAAAGGTGCTAGAGCTTCCTGTTCATAGGCTAAAGTGCATTCTTCAACAGATGCATCACTTAAATCTTGGTATTGTAAAGAGAAGCCAGTAGCGGGTTCTATGATTTGTTGAGGCTTACCTGCAATGCTAACAAAATGGGTACGTAATATCTCATGACGTTCAACAATTTTATCTAGTGCTGCAACTAAAACATTGGCCTTTAAAATGCCGGTTAAACGTAATCCAATCGGCATGTGGTAAGCGGCACTGGCATTTTTATCAAGTTGTTCAATAAACCACAAACGCTGTTGAGCATAAGATAACGCTAAAGGCATATCACGGTCTGCAATCGTAATATCAACTAAGGTATGATGATCTGCCATTGTAACCTGCTGCGCTAAATCGATCAGGTTAGGATGATCAAATAACGTAGCTAAAGGTAGCTCTATATCCAAACGTTGTCGTAATTTTGAAATCAACTGTATCGCTAACAAGGAATGCCCACCTAACTCAAAAAAGTTATCTAGTCGCCCTACCCTCTTAACCTTAAGCAGTTCCGACCAAATTTGAGCGAGGCAGACTTCAACTTCTCCTTGAGGAACTTGGTACGCTAATTGTGCATAAGCATCGTCTTCTGGTGCCGGCAGCGCTTTTTTATCTAACTTGCCGTTAGGTGTTACCGGCAAAGCCGTTAAAGAAACATAGGCCGCAGGTATCATATAGTCGGGTAAAAAACGACTTAAATGCTCTCGCAGTATAATAGGGTCAAGCGTGTTGCTATTAAGAAAATCTTCACCGGCAACAATATAGGCAACGATACGTTTATTGCCAGGTTGATCTTCACGAACAATCACTACAGACTCGTCTATGTTGGGTAATGCTGATAATTGTGCCGCTATTTCATCAAGTTCAATACGAAAACCTCTAATTTTTACTTGAAAATCATTACGGCCTAAATATATCACAGCGCCATCTTCTCGCCATTTTGCTAAATCACCTGTTCGATACATACGTGGCGAAGCTGAGGATAGAGTTGAAGATAGAAAAGGGTTGTCCAAAAATAGCGTTTTGGTTAATTTCTCTTGATTTAAATAACCTCTCGCTATGCCTGCCCCACCAATATATATTTCACCTGCAACCCCTGTAGGCACTGGCTGTTGATATTGATCTAAAATATAAATTTGGCTATTAGCTATGGGTTGCCCAATAGCAGGAGCACCTAACTCGGCACTGTTACATTCATAAATGGTTGCACAAACACTGGTTTCAGTTGGCCCATAAGCATTGAGAAGCCTACGGCCTTTACTCCAACGTTGTACTAATCGCTCTGTAGAAGCTTCACCGGCTGTAATTAACGTACTAATCGAGCGTAAATGAGCATCATCAGGCATTTGTGCTAATACAACCGGAGGAATAGTTGCATGGGTGATCTGATGTTCTTCAACAAAGTCATTTAATTGATACCCGGTTAGCTGCTGCGTTGAAACGGGGATATATAAAGATGCCCCTTGCAATAATACCGTAGTGAGCTCTGAGATGAAGGCATCAAAACTTACTGATGCAAACTGCAGCAAACGACTATCAGCATCTATTTGAAACGCCTGACTTTGGGCATAAGCTAAGTTAATCACTCCGCTATGTTCAACCATTACACCTTTTGGCTTACCCGTTGAGCCTGATGTATAAATAACATAAGCTAAGTTATTATTATTTAAATAAATATCATTTCTATTGATATTATTATCAGTATGACCATGTGTTATGTTTTGCAATTCAAGGATTTCATCTAAAATCACCAAAGTACAAGCTTCAGTTAGTGTAATTTGTTCAATTAAAGAAGATGTTGTTAATAATGCTACTGGCGCACTGTCTTGCATCATATGAGCTAGACGCTCGGTTGGATAATTAGGGTCCATAGGAACATAAGCGCCACCGGCTTTAAGAATAGCTAAGATAGCAATAACCATCTCTATGCTTCTGTCCACACACAGTGCCACCCGGTCATCAGGCTTAACACCTAACTTAATCAAATGGTGTGCCATTTGGTTTGCACGAATATTAAGTTGTGCATAACTAAGTGATTGTTCTTTAAATACTAAGGCAATCACGTCTGGATTTTTTATGACCTGTTGTTCAAATAATTCCTGTATTAACATCCCTTGAGGAAAGTCTTGTTGAGTGTCATTAAAAACATCAATGACTTGCTCGTATTCTCCTTTTGGCATAATGCTAATATTCTGCATCAGTGTTTCAGTTTCATTAGCCAATGCCGTTACTATATTTTCCAAAGTTACCTGCATAAACTGACAAATGCGCTCAGCGGCTACCGATTTATCGATTTGAGCGGTTAGAAAAAAGCCATCGCCAGAATCGTCTACTGATAAATTAAATGGGTAATTGGTTCTTTCTTCCCCCCTTAATAACTCAACACCATCATGAAGGTCGGTATCACTGTTATTTTCATTACTTCGTCGACAATTTAATAACGCAGAAAACAACGGCGTTGTTGCTGGTAATTCACTGCACTGCTGAGCAAGCGCAAGCGATGCACTTTCATGCTTCAACAGATTAGTTAAAGCAAGGTGAGTATCTTTTAGGCTAGTTTTAACAAAGCTATCCGCGAGTTTAATACGAACGGGTAAGGTATTCACAAACATGCCCATCGCCAGTGCCGCATCTTCTCCACCTTGAAAACGACCAAATAATAAGGTGCCAAAAACCACATCTTCACGACCACTGGTTTTAGCTAATACTTGCGCCCAAGCTAAATGAAATAGACTTGCCGTGCTAACACCGTGTTGCGTCGCTTGTTGGCGAATTTTGTCCGCTAAATTAGTTTCTATTGCTAACGTTGACTCAGTAACCTCAGTACCATTGCCTTGGACATCGAGCAAGCCAAAAGGCGCTGTTGGTTCATCAATACCCGCTAACATTTCTTTAAAAAAGATCTGGTGTTCTTCTTTCGTCATCCCCAAGCGGGCTTGAGCAACAAAATTACGAAAAGGAACAGGTTTACTGAGCTCAGCTTCGCGACCTTGTTGAAAGAGCATGACTTCTTCGATCATAAGCTCTAACGTGGTGTTATCCATAATTAAATGGTGATGCAATAATTGTAATAACCAACGTTGATTCTTTTGATCAAAAGTAGCAAAGCCTCTAAACATTGGTGCCTTGCTGACCTCTATTTTCATCTTTTGTGGGCTAGCATAAGCAAGTAAATGCGCTTCGACGCTAAGCTTGTTATCTGCGGTAGAAAAATCACACTTTTCTATAGTTAACTCTGCTTTTTTCCAAACCACTTGCACAGGTTCATTAAGGTTTTGCCACAACACCGCGGTACGCAATATGTCATGACGAGCAATAACTTTATTTAAAGCACTGACAAAGCTATTAAATTGTTCTTCACTATTAAAGGACAACAAGTCTGAGATAATGAAGGTGTCGCCCTCAGCCTGCAATAAATGATGAAACAAGATACCTTCTTGCAAAGGTGCCAATGGATAAATATCTTGTACATTGGCAGCCCCTCCAGCGACTGTTGCCACGATATTATCAATTTCAGCTTGTTCTAAATCGACCAAGGTTAATAATTCAGGCGTTATTTTAACGGGTTTGCTCAGTGCTTGTAACAATTCGTCTTTATGCGTTTTTAACAACGACGTTAAATGTTTGTCTAAAACACCACGCGGAGCACGGATTTTTAACTGCCCATCCTCTACTGAAACATTAATATTTTTCTCTGCAATAAGGTCAAGTAATTGTGTTATTTTCATAATATTAATTCTTCAATATCTTCATAAATGTCGTCATTTTCATCAAAAAATTCTGACGCTAAAAGGTTTTTGGGGATTTCAATTTGTACACTTATTGCACATAGATTTTCAGCCATGTCCTCTAGGGTTGACGCATTAAATAGTGACACAATATCTATGGTCAGATCTTTTTGCTTAATCTTTTCAAGTAGCGTTATCATTAATAATGAATGCCCGCCCAGTTGGAAAAAGTTATCTGTACGACCAACACGCTCAATCGTTAGTAACTCTTGCCATATCTGCGCTAATATTTTTTCATTTTCCGTCACTGGTGCAACATACTGAGCGAGTATTTTATTCAAATCAGGTGCAGGTAAAGATTTTCTATCTATTTTATCTGCGGCGTTTAATGGCATACTTTCTAGAAAAGTAAAGCTCGAAGGGATCATATATTCAGGTAGGCTATCTTTTAAAGCCGTACGTAACTTAGCGCCATCAAGCCCAGTGTTTAATGATTTTAGTACTACATAAGCAACTAAACGATTCTCTTTTGTATCAGTTTGATATACTAAGACAGCAACATCAGCAACCCCCGCTACTTTGCTTAATATAGCTTCAACTTCACCTAATTCAACGCGAAATCCTCGAATCTTTATCTGATTATCAAGACGACCGATGAACTCTAAACTACCATCTTGACGCCACCGGCCTAAATCGCCGGTACGATATAAACACTTACCGTGAATACCGTTTTCATTTTTAAAAGGGTTATCAACAAAGCTTTCTGCGGTACGTGCTGGGTTATTCCAATAACCTAAACCCACACCAACACCTGAAACACATAACTCACCAACACTGCCAACAGGCTGTAATTGTTGGTGCTTATCTAATACGTACATAGTCATATTAGGAATAGGCTTACCAATAGGAACCGTTAACACCTCAGTTGATAATGTCTCACGCATGATATGATAGGTAATATCATCAGAAGCTTCACTGGGACCAAAACCATTCATTACCGGGATATTGGGATATTTAGCAAACCAGCGATTAATCAAAGGGACAGGACTAGCCTCGGCTATGGTCATTAGCCAAGATAAGTGAGGTAATTGCGCTGCGTTTTCAGGCTGTTTTTCTAAGTAATCAAGTAACATCTGCAAAACAACTGGCGCTGTCTGAATTAAGTTGACTTGTTCTTCTTGCATCAAAGTAACGCATTTAGCCAAATTGGCCATATTATCTAAAATAACCGTTTTACCACCGCAAATCACTGGCGCTAAAAACTGCCAGACTGAAACATCAGAAGATGAGGCTGCGCTTTGTAAGAAGTTTGTTGGTTGCAATTCATCATTGTCCATCAAACCTAACAAATCAAATTCGGCATCGATATGATTTAACGCGCCGTTATGATGCACCAAAGCACCTTTAGGCATTCCGGTTGAGCCTGAGGTATAAATCATATAAGCCAAATCATCCCCTTGGCTTTTATTAACTGGGTTTACTACTGAATATCCAGAAAATTGAGCGGTATCATCTAAGAAAACACACTGACAACTTGATGGGAATTCAAGGGTATTCTCTAACGCTGTTTGGCTTAAAATCACAGAAATTTTAGCATCAGCGACCATATGAGCCAAACGTTCTTTTGGATTGGTTGGGTCTAATGGAATATAAGCGCCCCCAGCTTTTAATATCGCCAAAACGCCAACCAAAAAATCGATTGAACGCTGAGCATAAAGCCCCACTAACGTATTAGCGACTATGCCCTGCTGAGTTAAATAATCAGCCAATTGGTTCGCTCGTTTATTTAAGTCACTATAGCTTATCTGTTCATTATGAGAGTCTGTATTATAGACCGCTGCAACTTTGTCTGCACATTGCTCTACTTGTGCCTCAAAGCGCGCTTGAATACTGTTAGCACCTGAATAAGTTACCGCAGGGCTATTAAAAGTGATTAATTGTTGTTGTTGCTCTTCTTTAGATAAAATATTAATTTGATTAACTAGCCCCGTAGGGGTTTCAATCATACCTATCAACATCGCTGTTAAGTAATGCCAATGACGCTTAATTGTCTGTTCGGTAAATAAAGAGGTGGCATAATTGAAACGACCAACAATGTCTCCTTCCTGTTCAAACAAGTCTAAAGATAAATCATACTGAGCCATATGATTATCAGCGTCGACCTCTTCAATGTGTAATTCACCAAATTCAATCGTATCATTACTTTCTTCTTCTGGCGTATTTTGCCAGTTAAACATCAACTGAAATATTGGACTATGCGCCATAGTACGTTCTGGATTTAACGTTTCTACCACTTGCTCAAACTGTATATCCTGATATTTTTGCGCCGCTAATGCTGTATTTTTAACTTGAATAAGTAATTGTTTCACACTAAGTTGATCATCAAGATCGACTCGCATCGCCTGAGTATTAATAAAAAAGCCAATCAAACCTTCCAGTTCAGCGCTATTGCGATTAGCGTTAGGCGTACCTATAACAACACTTTCTTGTGATGCTAACCTACCGACAACGGCAGCCCATGCAGCTAACAACGTCATATACAAAGTAGTACCCTGTTGTTGACTAAAAGCCTTTAGTCGATAACTTAACTCTGTTTCTAAGCTAACATCAATACTGGCACCTTCGTAATCTTGTATTTCAGAACGCGCATAATCTAAAGGTAAAGTAACAAGCTCTGGCGCACCTTTTAGTTTTTCAAGCCAGTAGTCTTTTTGCTGCTGAAGACGTTCGCCTTTTAACCATTGATGTTGCCATTGTGCATAATCAGCATATTGAATGGGTAATGCGGGTAAAGGATCGGCTTGTTGTTGGCAAAAAGCATGATATAAAATCGATAATTCTTGACTAAATACTCCGATCGACCAGCCATCAGAAATAATATGATGCATCGTAATAAGTAATTCATGGCATTGCCCACTTAACGTTAATAATTCCCCCCGAATTAATGGACCTGTAGCAAAATCAAATGGAGTATCTGTTGCTATGCTGCATACTTGCTGATATTCAGCCTCACTTGCTTGACTAAGGTTCTGCTCTTGTAGTGTAAATTTAGCATTTTCTTCAATTTTTTGTTGTACTTGCTCAGCAACACCAATAAAGCGTGTACGCAATATTTCATGACGTTGAACGATACCGTCAAGTGCCGCCAATAAAGCGGGTCTATTAAGCACGCCAATTAAACGCAAACCAAAAGAAATATGGTAAGCAACACTCGCTTGCTTGTCCATTTGATCAATAAACCATAACCTCTGCTGAGCAAAAGACAACTTAAGAGGCGAAACCTCAGGATCCCTGGGTAATATAGTCACTCGACCTTCAGAGCCTATGTTATTTTGTAAAAAGGCTAATAATTCATTCTTATGCCCTCTAATAATATTTGCTATTTCAGGGGTTATGGCGCCTTGTTCAGCTTTCGTTTTTAATTTACCGTCAGTAACATAAATAAATACACCGCAGGCATTTAACTCTTCAATTATATTTTTCATAAAAACTCTACCATTCCAACTCTTCTAAAGATTCAGACTCTGTCATCAATTTATTTTCTAAAACCAGCTCAGAAATACCTAGATTTTTAGCCAAGTCGAGGAGTGTTGCGTTAACAAAAACATCAGCTATAGGTAATTCTATCTTCAGCTGATGACGAATTTGTGAAATCAACTGTACTGCCATCAAGGAATGTCCACCTAACTCAAAAAAATTGTCTAAACGGCCTACATGTTCTACATTAAGCAATTGTGACCAAATTTTTGCCAGTGTCTCTTCAATTTCCCCTTGTGGTTCCTCATAAACACTTTTTACGTAGGCACTATCATCGGGTAAAGGTAAGGCACTACGATCTAACTTACCGTTGGTTGTTATCGGTAATGACGGTAAAAACACATAAGCTGAAGGCAGCATATACTCAGGTAAATGTTCATTTAATTGTGCGCGTAATGTTCTCGGGCTATCTTCATTATCACCCACAATATAAGCAATTAACCCCGTATTACCTAATGCGTCAATTTGTGCTATTACCGCTGATTTATCAACACCCTCGACTTTGGTCAATTGATTTTCAATTTCTCCTAGTTCAATGCGGAATCCACGAACCTTAACTTGAAAGTCGTTACGCCCTAAATACGTTACAGCCCCTTTAGATTGCCAAGCAGCTAAATCACCCGTTTTATAAATTCGTGCTCCATCTTTAGGCGAAAAGGGATCAGGTAGAAATGTGTTTTCGGTTAATATTGGATTATTCAAATATCCCCGAGCAACACCCACTCCGCCAATATACATCTCGCCAGCAACGCCTACTGGAACAGGGTTTAAATATTTATCTAAAATATAAATTTGTGTATTGCCAAGAGGTTGACCAATTGAACCTTGCGGCTCAGTAGCATCATCATAAGTTAAAGCCGTTGCATATACTGTAGCCTCGGTCGGTCCATATAAATTATGAATTTTTGCATGTGGCCAAAGCGCTTTACTTTCATCGATTAAACTATCAGATAAGGCTTCCCCCGCACAAAGTACTCTTTTTAAAGAGTAACAGCTAGGTTTATCTGCTACAAACACTTGTAACATTGACGGTACAAAGCTTACCGTAGTAATAGACTTCTCAGCAATTAAATTTGCTAAATATATTGGATCTTTGTGGCCATCAGGACGAGCGACGACTATTTTAGCACCAAATGCCAATGGCCAGAAAAATTCAGGGACTGAAACATCGAAACTAAAAGGCGTTTTTTGTAAAGTACTTTCACCTAGCATTAATGGATAGTTTTGTTGCATCCATTGTACTCTATTGACAATACTTAAGTGCTCAATCATAACGCCTTTAGGTAAACCAGTAGAACCTGACGTATAAATAACATAAGCCAAATTATTCTTTGTTAAACCTAAGTTTTCAATACAGCAATTATCTTTGCAATTATCGCCCCAAGGAGCTTCTTCCCAGCGGGTTTCATCTAAAACGATCACTTTATAGTCATTACTAAGAGGAAGTTTATCTGTCAGCTGCTTTTGTAATAATACAATTTTTGCTGCGCTATCTTGCAACATATGGGCAATACGATCCTTTGGGTGATCAGAGTCTATAGGTACATAAGCTCCGCCTGCTTTCAGTGATGCTAATATTGCCACCACCATTTCTATACTTCGTTGTGTACAGATCGCAATTCGATCATCTGGTTTTATGCCTGAATCAATTAAATAGTAAGCCAGTTGATTTACTTTTTCATTCAATACCGCATACGTTAACTGCTGCCCTTCAAAGTCTATTGCGATAGCTTCAGGATTTTTTTGAGCTTGTTGTTCAAAAAGTTGATGAACAAAATCTACAGATGAATAATCTTGCGCAACGCCATTAAATTCATAAACAACTTGCTCATGCTGTTCTGTGTTTAATAGTGGTATTTGCCCTACTATATTTTTATCATTGGCCACCATAGCAACCAACATCGCTTTTAAATAACCCCAATGATTTTTTATCGTTTGTTGATCAAATAAAGCGCAAGCATAGCTCAAGCGCCCCATAATTTGTTCACCATCCTCAACTAACGACAAAGATAAATCAAATTGAGCGCTAGACTCAGCTGCGTCAACATTTTCTATTTCTAAGCCTGCCATCGCTAGTTTTTCTTCTGGGGTATTATCCCAAATAAACATCAATTGGAAGATCGGGCTATGTGCAGTAGAACGCAATGGATTAACGGCTTCTACAACTTGTTCAAACTGAATGTCTTGATGATTGAACGCACCTAATGTTGTAGCTTTTACTTGTGTTAACAATTCCGCCACCGTCAGGTCAACATTAAGATTGATACGCATTGCTTGCGTATTAACTAAGAAGCCAATTAAACTCTCAAACTCAATACGGGTTCTATTAGCATTGGGTGAACCAATAACGACATCATCTTGTCCGGCTAAGCGGCTAACAACACCAGCCCAAGCAGCTAAAAAGGTTACGTATAATGTCGTGCCATGTTTTTGACTTAACGCTTTAAGATCGCGACTCAAGTCGATATCAAGCATCACATCAATACTCGCTCCCGTGTAATCTTGTTTTTCAGGACGAACTCTATCTGTAGGCAAGCTCACAAGTTCTGGACTACCTTGAAGTTTTTCTAACCAGTAATTCAGCTGTTTCTGTAATTTAGGCCCCTGTAACTGCTGTTTTTGCCATAAAGAGAAATCAGCATATTGAAAAGCTAATGCCGGTAAAGGGTCGACTTTATCTTGACTAAACGCCTCATATAAAGTGGATATTTCATGTGTAATAACGCCAAAAGACCAACCATCTGAAATAATATGATGCATGGTCAGCAACAAGACATGATCATCAGGCGCCATCGTTAATAGCCGGCCTCGTATCAATGGCCCTTTCTCTAAATCAAATGGCTGTGAAGATTCTTGTTCACATATTTGCTGATATTCGTCTTCAGTCGCCCCTTGTAAATCCTGATGAATCAATGAAAATCCAGAAGTAGATTCAATCAACTGTTCGGCACTATCTCCCGTACTTAAAAATCGTGTTCTGAGTATTTCATGACGAGCTATAATACGATCGAGCGCGGCAATTAACGCGACTTGATCCAATTGACCTTTTAATCGTAAACCATCGGGCATGTGATAAGCAGCACTTGCCTCTTTATCTAATTGATCAATAAACCACAAACGTTGTTGTGCGTAAGATAAAGATATCGGTAAGTCTCTATTGGCATGCTCAAGCGGTGCTATGTCAGTATTAGCTAACTGTGATATGACGTAGGCTAAGTCAACTAATTTAGGTTGATTAAATATTGCTGTTAATGGTAATTCCACCGCTAGACGATTTCTCAAATGTGAAATAACTTGTACAGCTAATAATGAATGACCGCCTAAGACAAAGAAATCATCATTAACGCCAACTAGCTCAAGTCCTAATAAGTCTTGCCAAATTTCGCACAACTGCTTTTCAATATGATTGCTCGGCGCAATATAGCTGACAGTTAGTTCAGACAAATTCGGCTCAGGTAGTGATTTTCGATCAATTTTTCCATTAACAGTCAATGGGAATTTATCAATTACCATCATCACTCTTGGCATCATATAGTCAGGTAAGTTGTTTTTTAACGCTTTTTTAATACCCGCAATATCATTTTCTTGGAGCAAAGGTGATGTTTCTCTACTCTCAAGAACAAGGTAAGCGACAAGAAACTTATTATTATGGCTGTCATTAATAGCCAAAACTAAAGCTTCATTGACTTGGTCATAACCGACAAGTGCTTGTTCAATTTCACCTAACTCAATTCTAAAGCCACGAATTTTCACTTGATGATCTTTACGACCTATATATTCAATACGGCCATCTTGATGACGTCTTACAAGGTCACCTGAAAGGTAGATACGTTCATCAAGGCGATGTTGGCAAAAAGGATTATTTTTAAAGACTTCTTCAGTAAGTTCAGTACGATTTAAATAACCTCGTCCAACGACAGGACCTGAAATAGCTAACTCACCAACAACACCTTGTGGTGATAAATTCATTTCATCATCTACCACATGTAAACGAGCATTAGCGATTGGACGCCCTATATAAATTCGATCAACCACCTCATGTATGGGTTCAAAAGCAACATCATCAGAACATTCTGCCGGACCATATGCGTTCATTAATGGGATATCTGGATAGGAAGCAAACCAGTTTCTCACTAAACCCGTTGTCAAAGCTTCCCCTGTAGGTAAAACCCATCGTAAATCAGGTAAATGGTTAGTTGTGGTTAATACGGCTTGTAACATCGAAGGAACTGGCTCCCAGATGGTAACTTTTTGTACTGATATTTCTTCCAATAATTGTTGAGGATCTCGAATGAGTTCGTCATTAATAATTTGTACTTTAGCGCCAAGTAATGGTGCGGTTAAAAACTGCCAGACAGATATATCAAAACACTGAGAAGCGGTTTGTGCGATCACATCCTGAGCATCTAACGTTAAAGGGAGAAACTTACTGCAAATGTTATTGATCATGCCACGATGTTCAATCATTACGCCTTTAGGTTTTCCCGTTGAACCTGAGGTGTAAATAATATAAGCAAGATCATCCAAACTAGGTGTAGCCCATGAATGCCTTTGAACCGAATCTTGTAATGCTAATGCTTGGCTAAACGTACAGACTTTATCGTGTTGCCATTCCTCTTTAAGCCAAAGGTACTCATCCACTAATTCATTACCAACAAGTAGCAGCTGAGGCTGAGCTTCTGTTAATATTGTCTGCCAACGATTTTTCGGTTGTTTAGGATCTAAGGGTAAATAAGCCGCTCCTGATTTTAGTACTGCTACCATAACAACCAATAAGTTTATATTGCGGTGTTCAAGTACTGCGACTATTAAGTCTTTATTGGGTGGCGTATTAACATCTATTTTTGCTCGTATTCCCATAGCATAATTGTTAGATAACGTATCCAAATCACAATAACTAATACTGTTATTACCGTCATCAGCAACGATAGCTAGTGGCGTTTTTTTAACTTGCTCAGCAAATAATGTTAACCATGTTTTACTTATAAGCTCTTCATCATCACTATCATTAAATTGTGTTAATACTTGGTTTACTTCCTGTGCATTCAATAGCTTTATTGTTGCAACAGCCTGCAGATCATCGGCGACCATTCCTCGTAATAAAGCTTCAAAATAATGCCAATGACGCTCTATCGTTGTTTGATCAAATAAAGCAGTTGCATAATTTAGACTTCCGCAAATTTGATTTTCTTCTTCGAATAAATCTAATGACAAGTCAAACTGGGCTAACGCTTGTTCTGTATCTAAACCTTCAATAATTAAATCGGCAATATCCAAATCATCTTCAGGGGTATTTTGCCAAGTAAACATGATCTGGAATATAGGGCTATGAGACATAGAACGTACAGGATTGAGTGCCTCAACTATTTGTTCAAAAGGAATGTCCTGATGTCTTTGCGCAGCTAAAGCCGTTGTTTTAACTTGCGCCAATAATTCTGTCACTGTTAATGTACGATTAAAGTCTACTCTCATTGCTTGGGTATTAACAAAAAAACCAATTAAAGCCTCAAGTTCAACTCGATTACGATTGGCGTTAGGTGAGCCAATAACCACAGTATCTTGCACTGCTAAACGACTATTAAGTGCTGCCCACCCAGCTAACAGCGTCATATACAAAGTGACACCGTGTTTTTCACTGAGTATTTTCAATTGCTGACTTAACGTTTTATCAAGAGTTACCTCTAGCGTAGCACCGGTATAATCTTGAGTATCAGGACGTACTCTGTCTATAGGTAAGCTCAGTAATTCAGGCGCACCTGTTAGTTGTTTTAACCAGTAATCTTGTTGTTCTGTTAGTGATTGCTGACGTTGCCATTGGGCAAAATCGGCATATTGAATGGCAAGCTTTGTTAAGGGATCTGGCTTACCTTGACTGAATGCAAGATATAACGAAGAAAGCTCTTGGCTAAAGATGCCAAT
This sequence comes from Alteromonadaceae bacterium, assembly GCA_047621305.1. Lineage (GTDB taxonomy): Bacteria > Pseudomonadota > Gammaproteobacteria > Enterobacterales > Alteromonadaceae > Colwellia_A. Next base: position 7,516 of record JBLHNB010000027.1, on the reverse strand, counting down.
TGACCAGCCATCAGAAACGATATGATGCATAGTAACCAATAGTATATGTTGGTCTTCTTTTATCGCTAGTAACTTACCACGAATTAAAGGCCCTGCTTCCAAGTTAAAGGGTTTAGCAGAGTCTTGCTCACACACCTGCATATATTCTTCAGTTGTCGCCCCTAATAACGCTTGGTTTTCCATAGAAAAAGTAGACGAATTATCTATAATTTGTCTTGCTTGGCCATCAATAGTTACAAAACGAGTACGTAAAACTTCATGACGTTCAATAATACGTTCAAATGCTTTATTCAACGCACGCTCATCAAGTTTTCCTAACAATCGTAAACAGCCCGTCATGTTATAAGCGGCACTACCTTGTTTATCTATTTGATCAATAAACCATAATCTTTGCTGAGCAAAAGACAAAGGTAAGGGCTGCTTTCGATCCACTACGCTAATTTCATTAAAACCGGTGGCATTAGCCTGTTCAACTTCTTGCGCTAAATCAGCGAGACAATAAGAAGAAAACAGCACATCTAATGGTAATTCAATATGTAAGGATTTTCTGAGCTGAGAAATCAATTGTACGGCTAATAAGGAGTGACCACCCAATTGAAAAAAGTTATCTGTGCTACCGACCCGCTCTACACTCAACAGGTTTTGCCACATCTCACATAATAAGGTTTCAGTTTCAGTCGTCGGTGCGACATAAGCGGCTAATGCACTATCCATTTTAGGCGCAGGTAACGACATACGATCAATTTTATCTGCTGCGTTTAATGGCATGGAGTCTAAAAAAGTAAAACTACTTGGGATCATATAATCAGGAATGCTTTCATGTAAAAAAGACCGTATTTGAGCAACACTGAGTTTTTTATGAGCCTGATTTAGTACAAGATAAGCAGCTAAACGATTTTCACCATTTTCGGCTTGATAAACCAACACAGCAACATCACCAACGCCTTCAATATTAGCCAAAGATGCCTCAATTTCGCCAAGCTCAACACGGAACCCTCTGACTTTAACTTGATTATCAATTCGCCCCATAAATTCCAATTCACCATTAGGTGACCATCGCCCTAAATCTCCTGTTCGGTAAATACGCTCCCCATGTACAGAAAAGGCTTCACTAAAAGGGTTATCAACAAAGCTTTGTGCTGTTTTATCCGGCATATTCCAATAACCTAAACCAACACCTATACCTGATACACAAATTTCGCCAGGAACACCGATCGCTTGTAACTGTAAATTTTCACTTAATACATAAAGGGTTAAGTTAGCTAAGGGTTTACCAATAGGGACATTGCTAACACTATCAGCAAGCGGCTTACGAATAATATGGTAAGTAATATCATCAGATGCTTCACTAGGACCAAAGCCATTCATAATTGGAATATTGGGATATAAGCTAAACCAAGTATTTACGAGCCCTACTGGCGTTGCTTCAGCAATTGTCATTAACCAACGTAAACTAGGAAGTTCACGCGCTTGAGCATCTAAGGTCAATACATGATCGACGAGCAGCTGCAATACCACTGGGGCTGTTTCAATTAGGTGCACGTCATAGCGCTGCACCAAATTGAGCAACGTGTGCATATCTGTCATATCATCCAAAATAACAGTACAACCTCCTGAAACCACAGGGGCTAAAAACTGCCAAACAGAAACATCAGAAGATGAAGCCGCACTTTGTAAAAAATTGGCCGGTAACAGGCTTTTATCTGGATTGATAAAACCGAGTACATCAAATTCCGCATCAATATGGTTAAGTGCACCACCATGATGTATTAATGCACCTTTAGGTTGCCCGGTAGAACCTGATGTGTAAATCATATAGGCTAAATCATCAGCCTTATTAATCACCATAGGATTAGTAACAAGGCTTTGATCAATTTCTGTGGCTAAACTATCAAGACAGATAACGGCCATCTTCGTTTTCAGATCATTATCTTTTGTGAACTGATTTAACAACTGAGACTCTGTTAATAAACAACAAAGCTCGGCATCAGTCATCATATAATCGATACGTTTCTTTGGATTCATCGGGTCAAGGGGCACATAAGCACCACCTGCTTTCATAATTGCGAGCATTGCCACCAAAAACTCAGGGGAGCGCTGCGCAAAAATACCGACCAAACTATTTCGAGTAATGCCGATACCTCTAAGATGATGCGCGAGTCTATTCGCTTTTTGATTTAATTCACGATAGCTAACTGACTGGCCGTTATGAACAACCGCTATTTTATCAGGGAATAATTCAACCTGATTTTCAAAACGCTGATGAATACAAGCGTCACCAGGATAGACAATGTCTGGAGAGTTAAAATCAACTAGTAGCTGTTTAATTTCTTGCTCACCCAATAAGGTCTGCACATCGACTTTTGACTTGGGTACTGTTAATAAGTTGGTAATAATATTATCTAAATACCCAACAACTTTTACCCGCAAGGATTCACTAAATGCCACTGAATCCACTTTAATCGAAATAGTAAATAAACCAGAACTAGAATCTTTTGAATAATCAGCATCAAAAAGGTAATTAGTTTGTTCAAAGCCGTCTATTTCCACGACATCTAATTCATCTTCAACCTTATTAACAACATGAAAATCAATAAAATTAAACAAAGATGCAGAAAAATCTAGCTGGGTCGCTTTTTGAATCTCTATCAATGGATAATGGCGATGTTCGATAACAGCAAGTTGTTCTTGCTCTACCTTTAAGATCAATTCATACCATGTTGAATCAAATGACTGTAAACGAAACGGCAAGGAGTTTAAAAATAAGCCTAACGTTTTTTCACTATGTTCAGCTTCAGGTCGTCCATGTACCACAACAGATGAAACCACATCCTCTTCACCACTAAGTAGGCGCATCAGTACCATATGTATAGTCAATAAAAGACTTTTTTCCTGAACACCTAAAGTCTTAGCAACAGCTGTTAAGAGTGAACTGCGTTCGTCTGATACATTAAAATCAACCGTATGAGAGATACCTCGATTTGTAGAACTCCACCAAGGTAATTTAACGTCAGCTAATTTTTCTTGCCAAAAATCATGGCCGACAGCCGATGATATCGCTTTTTGTTCTGCATCAACAAAATAAGCATATGATAAAGGGGTTGGACTTTGTTCAAGTTTTTTACCTGCTAACATAGCTTGATAAGCTGAAAATAACTCTGTCTCTAAACTTGCAACACTCCAGCCATCCCATACCGCGTGATGGAAACTTAAACTGAAATAAAACTCATCAATAGCAAGCGTATGGATCGTAATACTCCATAACGGTTTAGAAAAATCAAACGCCGTATTTTTTTCAATAGCTAACCAAGACGCTATTTGATCTTTTTGTTGCGCTACATCCAATCCTTTTAAATCAATGATTTCAAAAGGTAGTGCTAACGTCTTATAAATGATTTGCAATGGTCGAGGTTGGTCCATAACGTAAACGGCTCGACAAGAACTGTGTTTACGGACTAAATCAGTAAGGACACTTTTAAACGACGCTTCTTGCCAGGCAAGTTGGAACTTAAAACCAAAAACATCATGGTAGGAGCCCGACTCATGCTCTTTTAAATTATGAAAGATCATACCCTGTTGTAAAACGGTTAAAGGGTACGCATCTTCGATATTATCATTAACAAACAATGCTTTTTCATCATCATTAAGCAGTGAGAATGCAGGGAGATGCTCAAGTGTTTGACTTTGCGTACTCAGCTCATCAATTTTTTTAGCCAAAGTCCCAATATGTGGATTAATAAATAAGTCTTTTACTGAAAAAGAGAGTCCTAAATTTCGACCCTTGGCTATCACAGATAAAGCTCTAATAGAATCGCCGCCAATACTGAAGAAGTTATCAGTAACCCCCACTTTTTCAAGCGATAGAACCTCTTGCCAAATATGACATAAGGTTAACTCTGTCGCTGTGTTAGCTGGCGTATATTCATCCTGCATTATACTCGCATCAGGCATGGGTAACGCTTTTTTATCTATTTTACCACTGGGTGTTGTTGGCCATTGTTTAATCATCACAAAGTGCGCTGGTATCATATAATCAGGTAAATGCGCTTGTAATTTTGTTCTTATTTTAGTGACTAACTTTTGGTCATCATCTAACGACTTATCATTTCTTGACTCAGCATAAGCAACTAACATCTTTTGTCCAGACGAGTCCGTTTGAACCATAACAAGGCCAGCGCCAACATTTTCACAAGCAAGTAATTGTTGTTCTATTTCGCCTAATTCAATGCGAAAACCACGGATCTTAACTTGATCATCAACTCGTCCAATAAATTCCAGTTCATCGTGATCAACATACCTAGCAATATCACCCGTACGATAAAGGCGCTCTGACGTAACAAAAGGATTATCTATAAAGCGTTCGCTGGTGAGCTGCTCTTGATTTAGGTAACCTCGTGCTAAACCAGCACCGCCAACATAAATTTCACCAATAGCTCCTAAAGGAGTGAGGCTCTGATCTTGATTAAAAAGATACAAGCGTTGATCTGATAACCTATGTCCAATAAGTGAACGTGCTTGGATGTCTTTTTGCAATACTTTATAAGTTACATGTACCGTGGTTTCAGTAATACCGTACATATTGATTAATTGCGGCTTAGCATCGCCATAAGCATCCCACCAAGGTGCTAGGCTTTCAACCTGTAGTGCTTCACCACCAAAAACCACATAACGTAATAAAGGGAGCTGAGCTTTAGTGTGTAATGCTGCCTTAATAAAACTATTAAAGGCACTAGGTGTTTGGTTCAATATAGATACGCCTTGCGCTTGACACAAGGCTAAAAAGGCTTCTGGATCTCGAGTGCAGTCATAGCTAGGAATAACCAACTTTCCGCCATAAATTAGCGCTCCCCATAACTCCCAAACACTAAAATCAAAGGCAATCGAATGAAAAAGTGTCCAAGTATCATTTTCATCAAAATGGAAATCTTTCTGGGTAGTTAAGAACAGTCGAGTCGCATTTTCATGTACTTGCAAGACACCTTTAGGTTGCCCTGTTGAACCTGATGTATAAATGACATAAGCAAGGCTCGCCAAATTTTGCCCCTGTGTCGGCGCCAAATTTGTAATGGGTTTGTCTGCCATTACTTTTTCGGTCGTAGTAGTACCTAAAGTGACGACATTAAACGTGTTATTTAAATTTAATTTATTACTTAACTGCTCATGTGTTATTAAGTGTTTTAAGCCACTATCTGCAAGCATGTATTTCAAACGATCCGTTGGATAATTTGGATCTAAAGGAACATAAGCACCGCCGGCTTTTAATATGGCGAGGATCGCTAGAGGCATATCGACTGAACGCTCAAGATATACCCCCACTAATGTCTCACAAACAACACCTTGCTCACGTAATAAACAAGCCAGTTGATTGGCTTTTTCATTGAGTAATTGATAACTAAACGATTGTCCTTCAAAAACGACAGCAATACGTTTTGGTACTCGTTGTGCCTGTTCTTCAAAGCATTGATGGATCAATTTATCATTACTGTAACTGTTATCAATTTCATTTAATTCATTGACTAAGTAGCTTTCCTCATTCGTTGACAACATCGATAAATTGGCCAATTTAGCGCTGGGGTTAGCTAATACAGATCTCAGTAAATGAGTAAAGTGTTGATCAAGCTTCTTAATAGTCTCTCGTTTAAAGAGTGCTACGTCATAGTTCCAAAATAAATCGATACCTTGGTCATGTACTTCCGCCACCAAATTTAAATCAAAGATAGCATTAACCGTATTCGATTCCACCGGCTTAAAGCTGACATTATCAAGGGCTATTTCTTCTGAATAATTGGTATCCATTGAAAACATAATTTGCACAAGCGGGTTGTGTTGCAAACTTCTAGGTATTTTTAATTGTTCAACAACTTGTTCAAAAGGGAGATCTTGGTTGTCTTGTGCGTCTAAATTGACACTCTTAATATGCGCTAAATAATCCGAAAAATTATCACTCTGATTTGAGTCACTATACAAAGCGATAGTATTTACAAAAAAGCCAATGATATTCTCTAGCTCTTTTTGTGGGCGATTGGCAATCGGTGTACCAATAACAATATTGGTGACATTACTATGGCGAGCAAGCACTAAAGAAAACACCGCATGAAAAACCATAAATGGTGTAACTTGATGAGATATTGCTAATTGATTTACTTGCGTCGATAAATTCAAAGGAATTGTACTTGCGACAACATCGGCTAGTAGTTGAGGTTGTTCTGGCCGATCAAAGTCGAGAGGTAAACAATGAAGGCTAGGTGCATCTGATAATTGATTAGACCAATAATTAATTTGATCTGCTAAAATATCACCTTGTAAGTATTGACGCTGCCATAAGGTATAATCTGCATATTGAATAGTCATTGCTAATAGGGAACTTGAATGCCCGTTTATATATGCGCTATACAACTGAGTAAATTCGTTGATAATGATCCCACAAGACCAACCATCAGAAGCAATATGGTGGATGTTAAACATCAAAATCCCACGATTATCCTCCAATTGAAGCCAACTAACGCGTAACATCAAATCATTGCGAAGATCAAAAGCCCGTATAGCATCTCCATCTACTCGCTTTTTTACTTGCTCGTTTTGTTCGTCACTCGATAATCCGATTAAATCAATTTTTGCCAATGAAAAATCATACTTTTCCTTAACAACTTGTACTGGCCCATCTTGGGATGTTTGATAGTTAGTGCGCAATATTTCGTGACGGTTAATAATTTCTTGCAAAGCTTGTTCTGCAATAACAAGTTCAAACACACCTTCAACATCAAGTGCTAATGACATATTGTAATTTGATGAATTTCCTGCTTGAAATTCATCAATGAACCACATGCGTTGTTGTGAAAAAGAAAGCGGTAAATAAGCACTACTACGTTCTTGTTTTCCAATCTTTGGATAAACCTTCTGAATCATTTGAGACTGTTGCGAAAGAAAATCAATAAGCTCAGGTTTACGGCTTAATATTTCAGTTTTTAATGCTTGTGGAAATTCGTCAACAGAGAGTTTAAAACGAAGTTGCTGGTCTTCAACAAATAAAAAAACACCCGCATCGACTGCTTTTTTTATTAAATGGGAAATCATTATAAGGTACCTTCTGATGTAATTACTGCTTGACTGGACTTCATTTTTATCGACTCAAATATTTTGATATCGTCAATTTTTTGCGCAAGTAGCCGAATAGAGGTAAAGCTGAAGATATCTTTTACTGCTAGCTCTACATTAAGTTTTTCTCTCGTATCAACAATAAGTTTAATCGCTAATAATGAGTGTCCTCCAAGCTCAAAAAAGTTAGCAGTCACGCTAATTTTGTTGATGTCTAACTTTAGTAAACTAGCCCAAATAGCCACGACTACCTGCTCGGTGTCAGTATTAGCCGACACATAATTATCTACCATGAAACTTCCATCAGGCTTGGGCAGCGCTTTACGGTCTATTTTATCTGCCGCATTTAAGGGCATCGACGCCAAAAACGTAAAACTACTGGGTATCATGTAGTCAGGTAAAATATCTTGTAACTCAGCAC
>JBLHNB010000026.1:0-56993 GCA_047621305.1 Alteromonadaceae bacterium | reverse complement strand
TACCTAAACTTAACTTTTAACTTTTAACTTTTAACTTTTTACTTTTAACTTTTAACTTTTAACTTTTTCAATATAAAACAGTAGCCCTAAAATTATTTTAAGGGCTTTTTTATGACAAGATCAAAGTAAACTAAATAACCTGAACTCTGGATAATGAGTACTTGATGTTTAAGTAAAATCAATCACTTATATAGTTAAAAAAAATGATAATACGCTTGAAGTAACGATATACACTCTCAATGTTTCATTTTATGCCATTCTCAAGGCAAAACCTTTATGAATAGCGAGCTATCTATCGACGTTTTAACGCTGAACATGGGATAAAAGGGAATGTTGAGCAAGTGCTGCTATCCAGAGTTCAGGTTAAATATCTAGCTCAGCTTTACAATGCTTAGTAATAAAGTCTTGATGAGACATTGCTTGGCTTACCGCCGAAGTCATTGAACTATTCATTTGTTGCAGCCTTTGTGCGATCAGATCAACATCGACGTTATTTACACGTACGTCATAACGCTGCGGTGTCACCTTAAAACCATGATACATCGAAAGCCAACTTGCCTCTTCGAACGATTCTTGCTCATACATCACAATTTTACCCTGACTTTTAAAAACCTCTAATTTATGAGCAAGGCTGTCAGGAATTGGCATGTTTTGGCAATAACGCCAAAATTCAGTATCATCACGTTTTGTTAACTTATAATGTAATACCAAAAAATCGACGATACGTTCCAGTTCGGCATCATGTAAGCGATTAACTTCTGCGATATCATGTTGATTAAATGACTTATCGGGAAAGAAGGTTAACAACTTAGTTAACGCTGTTTGAATTAATGACAGACCGGTTGACTCTAACGGCTCCAAAAAACCACCGGCCAAACCTAAAGCAAAACAGTTCTTTTGCCAAATAACTTTACGTTTCCCTAGCGGGAAGTCAAACTGGCGAACATTATTAATGGTTTTTCCTGCAACACTACTCAGCAATGCATCTTCAGCCTGTTGGTTATCAATAAACTGACTACTATAAATATAGCCATTACCCATTCGATGTTGTAGTGGAATAGACCATTGCCAGCCCGCATCTTTTGCTATAGCCCGAGTATAAGGTGTAGGTATGCCCACTAATTCAGTCTGTACAGCCACAGCGCGATCACAAGGAAGCCAATGACTTAAATCGTCAAATCCAATCCCCATGGCATCGCCAATAAGTACGCCTTTAAAACCTGAGCAATCAATGAATAAATCAGCTTCTATTTTACGACCATCACCAAGACTTACTGACTCAATAAAACCAGAATCTTTATTTAAATTAGCGCCACAAACATCAGCTGAAATATGCTCAATGCCTTTACTCACAGAAAACTTTTGTAAAAAACGTGCATATAAAACTGCATCTAAATGATAAGCGTAAGAATAATCCCCCAAAGGAGAGCTAGGATTAGGGTTTGGCTGGGCAAACTTACCTTGTTTCGCTAAAATACAGGCAAAACTATAATCTTGTATATTGGCGTCAATGCCTGATGCTTTAAGACGATTAACGTAGTGATGAAATTCAACATGATCAACCGTTAAGCCATAATCAGCAAAAGGATGGAAGAATTGACTGCCTTTTTCATGCCAATCTTCAAAGTTTATCCCTAACTTAAACGTTGCCTGTGTTGCTTTAATAAGCTCGACTTCATCAATACCAAGGGACTTGTTGAAACTAACAATATTAGGAATTGTCGCCTCGCCTACACCAATAGTCCCTATGTTGGGCGATTCAATTAAAGTCACTTGAATCTTTTTATCCGCGATAAATTGAGAGAATTTTGCAGCGGCCATCCAACCTGTCGTTCCACCACCCACAATCACTATTTTTTTTATCGCTTCAGACATCATTTTCACACCGGTAATCGTTAGAGTAATCTATTAAAAATAAAGACATGTTTTTTAGTTTTCTTTATATTAAATATTTGAAAAATTGCATTAGGGACATTGAAGAAAATATAAAAAAATCATACAAACTATAATACATAGACCTTTAAAATCAAAGCATTAATACAAAGTACATGACAAAATAACAAGTGTATAATTTGTCATTCCCCCTTAGGTTTTCTCTTGTTAAAGGCTATTTTTCACTTACAAATAAAATCAAATAGAAAAGTATCAAACTAGGTTTGAAAAGTGTAGCTATTCACAGTGAATTTCTATAAGAATAGACACTTAGAGATAATACTAATTGAAATAATGTCATCACAGCTTGTATTGGTTATTTTTCATTATAATATGCAATACGAGCCTATTTATCTAAAGAGTCAACGGTTTATTTGACTTGACTATCGACTGTTCATCCTTGGTCTGGTTGAATGAAAATGAGAGCATTAAATTCGACTTTCCTGCTCACATTTAGGCTGGTGTTGTAATGACGCCAGCCTTTTCTTTTATTAAAAAAGGGCTGTTTGTTAATTATTAATGATAGTAGTCCACTCAAAAGTCAACGACACAACCACTGCCATTTTCAATAATATGCTGTGTTTGGCCATTTTGTTTAAACGTTAATAGCGCTAAATTAATATCATCGAGTAATATTCGCCATTTAGCTGACTTAGAACTTAGCGCAAAATATAAATGGTTATATTTAAGTTCAGGCTTTACATCTTCAACACCATTAAGTAACGCCTGCTTATTGCTATTTGATAACGTTGAGTAATTAACACTATATCTAAAAACTTTTGAGTCACCAACGATCAAATCAACCCGTTTACCTATAAGTAATTTCATTAGCTGTAATTCGTCAACAGCGCTGATCACCTTAAATAATTTTGCATCCATCATGGCGTCAAACTCGGGCATATTTTGATAGCCTCTTACCACACCAATGACCTGTCCTTTTAAACTAGCCAAATCACCATCAAAATCAATTTCCTCTCCTTTTCTTTTCAAGAAAGACGTATTTCCGCCTGGGAATTGATTAGAAAGCACTAAAAGTTCACTACGCTTTTTTCCTTTAATGACATCAGAAGGAGCTGAACCTTCAATAAAATATTCAGGAAATAAAATGTCCATTTCTCCCTGTTCGACCATTTTCACTGATCGAGCCCAAGGAAAAAAGTGAATATTGACTTGATAACCTTTACTTACTAAGAGTGCCACTGTCAATTGAAAAACCCAGCCTTTGTTACATAGATTTTCACCAATATATGGAGGCCATTCAAGCGTAGCTAAATTAAGGATATTCTTTGATGATGCATTAAATTGATAACCATTTTCAGTCTTTCGACCCTTTATTATTTTATTTTTATTTTCAAGCGTATATTCAACAACAATTTGCGAATTTTTTGCTTGGGTAGATGTAATGATTATAAAGTTAAAAGACCAAGCAATAACAATATTCAACAACAAAGACTGTAGAAAATCATCTCCTTTAAATTGATAAAGCATATCATTCACCTTTAATTTTTTTGATCTTACTATTATTAAAAACCCTGCCTATGCACTTAGTTCAAACTAGGCGGTAAAATGAAAAAAAACATCACATAGCACCTATTATTCAATCTCACTTTAGTGCTGTTTTTGGTTAAAAACAGATAAAGATAAACACCCGTCAAGTGAAATACCTGAATGTGTATGTTTAAGATGTTGGCTATTAATGTATTAAAGTATAGATGATAAAAAGTTAAATTCATTAATATAATTAACTATATTACTTTGCTGTCAAAACTTTGGCAAAAGCATTTATTAGTAATAATTTAATTGAAGCTTCTCTTTTTAATTTTAACGCTAACGCCTTAAAGGGCTTACCTTTAAAGGCGTTATCTATTTTTCATCCTAAAATATAGTTTTAGGTACATTTTTTGCTTTGTTTAATATATTCACTTTCTTTTTCAAAAGTACATAATATGTTAAAAAAACTGTCAAGTTTAGCGTTAGTAATATCCTGTTCGTTATTTGCAAGTGAAGATGTTTATAATGAATATAAAGGTAAAGTAGCGGGTATAATCACGACTAAGTCCAATCAAATATTGATCGGCATCGTAAAAAAAGAAGACGAAAACATTAACTGTTTAATGAATACCGCTGTTGACGTGCCAACACCGTTTTCTTTTGAAAGAGATCAGCCGCATTCAAAAGAGTGGTTCGATATTTTTAATTTAGTTAGACGCACCCAAGAGACCATACGCATAGGCTATATAGAAAGTTCAAATATCTGTTCTATTGAATATTTAAACTTAATGCAAGGAGATGGCAGTACGACAAACATAGATAACGTTGGTACTTCACTTACCCGTAAGGGCGAATATGGCAACATTGCCTTAATTTATACCAATAATCTGACTGAATCTAGCTATACCGCAAGTGATCATCGCGGAGAGGATACCCCCGCAGGTGCATTTGACGGCTATATCTGGCAAAAACAAATTGAAGAAGACACAGGTTCACTTATTAATCGTGGTATCTGGTTAGTGAAAAAAGATAAAGAAGATAAAGAGATTAAATATTGGCTGCAAGTAGAATTTGAGCAAGCTATTAATGTTAGCGGTTTTCGCGTAATGATTAATGAGAAAGCGGCTGATTTAGGCCGTGGCCCAAGGAGTATTACGATACTTGCTTCAACTGATGGCGAAAATTTTGTTGAACAAGGTGCTTTTAGCCTTTCTAAATCTGTCGACCAGCGCGCTAATTTACCTGATAAGGTTGAGTTGAAATATTTCAGAATTCAAGTAAATAGTAACTTTGGTGATGCCTTTATTGAAATAGATGAATTAGAAATTTATTCAGATTAGAGTGAATTACCAAAACTGAACCTGATAACAACACCTTACCAGGCATATTTAAACAGTCACTTAAAACAGTTTATTACGACTAGTACCTTACAACCGATAGTTAATTTTTAACTATCGGTTTTTTTATAACTCAGTAAAAACTTTATCTATAAATATGAGTATTTCAACGTAAATCATTCACAGTTTTTATTTGTTTTTGACGCTTTTGTTGAACATTTACAATGATTTTTTGATAAGCACTAAAGGCATGTAACACGTTGAACAAAGGCTGTTTTTCTATGAAGTACAATGACATAAAACCTTGTTCAACGGCTTGAACTAAGTATCTAATTGCCATGGTATTATTATTTTGATGTGCATAGAGCAAGGCTAAATTATAACTGTCTGCTGATTTGTCAGAGCCTTTGACATGCCGATTTTCCGCAAAACTAATCAGCTCTGCTATCTTTTGCTCACTCGTTTCACCGGCAAGTATCATTGACAACAAGTGAGATCTTGAAAAGACCATGTTTTCGTTTGCGACGGCATCTTCTTCTTTATTTATGAGGGTTACTCGCTGGTAAAAAGATTGTGCAAGTGACAATCTCCCCGCATATAAATGACTATCAGCTAATCCTTCCATTAATAATGCATGGTTTTTATGGCGTTTCAATGCACTTTCATAAAGTTTAAGTGCTTGTCCATAATACCCTTTTTCTATATATAGTTGTCCTAAATGATAGGTAGCCAAAACATAATCAGGTTGAGCCGCAATCGCTTTTTCAAACCATTGTTGCGCTTGTTGGTATTTTGATAAGCGTTGTAATGTAATCCCAAGATGTACCATAGCAACGACATATGAGGGGTCAACTAACAATGCTTTTTTGCTCAAAGCCAATCCTCTGGCCAACTCTCCTTGTTCACTGTACATAAAACCAAGGTTTGTCATAATTTCAATATTGTTAGATGCCAACTGCAGCGCACTTAAATTCGCATTAATACTTTTTGATAACCATCCCGATACATAATAAGCACTACTTAAGGCTTTAAAAGCTTCTGCAGAGCGATTGTCATAAGTAATAGCTTGGTATGCATTATCTATCGCTTTAATACCATCATGCTCAGCGCCATCAAATTGAAACAGTTGCTGGCTATAAGCTTGGCTCAAACCAGCATAAGCTAGCGAGTATTCTGGGTCTGCCGCAATGGCCTTATTAAAAAAGTCGATAGCAATAGCATTATCAACTTTACGATAACGCTTGTAATACTGCTTTGCTTTTTCAAAATACTGATAGGCAACTTCATTATGAGGTGGTTTACTTTGCCTTTGAATATTTTTATGACCAGATAAAGTGGCGATTAGGCTTATTGATAACTGCTGCTGTAAATCGCTTAGCTCTTTTATTGAAGTATTAAATTCCCCGTGCCAAATAAGTGCTTGTAGGTTTACATCCGTTAAGCGCAGCATTACATTGAGTTGATTATCTAAAGATAAATAGATATCTCCTTCAATGACTAAACCTGCGTTGAATTTTTGGGCAATGTTTCCTAATGACTGCTCTTTAACGGAAAAATCACTGACAAAACTAGGTGATATTAATTGTTTATCTGTTGATGTAGATAATGCATTGATTAAAGTATCTCTGACTTTGTTAACAAGATCACGCTTTGATTCAGGAAGTTGATGTTTAAAAGGCAAAAGAACAAGTCGTGAATTATCGAGATTTTTATCAACAGATGTGAAATATGAATAGGTCGTTATAACACTAATCAATAAAAAAAGAATCGCTAAACCACCTTTTGATAACATCCGCCAGAATTCGCTTATTTGATTTATAGTGAAACTAGGGAATTTATCATTTGCACTCAAGTCGAGCATCACTGATGGCGGCTTTTGCACAATACAATTACAAGTGACTTTTGGTAACAATCGGTAACCTCGCCCTCTTACTGCTTCAATATAAAAGGGATTCGCTGCGTCATCTCCTAATGTTTTTCGTAATAGCTTAACTCGCTGTTTTAATGTTTCATCACCAATGACTCTTTCTGGCCAAACTTTCTGCATTAACTCCTGCTGACTTAATAAAGCAGGTGCTGATCCAACCAAGGCAACCAACAAATCATAACTTAGTTTAGGCAATGCAATGTTTACAGACTTTCGCGTTAACTCACCACGTTGTACATCCAAAACTAAATCAGCAAATAAATAATGCGTTATCGTTTTTTTGTTTTCTTTCATTTATGTCGTCTCATGGAGGATATGCCAAAACCATTTCAAGATACGTATTTATATACTTAGAGAAGTTTGGCATAAATGATAATTTACCGTGTTTTCACCTAAATTCAAACCTTCCATCACCTTTTCACCAAAGCTTCACTAAAACTTTCTGTATGCTTCACCGTTCTTTCAAGTAGTTAAGCGCATTACGTTTTATGCTGATTGTGTTCTACATAATATTAAAAATCATAAAATAAAAATATACATAAATTAATGACAACAACTTTCGTGAAGGAAACAATATGACAACAACAATAAATACAGATGAGGTAAGTAATATACCAAAAGCTGTACAGTATGATGAGTTATGGGGACATCCAAAACCACTTTGGATGTTATTTATGGCGGAGTTTTGGGAGCGTTTTGCTTTTTACGGAATTCGCTGGGCATTAACACTTTATATCGTTGCACAATTTTTTAATGGTGATGCCTCAGGCCAGTCTTTTGCTTCAAATACTTATGGCGCTTATTTAGCACTTGTTTATGCCAGTGCTATTTTTGGTGGTTACGTGGCAGACAAAGTGATTGGCTCCCAACATTCTATATTGGTGGGCGCATTGGTTATGGGGATCGGATTATTTTTGATCATGTTACCCGATCAAACCTTCTTTATGATTGGACTTGCCACTGTCATCGTTGGCAATGGTTTATTCAAACCCAACATTTCAAATCTTGTCGGAAAAATATACCAAGAAAATGATAAACGCCGAGACAATGGTTTTAGTATTTTTTATATGGGCATAAATGCAGGAGCTATGGTATCGCCAATCATCACTCAATGGTTAGCCAGCACTTTAACAGATACACCTATGATGGATAATTACAAAGCTGTGTTTGGCGCTGCGGGTGTTGGTATGCTTATTAGTTATGTTTGGTTTTATTTTGGTCGTCGCCAATTAAAGGGGGTTGGTGCTATTGAAAAGTCTCCCATTAGAACTAAAAACTTACTTTATGTTATTGGTGGTTCTATTTTATCCATTGCTCCTGTTTATGTATTAATGGCCTATGCCGGCGCTCAGGTATTAGCATGGCTGTTATTTGCTTTATTTATTATTCTGGCGATTATGCTTTTTAAAGGCGCAAGAAAAGACGGTAAAATTGCAACCGATCGTATTCTCGCTTGTTTGATCATGTTTTTATTCAATGTGATCTTTTTTATGTTCTTTGAACAAGCAGGTAGCTCATTTACTTTTTTAGCACAAAATATTGTTAACCGGGATATTACAGATGCTATTGAATTTAAAATAGCTTGGTTTCAATCAGTAAACTCAGTCAGTATTCTTATATTTGCTCCCCTTGTTTCACTACTCTGGTTAGCTATGTCTAAACGAAAACTAGAACCAAGTATTCCACGTAAGTTTGCACTCGGTTTACTTTTTACGGGTTTAGGATTTTTAGTGCTAGTGTATGCCTTAGAAAACTTGCTTGACAATAATAACTTAATTCCCCTTTGGCCTCTGGCTGCCTGTTATGTTTTACATACAGTTGGCGAGTTATGTTTATCACCGATAGGTTTATCTATGGTGAGTAAATTAGTTCCGCCTTCTATGGCAGGTTTAGCCTTTGGTGGGTGGTTTTTAAGTACCGCTATCGGAAATAATTTCTCCGGCATACTCGCAGGCAGTATCAGTGGTGAAACGGGTATGACTGTCGCGTCTGCACTGAGTGGCTTTGATTTTAGTTTCTGGTTACTTACCGGTGCAGGCATATTCTTATTTATCGTTGGCCCCCTTATAAATAAGTTAATGCATGGTGTTAAATAAGTATGGCTTAAACGAGGATACTTGATTTAAGCGGCTCTGGGGTATTTCAAATCAGATGAAGTTCCCCAGAGTTCTCCTCAATAAAATTCACAATATTGAATACATCGATTACTTGGCCGTTTACCTTTTCTCCCTGTATTTTCTCTTATTCAAAAAATATTAAAATATGATCCTAAATTAATCATAGTCATTTTATTATTGCCAGGTAAAAACAAGTGGCATCACCTGTGTTTATATCGGATATGAGACCGCATCTGAAGATAAATTATCTGCACTTTTAGAGCACTCAACTGAGCAATTACATCTACAGGTTGCACAGATGTCATTACAGCTCGCACATGCTCTCATTGAATAATCTGATAAATTACTGATAATACCTTTTAGATCTTCAATATGATGCTCAATTGTCGAGCGTGATTTTTCAGGCTGAACTATTTTCATTTATACACTTTTAATAATGAAAGTAAGAAATACAATTACTTATTCATGGTTAATTACCAGTATAGAAATAAATATCAAATTTGCAGAACTTAATGTAGATTTTCAATCATGACAATTAAGCTTTCATTTTTATTTTCTTTAGCAATCATCAGCGCTGTCTTACCTTCTTTGTCTAACAAGTCAATGTCGGCTCCTAAGCTAAGGAGTATTGTTGCTAATTCAACATTACCTTTTCTTGCCATATCCATTAAGACTGTTCTGCCCTTATTATCAGCTAAATTAATATTTGCACCATTAGCAACCAAAAATTTAATTCGTTCAGGCCAGCCTAAAAACCCAGCAAGGTGGATGGCAGCATCACCACGTTGATCTTGTTCATTAATATTAAAGCCTGTTTTTATTAACAGTTTTACCAAGTCCTGATAATCATCGTTAAAGTACTGCCAAGTTAATAAACTTACATAGCCTTGTCCTTTAAAGCCTTTATGGTCAAGCTTTGCTCCATTACTTACTAATAAAGAGAACAATTCGCCATTACCTTGCATGTATGCGTAAGCCGGTAATGGTAAGTTATGAATTTTTTCTTTCATTAATAGAGGAAATGTAGCAAATAATTGTTGTACAAAAATAATAGGTTTTCGATAAAAAACATTAAGTAGTATTTGTTCCACTAATTTGGGCTGACTTAACCAAGACGTATCGGCTACCATCAACTCCAACACGGCTTTCACGTCATTATGTTCCAATGCTCTCACTACCGGGTGAGGTATGCTTTTAGTATCATTACGACTAGCGAGTTGTTCTTCAATCCAGACACTGTGGCTTGATATCCTTGAATAATATTCAGTTGAATTATAACCGCCTTGTAACTCGAGACCGTCATCACCAACGACAGGTTCTTGACAACAGCCAACACCCAATAAAAATATTTTGTTTTTTTCGATTAAAAATGCAGGTCCACCACTATCTTCAATACCACTGACACCTTCAAATTCAGTTGCTGTTTCAGGTTCGTTAAAAGTAAATGTCAGCCAGTTTTGTTCAACACTTTTAACGGTATTCGTTGCTGCTCGTTCAACTTTGTCTCTAATTTTATCACCAGTAAGGCCCGTTCCAGTTTTTCCTTTACCAACAAAAACAACTTCCTTATTTAATTCATCGTCACCTTTATACAAGTTAACCACGATGGCGTTTTGTAAAGGCCAAGTAAGCGCTAATAGCGCAATATCCAAATTCTGAGAGCCAACAGCATCCGGATGAATAACAATTTTTTCAACAGGATATTTAATTCCCAAGTGTTTAACATGCAAAGGAAAGTCTCCTGTTGGACTAACACAGTGCGCTGCGGTAATAACCCAATAGCGATCGATTACCGTGCCTGCACACATCTCTAAATAAGCCATTGATTGAGTTTGTTTTTTTGCTAGCTCAATATATTTAACATCATTTTTATCATGTCTGATAATAATGGCATGGCTCGATACGGAAATGAGACAACATATCACCAGTAAACTAAATTTATTCATTTATAGTTTCTCTTTTTAAGATTTAAAGGGGGAATTGGTTTTTATAAAATCAATCCAAAAACACATTATTTACGTTGAAAATTCAATGCGTGCTTCCTTACTACATATTCTTTATAGGAATTTTTTAACGTAACCAGCATTTCCTTATAAGATTGATAATCCCACGGTAAATTATTAGCTTTTTTCTGGCCGGATACAGGGTACTGATTATTAAGTCGCTGAAACTCTAAAGTATGATAAACGAGGTTAAAATCAAATCGTTTTTGTATGACTCTTGAAGAAAGATCCGAAGGCTTAATTTTCCAAGTTGCAACACTATACAAAACCGATTTAATAAAGGTTGTACGGTTTTTAGCAGCAAGTACATCAATATCGATGACTTGCCCTTCTTGATTAAAATTTATTTCAACTTCTATAAACCCTTTTATATTTTTCGCCCTAGCCTCAACGGGAAAATAAGGTGCTGGTGAATATACTAATTCAAACTCCGATTCATTAAATGCTGCAAATGCTAAATGTTGGTTGAGCAAAATAAGATAAATAATCAGAAAAATTTGTTTTAAAAATGTAAGCTTATTATGTTGTTTTACTTTCATGTTACGAGTACCTCATGGGTTAAAATAATCTTTGAAAAAATAGCCCGAGCAATGCTAAAGTCTGTCGCGTTTCACATTACTGAGCTTGGTTCAAATAATTAACTAAGGCAGTTCTATACACCATACAATAAAGCATATTAATTCCTTAAGAAAACCTTAAGGTATTAAATATCAATAGGTTAATATTTTGTCGGATGAGCTTTTAACAGAAAAAATACTGCCAATGTCATTTAAATTAGCGGGTTTTATAATTGATGTCAGTCGTGGAGAAATAAAAAATGACGACATAACTCATCAAATTGAACCAAAAGTTATGGCTGTATTACTCTTATTAGTTAAAGGCAACGGTAGTGTGATCAGTCAAGAATTTATTTTTAAACAGGTATGGCCGGGGTCTATTTTTAGTTCAAGCTCTATTCAACGGTGCATTGCTATATTACGAAAAACATTTAATGATGATGCTAAACGCCAACACATTATTGTGACTCACCCTAAACGAGGCTACAGTTTACTCGCAAAATTGGAAACCTTGGGGCAATTCAATAAGCTAGACTCTGCACAGGATAATAATACGAGAAAACTGACGAGCATAAGTAATACGTTGCTAACGTTTAATAAAAAATATATTTTGGTAATAATCATTGCCATCTTTATTCTCTTGTGGAAGATGATTTTTCCAAGAGAAATATCTCCTTTTATTATCAAACAAATGCAGCCGCTCACCGCTACAGAGCATAATGAGTATTTCTCTCGTTATTCTCCTGATAATCGTTTTATCGCTTTTATCAGAGAGGAAGATAATCAAAATAAAAAACAATCTATCTGGCTAAAATCCCTAACCACAGATCAAGAAACAAAACTCACCGATAATTTAAGTCATATATTGTCGTTTACTTGGTCTACAGAAAGTAATGCGCTGCTATATGTGTCGCGTCAAAATAATGAAATAAGCATTAAAAGGTTATCTT
The DNA here is from genome assembly GCA_047621305.1 of Alteromonadaceae bacterium. Lineage (GTDB taxonomy): Bacteria > Pseudomonadota > Gammaproteobacteria > Enterobacterales > Alteromonadaceae > Colwellia_A. The sequence continues at coordinate 44,679 of JBLHNB010000026.1, read as the reverse complement.
TAGATAAAAAACGTCAACCAACAAACACCATTGAAATTTTCAAACAAAAACATCTCGAAAAAATACGTTCCATTCATTGGAGCAGTGACAACAATCTATATTACCTTGCGAATATAGATCAGCAGACGCATCTATTTATCAATAACTTAACTACCGGTGAAGAAAAATCGATATTAACGGGTAATAATACATTTAAACCTTATGCCTTATCTCTTTCTAAAAATGAGCAACAGCTTGCGGTTATAGGCTTTAATCAAAATATAGACAGCGTAGTAAAAATAATAACATTAAAAAATAATAAAGCAGAAACAATTAGCGTACTCCAATCAAATGTCTATGCTGTTGATTGGCATCCTAATAATGACTCGCTATTAATAAGTGATGGGCGAGAATTATCACAAATGTATTTAAACGGAGCGTTAACAAAAATTAATTTTGAAAACTTCTCTTATATTCTTTACCCTAGTTACAACTATAAGGGCAATGCAATAACACTCACTTTAGAAAACACCGATTCTGATATATTGCTATCAACGCTAAGCTCCCCAAACTTGTCAGAAAAAATAATCAACTCTAATACTATTGACTTCGCACCAACCTTATCACCAGACGCATCAAAATTTGTATTTATTTCAGAGCGTAAAGGTTATCCACAATTATTTATATATGATCTACATACAAAAAAAACTCAGCTAATCTACAAAAACATCAATAAAAAATTAATGTTAGCTCCCCCTATTTGGCATACCACAAAAAACATTATTGCTAGCGCAATTAATGACAAATTAATAATGATTGAATTAAATAATGATAACGTAACCATTACAGAAACAGAAAATACCCCTGGTATTCCCCAACAATGGTACAACGATGAAAATGCTCTTTTAGTTTTGAATTATAGTGCTAAAATGCCAATATTTGCCAAATATAATATCGATACAAAAAGCCTTCAACCTCTTATTGAAGCCACAGAAAATCATGGGCATTTAACGCCAACCAATGACATTCTTCTTGTTTCTTTAAATAAAATATCAAAATTACTTAAAACAAAAACCGCGGATAATCGAAATACTGACGAATTACTCGAGGTAAAAGGCAATATTATTAATTCGATCATGAAAAAAAATAAACTATATCTTCACGTTAAAACATTAAACGACAATTCATTATGGTCTCTTTCACTCAATGATTATTCATTCAAAATGGAAAAAACCTTACCTGATAATATCTATGCAGTTTGGGACTTAAATGTCGCTAACGATTTATTGTTAACAGAAACAATATCTATTGAAAAAGATATAATTCAATTAGAAAAAGGCAGTAAATAAGTGGTTCTAATAAGATAGGATAATTACACTGAGTTGATCTCCTAATTACTTTAGCTTACCACTAATAAACGAAGAACATTTTATGTGCTGGCGTTAATAGCCATGCGTCCAAAGATCCTTGATAAAATTCTCTCGCACTTGTCAACAACAGTGTACCTGATTCATCGTCAACATAAACACTAAGGTTACAATCCCATATAATTGTCATATATTTTTTGATATTTCCCATTTTCTTTTATTTTTTTTAAGCCTAGATTAAAATCATCTCGTATTTTTTTATCTCTAAAAACCGGTCTATAATCCAGGGGGTTAACCGTGGTAAATTGATGTTCATCAACTTCACTTACTTCTAGAACGTTCATTAACATCATTTGTTTAACAAAATACTTAAAAATATAACGGTCACTTAATACAACATCATATCGTCGTAACTGTAATAATTTCACTTGGGTTAATTGATCGCTGATACCATAAAACCTTTTATCTTCCTGTACTTTTTTTAACCACTTTGGATATCGTTTTTCAGCACCTTGAAAGGATACGACGGTAAGATGATCTAAATCACTCGGCTCTTCTATGGATATATTATTACTTTTCAGAGTAATAAAAACGTTGTTATAGATTACTGCTGGGTCAGCATAAAATCCTCCACGCGTTGTTAGGTTAACGCCCATATCGCCCATTGCTGCGTCAACGAGGTTATTAATGAAGGCAATAGGGACTCGCCCTAAGGGGAAATACAAGGGTTTTAGTGTATGACCTTTATATGCTAACGCAGACGAAATAATATCTATTTCAATACCCTTATTATGTTTCTGAAAAATATAAGGTGGGATTTCTTGGCTAAACGCCATTAAAATGTCTTTAGCCTCAGCGAAGGTAGTCAACATAGTAGTGACTAAAAATATGCTGTATTTAAGCATTTTATTTTTCATCATAAAGTTTAAACCCAGTAAATCCAGCTACTAACTAGTATAGGATATACATAAAAACAAACACGTTTTACAAAAAAGTAAAAACCATTTTAATTGTCCCGTGATCAGTTACTTTCTCTTTTTTTAAATAACAGCTATACCATAAGAGACTCTCAACTGAAATAAAACCAGATGAGAAACCATATAAAGCTGAGGTAACTAATGAACAACGCTAAATTTATAGCTTTCAAACAAATAAGTAAAATCCTAACCGTACTACTTGGGATTATTTCAACAGCTGGTGTGACTAGTGAATGGAGTAAAACTGAGTTATTTTATCAACAAGGTAAATTACTGACACCTAGTTTTGCCGGAGGTGGAAAATACGCAACAACGGTAATTACATTACAACACGCCAGTGGATGGAAATACGGAGACAATTTCTTTTTTGTCGATCATCTAAATGATGGTAATTCAGATGGATTTGATGACAGTGACTTTTATGGTGAAATATACCTACATCTCAGTGCAAGTAAGATATTCAACACCACAATGCCCTCACATCTTATCAAGGATGTAGGTGTAGTCTTTGGAATAAATGCTGACGCCGATGCCAATGTTATGAAGTATTTACCTGGTGTACGCATATCTTGGGACATCCCAGGATTTACTTTTCTCAACTCAGATATTACAGCTTATATCGATGATAATGATGGACTGCGTGCAGGTACAGCGAATGCTCCCTCAGAAAAAGATAGTTTTATGGTAGATATCAGCTTTGGTTACCCTTTTTCAATTGGTGAATATGACTTCTCTATTGAGGGTCATATGGAATATATAAATGAAAGAAAAAATGAACTCGGTGACACGGTTCATTCATGGTTTTTAGCACAACCACAAGTGAGGTTTGATATTGGAAAAGCATTAGCCAATAATCCAGATACCGTATTTGCAGGAATAAAATGGCAATATTGGCAAAATAAACTTGGCGATAATACTACTGATGAAAACGTTATCATGGCCTTGTTAGTTTGGCGACTTTAAGAGATAAACTGACTCTCGAAGCATTTACAGTACTGTGCGATGCTACATATCATATACTATCAATGAGGTGTACTAACCCCACTGCGTCGATAAAAATTTTTAATTTTACGAAATGTTCTTATTATAAAAATTTAATTAATGAATTGAGCAATTATAAACGAGGATAAATGTTTAAAAAAAGGCGCTTGATTGATTTTACTTAAACATCAAGCATCTATTACCCATCACATCAGGTTAATAAGTGCCTGAGTTATACATTTGACTCCATGCGCATTTATAACCGTTATTATTTAAGTTACTAAAATAAAAACGGCTATAACTATTATCATAATTAAAATTACCAATATTGATTCGATATTCACCAAAGTTAACCCCTTCTAAAGAAACATATCGGCCATTTTTTAATAAAGAAAAATGTAAGTGTGGCCCCGTAGAGCTACCCCCTTCACACAATGCTGCATTTCTATTATTAGCGTAAACACCAAGTTTAGTATTCGCATCAACATATTGACCGTTATTTACCTCAATATTATCTAAGTGATAGTAATTGGTGGCCCAGCCGTTAGTATTAGTTACCCTAACTTGGCAACGAGACAAAATGTTAACTTGCCCATTATGTGCAGCAGTCACGCTGTATGTGTTACTTCCCCATTGAGGCCAATCATATGAGACATCAATAGAAGAGTATGGATAACCACTGCCCGTGTGAGAGTGTGCACCATTAGATTTCCATGAATAGCCGATCCGCCAAGGTAATTGCATCATATGTTGCGGAGGAACAACAGTGCGACTAAGTGCCACTGGCGATTTTTGTAGCTTTGTTGACGAATTAGGCTGTAGTTCTTGATTAAACATCGTATTAAATAATTGGCTAAACTTTGTTGAAAAATGCTTATTCCCTTGCTCATCAGCGGATAGTTGCGCGTTTTTAGGCGTGATAACGTTGCCCTCTAACAGGTCTAAAGCAATGGTAGCCGCAAACTGTGAACCACTATTTCTAAAGGCTTGTTGATGAAGGCTATTATCTGACAAGCGTAATTGTGACTGCTCATATTGATAAAAATTATTAGATAACTGAAATAATACGTCTTGTATTTGTTCTGATAATCCAGATTTAGCTGACAAACGGCCAAACGGAGATAATAATTTTTCTTCATTAGGCGCCGAAATAATCTCAGAATAAGACTCCATTAATGCTAAGACAACCTTAGGATTGATACTGTAAAAGCCTGACCAATGCCTGATTGTTTCTTGAGAACTTAACAGCAGTGGAGCATTCACTGACAAGTAGTTATCCAAATCAAAATTAAGGGCATCTTTACCATAAAGAAAGAGCTCATTGTTAATCGGCAATAAAATTAAATTCGGAGTTATACTTTGAATTTTATTCGTCGGTTCCTGGCTTTCATTATCTAACGAATTGGCCATTATTGGTACGGAGCAGAGCATTGAGGAAACCAGCAATGCTATATTTAATGAAACAGTTGTGCCGCAGTTTACCTGCTGCGATGCTTTAAGGTTTGAGCCTTTACTGCTTTTACTGGCTAATTTTAGTAATGTCATTTTATATTCCTTTTTAAATTCTCACAGAGCCAATATAAAGCCATTAATTTAAATCAAAAATCTATGGTTTATTTTCACTCACGCAAGTGTATTGTCCTACATTGTAAAACGGCAATAAGCCTACTAAGGGCCTACTATCTACTCATATGAAGACGGCGTGGCGTTTAACAACCAGTAATAATATTATTTTAAAAAGAGTATATTTTGTGTAATTGTGTATTTGCCAATTCTGCTTAGCAATCACCTTCATCCATAAATAAAACCACACTGTAAACAACCTAAACCTAATGTAAGCTCATTTATTAATCAAGTGTTTTTGATGAAGTCCGAATTAATAACCAATATAAGGTATGATTTGGTAATAAATTTCATCATAAAACTAGCCCCTGAATTTTATATAAAAAAGAAGATTAGTTGTGAATTTAGATATTGAAAGATTAGTGCTCTTGTCTTTAATATATAAACACATTCCAGACAGTCACCACTAAAATAACGATAAAAGTTATATCTTGGAGACCCTTATTCATGACGAACGTTGAACAAGTTACTTTGCTAAAGAGCAAACATACCCATCACGTATCAAGATGGAATTTCAGAGTTAAGCTAGCAGTGGAACGGAAATATTTGTTGTCTCTACTATCAAACTTGATCTTGAATATTAAGCAATTACATGGCTGAATATTTGTGCAGTACCCTAAGTATTTAATATAAACTTGATCTAGCTAAAAAAAAATTATCTAACTATCCATAAATTACACCACATCAAAGCTACCTAGTTGTAGAGCATTATATTTTCAAAAACCACATGTAAATGTGTAAAAAAACACCAAAAAAACATTGTATACAATATATAATGTACTGTATATTGTAGTCGATAGTACAGACTTGTTACTGTTTGGTCACACTATTGCAACATAAAAACATTTATAACTAATAAAAATATATAAAAATAACTATTAGGAAAAATAATGAAAAAAGAAAAAATACTGTTTGCTGGGCTTATGCTTAGTACCAGTCTTGTGTTCGCACAAGCGCAAAATAATACAGAGAAAGTTATCCCAACAGATCTTGAAAACTTTAGTCAAGTGGCAAAGTATCAACATCGATTGACTAATACGGATAGACGCCAACCTAAGCCACCTCGATTAGTGCCACCTAATGAATATCAACGACTACAAGAAAAAATGTCAAAGCGCCAATTAACTGAAAAACCCTCGGTAGATTCTCGCCATAAACAAAGTAAAAAAAATAAGCGACTTCAACAAAGCAAACTAAGTTCATCTATAGCTGCTGGTTGTGCCACTGCCGATGACCTAGTTACTTTAACCGGAGAAAATTTACTTAGCGCAATCAAGCAAGGTGATTTAGTCAATTGTCTTTACGGTTTATATAACAATGCCTATGCCGGCACTGACGTTTTTTCTGATGCTAACTTATTAACTGTTGCTCAAGCCATTAATGAAACACTGTTTACCTTTACTGGCAGTGATGAAAGTGGTGCTGTTGAACTTGAAAAACTGGTTACCTACCTACGTGCCATGCATTGGGCTGAAAGCAGTACGGGGCGTGTTTTTCAACATAACTATCAAACTATATTAGCCCAAGCATTTGAACGTTATTTTGCCGGTGAGCATTTTGTTACCTTTAACGGCGACAGTTCACGCAATTTTATGCTGCGTTTTGAAATGCTGATTTTGGTAAATGGTTCAAAAACCGATCGCCAGCCCTTTCTTGCTCGTTTCAGTGAGGCCTTAATTGGTTATGCTAATACAGTAGATCGTGCTAACGACTGGGGACTCTATTATCAGGAGCAAGGCTTTACTAATGTATTGGTACAATTTTTTAATGCCAATAATTATGAAGAGCAAGCATTAGCAACCACCTTAACTAATAATCCACAAATAATTGATAATCTAATAAAATTTGTTAGCACTGATGGCACTTGGTTAATTGGCCATACACGTCAATATCAATGGGCTGACACTATTTCAGAGCTTGGCCGGTTATTAAAATTTTCTGGTGTTATCGCCAATAAAGTAAGACCGACCATAGTTAACATACTAGCAAGCTATTCTTTTGAAGGCGTTGGCAGCGGTGGCTGGGTTAACGCACAAAGTATGGTGAAATTTTTTGATAGTGAAAATTGCTCTATGTATGGTGATGCTTGTAGCTTTGATCTTGAAGCACATGTACTTGAAGGTAGTTATGCCTGTAGTAATACGGTTAAAATTCGTTATCAAGGAGATATAAGCAATAATAACATCATGGCGACCTGCCAAATTTTGACCGCTGGACAAGAGAAATTTCATCAAACATTTTTTACCAACCCAACAACACCGGTTGCCGATGACTTTAATAGTGCCCTAGAAGTGGTTGTTTTTAGCTCTAGTACTGAGTATCAAAACTATGCTGGTGACTTTTTCGACATTGATACCGATAACGGTGGTATGTATTTAGAAGACAACCCGTTTAGTGAAACGAGCCAAGCTCGCTTTATTGCTTATCAAGCGACTTGGTTATCAGGTTTTGTCATTTGGAATCTTGAGCATGAGCAATATCATTACTTAGACGGTCGTTTTAATAAGTGGGGCAGTTTTACGGACCAACCAGAGAACTCAGTGTGGTGGGGAGAAGGCTTAGCTGAGTACTTAGCGCAACCACCAACGAATCCACAAGCCTTAGCTGTTGCACCAAATAACACCTATTCATTGAGTGAATTATTTCAAACAACTTATGCCAATAGTGACGCATCGCGGACCTATTCATGGGGCTATTTAGCGACCCGGTTTATGATGGAAAATCATCGTGCAGAAATTGATAATGAATTGTTACCTTCAATGCGCGCAGCAAAGTACGCTGTTAATGACGGTGGCGAACCATCAAATGAAGGTTGTGAGTTTGATTGGGGCTGGCAAGCAAAACCAGACGCCGAAGCAAATAATTGGTTGTGGTTATACGATGACAGTGAAAATGGCTATAGCGGCAGTGGTTATTGGGTATGGACTTGTGGGCAACAAAATACTGGCGAGCCACCAATAGAAGAACCTGATCCAAATCCATTACCAGAGTTTACTCCTTATCAAGATATTCTCGACGGTTGGGGTAGCCGCTTCGATAATGAATTTAGTGAATGGTTAAGCTGTTTAGTTGCTGGCGAAGGTGTTTGTTTACCAACACCCGCAAACCTAGCAGATTTAGACGATAACAGTCAGGTTGATCAACGTGATATTAATATTTTTACGACATTATTACGTCAATCGGATGATTTAGGTCTGCAGTATGATTTTAATAACGACAGGGCAATTAACCACCGAGACGTTAAAGCCATGATGACACTTTGTGACTTACCACGATGCGCTATTACACCTTAATCCATATAAGAATAATACAGGGATCAACCATGAAAAATTTATTACTAATCGCTGGTTTGCTTATCATGATATTACATAGCACTATCAGCCAAGCTTCGATAATTAAAGTAGACATTGAATTAGATAAAGTCAGTTACCAACAAGATGACATCATCTATGCGCAGTTAGTGGTCAGAGATTTCTCTCAAGCGCTGGGTGGATTCTTCTCTATGCTTAACTTCCAGTCAAATAATTTATCCTTACTTGATTGGCAATTTGGTGCAGGCTTTGACGATGGTTTAACCTATGAAAAAGCATTAACCAATAGCCTTTATTTAGAGGAGTACTCTTGGGCATCTACCGATGAAAACACACTAAAAAGTTTCCAAGGTAGTCAATTTACTTTGGCAAGTTTTAGCTTTAAAGCACTTACTGCAGGTACACACTTATTAAGTTTTGAACAAGGTAGTTCAGGTTTGCTAGATTTTGATTTTGGTGACGTCGTGGCGCAATTTTCCGGTACTTCAATCCTAGTTGCTGATAATACATCAACACCTGTGCCTGAGCCTAAAACGTTAGCTTTATTTTTCGGCGGTTTATTATTACTACAAATAAAACGTAAGAAAGTAAGTTTATAGGAAGCGAGTCTTAAAGTAATTAGTATTTTTCCAAGCCAGTTATTAGTCCTAACTGGCTTTTTCAATCCTCCCTATTTGAGTAATACCAATTGAATTAAAGTAGTTATCTATTATAAGCGAGGGTAAGTGTTCAATAGCAAGGCGCTTGAATGAGTAATAGCGTGCTATTGGGATTGAAAGCAACGCAGGTATTGGATATTTAGACCGCCTTAGAATGATCGATTCATTATTGCAATTGGTATAACAGCCACATAAGGCGAAAATAATTTATTTTTATGTTACAACAAAAGTGAATAGGTTTTAAGGAAAGCTGTGTTAAATATCTACACATCATCATAAGTAAATAACATTAAATATTCTCAAATGTAATAGTAACCAAACGACCACCTTCGATCTCATTATTATGATAATGCCAATGCATTTTATTCACTATTTTATCCACTAAACGTAGACCTAGCCCATAACCGTAATCAGCACCATTATAGTCGATATCCTCAGGTGTTTGATTGATGTTTTTGATGGTGACTTTATTCTGAGAAAACGTGATAATCACCTCTCCTTCGGCAGTATATTGAAATGCATTACGGATAAGGTTATTTAAAATGAGACGACACGGTGTTTCTGCTGTTTGCACACTGCACTCATCAAGATCTAAGACCAGCTCAACTTGTTTGCTTTGCAGTAAATATTGATTATCTTCAACGAGGTGCTCAATCATTTCACCCAAATTAACCACACTATTCACCTCCACTTTGGCCAAAGTTTTATTATCTTCACGACTTAACCACAATAAGGTTTCGGTCATATGCTGCATATTTAGCGCCGCACGTTTTATTCTTTGTACAGGGACGTAACCTTTATCACTACAGGTATTTAAATTTAATACGCGCGTTAATAACTCACTATTACTGTTAACAACCGCAATAGGTGTGCGTAACTCATGGCTGGCATGGCGAAGAAAGTCTTGTTCATTACTTAACATATTACTGATACGAACAAGTACAACCTTTTGTTTTTCAGCAATATTATTAAGTTCTTTAAACTTAAAGCTAGGCACATCATGATTAACATTAGCTAACGTTAAGGTATCTACCCAAGCACTTAGTTGATGAAAGGGTTTTAATACTTTAGTTAAGACTAGCTGTACTATAGTATGCATAACAAGCAAAAAAATTAGCGCTAATGGCCAACTTAAGCTAAACATTTTGACAATGCCTGTTTTGCCTAAATCATCATAATGCTCGGTATCAATGGTCCTCACTAAATAAAAAATGCGACCATCACTTAAGGGTTGCGCAACCATAAAAAACACGTGTTTGGGCCACAAAAAAAAGGTGTTATGTTCACCCTTTTTAACACTTTTCATCTGCAGGTTAGTTACCTGTCGTAACGATGAAAAAGTTTGTTGTATGTTTGCGGGTAAACTCTGCCAACCTAAATAACCACTAAAATGAATCGAGTTAGGTAAAGCAATATCATGGTTTTGCTGATATGCCTTAGCAAAAGCATTCGTCTCTAGATGTAGATCTTGAAAATTTGCTTCGCCTAAACCATTTACAAAGTAAAAATTAATAATTGCGGTATAACTTAGCACCACGATTACCGCGACAATACTTTGAATTTTAAGTACGTATCGGCGTAAAGTTTTCACTTTAATAGCGTTTTTAACTCCTGATTTTATCTTTTTCATACGGCGCAACTAAACAGCTAACTGTCTAATTCTCTTAATGTGAAGCCTACTCCTGGTAGGGTATGAATAAGCTTTTGCTCATTTTCGCCTTCTACTTGTTCTCTGAGCTTAAATATATGTACTTTTAAGCTATTACTTTCAGGCACATCATCCCCCCAAACCGCTTGGGCAATTTTTTCGCGAGAAACTGCCTCCGGGGATTTTCGTAATAAAATTTCCAGTATTTTCCAACCTATAGGCGAAAGATGTAATTTTCTTGAACCACGAATCGCTACTTTCTTATCAAGATCCACACTGAGACTTTGCACTGTAAGTTTGCTTGTTTGGCCACTACGTCTCTGCGCCAACGCTTTTAAGCGCGCCACCAGCTCTAACATCGCAAAGGGTTTTACCAAATAATCATCGGAGCCAACAGCAAAACCAGCAAGTTTATCGTCAAGCGTATCACGTGCAGTTAACATTAATACGGGTGTCGTCATGCCCTGTTCACGAATATTTTGACAGACAGACAAACCGTCCATACGCGGCATATTCACATCAAGAATGATCACATCATAATGGTGTTTATTGATCAGTTGTAAACCGGCAATACCATTAGCGGCGTGATCACAAACAATGTCCTCTAACTCAAGATAATCGATAATGGTTGCTGCTAGGTCGAGATCATCCTCGACCAACAACGCATTATGTTTCATCGACTCACCTTAAAAAATGACGCATATAATACGGGAACAACACCTAAAGTTAATATCGTACCAATACCTAGCCCAAACGCTAATACCGTTGCCATGCCATAAAACATCGACTCAGAGTCCATCAATAATGGCAACAAGCCTAATATAGTCGTAACCGTTGTCATAGCAATAGGTCTTAATCGAGCAATACAGGAGGTAATTATTGCCTGATAGTCACTAGCACCCGCTCGGCGCTCAATATCAATACGGTCAATTAACACAATACCATTGTTGATAATAATACCGGCCAGACTATAAACACCTAAAGTCACCATGAAACCAAAAGGAGCATTCATCACCAATAATCCGATGATAGTGCCAATTAAAGAAAGAGGAATGGTTAATACGATAATCATCGCGCGACGATATGAATTGAACTGCATCACCAATAAAATTAAGACTAAACCAATCACCATCGGCATACTGGCACCCAGCGCTTTTGAAGCATCAGCAGACTGAACAATAACACCATCATATTCAATGTTATGATTCACTGGTAAATCCGCTTTTAACGCCTGTATATCACTATCAATAATTTTATGTAAATCTTGAGCGGTCATTTCAGTATTACTTGCCTCAACGGTGATGGTAGTAAACATATCTTCACGTTGAATTTTGGCATATTGATTTTCAGGAACAAAATCTGCCACCTGAAATAAAGGGATTGATGAGTTAGAACTACTCGAAAAAACCGAAATAGTGCGTAGTCGGTCTAAGTTAAAACGTTCGTCATCTCTTGCTCTTAAAATGACAGGAATCACATCATCACCCTCTCGGTATTCAGTGATATTTGCGCCACTAAAGAACCCTTGTAAAGCGGTAGCTATATCATTAGAAGTAACACCGGCACGACGAGCCCGATGTTGATCCACCTTAACTTTGATTTTCGTAATACGGTTTTCCCAGTCAGTACGAACATTTTTAGTGAAAGGCACCTGCTGTAAAACCGCCATAATTTCTTCAGCTTTAGCATACAAGATATCTTTATCCGGGCCTTTGACTTGTATGCTGATGGTGCTTGAATCCGATGGTCCAGAAAACATACGTTTAACTCGCCCAGAAACATTGGGAAAGTTTTCAATCAAGCCATTATGTAATTTATTGACCATACCCGTTAAGTCGGTACCCTCTTTAACATTTAAGACAACAAAACCTTTATTATCAGCCGGATCTTCAGGGGTCAATGTCAAAACAAAACGTGGTCCATTAAAACCCGCATAACCAGAATAATTAGTAATTTGTGGAAAGCGTTGTTTATCATCTAACCACTTGAAAACGTCTAACATTTGACGATCAGTTTCACGCGCCGATGTACCATTTGGTAAATCAACATACATCATTATTTGGGTGCGGTCTGAATCAGGAAAAAACTGCTGTTTAAGTAATTGGAAGCCGCTTAATGAAAAAACTAATAATGCCACCATAATCACCATAAATAAGGATTTATGCGCTAATACCCAATGAAGAAACACTTCATAATAGCCATAAAGTCCCTGACTTTTAGTTGCACTACCATCCTGCTTTACTGCCATTGTTGTTGAATTTACATCCACTTTAATGAAAAAATAACAAAGTGTTGGCGTTACACATAATGCCAAAATCCAGCTGGTCATCAAAGTGATCAGAATAACAAGGGATATAGAACGCGTGAATTCCCCCGCCACGTGTTCAGCCAACATCAAGGGTAAAAAGAATAAAATAGTGGTAATTGAAGAGCTTAATAATGGCATGGCAAGTTCTTTACCGCCTTGATACATCGCCTCTAAACGCTCCTGACCTTTTTCTAATCGACGTTTAAAATCTTCAGCAATAACAATACCGTTATCAACTAATAAACCCAATGCGATAATGAGCGTCGCTAAACTCATTTTTTCTAAAGCCATACCGCTAAACTGCATGATAGCCAATGTGGTTAACATTACAAAAGGCACAATAGAACCAACAATTAATCCGGTACGCATCCCTAGGAAAAAAATCACAACCACTAAAACAATTGCCAATGTTTGCAAAACATTCATTGAAACACCACTAACGGCTCGTTGTACTTGTTCTGCTTGATAAGTGGCGATATTTATCTGATAGCCAAGCGGTAACGTGCTTTCAATTTCCGCTACTTTTTCTTTTATTCTGGGTGCATATTCAAGCAAGTTATATTCAGGCAACATCGCAATCGCAAACATAACGGCAGGTTTGCCATTAAAGTATGCTGGCTGATGTGGCGGATCGATATAATCGCGGCGTAAGGTGACAATATCTTTTAATGCTATCGTATCGTCAGTACCTGGTATGGTGATATGGGTATTGCCTATTTCTTCAATTGAGGAGAAATTTCCTGTTGGCTCTACTACTAAGGATTTAGTGCCGGTATCAATTTCTCCGCCTGGGCTAATAATATTTTGATGCTGTAGTTCTGCGATGATACTTCGTGGTGAAATCCCTAACTGTGATAATTTAGCACTTGAAACCTCCAGAAAAACACGTTCAGCTTGTACGCCCAGAATATCGATTTTTTTGGTGCCGATGACGCTATAAAGGTTATCTCTAATATGTTTTGAAATGTCATTCATATCTCCCATACTAAAACCATCAACGGTTAGTGCCAAGGTCACCACCGAGACATCGCCAAACGAGTCATTAACAAAGGGGGTTTTAGTGCCTTGCGGTAAATTGGCTTCTGCCTGTTTAACTTTGTTACGTAAATCTTGCCAAATATTATCAAGGTTGAAATAGCGGTCGTATATTTCCACATGAATAACCGATTTCCCAGTTACTGATGATGAGGTGAGTTTTTCTACTTCTGGTATTTTACGTATTTCTTTTTCTATTGCTCTTGTAATTAACTGTTCTACTCGCTCTGGTGCCATACCCGGAAATGAGGTAGTGACCACTGCGTTTCGAATAGTAATTTTTGGATTTTCTTGAGCGGGTAACGTTAAATAAGCGAAAACACCATTAATCAATAACAAGGCAAGGATCATCAATATCGATTTTCGGTAATTAAATGCCAGTTTAGTTAAATTCATCTTTTATCTCCTAAACGAACCATTAGTTAAAACGTTTTACATGCTTATCAAGCAAGCGTACGGATTGACCATCACGTAAAAAAGACACACCAGCGGTGGCTATAATATCACCACTTTTAAGACCTGATGAAACGAGAACTTCATTATTTAAAATACTTTCAGTTTGCACTAAACGTTTTTGTAACGTTTGCGTATCAATATCATAAACAAATACATAGGCATTTTGCATTTCACCTGCAGCTAACGCAGTAATTGGCAATCTAAAAGTCATACCGGTATAGCCCGTTCGACCTATACCTTCAAAAGTAAAATCTACTTCTGCGGTCATACCCGCTCTTAGCCCTTCAAGAGAAGAATTGATTAAAATGGTCACTGGAAACGCATTGGCCTTTTCAGCACGTGAACCTATTTCAGTGATAGCACCTGCGCTAATTAAGCTTGGAAATGCAGGATAAATAATGCTTATTTCACTTCCCTTTGAGAGATCTCTGATCAAGGTTTCTGGCACCATCACTTGCACTTCAAGACCATCTTCGCCTTCTATTTCAAAAGTCGGTTGGCCGGACGGTAATTGCATTGAAGGTTCAATTAATCGTTTAGTGATTTTACCGTTATAGGGCGCAGTTAAAAGCGTATCTTCAAGGTCCTTTTGGGATATTTCTAGCTGCGTTTGCGCTAAACTTACAGCACTGGTAGCCGACTCGAATGCCGCTTTAGCGTTATCAAAACCCGACTTAGAAACCAAACCTTTGTCTGATAACTCGGTATAACGTTGATATTCATTTTTTGACTCAGATAGCATTGACTGTGCTTTTTGTAAATTGGCTTGCGATGACTGTAAACTTAAATTAAAGTTTCGTTGCTCTAATCGCGCCAATACATCACCGCGTTTGACCGAATCGCCTAATTTAGCTTTTACTGATTCAACTTTACCTCCTACTTCAAAACTTAAATTTGTTGCTTCAACAGGATACACCGTTCCTGATAATCGCCGTACTTGATCAAACGACGCTTGTTGTACTTGAACCCATGCGATGGGACGAATAACTTCTTTGAATTTTTCAACTGGTTTATTACAACTAAGTAATAAACCAGTTAAGGATGCAACAATGAATAATAAACGCATAAAATAAATTTCCAGTAGTGAGGGCTTGTCAAGTATAGACTAAAAGCAAAGCTTTTCGCATAACGAATCAATTACTTAGAACTTAAAGCTTTTGAGTATTAATTAAGAGCATCGCCATTATGACTTTTGTATGGTTAACGACAGGTTAACGTTAAATGACTTTTTCAATTTTATGTAAGGTATTTTCTTCGTTGATGCTTTATACCCATTGAATAACGACTTTAATTCCATGGGTATTATTCATTGAATATACGGTAGAAAATTTGTTATATGCTTTAAATAGCTTCTGGTATGTTGAAAATCAATATCCGCTTGATAAAAAATTTAATTTTTCCAAGTATTAAGCTTATACTAATTGATATAATACCTTTGAGTGACGCCTGAAATTATGTATAAAATTTTACATCGTATTTTTTTAGCAAGCCTCTTGGTTGTTTCTACTTTGCTGCAGGCTAATCAAGAATTAAAAATTGGTGTCGGCAACTTCCCTCCTTTTTTTGTTGAAGAAGATCAAACAGGCTTATTTATAGAAATTACCGAAGCCGTATTTGAGCAATTGCCTGAATATAAGCTAACATTTGTATTTATGAGCAACAATAGGCTTTTACATGAAATTAATTACGGAAAATTAATCGACATTGCCTGTAATATATTTGCTGGTTCACAGACTAAAGCCCATTTATCAGCACCCGTTTTTCGTTATACTGACGTTGCTATTTCCAAAAAAAGTGCACAACTTAACATAAAAAAGATAACTGATTTACTGCCCTTATCGATCACCGCTTATCAAGGAGCTAAAGAGTTACTTGGCGATGAGTTTAAAAAAATGGCACTGGCAAACCCCAATTATAGCGAACATTCCCAACCTAAAGATTCCAGCCATTTACTGATCATTGGACGTAAAGATATCCGTATTGGAGATATACACATATTTTGGCATGACTTAAAAAATAATTATTACCAAAAAGATATGAATAATACTGCCAGTAACTTTACCATACATAGGTTATGGCCTGACGTATATTCTCATATGGCGTTTAAAGATATGTCATTAAGAAATAAAGTTGATAACGTTATCATCGCGTTAACGGCCAATGGCACTTTCGAAAAAATTTACGCTAAATATAACATGTGATCATTATTAGAAAAGGCTAAATTCCATTTCAACGTTACTGTAACTTACGATAATAAATAATTTTATTTCTGCCCATTTCTTTTGCTTTATACATAGCTCGGTCAGCTTGGATGAGTAATTGCTCTGCAACCTCTTTACCTGATGAAAACGAAGTAACCCCTATACTCATTGATATATCAAATTGAAGTTCACCAATATCGATGGTTTGTCGAACGGCATCAGCAACTTTCTCTGCAATAAGCTCAATTTCATGCTGTAAGGTAATATCATTAAGTAATACGGCAAATTCATCGCCACCTAGCCGACATAAAGTATCTGATTCTCGAAGGCATGAATTAATAGTAGTCGCAACTTGGATCAATAATAAATCACCAATGTGATGACCATAGTTATCATTAATTTCCTTAAACTTATCTAAGTCTAAGAAAAACAACGCAAGAGAATATTTTTTATTTCGACGCGCATAAGCAATAGCATGTTGCACCCTATCCGTAAATAATAAACGGTTAGGTAACTTTGTCAGAGGATCATGCAAAGCAAGAAATTGCAATTCAGTTTTCGCTTTCATACGTTCTAAAGCATTATAAATATGCTTAGCAACAAAAGTAAGTAATTGCTTATCTTTCTCTGTAAAAAGGTAGCCACCTAAGTAACTTTGTACCACAACAATACCACGAGAATCCCCGTCACCAAATGGCACACCTAACCATGCTTTAGGCAATGATCCCCTAACATAAAGCTGCCCATCCGCAATACGTTGTTTTAATTCTTCTTCGTAAATAAGTAGCGCCTCATTCGAGGTAAAAACAAAACCGGTAATACTCGGTTTTTCTTTATTGATCGGTATTTGCTCTTTATCAAGGTCGGTATCAAATTCATCAACACAGTAAGCTAAGGTAAAAGATTTTTTATTTTTTGCGAGCAAGCCAATATAAAAGTTATTACTGAACATCAATCGGCTAATACAATCATGTAATTGCCGATAAAAATCGTCTATATTAGTACTTTTGAAAATCAACTCCGCTATTTCAAATAAACTACTTTGAATTTTTTTATTATACTCAAGT
Source organism: Alteromonadaceae bacterium (assembly GCA_047621305.1). GTDB lineage: Bacteria > Pseudomonadota > Gammaproteobacteria > Enterobacterales > Alteromonadaceae > Colwellia_A. The sequence goes on along the minus strand of JBLHNB010000026.1, from coordinate 27,067 downwards.
TCAGCAACCACTTGATTTAAACTATCAATTGATCTTAATTGAAGTATTTTAGTTGCCAATAGAGACGCGATAGTAACGATTACTTTTAAATGATTTTCGTTATAAAAGTTTTCATTGGGATGCTCTGAATCAATAGCACCAATAAACATACCATCAGCCATCATGGGGACACATAGCTCAGATAAACGAAACTTATCATCGACGATATAATAGGGAATTAAGCGAGTATCAGGGATAATCATTGGCTTTTTATTAATCGCGACATGACCAACAATGCCCTGACCTAGCTTGATTTCAATAGGTTTAAATATTTTTTTTGCCTTTGGATTTTTATGACCAAAGGCTGCCTTTTGCACCAGAACTTGTTTTTTATCATCATATAAATAAATAACAACATCGACAAATCCGAGTTTGGGGATAACATTTTGAGCCACAGGCCAGAGAATATCATCAATAGAATCCATCGCCAGTAAATCTACAGAGAATTCACTAACAATTGTTAGATATTCTTGTTCAATGATTGAAGCCGAGTAATTAGGTTTCATATAAAACCACTTTTAATAATGTACACTTTATGATAAACAAACTCATTTATCGTCATTACTTTTAGCATAGTCTATATTGATGAAATTAAAGTTAAAAGTTGATGAAATTCATTATTTATCAGCGTTGACTTGATAATTAAATAGCGAATAACGCCCTGTGAAATGCTTGATAGGTCGCCACCGCGTTTAATTATCAGCTGTTCATTTATAACAACAAAATATTTTAAAAATTCAATTTGGATCTAACTTGGTTAGAAGTGAGTTCAATTACGACTACGACTCAACAATACTGGTTCATTTTATTTTATTGGAATAGGCTGCTTATGCAATTTTTACAATAAAATAAGATTTTAAAGAAGCATATAGTCATCGAAATTTAAGGTCGGCTGTTTTGACGATAACGACAAAAGTTCCAACACTCAAGTCTAATTTTTCCATAAAAATTACACGACTTAAATTCATAGATAAATAAAGAACAGAATATTTCCTGCCAACTTATGCCTTCAACTTACACAGTTAAAGACATTGCATTGTTTTATTAATGGCTTATATAATTGCCTACATAATGGCATAATTATGCCAAATTTGAATTAGTCCACTTTGATTGAGAGTAATAGAATGTATTTTGGAAAATGTTTATGTGGTGCTATAAGCATCGAAGTAAATGGGCCTATTAAAAGTATCATTCATTGTCATTGCTCCCTTTGCCGAAAGTCAACGGGAACGGCTTATGCAACAAATGGCTTTGTTCAAACAAGCAACTTTAACATTACTCAGGGGCAGAAAAAACTCAGTACCTTTTCCTTGAAACCAGGCAGAGAACGACATTTTTGCTCCGCTTGTGGCTCTCCTATTTACAGCTCAAATGAACAAGATAAAAATAGAGTGAGAGTGCGCTTAGGTATCTTTGATTCTGACATAAAAGAAAGACCGATTTCACATAACTTTGTGACTTCAAAAGCAAATTGGGACGACCTTGAAAATAGCTTACCCAAATATGATGCATTTGAACCCGAGAGGCAATAATGGCAGAATTTATGGAGCCCTTAATAAAAGAAAAATTCTCACGCTACCCTGCTAACGTTGTGGTGTTATTAACAACAATCAGAACCTTGATTTTTGATGTTGCCAAAGAGGATAATATTAACGATATTACTGAAACATTAAAGTGGAATGAACCTAGTTATCTCACTAAAAAAGGCAGCACCCTAAGATTTGACTGGAAACCCAAGTATCCTCAGCAATACTGCCTCTTCTTTAATTGTAAAACCACGTTAATTGAAACCATTAAAACGCTTTATGGTGAAACCTTTGTCTACCAAGGCAATCGAGCACTAGTGTTTCAATTAACTGATGAGTTGCCATTAACAGAACTTAAGCACTGTATTTCACTTTCACTTCGTTATCACTCGATTAAACAACTCCCTTTACTGGGAAGTATTAGGCCGCTCATCGATTAATGTACTTATCACTTTTCTATGGCGGTTAATGTAGTATTTAACCGTGCCCTTAGTAATTGATTTGACCTAGCCAGTAAAAATCTAAAGCCATATAGTTTTAGTTTTAGTTTTAAGATTATCAGCATAGCTACGATATTAATAAATCATGACATTTTGTTACACTTCATCTTTACGAATAAAGTCATACTGCGCTAATAAATGAGATGAACCGCCACTATCGTTTAAACATTTATCAATAAATTTGTTCAAACGATAATTTTTTAATGTTTCGCTTTTAAGAAAATTAGATAATTTATACGCATTTACGCCTTCTTGATTACTAAGCATCATCCAGCTAATCTCATTAATACTCATTTGTTCATTGAAATATTTAATCGAAATATTACCAAGTTCTTTTCCTGATGATTTTTCAATTATCGCTAATACCAACCAATCACTCACTTTTCTGTGATCATCACTAGCTATGTTAGCTAGTAGATCCACAACATCATCAGGATTAATAATTTCCGAGGTATGAGCCATGGTTTGTAGGAAAATAGATATTTCGATAAAAAGACGGGTATCTAATTTATCCCATGGTGATAACTTTATTGTTTTATCTGATGATTGCACTTAACCCCCTTAAACATAATTACGCTGAATAAAGGCTTATAATCATTCAACCTTAACGCTACGTTAAAACTAAGCTAAACGACGTAATCAACTTAGGCCGCGAACTCTAATATCATTAAGGCAATAGGTATATGATGATTGTGTTACACAATGTTAACTTTAAAGCGCCTCACATCCGCACAATTTCATAATGATATTCGAATAAAAAATCAGAAACTCATCCTAGGATGTTATACAATTAATTGAAATAATGAATCGATCATTCTAAGGTGGTCTAAACATCCAATATCTGCGTTGCTTTCAATCCCAATAGCACGCTATTACTCACTCAAGCGTCTTGCTCTTGAACATTTACTCTCGCTTATAATAGATCACTACTTTAATTCAATTGGTATTAGATCATAAACCCGTTATTTAGGATTTTCTTACGGGCAAAAAAAAACGTTTATCTGCTTGGCAAATAAACGCACTATAAAAACATGAAACACTAAGGGAATATAAACGTCTCGTATACTATGAGTGGTCGTTTTGAATAAAGTTCCCTATTAATATAAATAATTTAATAAATTATTTTTTATTAAGAATTTTTACGTAACTCGTCATCAAACTCTTTTTGTAATGCCTGCATTTTTGGGATCAAATCCATTGATGTAGTTTGAATAGCTTGCATGGTAGCTTGCATTAATTCAGGCATTTTTTTTATCATTTTCTGTCCAAGTGCTGATTTATAAAACATATTAAGCTCATCCACTTCACTTTTTGTATAAACCTTAGAATACGCTACTATGATGGGTTCTTTAATTTTACTCCAGCTCATAGATTGCTTTATTAAGACATTAATTTTTTGTCTATGCTGTTCATAAATAGGCTGCTGTTTTTTGGATATATCATCTTCGTTAACCATCTGTGAAAAAGCGCGATCTATTTGAGCATATGAGCTATCTAACATTTGCTGCATATTCGTTATTTCAAACATTTCTTCCAATGAATCTCTAATACCTGAATCAGCGTAACAATGATCAGATACAGATAAGATCAGTAAAAATGGAATGAGTAGTTTTTTCATATTGAGCTCCTTAAGTTGAATAAAAATCCTAGTGCCTAGAAGTAGGCAAATACATGCTTGATTATAAACGATAAATGTCAGGGGGTCTTTTAATATATCAACATTATTATCATACAACGATGAATTGTCATTACGTCAATAAACACAGAATTCCTATCGCATGCCCAAACATGTAATTAATCAAAATAGTTAATTATTATTTTAGATCTGCTAACAAAAAATTAACTTACGTCGCCGTACTCGCCATTTCAACAAAATTATTTAGATATTCTATCTCTACATCTTTTTCACGCAGACCAATAAATATTTGTTTATGGATCCCCTTTTCCCCTAACCGCAGCGCTTTAATCGGCAATGTTTTTTGATATTGTTCAACCAACCACGCAGGTAACGCCGAAACACCACGACAACTTGCTACCATTAACAACATAATATCGGTGGTTTCAATCACTTTATGTTGATAGGGACTACATTGTGCTGGCAACATAAATTTGCTAAAAATATCTAAACGGTCAACTTCAACCGGATAAGTAATGAGGGTTTCATCGGTTAGTTGCTCAGGTATAACATAATCTTCATTAGCTAGGATGTGGTCTTCATGAACCACTAAGACTAATTCGTAATCAAAAACGGGGGTATAAACTAAACCTGTCTTAAAGAGTGGGTCAGGTGTTACTAGTGCATCAATATCATAGCTAAATAAAGCACCGATACCACCGAATTGAAAACGTTGTTTTACATCTACATCAACATCTTGCCATTTTTCCAAGTAGGGGGAAACCACCGTTAATAACCATTGATAACAAGGATGACATTCCATACCAATCCTTAATGATCCTCTGCGCCCTTTGGCGATTTGCTGCATGAGTTGTTCGGTATGTTCAAGTTGTGGCAATATTCTATTAGCCACGGATAACATTGACTGCCCAGCTTGGGTCAAACGTAATGTTCGCCCTTCTTTAGACCAAATTTTGACACCTAATTGTGCTTCTAATTTTTTAATGGCATGACTCAGTGCCGATTGCGTTAAACATAAAGAGTCTGCAGCTTGGGTTAATGTGCCTAAACGATCAATCTGACGAATAATGGCTAAGTGGTTACGCTCTATCATTTTGTTTTTCTTATCCCGTTTTCAATACTCAGTTTTTAAAGCACGGCTTGCAAAATTTAGTGGCAAAGCACAGCTGCAAACCATTGTATGAGTAAAATTCATTTATTCATGTATTTATACCATTATTATTCATGTAATTATTTATTTATTCTGTATTCATTAAAAATTACTTAACGAGAATAAATAGATGGTTACATTACATAACCTTGGTTTTCCAAGAATAGGATCTAAACGTGAACTTAAATTTGCATTAGAAAAATTTTGGCAAAAAAAAATACCTGCCGAACAATTACAAGAGACCGCGCAAAACTTACGTAAAAAACATTGGCAACATCAACAGACATTAGACATAGTACCGGTCGGTGACTTTTCCCTTTATGACCAAGTACTCGACACCAGTTTTTTATTAGGTAATGTGCCCAAACGAGTCGATGATTTGCAAGGTACATCGCTTGATAATTATTTTCGTATTGCCCGCGGACGTTCTACTATTGATAACGATTGTAGCTGTGTACATGCAGGTGAAATGACAAAATGGTTTGATACAAATTATCACTATATCGTGCCTGAATTTACTGCAGATACTGAGTTTAATTTAGATTGTAAAACACTGCTTAAGCAAATATCAGAAGCTAATTGCCTAGGCCATCAAGCTAAACCTGTCATATTAGGACCGGTTTCATATTTATGGCTAGGTAAAGAAAAAGACTCATCTAACAAAATTGATTTATTGGATAAAATACTTGTTGCTTACACAGAGTTATTGACACAACTAGCAATACATAATGTCGACTGGGTGCAAATTGATGAACCTATTTTAGTGACTGAGCTAGATAATAGCTGGCAACAGGCAATCACTAAAACATACCAATTACTGGGTAATAGCCCAGTTAAAATATTGTTAGCAACTTATTTTGGTCAATTAAAAGATAACTTACCGCTGGTCTGCGAATTACCGGTTGCGGGGGTACATCTCGATGCGATTAATGCACAAGATGAAGTGAGTGCATTAATCGCTAACTTAACACCCAATAAAAATGGTCACGAAAAAATCATTTCATTAGGCGTTATAAACGGTCGTAACATCTGGAAAACAGACATCACCGCGTTACTTAACTGGTTAGAGCCCGTAGCTGAAAAATTAGGTAAACGTTTATGGTTAGCACCATCTTGCTCCTTGTTACATGTCCCTGTTGATCTTGATAATGAACAACAGCTCGATCCTGAAATTCGTAGCTGGTTAGCCTATGCAATTCAAAAGTTAGATGAACTCACATTGATTGGTGAAGCACTGAATCACGGTAGACAATGTTGTGTGCAAGCATTAGCAGACAATCATGCAGCGATTGAAAGTCGCCGAAATTCAGCTTGGGTGCATAATCAAGTCGTTAAAAACCGTGTTAACGCAATTAGCGATGATATGAGTAGCAGACAATCACCTTTTGCCGAACGCTGCGTCCTACAAAAAAGTATTTTTAACTTACCTAAATACCCAACAACCACGATAGGTTCATTCCCACAAACAACAGAAATTCGTCAAGCTCGCCGCCAATTTAAAAATGGTGATATTGACCAAGCTAGCTATCAACAATTGATGGAACAAGAAATTCAACATTGCGTAACTATACAGCATCAGCTGGGTTTAGATGTATTAGTACATGGTGAACCTGAGCGTAATGACATGGTTGAATACTTTGGTGAACAACTCGACGGTTATGCTTTTAGTCAATTTGGCTGGGTGCAATCTTATGGTTCTCGTTGTGTAAAACCACCGATTATTTTTGGTGATATATCACGTCCACAGGCCATGACCGTAAAATGGAGTAAGTTTGCCCAAACCTTAACCGACAAACCCATGAAAGGCATGTTAACCGGCCCTGTAACTATTTTAAACTGGTCATTTGTTCGTGATGATCAGCCACGCTCACAAACCTGTTTACAACTAGCTTTAGCAATTCGTGATGAAGTATTAGATCTTGAACAAGCAGGCATTAACATCATTCAAATTGATGAAGCCGCATTACGTGAAGGTTTACCACTGCGCCGTGCGCAGTGGCAGGAGTATATCGATTGGGCAATAAAATCATTTAAACTCACCGCTAATGGTGTCAGTGATAAAACCCAAATTCATACACATATGTGTTATTCCGAATTTAACGACATGATCGCCGCTATTGCTGACATGGATGCCGACGTTATTACCATAGAAACGTCTCGTTCTGATATGGAACTACTCGATGTTTTTGATGAGTTTAACTACCCAAATGACCTAGGGCCTGGCGTATATGACATTCATACACCTAACATTCCAACCGTTGAATACATGGTTAATTTAATGAAAAAAGCCGCAAAACGTATTCCCGCTGAAAACTTGTGGGTAAATCCAGATTGTGGTTTAAAAACACGTCATTGGAGTGAAGTAAAACCCGCATTAGAAAATATGGTCAAAGCAGCCGTGCAACTGCGGGGTTAATAACCTTATTAGTAAAATTTAAATAAAGCTATAGTTAGCGGCTATAGCTTTTTGAGATTACATTGGTTATATATGTCTTTATTCATAGATATATAAAATGTAACTCAAATGGAATTACGTTCACTAAAATACTTTCAAGCCGTATACGAACTTGGCAGCCTTAGCGCAGCAGCACGGGCATGTTTTATATCTCAGCCTTCCATTACCAGTGCTATTCAGCAATTAGAATCAAACCTAAAGGTCAGTTTATTTGTGCGCCATGCCCGCGGCGTTTTACCAACATCCGCAGCAGATAAGCTTTACCCACTCGCTAAAGAAATGGCAGATAATGCTAAATCAATTAGTCATTTATTTTCAGATAGCCCAAAAGCTGTGCCGTTACGGTTGGGCATAATGCGTTCATTAGGCGCACAACGTATGAGCTTTTTATTAAAAAATATTTCTGAAAAAGTTAATAACCTAGAAATAACCCTGGTCGAGCCAGAGGAACCTTGTGATGCCAGAGTGGTATTAGCCCAGTCAGTGACGAGTAATGAAAGCTTTGTACCTATCTGGCAAGACAATTACCAACTTGCAGTACCTAGGAGTTGGCCCATCGCAAAAAAAACGACCATTGATATTGCTGATTTAGAGGGTATTCCATTTATTAGTAGAGCACCTTGCGATGCCTTAAATAAGTTAACTAATGTAATGAACAATGCGTCGATATATTTCCAACCTCGTGCCAATATCAAAACAATTGAATATGCATGGCAACTTGTATGTGCGGGTATTGGTGCAGCGTTACTACCTGATTGGCAAGAAATTATTGATGCTGAAGAATTATCCTTAATCCCGATTAAAAATATCGATTTGATCAAACATATTGGATTAGCCTTTAAAACAAGTAAAGAAACACAAGCGCTGATCATTGCCCTACAAGAGGCTTGTAGTACAACGGCATCGTCTAATACCGACTTTATTAATTAAGTGTTCTCTTTTTTATGAGGAAAAATAGGTAAATACAAGGTATAAAATTTAGTAAGTCGTTATCCTACTTATCAATTTTATAACGCTGCAGTTATTCGTTTTAACCATAAAAAACGAGCAGGTAATTAATCAACTTGGTCTAATAAGTCGAAAAAATAAGATGATGTTGTAATACAACAACTTCCCCCTTAGAATTGCACCCATAATAAAACTATTAACTTTATGTTGTTGTCATGGCAGTAATTTATCACTAAAACATTTTTTAATAATAAATATACCTTCAACGGTATCTTGGTTGATCCTAGCAGTAATTTACTCACTAAAAAGGATCGTCAAAAACGATTAGAGCCTAAAGTTATTTTACTGCTTAATTATTTTGTGAGTCATGCAAATGTTGTGGTTAGTCGGCAGGAGTTAATTGCAGCATTATGGCCCGATGTAGTCGTTGGTGATGAAGTGGTTACCCGCGCAATATTTTCCTTACGCAATGCACTTGGTGATGATGTTAAGGCGGCCAAATATATTGAAACCATTCCTAAGAAAGGTTACCGCTTTTTAGCCGTTGCATCGTTTATAGAGGAAGAAAAAAAGATACCACGTCCGGTGTTAATATTATTTACTACTATTATCTTTATAGCGGCAAGTCTATTTTATGTTACTTCAGACAACCCACCTGTAACAAAAATTTCGGAAATACTCCCTTTTACAAACTTCAAAGGTAGTGAGTTCGATCCATTCCTTAACCCTGAGCTACAACTCATTGCTTTTATTCATAAAAATGGTACTAGTAATAAAATAATGACCAAAAACATTAATAACGGAGCAATCAATACGCTCGTTGATGATGATAGGCTAAAAAGGTCACCTAAATGGTTGGATAATGATACTTTGGTATACAAACAGTGCAATGATAACCATCAAGCTTGTCAAATAATGCGAGTATATAAACAAGAATCCCCTGAGGTAATTTATAAAACCCCAAAATATATTTTTCAAATAGAAGTCGTTGAAGCAGAGCAAACTCTTATTGTATTTAGTGAACAAAAAAATAACGAATCAACCGACCTTAAATCACTTAACCTGGTGAATGGCAAAGTTTCATCAATAAATAAACGATTCACTTCACTGCCTAAGAGGAAATACTTTCCTATATATTCCAGCAAAAAAAACATCCTCTACCTCATTTGTTATATTGATGAAAAACAATCTATTTTTGCTTTTAATTTTAGCTCAGGTGAACTGTTATTTTCACTCGAAAGTTTCGATTGGATAACGGGTTTTGCATTCGGTTTACATAGTGATCAATTACTCGTTAGTGCGGTTAAGGGCAATGTTCAAGGCTTGTGGGAAATTAATACCAAGACCGCTGAAACAAAATTATTACTGCGTAGTTCGGGTGCTGAGACCATCCGTCAAGCTATTGCAAATACGTCAACAAATTCAATTTATTATGTAACAACAATAGTAAAAGGCGACATTGAACAACTTTCATTTGGCACTAACGTTGAAGAATTAAATCAATTAAATTCTGCCGCTGTCGAGATTGATGCTACCTATGCAAAAAACAATCAAGATATTTATTTTGTATCCAATAGAACCGGTTACGATGAACTTTGGTTTTATAACGCACACCAAAGAAAAACAAAGCAACTTACACAACTAAAAGCCACGTCCATGGGTAAAGCAATCCCTTCTCATGATGAGAAGCATGTCGCTATAGTTTATAAAAGAGCATCATATCACCTCGCAATCATTGGCATTCAATCCGGTAAGATCATCAATCAAATAAAGCTTGAAGAAAAAAGATTTCCACTTGCATGGAGTTTAGATGATCAGTTCTTATACGTAAGTGAACATTTAAAAAATATAAATTTATTTAAATATGACAAACAAAGCTTAACTCAATCATTAGTCAAACCTTACACGGGTTTATTTGCTGAAGAAATTGATAATGGCCGTTCACTTATTAGTTTTGATTTTAAAGAAAATGCATTTATTCAGATTCATTTACAAGCACAAACGACGGAAGTTATTACTGATCACGTTATAGATTCACAATACCTCTTGCCCGGACAAGTAAAGCTTAATGAGGATTCAATAGTTATTGCTAAAACTCAGGATAAACAACTAAAAACAATTGAATATCCCTTATTAAATAAACACAATAGAAATATTCAAGTCAAAAGTAAAATCCTAGGAGACTATTGGGTTTATGGAATAAGCGACAATGCGGAAAAGTTACTTATTTCAACGAGAAAAAAGCTTCATGGCAATATTATCAACATGAAGCTACAAGAGAAATAAACGCGATGTTAAGCGTGACTATTTAACATTCCGGTAAAAAATCTGCGGCTAACATCGTACTGGGTTTAGTCGCTTGAGTTTCACTATCGGTAAAAACTAGACTCAATTCGCCATCAATAATACTGGCTTCAAGTGATAAGATGTCCGTGCCATTAAACAGCAGTGAAAACTTACCATCGCCGCCATCCGTTAACCTATAATCACGCTGCCAATAACAGCCCTCACCTTGATCAATATCATCACCTGCGTAGTCATAAAAGACAAATTCACCTGATGATTGAATAATAAAGTAGTTTTCGTCATTCCCATCCTTGTCAGTGGTAGATGAATCCCAAACACCGGTAATTTCTTCAAGTGAAGGTGTGGCTATATTAAAACTTTTCGGTACTTGCGTCACGACAGGTAAAAGAGGTTTTTTATTGTTATCTTGGTCACCGCCACAAGCAGATAAAACCAGTAAACTAGCAATTAATATTAAAATTTTCATGACTTTTCCATATCCAGCTCAGAAAAAAATTCACCACGGAAGTCTGAGTAAATCCCAAGGTGTTAACAGCAATATTTTCATTGATATCAGTGATAAAAACGTTAAAACATACCATTTTCATGAGCCATTTCTGCAGGTATCGCTTGTGAAACATCCCAATGTTCCGTGATTAAGCCACCTTTATTAACACGAAAAATATCAATAACAGCACTACCTAAGTCTTTGCTTGCCGTATCGTGATAATGCACATGAAGCATCACCAAGTCGCCCGCGGTAATAACACGTTTAATCTCAGCAACTTGAGTTGGCACATAAGATAACCAGCCACCAATAGCACTAATAAAGGCTGCACGGCCGGTAGCTACGCCGGGGTTATGTTGAATATAATCTTCCGTTAAATATTCCATGGATGTTGCTTCAACATCCGCTTTTTCATTAAATATTTTATTAAAAAATTCAACAACAATGGCTTCATTTGTTGCATTATTAATTTTAGTTTTCACATTAGCATAACTTGATAGTGAGCATAGACTCATTACCAAGAGGGCTGTGATTGTTCTAAATTTAAGTAAATTGATTAATTTCATATTGATTAATGTCATAAGGTTTTCCTTGGTTTTAATTAGCGTTAATTTAAGATGAACCGCAGTTTCACTTTTCATACTAAAAAAAACCATTGTGAACAGATTAAGAAATAATTTATTTTTTATCGCTATAATAATCAAATAGATAAGAATTACATATTTTAAAATATATTCAACATACCAACCAGCACTCGCCATAAAAAACCAAAACGAGAGTCGATACAAACATATATACCCATTAAATTAAAGTAGTGGCCAACTATAAGTGAGGGTAAATATTCAATAACAAGGCGCTTGATTAATCCTTACATCGATGTAAATGAAACAATGCAGGAGCATATTGTCGAGCAATAGCGAGCTATTGGGATTGAAAGCACAGGTTTTTAGTTCCAGACAAACCCTAAGTAGGTATTAGCTATTTATACCGCCTTAGAGTGAGCGATTCATTATTTCAATGGGTATGAGTTAACTTCAAAAACATAAAAATATAAAGGTGGAAACAATTACTGACACGAATTATATTGCAAAAATGTTGCAAAAATAGCAAAGTAACCCTGTTAAACATCACCAGAAGCATAATTTAGTATCACAACTTTTTAAGGTATTTATTTGAAACGCTCTGGTCAGTGCATTATTAATACTGGCTTTGTCCATGCGTATTAATGAGGAGTAAATAAAATGAGTTATCATTCAAAAAAAGCTAAAATAACATTAACCATCACCTGTATCTCAGTAATAATTTCAGCTTTAACGTTTTGGTTTTTTTTGCAGCCGATATAATATCCATGTAGGAAGTATTCAAGCACCTTGTTATTGAAGATATATGGACCAAATTGGTATTATAAGCGTGAGTTATAAGAGGGATTATCCCAAGATTTACATCACTATCTATTGACCTGTAATCAAGCATAGAACAAAATACGTCTTTTTAATGTACACCGCTTGATTCAATCTAATCTCTCACCCGCTTATTCCTCTTCGTCTTCAAGGATATAAAATGAAAAACAACAACAACAACAACAAAAAATTAGCCAACAATATTAGAATACTGATTGGCATAGTTGCCCTGCCTTCATTGTACTTAGCTTACATGATCACTGTGATGACCATAAATGGCAGTGCTAGCAGTGTTGATTACTTCGAATGGGTTTATGCTTTTACCGGATTTATAGCAATTTATATTGCGATCACGGGTAAGAAACTCTTTTAGTTTTAACCATACAAATAGAAATCCTCAATGTAAGCGTACATACACGCCCATTCACATCGACGTGCATGGATGCACTAATGCAGTGAAGACATGGAGGTCTAGGAACTACCATGTGATCGCGACATTGCCTGCATGGACGCAGGTACTTAACTTTTGTCGGGAACAAAAAGTTGTGCCTGCATGGACCCAGGTACTTAACTCTTGTCTGGAACAAAAAAATTGTGCCTGCATGGACGCAGGTACTTATGAGCTGTCGGGAACGCTTTTTAAAGTAATCATGACCGTACATCCTGTACATACACGCTCATTCACATCCATGTGATCGCGACATTGCCTGCATGGACGCAGGTACTTATGATTTGTCGGGAACAAAAATCATGACCGTACATCCTGTACATAAAAACCCCAGTTATTGCTAACTGGGATTTTTAATTTTTTAGTTTCTCTTATCGCTACTTATCGATAAATAAATGTTTACCACATTTTGGAAACACGAATAGAAGCCACTGACTTATCACTACTTTGACCAACGATATCAATCAAAATACCTCTTTTAGGTAATTCACGACCTGTTGCCGGACGTAAATAGTTAGAGTAATCAGCAAAATCGATAAAACCAGGCGTATTTAAAATGAATGGGTCACTAATTGTTACGCCCGCCCTTCTATTTACACCGCTAAATGGTTTGTGAACATCCAAACTAAAGGCTGCATCATGAATTTGTACCGTTGAACCCGCCATTTCACCATTGCTATAAAGAATAGGGTTACGGTCAGCATCAACCAAACCTAACCAACCTTCACCAGGATGAACACCCACTAAATTATCGCCTTGTTGCACTGTACTGCTATTATCATCAGCACTTACAGGGCGGTATGAGGTATCAATATACCAAACTAACATACCTGGTTCATAGTCCATGCCATATCTCAAATTAGCTAATGATTTATCTACACCAGCATGTTGACGCCATTCAACTAAATAATATTGAGCATATTCCCAAATACCATCAGATGCTTCAAAGCCAGTGATAAATAAACCTGGGTTTTCATTGGAGTCAACATCATAGCTAAGTAATGCACCTGCAGAACCTTGCACGGTAATATCATCAAACATCACGCCTGGATTACCGGTATTAAAGGATACGTAAACTAAATCTACAATCACTTGCTGACCAGCAAAAGGGCTTAGATCAAATTCAGCGTCTTGTTTACCATTTGAATTACCTGTAAAACCAGGACCAAACCATTGTGAAAACCAATGACTTGTTGAGGTGATATTACCTGCTAAGGTTACACCAGCAGTTGGTACACCATTAACAATTGGCCGTACAGAAACAAAAGCAATAGAGGCTCCTTCATTACTGTCGTATGAGGTCACAAAATTTAACGTCGCATTAGCTTCGTTTGTTAAATCAACAAAGAAGTCTAAAGAGGAAAATTCTACATTACCGTCTGTGCGAGTTATTTCAGAGCTAACGAAGCCTTTACCATCGCTTGGTACTAACTTTTGTACTGCTTTATCATCTAAATCGATGCGTAAATAATCATTATTATCACCACGAATTGATGCGGTATCTAATTTGTATGTTTGTCCCGTTGCCGTTAGGTCTTCAGCATGAACCGTTGAACCAACAAACCAGTTGCCTCCTAATGATGTTTGTAAATATTCTTTGGCAAAAGGGCTCATTCCCGTTGGCGCTGTACCGGCTATTTCACCGCCATAAGAGCCTGAAGACATGATTGACCAATAACCCACTAACGAACCAGGAGCTACATCAACAGTACCTAAACCATCTTGAGAATATGCAACATCATATTCGTCAGGTAAACCTAAGTCATGGCCATATTCATGTGCAGAAACACCCGCCGCGCCATCTACAGGTTGAATGGTATAATCTAGGATAGCTAAACCAGTATTACCAATAGGTTGGGGGGTATTTGAAACACGTGAACGATGGGACCAAATAGCGTTCGATCCTAATGCACCACCACCAGCAGCTTCATCAATTGATGAATGAAATACCATCACATGGTCAATTATTCCATCAGGTTCACGAAAATTACCATTACCATTATAATCATAGCGATCTTCTTGATCATAAAAAGCCCAATCAAAATTTGGATCTAGCGCTAATTGGTTAATTGCTTCTAAAACTAAAGCACTCGCATTTGTATCTCTGCCACGACCGCCTGGAGGAGTAGCGCCATAATATGCAGCATCAAATTGGGCGCGATACCAACCAGCAACTTGACCTTCAACTTGATATGAACCAGCACTTTGATCTTGGTAGTACTGCTTCATACTGATCAAGTTTTGACCACTTGGTCCTGAGTAACCCGTATCAGAGAACAACATATTTTGATAATGTCCTCTTGAATAATCTTCATAATAATTTCTAGTTAAATCAGGCGTGACCGCATTCACTGGATAATCCGGAAAATCAATGAGTATGGCTAAAACATGGTCGGTAGTAACTGCTCCACTCCAGTTTCGCCCTACAGCAGATTTTGGCGCACTAGTATCAACACCGCTACCACTATTTGCACCTCGCGCATTGTTCCATAATGATTTAAGTTTTAGGTCACGCTTTAAAGATTGTGTCACACCACCTTTATCTTCTGAAAGTTTTGGCGTAACTGTATTTAAGTCAATACCTTCAGCTACATAGGGAGTCGTATCTGCGAATGCAGAATTTGATGCTAGCGCAATAGAAGCACCTATTAGTAATTTTTTGTACATATTATTATCTCTCTTAATCATGTTATTTATTATAATTCACAACATCAATTTAAACTGTTGATATTACACGATTTATTGTTTTAAGGCGTTTAGCCTAATCACATACTATTTACATTAACTTTACAGCACAACCTTTTTTGATAGCCAAAGAGAATAACCTATAACAAAAAGTAATTAAAATCCGTATAAAAAACAAACTACGACAAAAGAGGTACAATTTAATTAGCTTTAATATCAATAGATTAAAATAAATAATAAATAAATATTTTTTTTAATAAAAAAATGAAATAACTGAGATTATCTGAGATAAAACAAACAAGAAGAGATAACAACCATGACTAAGCGTAATAAAGAGCCATTTTTACTACGATTATGATTAGAATTAGGAGATTATGTAAGGACGACACCAAATAAATTACAGCCAAACAACAAATAAAAAACATACAGGTAACGAATACACAACAAATATATGACAAATAACCAACCTATGCGTTTTTATAAAAAAAGTTTCACTGTTATTATTTTTTATTTCCGTTAAAAGTAATCCCTAAATATCTGATAAAAGATCGATCTGAAAAACTAAAATGGTGATAACTCACTCATCAAAAGTATTTGAAAAAATATAGCTATAGTGCTTTAACAACATGCTGTCATTGTCTCGGTTAAAAATCACTATAACGAGCATTCACCTGATTTGAGTATCCTTAGCAAAAAACACAAGTGAATTCTTTACGACATCTACCGGCTTACAATTTATAAATTATTATGCAATTAATAAAATAAATAAGTACCGGTATATATTCATCCGAGCTTTAGATATGTATTACCAAGGTAGTACTTCACCATTGGAATGTTTAAAAACACCACTTTCTTTCATTGTAAGGTCATTAATCAAACCCACAATACGCTGCGCCGCTTCACTGGCGCTAATGTCGCCACCATGATTAACCATAGCGGTTTGAACATAACCGGGATGATAGATACCAACAGCAATATCTTGACTAGCTAAGTCTTTACTTAATGACATTGCAGCTGCGTTGAGAGCAGCTTTAGACATCCGGTAGCCGTAACGACCACCTGAACCGTTATCACTAATAGATCCCATTCTTGAGGTGATCATCGCAACCTTACCGTCAGGATTTAAGTTAAATTGTAAGGTATCAACAACACGTAATGGTGCTAAAGCATTGACTTCAAATTGCTCTCGAATGGTATTAATGTCCATATCGCCAAGGCTTTCGTCACGTAAAATACCAGCATTACAAACTAAAATATCAATACCAATACCACTTAGAGCGCTATTCATTTTTTTAATACCACTGTCGGTAGCGACATCAATGCCGATAATAATGTGCACCGCTAAGTCGTTTAAATCACTTGATGATTGCCGACATAAAGCATACACATTATCACCTTGCTCTTTGAAGGCTTTAGCCATAGCCAAGCCTATACCTCGGTTTGCACCGGTTATTACCACATTTTTACTCATTGAAAATTCCTTTAAAATGTTTTATTCGTAGACTTAAGAATAACTATAGCTTAACGTTTATTTTAAATAGCAATTATTATCACTAGCCCTTTACCGAGTAACTACCATGAACTTATCCGCCATTACCCCAGAAAATCTCACGATTATAACTGAAAGATTAGTACTCTCATTAATGACCCTTACTGACCTTGATAACTTTAGTTTATTACAAACTGATGTTGATTTAATGAAATATATTGGTCCAATTTTATCGAACGAACAAATTAAAATAAAATTTATTGATCGCATTAAACCTTTCAATGAAGAAGAAGGCCATTGGATAACATTAAATATACATGAAAAAAATTCAAATAAATTTATAGGCAGTATCGGCTTTAAGCTCGATAGTATTATTGATCAACGCTTTGAAATTGGCTATTTAGTATTAACCCCGTTTGGTGGTAAAGGTTATATTACAGAAGCAGGTTGCGCCATTGTTGACTTCCTAATAAATAAAATTGGGGTAAAGAAAATTACAGCCCATTGTACAACCGATAATATTGGCAGTTGGAAAGTCATGGAAAAAATAGGCTTACACCGCGAAGGTGAATTAAAGTCTGATATGTTTGTGCATGATATTTGGTACGATAGCTACGCCTATGGCTTAATTAATCCTACTTTTTTGTGATATCGAGTCCATCAAACTAAAGATCCCCTAAATCGCCAAGGAAAGTGTAATGCCGCATTGTATTATTGAATACGCAAAAAATATTGAACATTCTGTTACACCACAGCAACTGCTTAACGCTGTTTTTCAAGGAACCGCTAAGTCACAACTATTTTATAAAGATACTGACATAAAAACACGCGCCATTGCTTATGAACATTATCAAATAGGTGCTAAAAAGGACGATTTTGTCCATGTAACAATTAAAATATTGTCAGGTCGTACTTTAACGCAGCGCCAACATTTGTCTTCATTAGTATTAGATGCGCTTTCATTACTAAATTTCAATGATACTTCATTAACCATTGAAGTGATTGATATGGAAAAAGATTCTTATACTAAAAAATTAACATGATCTGGAATTTAAAATGAATAATATGGTTGTGGTGACTGATATTTTTGGCAGAAGTCCAGCGTTAGAAAAACTGTGTACTCACTTACAAGATTATTCATCAAGCGAAGTTGAAATTATTGATCCATATAATGGTAAATATATTGATTTTACTGATGAACAACAAGCTTACCAACATTTTACACGCTGTGGTGGTGTCGAAATTTTTGCTAAAATATTGTTAAAAGCATTAACACGGCAACAAGTACCAATAAAAATTATCGCTTTTAGCGTTGGTGCTTCAGCCTTATGGTCATTATCTGAAAACAATCAACTTATTCACATTAAGCAAGCAAACTGTTTTTATGGCTCACAAATAAGGTACTATCAAAATATCAATCCCATTTTTCCCATAAAATTAATTTTTCCCGCTCATGAAAATCATTTTGATGTCGACAAATTACAAAATAATCTCGTACAAAAAGAAAACGTAACCGCCAACAAAACGGTTTATCTACACGGTTTTATGAATGAACTGTCCACTAATTTTAATATTAACGCCTACAATACATGCATAGGGAGTAAACGTTATTTAAAGCACAAATAATTTAGGTCATTCCGACAATATATACGTATTCAGTCGTCAAAAAATATATCTCTCATGAAACAGGTTAAGGTACCGATTGACCGTTTCTTGCTTCAAGTAAGCGATACCAATCTTCACGCGAATAATCCAAATGAAGCGCCTCTTTAGCTGCAATAATACGCTCAGGCGTTGTAGAGCCAATAATAGGACAAATATTAGCCGGATGTTTTAGCAGCCAAGCTAAAACTATTTGCCATGGCTTACAGCGATGCTTTTCGGCTTGTTTGGCTAATTCATTCTCAATCCGTAATTCGTCATCAACAGAAAAAGTATTACCCCATGCTGAATAAGCAACGCCACCTAATGGACACCATGCGATAGGTGTAATGCCATGCTGTTGACACTGATCTAATGTGCCATCAAGTAAACTATCTATATTATGGATATTAATTTCTATTTGGTTGCTCACTAA
The DNA here is from genome assembly GCA_047621305.1 of Alteromonadaceae bacterium. GTDB lineage: Bacteria > Pseudomonadota > Gammaproteobacteria > Enterobacterales > Alteromonadaceae > Colwellia_A. Next base: position 7,920 of record JBLHNB010000026.1, on the reverse strand, counting down.
AGGCATCGACATCGCAGATTTTAATAACTCAACCTGTGATGGTTTAAAATTACTCACCCCAAAATGCTTTACCTTACCGCTAGCTTTTAATAATGCAAAGGTTTGTGCGACCTCTCCTGCATTAAATAAATAATCGGGGCGGTGTAATAAAAACATATCTAAGTTGTCAATGTGTAAGCGCGCTAAAATACCATCGACACTGTCGATGATATATTTTTCACTAAAATCATAGCGAGTTGATGCATAAGTATTGCTATCATTTTTAGGACGAATACCGGCTTTTGACGTGATAATTAAGCTATCCCTTAATTCAGGAGACTCCTTTAATACTTCACCAAATAAGTGTTCAGACGCACCACCACCGTATATATCGGCATGATCGAAATGATTATAACCGGCATCAATTGCTGCTCGTATAGCTATCTTACCCTTAGCTCGATCGTCTGCGCTATTATTGCCAGCAATACGCATGCAACCATAGATAAGACGAGAAGACCTTAAATTTGTTTGTTTAAAATTTATATTTTCCATTATTTAGCCTTGGGCGTTTAATTACGCTTAAATTTTTATACCTGTTATAGCATCACGTTTATTAATATCAATTTATTTCTAATGGTTAAAACGAAGAACAAGGGCGTTATAACATGGATAGGTAGGATAACGACTTACTAGGTTTTATGCCTTGTATTTATTATATTTTACCCCACAAAAAGTAGACCTCTTACGTAATCAAATGGGTATTATTAATCAGTATATAGCTTTAGGAGTGGTATGCAGTCTTTTAGGGGGTAGCTAAACGTCCAAGTTATTGATGCGATTATTATTCCAATTAATGAGTTCATTAGCAGGCATGGGTTTAGCAATGTAGTAGCCTTGAGCAACATCACAGTCCATTTCAACGAGTAAATCCCATATTGCTTTATCTTCAATACCTTCGGCAACAACTTCCATATTTAGTTTATGTCCCAACATGATACAGGTTTCAACAATGGCAAAGCTATCACTATTCCTATCCATATTGGTTACAAAAGATTGATCAATCTTTAATTCAGTAAACGGAATTTTATGTAACTGCGAAAGTGAAGAAAAACCGGTACCAAAATCATCTATAGATAGATTAATTCCTTTTAGGCGGAGTCGTGTGAGGATATCTAATGACAATGTTAAATTTCCCATCAACGCACTTTCAGTCACTTCTAAAACGAGCATCGATGGTAATATTTTATGACGAGCCATTAGTTCATTTAACTGCTCTGGCAAGTTCAACGTGGTGATATTTTGTGCTGAAATATTAACCGATACTTTAATTTCAGCTCCTTGGGCTCGCCACTGTTCAATTTGCACAACAGCAAGATTCGTTACAACTTCAGTCAACAAACCTATGACTCCAGTGCTTTCAAAAAGTTGAATAAAGGAATCTGGAAATATTAAACCATGCACTGGATGCTGCCATCGTACTAAAGCCTCGACACCTGAAAGTTCACCACTTTTCATGTTAATTTGAGGTTGATAATGAAGGATAAATTCCTTATTTTTAATCCCAGAGAGTAAATCATCTTTGTTGGGTAGAAAACTAACAACTTTTGAAAATAAAGTGTTAGTAGCCATTGTATTGATATTTTCAATATTTTCTCTGCATATTTTTGAAAGTATGGCTGCTAATAATTCGGTAAGTGCATCGATAGATATAGGTTTGGTAAACTGACCTTCCAGCTTTAAGCCATAATCATAAGCAAGTCGTTCGGCGGAATGTAAGACGCTCTGATCATAACCACTAATTAAGACCACACGAGCGGTGCTTTTTTTCCCTGCTAAATTTCTCAATACTTCAATACCATCAACACCTGGCATCATCAGATCAAGCAAAACCACATCGTTGTCATTAATCTTGTGTGCAAGAAAATTTCCCGCATCATTAAATACAGTAATGCCTTTAAATAAAGGTTCGGCAACGATGCTTAACAGTTCGCATGTTAAAGTATCATCATCAACAATATATAAGTGACTCATGACAATCTCCTTTTTTTACTGCGTTAAGCATGTTTGAATTCCTTTCAATAAGGTCATTTTATTATAAGGTTTAGTGATCATAGGTAAGGAAGCCGTTTGATGCATATTTTTCTCAGCTAAATCTCTTTGAAAACCACTCGCCAATAATATTTTTATACTAGGATAAAGCATAGTCACATTATCAGATAATTCATACCCATTCATCTTCGGCATAATAACATCGGTGATCATTACATCAATTTTTTGACTCTGTAAGAGTTCAAGTGCAGCTTCGCCGCTTAATGCGCTATAAACTGTAAATCCATTTTCGCTAAGTAATTCTTTAGCAAGCTCACACAACAGTGGTTCATCGTCTACCACAAGAATAATTTTGGAGGTATCGATCAACGTAATGCCATCATTTAAAGCATCGCTTTTTATTTTAGTTTTTTCAACCGAAGATAAACACGGAAAATAAAAGATAAAGTTACTGCCAATATTGATAACCGACTCAACTTTTATAATTCCGCCGGATGATTTAACAAAACCATAAACTTGAGAAAGTCCTAGCCCTGTGCCTTCATCTCCCTTCGTGGTATAAAATGGCTCAAATATTTTGTCTTTGTCTTCATCACATATACCGCAACCACTATCTTTAATACTCAGTACAACATATTTACCCTTGGTTAGCTCACGGTGTTCACTATCGTCTTCGGCTAAAACGATATTATCTGTTTTAATGGTAATGTCACCGCGATCAGGCATAGCGTGCATCGCATTAATACAAATATTTAATATCATGTCATCGAAAGAGCTAATATCGATATTTACATTCCAAAGTTCTTCATTGAGATCCAAGGTTAAATCAATTAATGCTGTTACCGATTTTTTTAAAATACTTTCCTGTGAGATGATCAGCTGATTAATATTAATAATATTTTTATGCGCGTGTTTTTTCTTGGAAAAAGAGAGTAACTTGCGGGTAAGGTCTGCTCCCCTTTGCCCAGCAATAGCAATATTGTCTACATAATGTGCAAGTATTGGCTGGTCTTTTAACTGTTTATCAAGTACTTCGCAATAACCTAAAATAACACCTAACATATTGTTAAAGTCATGAGCGATCCCCCCGGTCAACTTCCCTAACGCATCCATTTTCTGTGATCTGAGCGCTTTTTGTTCTTGCGCTTTAAGTTGACTTAAATCGTGGCAAATACCAATAAATCTACGTTGTTTACTTTCATCCTGAGGAAGTTCTGAAATATATAATTGCAATGAAAATTTACTTGAATTTTTACGCAACCCGATAACTTCCCTACCACTATTGGGTACCTTACGCTCTCCTGTTTCTAAATAGTTACGGATGAAACCATCATGTTTTTTACTTAATTTTTTTGGCATGAGCATTTTTACATTACAGCCAACAATTTCATTTTTTGTATAACCAAATAACAATTCACCCGCATTATTAATATTTAGGACAATACCTTCTTCATCAATAGTGATAACTCCGTCAACCAAGCTACTCAGAATGTATTCTTGTTCTCTTTTTTGAGTAATACTTTTATCGTCTCGATACTTTTGTTGAGTAATATCTCTGCAATTAATAACCACACCGGTGATTTCATTTTCCTCATTTATATACGGGCTGCAGGTAACATCTAAATATTTTTTACCGACCGTTTTAAAGTCTGCCCATATTTTAAACGTAATTGTATGGCCTTTTAAGCTGTGATTTATATTTCTAACCAGGTAATCATTGAAGTTACGTTTTCCGATGACAGTACTCACCGTTTTACCCAATAATTGCTCTACATTTTGGTCAAAATGAGATAAAAAGGCGTTATTCACTGCTTTAAATTGATATTCTTTATTGATCAGCGCAATTAAGTCATAGGAGCTTGATAAAATGTATTTGTATTGTCTTAAATATTCATCTTGTTCTTTACCTCCGGTAATATTGCGAACAAAGGCCCCCACAATAGCATCATCGAGATTTTCAGCGGTATTAAGCAAAAAGGCTTGTATTTCAACCGGTACCAAACTGCCATTTTTATGTATATATTCTTTCTGATATAAGTCAGTGTAACCGCGTTCGATTAACTGTTTACTGTACGTTTCTCCTTCTAATTTAAGCCACCTTTGTGGTGTTAACGTGCGGCATGATTGTGCAATTAATTCTTCACAGCTATAACCCAGCATTTTTGCGTAAGCTGGATTAGGAGTTAAAATTTCACCATTGCCTTTATTTAGCACATAACCATCTCTAGAAAGATTAAAAAGATTTTTATAGTTTCTGTCCGTATCTGCAACCGTTTTCAATAAATCATGCGTATCTGTTGCATCTCTTAGTACAATTACAATACCGTCAATGATGTGATCACGATAAATGGGGGAAATGGAAAAATTAACAATAAATTCGCAGTTATTTTCTGTCCTTAACAAAGCTTCAAAGTTTTTGCTTCTTTCCTTCCCTACTAAAACACTTTCAAAAGGATTAATAAGTGCTGATTTATTATCAATACTATAAAGTCGTAGTACTTTATCAATATCGATAGTTTTAGCGTCTCTGCTCTGCCACCAAGTTAAGCGCTCTGCTGCAGAGTTCATTTTTTTTACATGACCTTTTTTGTCCGTTGCAATAAGACCTTCTGTCACACTGTTTAGTAATATATTTAAATATTTGTGACGATTATGGAGTTTTTCGTGCACTGTATTGAGCCATTTTGTCACATGCTGAAAAGAGCTACGGAGTGCATTAAACTCATCTTTGTCCGAGAATACTTGTACTGACTGACCATTATCCAAGAGAAATTTATTGGCCGTCATTCTTAAACGGTGAACCCTTAGGCCTATCGATGAATGAAAATAATAAGCAAGTATCAGTGTCACCATAAAAAAGAGTAAAATAAGAGGTAAAAACGCCCATAATAACCACTGTTTTTTATCATGTATAAACAGCGTTTTGCTATATTGTAATAATAAATAACCCTTTTGATGTTCAAAGGTGTCAAGGCTTGTTGATGCTTGGGACAGTATCGGTGCTAAAGCAAAAATAGACTCTTCATCTGCAATCCATATTTGTGTTTTCAATAAATCCATTGCCAAAGCTTGCTTTAATATAAGTGTTTCACCCTGTTTGTTAGGAAAAATCACAGCACTATTTAAGCCAGTAAAGTTAGTGTTTTTTGATGCTAGGGCAATATTGTTATGGTCAAAAACAAAAGCTTGAATGAGATCACTTTTTGAATCTAATAAGGTCATTGAATTATTTAACTGAGGTTGAGCTTTTTGATGAAATAAATACGAAACACTGTTCTGTAACAATCCAATATCATCAGTGATATTGGATTGTTGCTCTTTAATAAACTGATCTGTAAAATAAGTTGATATATAGAAGTAACTCGGCATAACTATGAGTAAAATAGCAGATGCGCTGATCAAACTAAGCCGCCAATTCATCGCATAATAAAATACTTTATTAGCTATAGACATAACAAGTACCTAAGTTGTTATCGTCACAAATAATAGCGCTAAGCACATAATAATTAAGTTTATTGTTCATTTATCGAGATCCCTTTTTAATATATTTAAAAGATCTGACATTTTTATCGGTTTGTCTAAACAATCTTCAGCTCCTAATTTTATGATCCGCTTTTTTTCTTTTTCTGATGCATTACCTGAAATAGCAATGACTCGAACATCGGCATAAAGACTACCCTGCCCAGCTTTAATACTTTGACATACTTGAAAACCATCTAAATGTGGCATTTTTATATCAAGTAAAATAATATGAGGCATAAAACTGAGTAACTGAGTTGCCACATCAAAGCCGTCTAAACTTATCTTAATTTGAACGTCTTTAAGCTCTACCGCTAATCGTTCTTTCAACATATCGGCATACGATTTTTCATCATCTACTATCAGTATTTTTAAAGGAGAGTCTTGATCTTGATAAAGATCGATATTGTTTTCTTTAGCGAAATCGTTGACATCATCAATTTTAAAGCGACGATGTCCACCAACAGTTGTCGTTGCTTTAATAACGCCTTTGTCAGCCCACAGCCTGATACTTTCAGTTGAAACCATCAACATTTGTGCAACTTTTTTTGGAGAGAGATATTTTTTAACGGGTGGCATATATTTACAGTAAAAAATTAACAATGTTAAGATTAATAGAATCTCTTTAGTTAAGCATAAATTGGGATTTTTGCGAATTTTGTGTTTTTATAAGCAGATCAAATGTTCAATAATAGACACCAACGTTTCGAGATAAGGTATACACAGGCAGCTAGGCATGAATTATTAGCTAAACCCCCTTAACAGCCTTAAAACAAATGGTTAATGCCACATAAAGTAGCCTCAACGTTATAATGTTTTTTTAAATACAAAAAGTAAAGACTATAATTTTTTGCGTACAAACTTGCTTTGAACACCAAGAGCGTTTACGTTAATATTTTAATAATCATATAACACACCCCATGAAACTTGTTGCCATAGTCCCTTCATTTCGTGTACCTTTTTTGGTACTAGCACCTATCTGTGTTTTTCTTGGTGCTAGCATTACTTATTCAAATCAAGGAAGCATTGATTACTTTTCATTAGCAATAGCAATGTTAGGTGCAATATTTGCCCATATAGCGGTTAATACCCTTAATGAATATCAAGACTACCAAAGTGGTTTAGACCTAAAAACAATTCGCACGCCTTTTAGTGGTGGAAGTGGTTTGTTGTGTCAACAGCCAGAATTACTCCCTTTAGTTAAACTCGCAGCAATGGTAACGACATTATTAACCCTGCTTATTGGTGTTTATTTCATTGCCCTTCATGGCTTAGCGGTTATTGCTCTAGTACCTATGGGCTTGCTTGGTGTAACAATTATGCTTACCTACACAACATGGATAAATAAACGCCCGTTTATCTGTTTAGTTGCTCCTGGGCTTTGTTTTGGTTTACTGATGGTGGCAGGCACGCAACTTATTCTTTCTGGCCAACAATATCTTTCAACTTGGGGCATTGGCTTGATCCCCTTCTTTCTTATCAACAACCTATTACTTTTAAATCAATATCCTGATATTGATGCCGATAAAAGCATTGGTCGAAAGACCTTCCCTATTGCCTTTGGCATAAAAGCTAGCAATCTTGTTTTTACTGTATTTACCCTATGCTCAACAGCACTCATTGGCTTTTTTATTAGCCAAAATATATTGCCTACTCTGAGTGTCATTGCCTTTATTCCGCAATCTTTAGCTTTTGTTGCTTTATATGGCGCAGTAAAGTTTGGAGCGAACATAGGTCAGCACCATAAATATCTTGCGGGTAATGTTGCTTGTGCAGTGCTAACGCCGTTAAGCATCGCCATCACCGTTTTAGTCGATTAATACGGCAGTGATAGCTGTCGTATTTTTCATCGTCTGTAATAGTTAACGAATGCGCCTAGCCAACGAATCCGTGACAACAATTTAAGCCTATTTTTCGTAGCTGGAGATAATCGTCGTATTACCGACTGATTTAATAAAAAACTGCTCTTTTATTTTTAGGTATTCTTCATTGCTAAAGAAAGATTCCATACCCTTTTTATTTGGAAAGTTAATGGTAAAAACGCGATTTATTTTTTCAGTGACCTCGGATGACAATACTTCAGCTATTGTAAAGTCATAACCAAAACCACCACCAAAACTCGTTAAAAATGGTTTCATTGCCATTCTGTATTGCGTATATAAATCCTCATCTAAAACATTCAAACCAACCAATATTTCATAAGCCATAACGATTTCTCATTCTAAAATACAAAAGCAGAGGAATATGTAACTTCTCATAAACCTGTGGCAGTTCCTAATATGGCTTTAAAAGGATCGAAAAATAAATTTGCTTGATCCTTTTCAGAGCGGATAATAGTCACTACTCTTTAGTAAATATCTCACACACATTCGA
>JBLHNB010000025.1:0-57299 GCA_047621305.1 Alteromonadaceae bacterium | reverse complement strand
GTGGAGCAGGCATTTAGTTCCTTTCTAATTTATTTTTCCTAAAGTTTAAGTTAATAACACCAATTGATTACACTTAGACTGTAACATTTTTTGATTTTAATGAAATTCTTATCCCGAATTCAGGTTAAGTTATTGCTCACTTGTACTGGTTGAAGTTTTTAAGGTCTACGTTGCTCTCAACACTCATAGCTAGCTATGAGTGTTGAGAGCGCCTTGCCCTATAATATTTTTCCTGCGCACAACAAGATCACAAACTTAATGGAATGGGTATAGGTCGTTTTTAATTTGACAAATTTTAGTCGAAAAAAAACCAATCCGAAGATTGGTTTTTTCCGGCCAAAGCCAAAGTGGTGGGCGCGGCAGGAGTCGAACCTGCGACCGCCTGGTTCGTAGCCAGGTACTCTATCCAGCTGAGCTACGCGCCCATAATTTAAGTGCTTTTTATATCGTTACTTACTCGATAACGAACGTTATTCGTAGCCATCATAGTTAAATAACCTATCCAACTGAGTTACGTATTCTTATTAACCATTCTTTTATATCCGAGTTGTGGATAATATTTATTTTTACAGCTTTAATACTAGCTGTTTTTTTCTTTTTAAGCATTTTTCCGTTAAGGAAAAATTTTCAGTCGAAAAAAAACCAATCCGAAGGATTGGTTATTTCCAGGCCAAGGCCAAAGTGGTGGGCGCGGCAGGAGTCGAACCTGCGACCGCCTGGTTCGTAGCCAGGTACTCTATCCAGCTGAGCTACGCGCCCACAATTTAAGTGTTTTTTATATCGTTACTTACTCGATACGAACGTTATTCATAGTCAGCGTGATTAATAAACTATCCAGCTGTTCTACGCGCCCACATTAACCATTATTTTATATCCGAGTTTTGGATAATATTTATTTTTTCAGCTTTAATATTTGCTGTTATTCCTTTTTAAGTACTTACCTTAAAAGAAAGTGGTGGGCGCGGCAGGAGTCGAACCTGCGACCGCCTGGTTCGTAGCCAGGTACTCTATCCAGCTGAGCTACGCACCCACAATTTAAGTTTTTTTATATCGTTACTACTCGATAACGAGCGTTGCTCATAGCCATTATAGATAAAATCTATCTAAATGTTCTACACGCCCTCAGCTAAGTATTTTTTATATCGTTACTTATTCGATAGCAAATTTCTTTGCATTTATTATTTTTATAACAATAAAAATAATGGCGGAGAGGGAGGGATTCGAACCCTCGAACGGATTTAACGCCGTTACTCCCTTAGCAGGGGAGCGCCTTCGGCCACTCGGCCACCTCTCCAGTGGTGCGAATACTAATGGATTCAAAAAATAAGTCAAACACTTTTTATCGTTTTATTACTGTTTGGTGAGAATTCGTGCAGGACGCTTGTTTTTCAGACATAAACAAACAAAAAGTGAGGTAATAAGATTAGTTTTTTGTGTTTAACATAAAGAAAAAGTCGGCTGATGCCGACTTTTTGGAATTCTTTATTTATTAAACCGTATTCCCTGAAGACTCGCCTTCATCTTTTTCTGCTTGTATTCTCATGTAGATTTCTTCTCTATGTACAGAAATCTCTTTTGGCGCATTAACACCTATACGTACTTGATTACCTTTAACACCTAATACCGTTACGGTAACTTCGTCACCAATCATCAAAGTTTCGCCAACTCGGCGCGTTAATATTAACATCCTAATTTCCTTTATGTTTGAACACGGGATCCACTAAATATTTATAAGCTAGTAATAAATTAAATTTAGTCCAAAATTCAATAGAAAGCACTAAAAGTTCTAATAAACTTTATAATAATCAACATGAGTATAGTTATTCATATTTACACACCACTAATTATGTGTAAACAGGAACCCTCAACTTTATATTACAAAATTTTAATACGACTACAAATTTGTATACATTTTAGCAATGTTCTAGCATCAGTAAATAATTTATTTCAAATTTTTTACAACTACTTGTATTTATTAATTTAGTTTCTCTTTAAATAATGTCACAGAGATAGAAATAGTTCGATTTTGGATATTTATTGTCTTCTTGTACAATAAAAGGTCGACAAGAATAGCTTTGTTTCTGTACAAGTAACCATTATGCATTGACTACATAGGCCTTTATGGCTTTATTTTTGGCACTTAATGTTTATTACCCGCTCATTAGGAACATGAATGGTCATGAACGACGTGCTTGATACATTAATGCTGTAATGCCACTAAAGAGCTTTAGAACCATCGTGGCTACGCAGCATACTGCACACCATATATTAAAGGATTAAACAGTACTTAGAGCCAGCACTAATGCAATGATACATATATGAACCCACTCCGTTTGCAAGACATTTGATCATTGATGTAAGAGGAAAATCATTGCTCTCATATATCCGGCCTGTTTATGGGATATTTTTATCCCTGGCCCCGATGGTTATTTGCGCTCACCCTCCTCATCATCCATACGGCTTTTATCGAGCCAATGTAAGTAGCAGGTTTTGAGTGAGCCGGTCTGACCTATCTTACCATCCGATCAATTTATCTTTTGCAACTGAAGTAAAGGTTTTACTCTTACTTAATAAGCACTCGTGTATTGCACCAATGCTTTTAAATTCTTATTGTGCTGGGCGGTATGTTTCACCTCTTGCCATAATAACCCATGCCATCCTAGCTAATTTATTTGCGACAGCAACACAGGCTTTATTTTGTCCCCTGCGCTTTAATAGGGCTTGTGCCCAAAGACTGAAACGGTCGCCTTTCTTCTCCGAGTGTCTTAATACCACTCTTGCGCCATGTATAAGTAACGTCCTTAGATAACCATTACCTCGTTTACTTATACCTAGTAACATTGGTTTACCACCTGTTGAATGTTGACCAGGCACTAAACCTATCCAAGCAGAAAAATGCCGTCCGTTAACAAAATCTTTTCCATCACCTGCTGCGGCATAAAGTGCACTTGATGTAATATCGCCTATACCTAACACTTCACCTAACCGAGTACAGACGTCATTATTTTTATTCGCTATTTTTATCTTGTTATCACAATGCTTAAGCAGCCCATCCATAGCTCTAAACTCTTCAAGTAGTTCGCTAAACAATGCTCTAGACATTACGGTTAAGTCATTTTCTCCATCTTCAAGAATAAAAGGTAATTCATTTCGAACAGCACAGAGACCTTTTTTGATCACGATGCCATATTCAGCTAACAACCCACGTATTTGATTGACTAAAGCCGTTCTTTCTTTTTTTACACGTTCTCGTTGGCGATGGACATTTTGCAAATCTTGTTGTTCAACCGATTTTATTGGTACAAAACGCATACTTGAACGTTGTGATGCTTCCGCTATTGCTTGGGCGTCGTTGTAATCATTTTTATTCCCTTTTACAAAAGGCTTTACATATTGTGGTGCGATCAATTTTACCTGATGACCTTGCTTAATAAATTCTCTTGCCCAATAGTTTGCCCCGCCACAAGCTTCCATTACTACTATACTTGGCTCAAGTTTCGCGAAATAAGTTAATAGTTGCTTGCGCTTGAGCTGTTTTTTTCTAATCAACCGTCCTGTGTGATTAATCGAATACATATGAAAAATAGATTTTGCTATATCAAGACCAATTGTTGTAATCTTCATGTTACCCACTCCTCTTCTGTTAAATGGTATGTTTACGCTTCCATTTTGGCTCATTACGAAGCCGTTAGGAAGTGGAGTGGGTTCATACCATTATCCATGCTATAGCCGGTAAATTAGGATATAACTTTATCTAGGTAAAGTTCTTTGACCGCTACATTAGCTGTAAGGGCGTAGGTATTAGTAAATTGTTAGAAATGATTTTTTTAAATAAGCCTATCTGAAAACATAAAAGCCGTTCTCAGTCAAGATCACGGCTTTGATGTTAATAAGTCACTGTTTATAGTAATCGCTTTACGATAGCTTAACAGTCAACCAAGGTTCAATAGATTTAAGTGCTGCTGGAATATTTTCTGGCTGAGTACCGCCTGCTTGCGCCATATCAGGTCGTCCACCACCTTTGCCACCCACTTGTTGAGCAACAATATTAACTAACTCACCCGCTTTGACTGTACCAATAAGATCTTTGGTTACTCCTGCAATAAGACCCACTTTACCGTCATTAGCTGTTGCTAAGAATATAATACCTGAGCCCATTTTATTTTTGAGATCATCAACCATGCCTCTTAAGGATTTGGCTTCTGCATTACCTAAATCGGCAATTAATACTTTAGTACCATTAATGTCGATAGCTTGTGCCAACAAGTCAGAACCGGCCAGCGCTGCTAGCTTTTGCTTTAACTGTAAAACTTCTTTATCAAGTATTTTACCACGACTAATTAACTGTTCGACTTTACCGCTAACACTGGCAATATCTGATTTAACTAAGGAAGCAATCGACGACAATGAGTTGCTTTGAGCTTCAATGTAATTTAATGCACTTTCTGCTGTTGTTGCTTCAATACGCCTAACGCCCGCAGCAATACCTGCTTCAGATGTTATTTTGAAGAGGCCAATATCGCCCGTACGTTCAACATGAACACCGCCACAAAGCTCAGTAGAAAAATCGCCTAGCGTAACGACACGTACTTCATCGTCATACTTTTCACCAAATAACGCCATAGCCCCATTTTCTTTGGCTTCGTCTATCTGCATTAATTGCGTAATACGTGCGCTATTGACACGAATTTCACTATTGACCATACGTTCAACGTTACGTAATTCGTCGGGAGTTACGCCTTCAAAATGCGAGAAATCAAAACGTAGTTTATCGCTGTCACACAATGAGCCTTTTTGAGTTACATGCTCACCAAGTACTTTACGAAGAGCAGCATGTAACAAATGAGTTGCGGTGTGATTTTTAACAATCGCTGCGCGTTTGTCTGTATTTATTTCAGCTTTAACACGCTGATTTAAACCGATAGTAGCTTTAGCTATACCTTTATGGGCAAAGGCATTGCCCATTTTAATCGTATCAGTAACTTCAAAAATACCGTTATCTAGATGGATAACCCCACTATCACCTACTTGACCACCTGATTCAGCATAAAAAGGTGTTTGGTCAAGAATAACAATACCCTGCTCACCTGGTGATAATTCTGTGACTGATGATTCATTATTAAAGAGTTCAACCACCGTAGATGACAGTTCATTGCGGGTATACCCTTTAAATTCACTGCGATGATCAGACTTTAATTGTTCATTATAATCAGTGCCAAACTGGCTGGCTTTTTGAGCACGTTTACGTTGCAAGCTCATCGCCACATCAAAACCATCGTGGTCAATTTTTATTGAACGTTCGCGCGCAATGTCAGCCGTTAAATCGGCTGGAAAGCCATAAGTATCATACAATTTAAAAACGTCATCACCCGCTATCGTATCACCTTTAAGATTGGCTAACGTATCTTCAAGTAGCAACATTCCTCGGTCAAGTGTACGACCGAATTGTTCTTCTTCTATACGAAGAATTTTTTCAATAATGGCTTGTTGTTCGATTAATTCAGGGTAGGCATCCCCCATTTGCTGGGCAAGTGATGCAACAATTTTATGAAAAAAGTGCGACTTAGCTTCAAGTTTATGACCATGACGAATAGCACGACGAATAATACGACGTAGTACATAACCTCGCCCTTCATTAGAAGGCATAACACCATCGACAATTAAAAAACTACACGAGCGGATATGATCGGCAATAACACGTAATGATTTATGTTCAAGGTCATTACAGTCCAACAAAGCAGAAATATCTTTTATTAAGCCTTGGAAAATATCAATTTCATAATTACTGTGTACGCCTTGCATGATGGCAGCAATACGCTCTAAGCCCATGCCTGTATCTACAGAAGGCTTAGGCAGTGGTAACATAGTACCGTTTGCTTGGCGGTTATATTGCATAAATACAATATTCCAAATTTCAATAAAACGATCGCCGTCTTCATCAGGAGAGCCTGGAGGTCCACCAAAGATGTTATCACCGTGATCATAGAATATTTCTGAACATGGTCCACACGGACCTGTATCGCCCATTGACCAAAAGTTATCAGACTCATATTTTTTATCAGCTGATTTATCTCCGATGCGAATGATTTTTTCTTCAGGAATACCGATATCATTGGCCCAAAAGGCAAAAGCTTCATCATCACTTTCATAGATAGTAACTAACAACTTTTCTTTTGGTAGCTGCAAGGTTTCCGTTAAAAATTCCCAAGCATAATGAATGGCTTCTTTTTTAAAGTAATCACCAAAACTAAAGTTACCTAACATTTCAAAAAAAGTATGATGACGAGCTGTATAACCAACATTTTCTAAGTCATTGTGTTTCCCGCCAGCACGTACACAACGCTGTGATGAAGTCGCTCGAGTATAGCTACGTTGCTCTGCGCCCAAAAATACGTCTTTAAAAGGTACCATGCCGGCATTGGTAAATAATAATGTTGCATCATTGCCTGGAACAAGTGAGCTACTAGGAACAATTTGATGTTGCTTTGATGCATAAAAATCTAAAAAGGCTTGACGCAGCCCGGCACTGGTTTTCATCATGGGTATATCCAATTCATTAAAATTATATTTATTAATACCCTAAATTGGGCACAACTCATACCATATAGACCACATGATATGTTCTTAAATAACGACATTATCTCATTGTTTAAGAAACCTCAATATTGCAAAAGTATGACTCGTTTTGCTTTGTCTTTATTATCAACAATAATTGATGAATCAAAACGCTTATTATACGCAAGCTCCGCTTGAATATACCAATCAATTTATTGTTTATTATTGAGCCTTTGGATCAACGGACTGTAGATCCCTTTTTGTTTTAGCGCATTTTTAATATATCGCCCCTCATAACGCGCTTAACTCGATTACGAAAAATACTTTTTGCAAAGCTGTCATCTTGAATAATTTTTTCATTCAAATTTTCAACAATGTTCAACAACAGGCGTTACTGCAACTTGTTCATAACCTCGTGATACAAGCTTTTGATAAATTTCATAAGCTGAATACTCTCTATTTGATAACACATGCTTGTAATATCTACTATTTTCCATCTAAAAAAGTCTCTAATTAGTTGTCTATAGTTCCTTATTTCACATCGAAATCAAACTAAAATAATAGCCGCATAATGCGTTTTACATTTGCGATACGATCACGCAAAATAACACTATATTACGGCCTCATCGTCGATTAAAAATAACAAGGATTAATATGAAGGAACAAGCAACATTTATTTTTCGCATGCTCGCACTATTAGGTATAGCGATAATATTGCAAGCATGTGGAGGCTCAGATAAAAAAGCGCCGACATATTCAATTTCAGCCAATGTTTCAAACGTAAGTTTTAGTAATCAATTTTTAACGGAATCGACCGAATCTATTAAAATAAGCGTTAACTTTGAAGGTAATGGTTTATTAGTAGGTTACGCGCCAGATGTGCAGCAGGTAGGATGGTTAAATTTTCGTACAGAAAACGTCACCGCAACTTCAGCAGATATTTATGTTGATATCGTCAATGCCAATAATATAACCGCTGACCTTTATAATACCAAGATCCGTCTGTCTACTGGCGATGTTGTCACAACAACCTTAGTACATCATGATATTGATGTTTCCTTGTTAATATGGAAACAGCTCACCTTTACCGACACCTTTGGTGTAGAAGTACTTGCAAGTCAATCTTTTGAGTTTTCAAATGAAAACCAACTGTGGTCAGTCAGTGCGGATGTTGACTGGTTAACTGTTGAAACGATTTTTAATAGTGAAACCCAAAAAAGTACCGTGACATTAACACCAACAGTAGCTGCACTTCCTGCATCTGGTCTTTATCAAGGGAACTTAGTTTATTCAGGTCGAACAGGGAATTCTAAACAAGCGATAGATTTAGGTTTAGATAACCTTCACCTATATGCAGACAAACCTGTTATTGCTTTCACTGCAACTAAAAATATTCATGCAACTGAACAAATTATTACTATAGCTACTAATAGTTTAACACCGGTAAATTGGACAGCGACTACTAGTACCGCTTGGTTATCGATTATACCAATTCCTGACTCCAATCAAATAAGGGTCGTAGCGAATCCAGAACTGGCTGCCAACAATGTCAGTTCAATGGGTACAATTGTTATCGCCGCTGTTGACGATGATTCAGTACAACCAGAAATAATATCTGTCGATTTATATAAAAGTGAATTAACAACAAACAATAGTGTTCTGAGCAATATCGCCATTAATGATAATGCGATGACAATATCTCCTAAGCATCCGCAATTGTATTTAGGTGTGGGTAATGAGCTGCGCGTTTATCATCAATATAGCAGTGAACTGATTGCCACTATTACAGTATCTCCCGAGAATACCTTGCTAGAACAATTAATAGTGCATCCACAAGGTAATTTATTGTTAGCTAAAGCGGTTGAAACACGCATTACTACAGATGTTGATGGTATTGAAACTGAAAAAGTAACAATACATAGATACAAAATAGATCTTAGTAATTACACTGTTCGAAAACTAGAAAATAGTGATATACAAAATGAACCTATTAAATTTGTACGACTAAAAGGGCGTTATTTTATTATTACTCAAGCAATGGAATTTGCCGATGAAAATCTCATACGCCAGTTTTGGGATGGATCTAACGCCTTTTTTGTTCGTGCTGTTGATGTTGCCCAAAAAACAGGTCGTTTATTTGCTTTAGATGCTAGCACCTCTGAAATAAATAGATTTACTGCTAAAGTGAATGATTTCACCACTCGAAAGCTGACAACTGAAAAAACGCATAGCTATCGCCCAGAGCGTTTGGCTGATAATGATGCTATCCGAGATTTTTTTGTCACCGCTGACGAAAAGAGCCTTTATTTATATAGCCCGACAAGTGAATGGTTAAGTTTTAACGGCACCGACTTTATCGATAATGGTTTATTGGAAACTAATAATAAAATTTCCACCATCGCGTTAAATAAAAGTAGTAATGATCGCCCTCACTATATCCGAATTGATCAAAGTACACCTGAAACGGCTGCTCTTGGCATTTATGTCGACGTTTATGATGAGCAACAAACATTGTCTGCAACTATACATACTCAAGGCCAAGTCCCCAGTAACAGTAATATTTCAGCTGATGATAAAAAACTAGTCATACAATCAACAGGCCTAACAAATGGTCAACAAATAGAACTTGTGAACTTAAGCCAATTTGAGCTTTCTGCTGAGCGTATTGCGTTCGAGATTAATTGGGGCAATGATAAGCCCGCAAGTCAAGATGTTACACTATCAGGCATAGGGGAAAATTGGCAGGTAAGTAGTAATATTGCTTGGTTAGTGATCACACCGAGTACGATCGATGGTATTGATAAAGTCAACCTAGCTATTGATATGACGACGATCACTACCTGGGGATTGTATTCTGGTGCTGTTACCGTTTTTGATCCCGCTAGTGGTACATCAAGTATCATTAGTGTTGATTTTGCAATTGATGAAACCCGATTATTTGCTAACTACCCTTCATTGACATTTAATAGCCAAGTAGATCAATCGATACTTAGTCATACAGTGCAAGTATTAACAAATAATGCCGCAAATATAGCATGGCAGGCAACCAGTGATCTTGATTGGCTCTCGGTAACTGCCAATACTACAAATAACACCCTGACACTCACCGCAGATCCTAGCAAAGTGACTACCAACGGTCTTCATTATGGCCAAGTGATACTTTCCCCGCTCAATAGTGGTGAGAGTATCACTGGCGTTATCGAGGTAAGTTTTAACAAAGGCACTTATGATACCAGTAGCCAAGATGAAATAACGATTGATAATATTACCCCGAATAGTGCCGCTATTGTATTAGATCCACTGCGCCCTTATATTTATATCGCGCAAGCAGATAGTATTGATGTATATAATATTGTTAATGGTAGTAAGGTAACGAGCATCGCTTCACCACTTGCAGATATTGATTTAACTAACTTAGTCATTCATCCTAATGGCACTATGCTTTTAGCATCGAATACTGAAACATATACTGATGAAAATAAACGCCAGCAAAACCGGATCAATCATTACGCCGTTAATCTTAACGATTTTAGTATTGCACTATTAAGTGACAGCGATATAAGTATTCAATATAGACCTAAGAGCATCGCCATGGTCTCAGGAAAGCCCGTTGTTGTTACTCAAGCCCTTGAATACGCTAACTTAGCCTTAACACGTCAATACTGGGATACTGACAACCTTTTTGTAACATCAACAATATCTGATGTGAAAAGTAATAATAATATTATTGCCCATGACCAAGTGTCTGCCTCGCTGTTACAACAGACTTTGCAATATAATGCCTTTGCAAAAGTCACCACGACAGTGACAAATAGCAACGTTTATATCAATCCAGATTTTGCCAACGCTATCGGCAACATCACAGCGAGTAGTGATGGAAGCGCTATTTATACCGCAAACTCGTTATCGGAATGGTCGAGTTTTGATGGCAGCGACTTTGTTGATCAAGGCGTGTTACACAATACAGTGGCAACAGCGGTTAACATTGAAACAGATAGTAGTGATAACAGCTATCTCTACCGTTTTGATTTTTCTATAGGATTCTTTATTTTAAGTAAATATGATAAAAATCAACAAGCGCTATGGACCGTAGCTTATAGCGCAGGATCCGCAAATAGTTATATATCTACTAATTATCAACGTATGATCCATTATAATGCAACGGCTCAGTCTTTGGTGCTTGACTATATTCAGAATTAAAATTTAATCTTTAATCTTTAACCATTAATCTTTTATAGAAAAGCCTCATAAACATGAGGCTTTTTATGTTCAGGATGAACGTTATGTCACGATCACATGGATATCGATATCGATATCGAGCTAAAAGATATTTATACTTCTCACTTAAATCAACTCAAGCTCAAACTGAAGCTGCGTGTGATCCTGCTCCCCTTCCCCTAAACCGATATGAACACCTAATAATCTTACGGGTTTACCTTGCCCACGCCCTAGAGCATCAACAAGCAAAGTATTAAATATACTGTCATCAAAGCTATGATATTTAAACTCTTTGGTGGTTTGATGGAAATCTTTAAACTTAACTTTCACTCCTAACTTACTTATTTCACGTTCACTCAAATAATGCTCCGATCGCCTTTTAAGTTCGGGTATTAGTTGTTCATGCATAAAATCATTCAACACTTCAACATCACTTATATCGTCAGAAAATGTTCTTTCCACCCCCACTGACTTTCTCACTCGCGTCGTTTGTATTTCGCGATCATCAATACCCTGACACTTATTCCACAAAGATCGTCCCAATTTACCAAATTTACTAATAAGTTCTTTTTCATTAGCTTGTCTAACATCTTTTCCATACTGTAAACCATGTGATTTTAGTTTTTCAAAGGTCACCTTACCTACCCCTGGTATCTTATTAAGTTGCATACCTTTAATAAAATCAATCACTTTTTGTGGGGGGATAACATATTGTCCATTCGGTTTATTTAAGTCAGAAGCGATTTTTGCTAAATACTTAATAGGCGCAATTCCTGCAGAGGCAGTTAGGTTAAGTTCTTTGAAAATTGCTAAACGAATATCTTCGGCAATAAGGGTTGCTGAGCCATTAAATATTTCACAATGGCTGACATCCAAATAAGCTTCATCAAGGGATAGTGGCTCTATAATATCAGTATAGCGCTGAAAAATTTTACGAAGGTGAGCACTCACTGCTTTATAAACGTCCATTCTTCCTGGCACAATAATCAGGTCCGGGCATTTTCGCATGGCAACACTTACCGGCATAGCTGAACGGACGCCAAACTCGCGAGCAATATAATTACACGTCGATAATACACTGCGCGTATTAGGTTTACCGCCAACAGCTACAGGTTGGTTAATTAACTGCGGATTGTCTCTAATTTCTACTGAAACGTAGAAAGCATCCATATCGATATGAATAATTTTTTTCATAAAAACAGAACAATAAAACTGTATAAACAAACAGTACTCTGTTTTTTTTTCAAAGGCAAATATAAAATGTAAGAACAAAGACAATATGCTTAGAAAAAGGCTTACTCATTATTTATAAGAGCCACAATAACGGTATAGGCAGTTATACCTTCAATTTTCTAACGCGGTAGTTTTGTTCGAGATATACGCAGGAATGATGAATTATTAAAAAGCGCACTAAGGTATTTTAGACGCCTTTTTTAAGTTTGATTTATTTAGCTTGTGTAAACTGCAATATAAAGTTGTCCTTTATATATTCTTAACCTCAATATCCCCAATAATAGATGCTGCTTGGCGTTCTCGTTCTTTTCGTTTTTCACATGGGTTATCGCAGTTGCACGATTTATCGATACCAACTGATGCCAAACCGCCGCAGCTACCCGCTAAGGTTTTTTGTTGAAAAATATAACCGACGGCCATTGCCAGAACAACAACAAGAAAAAAACCTAAAGTGATCAGAAAAATCATCATGAAAATTACTCTACTACTCTGTTAATGTTAAAAGACAGTCAAATTAAGCATTATCTTTCAAATATAAAACCTAACGCTAAAATATCTATTTCAGATATTGCATAAATTTCTTGGTGCTTTGCTCTACAAAGCCATTTTCATTCTTTGAAATAATATAGGCAGCAAGACCATTAATTTCCGCAAAAGCTAAAGCTTGCTCTTCACCCATCACCATCATCGCTGTAGAAAGACCGTCTGCAGTCATTGACGATGGGTGAATAACGGTTACAGAAACCAATTTATGATCGATAGGTTTACCGCTATCAGGGTCGATAATATGTGAGAAACGCTGACCATCAACTTCATAGTAAATACGATAGTCACCTGACGTTGCTACCGCATTATCTTTAGGAATAATAATCTGTTGTACAGAGCGTTCGGTATCAACAGGTCTTTCAATAGCCACATGCCATAACTCTCCGGTATGTTTAAAGCCCTTAAGACGCATTTCCCCACCTATTTCAACAAGGTAATTATTAATGCCTTGTTGTTCAATATATTCTGCAACCAAATCGACCCCATAACCTTTAGCTATGGTTGATAAATCTACATATACGTCAGTAATGGTTTTATTTAGCTTGTTGCCAACAAGATTTAATTTATTTAATCCGATGCGAGCCCGAGCTGCGTTAAGTTGCTCCTCACTGGGTATAGTTTCAGGTCGATATTCTGGTCCAAAACCCCATAAGTTTACTAATGGTCCCACGGTTACATCTAACTTTCCTGCACTTAATTGTCCTAAACGTATCGCTTCTTTAAGAACACGTTGTAATCCGATTGAAATTTCGATGGGTTCAAGTGATTGAGACTGATTAAATAATGACAGCTCTGATGTCGCAATATACGTCGACATTTCTTGATTTAGCTGTTTTAACAAGGCGTCAATACCTGTTTGCAAATCATTCATATCATTGTTTACAATAGCTTCCCCATCAATCACCACTTTAATATTATAAGTAGTGCCCATGGTTTTACCTTGTAGTAAAACTTCCTGTTTAGCTCCGTCATTGCTTGGAAAGCAACTCGATAATACTAATGTTATTGCCATAACGACAATGAACTTGATCTTAAGTTTAAACATATTCAAACACCCATAAAGTTTATTATTTATCTAACCAGTCTTTAAGTAACAAATAAAAACAATTTAAATAAATAATAAAGGTGACCTAAGTCACCTTTATAGAATTTGTATAACATCTTAATTTTGAGAAGTACTTCGCCTGTTAATCAAGGAAGAAGCGCGGCGCCTAGTTTACTAGGTGAGCACTTCTAACGCTGAGTAACAGTCAAAAGACGATCAAAATTAGATGTTTAGCCACCAAAGTCATCTAACATGATGTTTTCATCTTCTACGCCTAAATCTTTAAGCATATGAATAACGGCAGCATTCATCATTGGAGGACCACACATGTAGTATTCACAATCTTCTGGTGCTTCATGATCTTTTAAGTAGTTTTCATAAAGTACATTATGAATAAAACCTGTCATGCCATCCCAGTTGTCTTCTTTTTGAGGGTCTGATAACGCAACATGCCAATTGAAGTTATCATTTTCAGCAGCTAAGCCGTTATAATCATCTTCATAGAACATTTCGCGTTTAGAGCGAGCACCGTACCAGAACGACATTTTACGTTTAGAGTTTAAGCGTTTAAGTTGATCAAAGATGTGTGAACGCATTGGCGCCATGCCAGCACCACCACCAACAAATACCATTTCATTATCAGTTTCTTTAGCAAAAAACTCACCAAATGGACCTGAAATAGTCACTTTATCGCCCGCTTTAAGACTGAATATATACGATGACATTTTACCTGCTGGTAGATGTAAACGTCCTGGAGGCGGCGTAGCAATACGCACGTTAAGCATAATAATGCCTTCCTCTTCAGGATAGTTTGCCATTGAGTAAGCACGTAGCGTTGGTTCATCAACTTTTGATTCAACATCAAAAAAGCCAAAATGATTCCAATCACCTTTGTACTGTTCGTCAATATCAAACTCACTATATTTCACATGATGCGCTGGCGCTTCTATTTGAATATAACCACCGGCTTTAAACGGTACAGACTCACCATTTGGTATTTGAAGTTTCAGTTCTTTAATGAAGGTTGCTTGGTTATCGTTAGAGATAACTTCACATTCCCATTGCTGAACGCCGAAGATTTCATCTTCAACTTCAATAACCATGTCTTGTTTGACAGCAACTTGACAGGCTAAACGACAACCTGTTTTAGCTTCACGCTTAGTGATATGACCGGTTTCAGTTGGTAAAATATCACCACCACCTGAATGCACGTCAACACGACATTGACCACACGTACCACCACCACCACAAGCTGAAGGAATGAAAATCCCTTGTTCAGCTAATGCACCAAGAAGCTTGCCGCCAGCAGCAGTTACTACTGCTTTTAATGGGTCGCCATTTATACTAATTGTTACGTCACCTGAAGAAACTAACTTAGACTTAGCAAATAAAATCACTAAAACCAACGCTAGTACTATCGCGGTAAACATCGATATGCCGAGTATGATAACCTGAGTTTCCATCGACTTTTCCTTAATTTTCTAGGGCTTAGTTAACATCAATTTTATATAGTTAACTAAACCGACATTTGCCTACAGGGAAATACCACCAAAAGAAAGAAAGCCAAAAGCCATCAATCCAGCAGTGATAAACGTAATTCCTAAACCTTTTAAACCGTCTGGTATGTCGGAGTATTTCATCTTTTCACGCAAGCCTGCCATCAAGACAATTGCTAACATCCAACCGACACCAGAGCCAATACCATAAACAACACTTTCGCCTAAGGTTAAATTCTTAGCGACCATGAAAGATACGGCACCAAAAATAGCGCAGTTAACGGTGATTAAAGGAAGGAATATCCCCAAGGCTTGGTACAATGCAGGAAAAAACTTATCTAAAATCATTTCCAATATTTGTACTAACGCAGCAATTACGCCGATAAAAGTAATAAAGCCCAAAAAGCTAAGATCAATAGACTCTTTAGGATCGGTAATACCCATTACACTATCTAGTGCACCGGGTGCTAATATCGCTTGATAAATGATTTGGTTAGCAGGAACCGCTAAACCCAAAACAACAACAACCGCAACACCAAGACCAATCGCTGTGCTTACTTTCTTAGACACAGCTAAGAAAGTACACATACCAAGGAAAAAGCTTAATGCCATATTTTCAATAAATATGGTTTTAATGAATATACTTAAATAATGTTCCATAACTTATTAATCCTTCTCTACTTGTTCTGGTTTGTACTGGCGAATAGCCCAGATGATTAAACCAATAATGAAGAATGAACTAAAAGGTAAAACCAATAAGCCATTACCTTGATACCAACCATCGTTTTGAACTAATTTAAAAACTTCAAAACCGAAGATAGTACCAAAAGCTAGTAGTTCACGAAAGAAAGCAACGACCATTAATACCGCGCCATAACCTAAGCCGTTACCAATACCATCGATAAAGCTAATACCTGGTTTTTCTTTCATTGCAAACGCTTCAGCACGTCCCATAACAATACAGTTAGTAATGATCAAACCAATAAATACCGATAGCTCTTGCGATAATGCGTAAGAAAAAGCTTTAAGTACTTGGTCAACCACAATAACAAGTGAAGCGATAATTGTCATTTGCACAATAATACGCACACTAGAAGGTATGTGATGACGAAGAATCGAAATAAAGAAGTTAGAAAAAGCAGTAACCAACATTACTGCAATCGTCATCACCATAGCGTTAGCCATGGAGCTTGTCACTGCTAGCGCAGAACAAACACCGAGCACTTGCAATGCGATTGGATTGTTATCAATAACTGGCCCAAATAGAGCCTTTTTAGTATCTGAAGACATTATTTCAATCCTCCTTGCTTAGCAGCGGCACGAAACTTAGTAATGAATGGTCCATAACCTTCCTCACCAAACCAAAAGTGCAGAGTACGGGTAACGCCATTACTGGTTAATGTAGCACCAGATAGCGCATCAACTCCGTGAACATCACCTTGTTTAGCACCACCTTTTACTAACTTGATTTTTACTTCACCAGCATTGTTGTATATCTGTTTGCCTGGCCATAAAGCTTTCCATCTAGGGTTAAGTACTTCAGCACCTAAACCAGGAGTTTCTTTAAAGTCAGCTGAGTAAACAACACTTTTAACTGTGTTTAAATCAGCATTCATACCAACAAAACCGTACATAAGATCCCATAAGCCTGAACCGATAATCGGTAAGACTATCGTGTCTAATTGACCTTGCGCATTGTTAACCAAATAAATCACTGCGCGATTTGCACGACGATTAATACCTGCGATGTCATTCTTAGGTTTAATACTCTTTGCAACATTACGAGAATCAGAACGCTCATCAAAAGCATTAACATCACCTTCAATGATTGCGCCAGAATCTAAGTCAATCATCTTAGCAACAACAAACTTGTTGTAAGTATCAACTATGCTTTTAGCTTCACTACCCGCAACTTTTATGGTTTCCGGATTTAAAGCAACATTTAATAAATTAGAAGCTTCAAGAATTTTTGTTTGTTTATCTAATAATTTGTTTGCCTGTTGTAGAGGTTTTAAACTCACTGCAGAAATAGAAACCAAAGCAGCACAAACTAAACAAATAATGAAAACAAATATCAGCGTTTTGCCGAAACTTTCTTTACTTTTTACATTAGACATTACGAGCAAGCCTCCGTTTGATATTCCCTTGTACTACAAAGTAGTCGAATAAAGGTGCAAACAAGTTAGCGAATAAAATAGCTAGCATCATACCTTCTGGGAATGCAGGGTTGACCACACGTACTAATACCACCATCACACCTACTAAAGCACCAAACCAATATTTACCGGTGTTAGTGAACGAAGCTGAAACAGGGTCTGTAGCCATAAACATCATACCAAAAGCAAAACCACCAGTGACTAAATGCCAATACCATGGCATTGCAAACATATTGTTAGTATCACTACCAATCGCATTAAATAACATGGCTGTAATTACCATGCCACCAAACACACCTAAAACGATGCGCCAAGAGGCAATACCTTTGTACAAGATGTAAAAACCACCCAGTAAGATCAAAAAGGTTGAAACTTCACCGGTTGAGCCTGGGATATATCCCCAAAACGCGTTCCACCATGATTCGCTCATCGCTAAACCATTGACGGAGTAGTCAACTAAACCTTGATTAGCTGCACTTAGCGCAGTAGCACCAGAGAAACCATCAGCAGCAACCCAAACAGCATCGCCTGAAATTTCACCAGGGTAAGCGAAGAATAAAAACGCACGACCTGCTAATGCTGGGTTAAGGAAATTTTTACCTGTACCACCAAAGATTTCTTTAGCGATAACGACACCAAAAGTAATACCAATAGCCACTTGCCACAAAGGGATAGTCGCAGGCACAATTAAAGCGAATAGAATAGAGGTAACAAAGAAACCTTCATTGACTTCATGTCCACGGACAGAAGCAAATAGAATTTCCCAAAAAATACCGACGGCAAAAGTTACTATGTATATGGGCATGAAGAACATCGCGCCATAAAACATCATACTTAACCAGTTTGAATCAGCACTTAAACTACCACCAAGTAATTCAAATACAAGGACTTGCCAAGTATCAGGTAAAGCATAACCTGCGGCTAAAGCGTCAGCCGCTTGAAAACCTATGTTATACATACCCCAGAACATTGCTGGAAATACGGCAAGCCAAACGGTGATCATAATGCGTTTTAAATCTATGCTATCACGAACGTGAGTTTTGCCTTTGTTAACAAAACCCGGTGTATATAAAGCAGTAGCTAATGCTTCATATAGTGGAAAAAACTTTTGATATTTTCCACCCTTCTCAAAATGAGGCTCTATATCTTCAATAAACTTTTTCAAGCCCATGACTAACCTTCCTTTTCAATTGTGGTTAGGCAATCACGAAGAATAACGCCGTAATCTGTTTTGCCTGGGCAAACAAATGTACATAAGGCTAAATCTTCTTCATCAAGCTCTAAAACACCTAGTTGTTGTGCTCCGTCGGTATCACCAGAGCAAATATCACGTAACAACATAGTCGGTAAAATATCTAATGGCATAACACGCTCAAAGTTACCAATGGGTACCATAGCGCGAGCACTACCATTGGTTGTCGTGGTCATATTGAATAATTTCTTAGGGAAGAAATGAGACATATAAGCACGCGTTACCGAGAACTTATTCGGTCCTGGGTACAAATAACCTACAAGTTCTTTATCACGGCCCTCTAAAAGCAATGATACTTGTACATGATAACGACCTAAGTAACCATGAACACCTGCAGCAATAGCGCCTAATAACAAAGAACCAGAAACGATACGAACTTCACCGTCTAATAATTCATTTGCTGTTAAGTCAGCGGTGTTAGCGCCAGAAATGGTTTTAACTAGACGAGGGTTTTTAGCCGCTGGGCCCGCGAGAGAAATAACGCGGGTACTGTCTAGTTCGCCAGTAGTAAATAACTTACCAAAAGCAATAACGTCCTGATAACCTAAACTCCATGCAAACTTGTCTGCACTAACGGGTTTTAGGAAGTGCATATGTGTACCAACTAAACCTGCAGGATGTTTACCCGCAAATTCGTTAACTTGCACGTTGCCGTCAACAGGAATATTTGCACCTGGCGCTTTACTGACAAACACTTCACCGTCGGTTAAACGAGAAAGAATAGTTAAGCCATGTTTAAAAGCTTCACTTTGTTCATTAATAATCACTTCAGGGTTAGCTGCTAATGGATTGGTATCCATCGCACTAACAAATATAGCAATTGCCGTGGAATCGATAGCTGGAACTTTACTAAACGGACGTGTGCGCAACGCTGTCCACAAACCTGAATTAATAAGGTTAGTAACAACATCTTCACGTTTTATTGAGCTAAGTTCATTGGCTGAGTATGAAGTAAACGTGATTTGCTCATCACCGTCAATTTTAATGACGACAGATTGTAAAACACGTTGTTCACCACGGTTGATTTGTGTAACAACACCGGCAGCTTGAGCTGTGAATTTAACGCCAGGATTCTTTTTATCTTCAAAAAGAACCTGACCTTTTTTAACACGATCATCCACTTTAACAAACATGGTTGGTCGCATACCCACAAACTCTTCACCTAGTGTTGCAACGGTTTTGATGGTATTACCATCATGGATTACCTGCTGGGGAGTACCAACGACAGGAACGTCCAGACCTTTTTTTATTGTAATCATAAACACATGCACTACTTTTGATGGGAGTATCAAAACCAATTTTTTACTTACCTAACAAAATTAAAATATTCTAATAGTAGAAAGGATCGCTAAGTAACGTAAATTATCGATTTCAGTGTATTTCAGTAAGTTACTTTATTTTTATCACTAACATTATAAGTTAGTTGTAAAAAAGACCCACTGGCTCTAAGTTAAAATTTCTGGCGCGATTTTAGCACAAAAGCCTATTTTTATTCTACGGACTCTTTTGCTTTTCATTACAATTTAGCCGATTAATTTAAGTTTTGCCTATTAAACAGGCAAATATTTATAGTATGTATAAAAAAACCGACATTTTATGTCGGTTTTTAGCTAGAATTAAAGGAATATTTAATTACAGTAAATGATTAATCTCAACTAAAGGGTTTAGATCCGCATCATAATCAACACCATCAATACCAAAACCAAATAATTGTAAAAACTCTTGATGATAGCCAATATAGTCGGTTAATTCGTCGATAGTATCGCTATCAACTGTATTCCAAATTTCGGTGATCTTTTGCTGAACGCTCTCTTCAAGCTCTTTATAGTTTTGACGATAACGATTTTGTTCATCTAATCGTGGCGTATCACTGTAAATATTTTCAACAAATAAATTCTGAATCTGTTCAATGCAACCTTCATACGTACCGTCAGCTTTCATCACTTTAAACATAGCTGAAATATACAATGGCATTATTGGAATAGCAGAGCTTGCTTGAGTAACCACAGCGTTAAGAGAGGTTACATGGGCCGCGCCATTAATACTTGCTGTTGCATCATTAATCGCACTTGCTGCTCTGTCTAAATCCTCTTTTGCTTTACCGATAGTCGCTTTGCCATAGATTGGCCAAGTCAGTTCTTTACCGATATAGGTATAAGCCACCGATTTAAAGCCTTTTGCTAAAACGCCAGCTTGCGCAAGTGCGTTAATCCAAAGTTCCCAATCAGCGCCGCCCATCACATCAATAGTGCCTTGAATCTCTTCATCGTTAGCTGCTTCAACGGATACTTCATCAATGATTCTTTTTGACGTATTAAGGTTTTTAGTGGTGACACTTTGCCCGATAGGTTTAAGTGTCGACGAATAGACTTCGCCGGTATCAGGATCCGTGCGACGCGGTGATGCTAATGAATAAACGACTAAATCAATTTTACCCAGTTCAGCTTTGATCGTTTCTATAGCTTTCGCTTTTATATCATGGGAGAAAGCATCGCCATTAATATTTTTTGACCATAAACCTGCACCATCAGCAGCTTTTTGAAAAGCAGCGGTATTATACCAGCCCGCTGATGCTGTTTTCTTTTCTGTTGGTGGTTTTTCAAAGAAAATACCGAGTGTTTTTGCATCATTACCAAAAGCGGCGGTAATGCGAGATGCTAAACCGTAACCTGTTGACGCTCCAATCACTAAAACATTTTTAGGCTTTATATCAGCTTGTTGATGCGCTTTAACATAAGAAATTTGCTCATTAACGTGAGCCTCACAACCAGCAGGATGTGCATTTGTACAAATAAAACCACGAATTTTTGGCTTGATAACCATAAGGGAACCTTTTATTTAACGGTTTAATCGATTTTCAGTTCGAAAAGTGCCGCATAGTTTACTCTGCTAAAAAGAAAATGAGGTATGACCAGTAAGAACATACCTCAATAGTAATTTATTAGTTTTTATTATCGGTGCTGATAATATTCTTTTAGGGTTAAATCATTATATTGACGTATTGATGATAAAAACTCGCTATATGATTGCCATACTTTGGCAAAATCTTGATCATTTTCAACTTGTTCAGCTAAGACTTGTTCAGTATATTTTTTTAATTCTTGTAATACATCATCAGGTAATTTTCGTAATTGTACGTTATGTTTTTCAATTAGGGTATTTAAGGCAACATGATTACGTGCATTATATTCATCATGCATGTCTTGATTAACCGCGCGAGCAGCTACTTCAATAATTTTTTGTAAATCTTTAGGTAAAGCTAACAAGGCTTTTTCATTGATTAAAAACTCTAAATTTGTGCCTGTTTCATGCCATACCGATGAATAGTAATATTGCGCTGCTTGATGAAAACCAAACGCTAAATCGTTATATGGACCTACCCATTCAGAGGCATCAATAGCACCACTTTGTAAGGAAGAGAAAATTTCTCCTCCTGTTAGGGTGACAGGAATGGCACCCGCGCGTTTCATTACTTCTCCACCAAGACCTGGGATGCGCATTTTAAGTCCTTTCAGATCGGCGATTGAATTAATTTCTTTTTTAAACCAACCTGCAAACTGAGCACCAGAACTTCCTCCGGCCATAGGTACGATGCCGAAGGGCTTATAAAGTTCTTGCCACAGCGCCAAACCACCGCCGTATTGTAACCAAGCATTAAACTCATTGGTGGTCATACCAAAAGGAATTGCGCCAAAAATAACCGAAGCTGGCATTTTCCCTTTCCAGTAATAAGCACCACTGTGCCCCATTTCCACAGTACCTTGTGATACCGCATCAAATACTTCAAAGCCAGGCACTAACTCACCAGCCCCGTATACTTTCACCGTTAAACGACCCCCGCTCATTTCATCAACATACTTGGCAAAAGTTTCGGGGCCGATACCTAACCCAGGAAAGTTTTTAGGCCACGAGGTTACCATTTTCCATTGATACGTTTTAGCGGGTTCATTAGCTGTAGTTACTGTCACTGCATCTTTATCACCACAAGCGGTTAACAATAATAAGCTCGACAGTGTAAGTAAAAGGATTTTGTTGCTTGCAATACGCAATGTTTTAATCATTGTTATTCTTCTTTTTATTATCATTTTAATACTCTCTATAATTTATCCATAAATTAAATGTGGCAACCAGGTCACTAAACCGGGCCAGTACGCTAATACACCTAATAAAATAAGCTGCATTATTATAAAAGGTATGACGCCTCGATATATATCTGCAGTTTGTACCACTTTATCAGCAACACCACGCAGATAAAATAAGGCAAAACCAAAAGGAGGTGTTAAAAAAGAGGTTTGTAAATTAATCGCTATCATAATGCCCAACCAAATAGGGTCAAGTCCCATTGCTAATAAAACGGGTGCGACAATAGGCACGACTACAAACGTAATTTCTATAAAATCGAGAATAAAACCTAGAAAGAAGATCACTAGCATAACGACAATCGTTGCACCAACGACCCCTCCCGGCATCTGCTCAAACAAGCCACGGATCAGTTCTTCACCACCAAAACCTCGAAAGACTAACGAAAATAAACTGGCGCCAATAAGGATCAAAAATACCATGGACGTTATTTTAACCGTACCCTGCATTACCGCCGTTAAGTTTTCTCGTGTTAACTGCTTTTGCCATAACGCTAAAACAGTGGCCCCCATAGCCCCCACACCCGCTGCTTCAGTAGGCGTTGCGTAACCAAAAAGAATCGAGCCTAATACCGTAAACATTAATAATAATGGAGGTACTAATGACGTTAGCATTAATAACCACTTGGACTGACCTGCTGAAATTTTATCGATGTCTTCTTGGTTTAAACGCGGCACACTATTTGGTTTAACATAAGCAAAAATGAGGCAATAAAATAGATAAAATAAGACCAAAAGCATGCCAGGAATAACGGCTCCAGCAAAGAGATCACCAACTGTTACTGTTTCAGGACTAAATATGCCCATACTCAGTTGCGCTTTTTGATAAGCACTTGAAAGTACATCTCCCAACAATACTAACGCTATTGATGGCGGGATAATTTGCCCTAACGTACCTGTTGCACAGATGATACCGGACGAAAATACCGGACTATAACCACGTTTTAACATAGTAGGTAACGATAACAAGCCCATGGTGACAACTGTAGCGCCAACAATACCAGTACTTGCCGCCAATAACATACCGACAAGCGTTACCGAAATCCCTAAACCGCCATTAAAACGACCAAAGAGTAACGACATCGCATTAAGTAAATTTTCAGCAATTTTAGATCGCTCTAACATCGCCCCCATAAAAACGAATAAAGGGATAGCTAATAGTGTTTGATTGTTGATGGTGCCAAAAATCCGGCTCGGGAAAGCCCCTAAAAAAGCAAGATCAAAGGTATTAAATACACTGCCAACACCAGCAAATAACAGCGCAGTACCCGCCAAGGAAAATGCGACGGGGTAACCTAACAAAAGCACAAAACAAACGACAACAAACATCAGTAAAGATATGTATTCCATTATTTTGTCTCCTGATGATATATGTTATCTTGATTATTTTTATTTTTATTTTTAATAATCAATAAATTTCGAGCAATTTCCGCCATCCCCTGTAATGATAAAGATACGGCGAGTAATAGTAATAAACTTTTACTCACGTAAACAAAGGGTAGCCCTCCCGCTTCAGATGATTTTTCCATGATCTGCCAAGAAATAGCAACATAATCAAAACTAATAATAAAAATAAAAATGCAAACAGGAAGCAATAAAAATAAGGCGCCAAATAAGTTAACTAAGGCTTTTTGTCGGAGTGAGAATTTTTGATAAAAAATATCGACACGTACATGCCCTTCATTTTTTAAGGTATAAGCAGCGCCAAGCATAAAAACATAGCCATGAAAATAAAGTACGGATTCCTGCATGGCAATCCAACCTAAATTAAAGCCATACCTCAAGACCACAATCACAAATGTTAACAACACCATTAACAAAGTAAACCATGCAATGACTTTACCGATACTCTCTGTAAAACAATCAATAACAGTAACAAATTTATTTAACACTTTTTACCCACATCGATAGCTCTAAGCGCTATTTAAATTTAATGGGGAAATTAATAACAGAAAATACAACAGATTGGAAATACAAAAATAATCTTTACGCTACCCACACCACACTAAAAAACCTTCATTAGTGAGCTGGATAGCTTATATAATAATATATCTAGTGCTTACGTTTGCTATTATTGCGTTAAACAATGTGCAGACAAAGGTAAACTATTGACATAATACTTATGCCATTCTTTTTCAGTATAAGAATGTAAGGTTAATGCTGAAATATTATCATTGAGTTCTTCTGCTAGCACTTTATTAATCGCACTATGGCGTTGTTTAATTTTTTTCCCTTCAAATACTCTTGAAATAATGATTATTTTAAAATTAGATTTAATAATTGCTGGTAGTTTTCGTAGATATGTTTCGTTAATAACATCTAAGTATCGTGGTAAAAATGCTGATAATAATTTTTCTTCGATTACAGTTTCAATGGTCATATTATCCCCCTGAAGATAATGTTACGACTTAAGACTATTCGATAGTGAATTTACAAATCTAAGCTTATTTTGAATAACAATCGTCATAAATAATTTTAGTTATTTTTAATAAATTAGCCATCAATCTAGATGGCTAATTAAGTACTTTGTTGCTAAATCATTGGATAAGTTGATCAAATATTTTTATATTTTTTATTTATCTTTAATACGTGAAGCGCTGGCGACATAGGCAAAATTTTGTCACAATATCCCTTCATCATTTTTCATCATCCAGCAACGATACTTATCCTATGATCAGCCCTTTTATTATTAATGACAAAAACGTATTTATTGACCGTTTTCCTGCAGGCCAAGTGAATAGAAGTTTGCAAGCATGGGATGCAGCAGACGAGTATCTTATTAATTATGTAGAAGAAAATAAGTTAATTAAGCCAAAGAGTAATCTCCTAATTATCAATGATGCTTTTGGTTCTCTAACGATAAATTTTACTCAACAACAGGTTTATTGTGTGAATGACTCCTATTTGAGTCAACAAGGCATAGCTTATAACCTTGAACAAAACCATATTGACGATAAGAACATTCATTATTTGACTAGCTTAGATGCCCTGCCAAATAACATCGATATCGTTCTCTTCAAAATCCCTAAAAGTAAATCATTGTTGGTAGCACAACTCATGATGCTGCGACGCTCATATACTAGTGATGTTGTTTTTATTGCCGCAGACCGCGCGAAAGAAATTCACAGTTCTACACTTAAATTATTTGAAAAATACTTAGGTGCTACAAAAACGTCACTTGCTGTAAAAAAAGCGCGATTGGTATTCTCACAATTTGATGCAAGGTTCGATGATAAGGAGCAAAATTCCCCGCTAATAACAACTTGGCCATTAGAAAATACTGATTTTACCATTAACAATCACGCCAATGTTTATGCGAAAGATAAACTTGATATTGGTGCTCGCTATTTTATGAAGAATTTACCTGACGTCGCCCCTGATACCCAAGTCATTGATTTAGGCTGTGGTAATGGTGTAATAGGTTTAAGTATTTTAGCAAGTCAACCACAAGCCCAAGTGCAGTTTTTTGATGAATCGTACATGGCAATAGCTTCAGCAAAATTAAATATTGAACAAAATTTACCAAGCGTCATTGATCATTGTCAATTTCATTTAAATGACTGTTTATCGGGTGTAGAAGGAGCCAGCGTCGACTTAATTCTATGTAACCCTCCTTTTCACCAACAAACAGCAACCACTGACCATATAGCATGGCAAATGTTTAAAGACAGTCATCGCGTATTAAAAAAAGGGGGTGAACTACGTATTATTGGTAATAGACAATTAGGCTATCATATAAAACTACAACGCATATTTGGCAATGAAAAATTAATTGCCAGTAATGATAAATTTGTCACAATTTCGGCGATAAAAAGATGAAAAAACTAACACTATACACAATATTAATCACGACTATAGCGCTAACATCATGTGCCTCTGCACCTAAACACATTGTTATCTCGCCAGACGTTATCGTTAATGTCACTAAAGACTACCAAGGGCAATCAATTAATCTTCGTTTAATTGATAGACGCGCTGCAACTCATATTGTACAAATTTTAAAAGAAAAACAAGCAGCCACACTTATTTCTAGCCAACAAATAATCACTGAAATTATCGATGAAGCATTGCGTCCTCAGTTAATAAAGCAAGGATTAACATTAACCTCACAAGCAGAAAATAATTTTGATGTGATCATCGATACCGCGTTAATAAGTGTTCAACAAGACCTTCTCAAATACCAAGCAAGTAGTGTTATTGTTTTAATTGCTAAAATATCAAATGCCGAGCAAACATTAACCAAAACATTTACCATCAAAGGTAGTAGTAATGGCCCCTTATCTGCTGATAACGCGGTACTCGCCCGAGACTTTAATCAACAATTGGCAAAAATTATCAGTCAACTTGTTAATAACAACGAAATCAAAGAATTTATTAGGTAAACCATGATGAAATTTCTTCCTTTAATTTTTGCCTATTTAAGCTTCGCAACTTGCGCTGCTAAGAATCTAGCTATTGACCCTAACAATCTT
This sequence comes from Alteromonadaceae bacterium, assembly GCA_047621305.1. Lineage (GTDB taxonomy): Bacteria > Pseudomonadota > Gammaproteobacteria > Enterobacterales > Alteromonadaceae > Colwellia_A. The sequence continues at coordinate 30,187 of JBLHNB010000025.1, read as the reverse complement.
TTTCCTCAGGTAAAGTTAGAAACATCAATGGGTATTATCCTCATAGAACTAGACAGGATCAAAGCGCCAATAACTGTAGATAATTTTCTGACTTATGTAGTCATGGGTGAATACAACAATACGGTGTTTCATCGTGTTGTTGAAAACTTCATTGTACAAGGCGGTGGCTACGATAAAGATTACACCATCAAAAAGCTTAATAAAGATATTATCAATGAGTCTGGCAATGGCCTGAAAAATGAAATTGGTACTATTGCTATGGCTAAAGAAAGCAGACCACATACGGCCAATCGACAATTTTTTTTTAATATTGAAGATAATAAAAGTTTAGATCCTGGCCGCCATTGGGGATATGCTGTTTTTGGTAGTGTAATAGAAGGACAAGACGTTATCGATGCGATGGGCCTGGTAAAAACAAACTACGATGAAGGTTTAGGCTGGGAGAATGTGCCGGTAGAAGCTATCATGTTAATTAAAGCAACGTTATTGCCTGCCGCTGACTAATACCAAATGAAAATGTAACCTTATGTAACACGTCCTATCACTAGAATAAAATTGTGTTACTCTTTTACGCAAATTTATTGCACCATTTTATAATAACACTAAACGAAACAATAGTTAACATTAAATTAACACAATTATAACACGTCGTTATTTTGGTAAGGTTTCATGCTCGCTTTCAGTGAAAAGCGCTTAGCATTACGTTGACAATTCGCTTTTTTTCTACGATAAATAAGAGTAATAAATATTTTTTAATTGTGTAGAAGGAAGATAAATCACGCTTAATCTCCCCGTCTTCAGATGAAAGAAGAAATATCCGCTTAACTAAGGGTCTATATGATAATAGAGCAGTTTATCAATGAAAAAATAACGCAAGTAGCTTCTTATATAAAAGCCGTTATTTGTCATTCTCTTCACTATACGGAATTAGACCAGTTTGTTGTTGATACCATGGAAGAATGGACTTTATTAAAAGTTAATGAGGAAACCCCTAACAGTGCAAGAGAACGTGTTTTTTGGCATGTTATGCATGAAATAAGTTTACATGGCGCTCAATCGCTTGAACTCGATTTATTTTTTAAAAGTGAAATCAACACCTGTTTAGATTTTTTCTCTGGTACAGGTAGTTACCCTATTGATTGTATCGGTTGGCGCCCATTACCTTAAAAATGTTTCGTTTTTATAAATAATTATTAAGAGTAAATGAATTTCAATTAAATTAGTACTTCCTTTATCTTCCTGCTCTCTGTTAGGCTGATGATAATTCAACTAAAATATTACTATTGATCGTAAATGGCTACAACTCACTCCTTTGCAGACACGCTTCGCTATTTTAAAAACCGACGTTTATTAAGCATTTTCTGCTTCGGTATTGCCAGTGGTTTTCCCTGGGTTATGACAGGCTCTGCGATGAGCGGTTGGCTGAAAGATGAAGGTTTAAGTCGTTCAAGTATTGGCTTGTTTGGACTGATATTTGTTACTTACAGTATCAACTTTCTTTGGTCACCTCTGGTAGACCGTTTAAAAATTCCTTTCTTAACAATGAAAATGGGCCAGCGACGCAGCTGGATCCTATGTACCCAGCTGATCATTGTCTTAGCTACGCTGCAACTAAGTCAGTTTAATGCCGTAAATCAATTGAGTAGTATTGCGCTATTTGGCTTAATTATCGCTTTATTTGGAGCAACCCAAGACATTGCTATTGATGCCTATCGTATTGATATATTAGCCAGTGATGATAGTAACTATATGGCAGCAGGCGCGGCAATGGCAACTGCGGGTTGGTGGACAGGATTTGCTGGTCTCGGCAGTATCCCATTTATTTTGGTTGATCGTCCGAATTGGCAATGGCCAGAAGTTTATCTGGTATTAGCCGTTATGATGGCGATTTTATTAATCACAGTGTTCGTTGTTCAAGAACCTAAAAATGATAGAGAAGATGTATTGAATGCTATTCAAAATCGTTATTTATCAATTATGCCCAGTCAAGGTCATCGTCCGTTGGCAATACTGTTAATATTACCCTTTATATTTTTTGCTATCATTTATGCAAATATTGGTTATCCCGCTTGGCCTGAACAATTAATTTCTGATCAATACCGCTTTATCTTCATTACCTTAACTGTTGCCTTTCTATTAATATTATTTAGTCAACAGCTAAGTCGTTTAAATCACTCCCTACGCACTAAAGAAAATTTCATACAGGTTGTCAGTATTCGATTCAGCCACAAACTTACGGCTTGGTTATTGGCAACACTTGTCTCTCCTATTCAAGAGTTTTTTGACCGTAATGGCACAAAGTTAGCCGTCTCTATTTTATTATTTATTTTCCTATTTAAATTAGGAGAAGCTTATCTAGGACGTATGTCAATTGTGTTTTACCGCGAAGTTGGCTTTTCTAATGCGGATATAGCTTATTATTCGAAAATGATTAACTGGGCAACCACTATTGTATTCTCATTAATTGGTAGTGTTTTCACTATTCGGTATGGCATCTTAAAAGGATTATTTATTGGTGGTATTGCCATGGCATCAAGTAATCTATTATTTGCCGTTATGGCGATTGTAGGACCCAATAAATTATTATTTGCTGGTACTGTTTTTGTTGATGGTTTTACTTCGGCTTGGGGTTCTGTTGCATTTGTTGCTTTATTATCAGTGCTATGCAATAAAACATTTACTGCCAGCCAATATGCTTTAATGGTTTCATTAGGCACCTTTGGTCGGGTAATGCTAGGCTCTTATTCTGGAATAATTGTTGATTGGCTCGATGGTAACTGGGCACTATTTTTTGTATTAACGGCCTTTATGGTGATCCCAAGTTTATTATTTCTTTACGCTATCAGAAAACCATTAACTGAGCTGATAGAAAAAAATGATGCTGAAATAGACACAGCATTTAAGACTAAATAGCATAGATGAGATTTATCATCTATGCTTTTGATAACACTGTTAATTAACGATAGGTATTTATGATCAAACTATTTTTTTTATTACCCATTATTATGTGCACTATTTGGTGGTGGTACCTTAATGACCGTGGGTATACAATTAAAGAAGGTGTTAAAGGTTTTACCTATATATTGTCATTTAATGCGGTGATCGTCGCATTTTTTGTAATGATGTTATTTATTGCTGATTAGTAAAGTAGGTTAATCTTTTACTAAGTAAGTTTAGATAACAAAATACAGCTCCTTAACATAGTCTTCAATGTTGGTACTTCGTTCTTATTTTAACTAAGAATTGAACATTCCCCGCAAACATCACCATTTTTTGTATAGATAACCTGCAAAGTCTATGAGCTCTCATGTGTGCTAGCCATATTAATATTCATATGATCGTGACATTGCCTGCATGGATACAGGTACTTAACTTTTGTCTGGAACAAAAAAGCTGACCGTTCATCGACGTGCATGGATGCACTAATGTCTTGAAAGACAGGAAGTCTGAGAGAGACCTGAACATCGTCACTCTTTCACATCCATGTGATCGCGACATACCGTTCATCCTGAACATAAAAAGCCGTTCATATGAACGGCTTTTTAATAAGTAAAATTTACTACTTTAGATCATTTAAAATACTGATCTAAATGAAGAACGACCACTACGGCGTGTCGAACGACGGTTTCTCATGCGGCTATGTAATTCACGACGCTTTGAATCTAACCATTCATCGCGAGTGACTGTCGTATCTTTACGACCTTCTTCACGTATACGGTAAGCACAAAACTCTTCAAATGCTTCGATATCATCTTTAAGTTCTTCTGCCACCAACTCAATCATAATCGCGTCATCTAAAAAACCTAGTACAGGTATATGATCAGGAACTAAATCTTCTGGGTCGCTAAAATATGCTAATGCACTTAATACGTCTGATCGTTCTTCTTCAGGAATTTTCCATTCGTCATCTTCGATCATGGCAACAAGAGTAACCAATTTTTTTATGCGTATACTTACAAATTCAGGTACATTTCCCTTAACATCTTCACTTAAGTTTTTTGCATTAGTGAGTATTTCTTTTTCACTTAGCTTTTTCGCGCCTGATTGAGCTTGTCTCATTACTTCACGAAAATGATCAAGATCTGATTCTTTCAATTCAAATTTAACTTCAAATGCCATGCTAATTCTCCAACGTTGGCTTAGACTAATATTATGCTTCGTACCTTGTACCTAAATCTAACAGAACATTGTCAATCCAGCACTAAAGAACATTGATTATTTTCAATATTTTTTACATTATTCATATTATTACCTTCATAAATTAGTAAAAAGTGCGTTAACTAAATTTTATATCGACGTTATTTATTATTTTATCGCATCACCATGATAATATTTATTCATACACTTTTTCTAATTAATAGTTATGACACAAAAATTATCTATCAATACAGAGCAAAAACATCTAACGACTACAAGTGATACCAAAACTTGTGAAAACTGTTACGCACAAGTCGCAGGTTTATATTGTGGTAAATGTGGCCAGTCAGTTGAGTCTACCTTGAAATACTTTTGGACTGTTATTCTGCATTTACTTGATGACATCTTTAGTTTTGATTCTAGGGCAAGCAGAACATTACTGCCTTTACTGTTTAAACCGGGCTTTTTAACCAATGAATACGTTAAAGGGAGAAGAGTACATTATGTGCCTCCGTTACGCTTGTACCTATTTATCAGTATTGTTTTTTTTATATCTCTTAAGTTTCTCACTGCTAATAACAGCACGATTATACTGCCAAACCATAATGAAGAATTGTCTCAACGAGCTACCACTAAAATTGCATTATTAGAAAAGGAGAGTATTCAATTATCGGGGGAAACTTTAATTAACAACCGACATATCACTGAAAAAATCATAAACTTACAAAAAGACCTGTTAAATAAAGAAAATACGTTTATTAGTGGCACAGCATTTAAGCTGCTACACATAGAGTTAGACATAATTGATGAGGTCAAGCCCCTCAATGAAGGAGAAAAAGATAAAAAACAAGCCTTGCTTGAGCGTTTAGAACAAGCTAAACAAGGTGTAGTACTTGTTGAAGAAAACATCTTTAATTTTGAAAATAATGACGATGGTACACTGACACTTTCATTTCTTTCTGATCAAAATAATAAAAAATTAACCGCTTATGCAAAGGTACTAGAGAAGAAAGCCGAACAAGCAGTAAATTCAGATATTCGCCCCCTCATCAAAGAAAGCATCAGTAAATTACCTCAATTGATGTTTCTATTATTACCTTTGTTCGCCCTTATTTTAAAATTAACCTACCTTTTCAAAAAAAGGCTTTACTTAGAGCATTTGACCGTAGCTTTACATAGCCATAGTTTCATTTTTCTAACAATGTTATTGCTACTACTTTGCGATTTTGTTCAAGATACAACTAAAACGACCTATCCATTAATTGGGGATATATTCGGTTTCATTAATACATTATTGTTTTTCTGGCTACCTATATACCTATTCATGACTCAACAACGTATTTATAAACAAGGCTTTTTATTAACGTCAGTAAAATACACTTTTGTAGGTGTCGTTTATATGATGTTGATAGTGTTTACCGGCATTATTGCCTTTATTTGGGGCTTGTCCGATGTTTAAAGCTAAAGTGCTGTAGCTCGACAAGAATAGAGAGCACCACTAAAACATCGAAACTCTCTCACATCCATGTGATCGTTTCATACCGTTCGTCCTGAACATCGAAACTCTCTCACATCCATGTGATCGTTTCATACCGTTCGTCCTGAACATCGAAACTCTCTCACATATATGTGATCGTTTCATACCGTTCGTCCTGAACATCGAAACTCTTTCACATCCATGTGATCGTTTCATACCGTTCGTCCTGAACATAAAAGCCTCGCATTGCGAGGCTTTTAAATTATGTAAAGCAACCAATTGTTACTGTGATTGCTCTATAATAACATCCGTGTCATCACCGAAAGATGAGTTACTCAATATCGCAGACAACGCTAATATTACGACTGCAAATATCACCGTTGTCAGTTTAAACCCTCGTGAAGACGACCTATTCATTTTTATTCCTGTACGAGATAATGTTTGTTGTTCTTTTTTTATCCAACATACAACTATTCGAACATATATGATTAATAAATAAATATCAATACTTTAATAAAATTAATAAGCTTATCATCCCTGTTTAAGCAAAGTACTTTAACAAAAATAATTTTAGCGAAGACGATTCAATTGGTTTAATTAACACAGCAGTTAAGTTTTCCTTAATAAGTAATGCTACCTCATCATCAACTATCTGCTCAAATACACCAATGATAGGAATGTGTTGATATTTATTATTTTTCTTCACTTCTTTATTGACCCTGTATGCACCGTTTCTCACATTGTAGCTATCATAAATAATCATATGATAGGTATTATTATCTAAGTAAGGTATTATTTCTTCTTTTTTATCAATAACTTCAACTTGATAATTCAAATCTAACAACTGCTGACATAAAATTTGACTCGTTGCAAAAGTATCTTCAACCAACAGAACTCTTTTAATTGTTAGCGAGTTTTCTCCTACTACATTTGCTAAGGTTCTCCCCTTATAAATATTTTTACTTCCAATACCCGTAAGTGAAACATTAATAGATAAACTTAACATTTTGTCACCTGAGGGTAAGTGAGAGACTTTAATATCCCCACCAAACATACGACATAAGTCTTTCACCATGGTCATGCGTGTGTTATGTGCATTTAACTCACTGACTTCAATATGATTTGTTTGAGTAGAAACAAACGACCCTTTTATATCTAGTGGTGTAATAACAAATAATATGGTGACATTATTATGTTGATGGATATGTGATTTAAACGATATTGATACCGCATTACACGACAATATTTCCAATATATTATCTGTTAATGCCAAAAACATTTGTTGCAAACGTAATTCATCAGTATTAATAAATTGTGGAATATTGGTATTAACCACTAATTTGATTTCTTTCCCTTGTGTTTTAGGGTTGACCTTAAGCATGCTTTCCATACGGTTTAAAAATAAATAGAAATCAAACACTTGTTCATTCAGCAACCTTTCTCCCGATTCAATACTTGAAAGCTCAGTTACCGTATCAACGAGTTGTTCTAAATTTAATGATGCTTCAGATATATTGGTTAAATAGCCGCGAGCTTTTTGATGTAGGTCTTTTTCTGGAAAAATTTCAGCTAAACGTTTAATGACATTTAAAGGAGATCTTAACTCCAAACACAGTGCTTTGAGAAAATCAGTTTTTGCTTGGTTTTTTTGATCAGAATTTTCTTTTGCTAAAATTAATTCTCTTGTTTTAAGCGTAACTTGATGGCTCAATTCAGTTGAATATGCCGTCATCATTAAGACAAGTAGCTGAAACAGTAGACCTCCAACGGTTCCACCAATTAACATACTCCAAGTTTGCCAGCTTTTCCCTTGTAATGCCCACGCATCTTGTTCGGTAATAGAAAATCGCCATGCGCGTGAAAAGACGCTAACATCAAGTTCATCAACTAAACGCCCCTGCTGCAGCTCTTTTTCACCAAATAAAGGTAGATACCCCTTACTATCCATATCTTGAATGAATATTTTTATATTGAGGTTATCTTGATATTCAGCTATTTCTCTAAACAATGCTTTAAATTGCACAACAGCAACAATAAAACCAGTCACTCTAGCATTGTTCTCACCAATAATAAATCCATAGGCTTCTTTCACATGATTAGTACTTACCGAGGAAAAAACCAGCAACCCAGGGTTTGAAAAATCGTCTTGTATAAGTGTTAATGGAGCACTGGCAATCATGAGGTTTGTTGATAGCGCCAAAGCGATAGCTTTCTTTTTCTCTTGATCTTGGTACAAATCTAGACCAAAAGCCGATTGATTTGTTTCATTAGGATAAAGATACAGTACCGGCATATAAAGCAAACGCGGTCTTGCTAATAGGGTATTTCCCATAACAGTTTGCTCTTTTATGACATAGTTCATATCTAACTCAACTGAACTATCAGCTTCATATAAGTCCTTATTGTCGCTAGAGACAACAGGCACCCATTCAAGTGCACGTATATTTGACGAGTTATTAAATATACGTTGAGAAAACGCTGAAAATTCACTGGCGCTAACATGTTCACTAGCCATAAATAATGCAGATAAAGCATTAATTTTTTGCGATATTTGTGTTATTTCACTATCAACATATCTTTGTATTTGCTGTCCGGCTTTCTCAAAATTCTCAAAGCGTTGATGTAACTGTTGCTGTTGAGATGTGTTTATTAACAAACTAATTGCTAAACAACCAAGTACTGAAGAAACCACCACAAAAATTCTTTTAGGTAAATTAAGTTGTTGCTTGCCTTGGGTGAATAACAGGACAGGTGTTAAAAAAATGGCAACGAGTATACTTGCTGACCATGTAGAAACGAAAATATAAAATAAACCACCCGCAACTTGTTGTACGTCCAATATAGCGACAAGTACCGCAGCAACCGCAGCAACAAGACCAGCTACAGGTCCAATCTTTGTAATAAACCGTGCGACGAGTACTCGGCTATCAAGCCATTCTTGCTTACTAACCTCTTGATAAGTTATATGTTTAGACCAAAACCCTTGGAGCAGTATAGCTAACAAGCTAATGATGACTATCCCTATATTTACTCGTTCAACATCAAAATATATAACCAGTAAAATAGTAAATATAATATGCCCTATCACGATACTGACCGCGATATAGGTCCCCCATAGGATCATCAATGCCGCAGCTAAAGCTGCAGCAGGTCCAATAAAACTGAGAATAGAGAAAGGGGTGATAAAAATACTGGCAAGTAAGCAGATCCCTAGATAAAGAAGGGTTGCAATCAACACACTATAGATTTTATTTTTTATCAAAATAACGACACATATTTAAATATAAAGAAGAACAAATTAATTATAACGATTATCACAAAATTGTATATTATTACAAAGTAAACGCTATACACACAATAATCAAACACATCCTTTAAACTTATCAGTAAATCCCCATTTTAAATAAAATAATCTAATAAAGTAGAGAATAACATTTGCAGTCAGGGGGCAGTCTGAGCGAAAATAAGCCAAATTTTTATCCCTCAACTTATTTTACTATCTGGAGCTATTATGCCGTCGCGTCAAAAACTGGCCAATGCAATTCGAGTTTTAAGCATGGATGCCGTGCAAAAAGCTAAATCAGGACACCCTGGAGCCCCGATGGGCATGGCAGACATTGCCGAAGTTTTATGGCGTGACTTCTTAAAACATAACCCAACAGATCCTAACTGGGCTGACCGTGACCGTTTTGTTTTATCTAATGGTCATGGTTCGATGTTGATATATTCGTTATTGCATTTAACTGGTTATGATTTGTCCATTGATGATTTAAAGAACTTTCGTCAATTACATTCCAAAACACCGGGTCATCCAGAGTATGGTTATACTCCTGGCGTTGAAACAACCACAGGTCCATTAGGTAGTGGTATTTCGAATGCCGTTGGTATGGCGATTGCAGAAAGAACTTTAGCAGCACAATTTAACCGCGAAGGTCATGAAATTGTAGACCACAATACCTATTGCTTTGTTGGTGATGGCTGTCTAATGGAAGGTCTTTCTCATGAAGTCTGTTCTTTAGCGGGTACCTTAGGTTTAGGCAAACTTATCACTTTTTGGGATGATAACGGTATTTCTATCGATGGTAACGTTGAAGGTTGGTTTACAGATAATACACCGGCACGTTTTAAAGCCTACGGTTGGCATGTCATCAGTGTTGATGGCCACGACTCAGCAGCGATTGCAGCAGCAATTGTTGAAGCAAAATCAGTTACTGATAGACCTTCAATGATCTGTTGTAAAACAATCATTGGTTTTGGTTCACCCAATAAATCAGGTACACATGATTGTCACGGTGCACCACTAGGTGATGAAGAAATAGCGGCAACACGTGAATTTTTAAACTGGTCTCATGCCCCATTTGATATTCCAGCAGATGTTTATGCCAATTGGGATCAAAAAGAAAAAGGTCAAAATAACCAAACATCTTGGACTGAGAAATTCGAAACATATCAACAAGCACATCCTGAACTTGCTGCTGAATATCAACGTCGTGTTATTAACGGTGATTTACCTGAAAATTTTGATGCTAAAGCCGATGCTTATATTCAAGCTTGTCACGAAAAAGCTGAAAATATTGCTTCGCGTAAGGCGTCGCAAAATACCATCGAAGCCTTTGGTGCTATTTTACCAGAACTTATGGGGGGTTCTGCCGACCTCGCTGGTTCAAATCTAACGTTATGGTCGGGTTCGAAAGGTATTGAAACAGATGCCGCAGGTAACTATATTTATTATGGTGTACGCGAATTTGGTATGAGCGGCATCATGAACGGTATTTCATTACACGGTGGGTTTATTAACTACGGCGCAACATTCATGATGTTTATGGAATATGCACGTAATGCGGTACGTATGTCCGCGTTAATGGGTATCCAGAACATTTTTGTTTATACACATGACTCAATTGGTCAAGGGGAGGATGGTCCAACGCATCAACCTATCGAACAATTAACAAATTTACGTACGACACCCAATATGGATACTTGGCGACCTTGTGATGCAACAGAGTCAGCGGTTGCTTGGAAATCAGCAATAAAACGCAATAAAGCCCCTACATCACTCATTTTTAGTCGTCAGGGTCTTCCTGCAATGTCTCGTACAAATGAGCAAGTGGCTGATATTGCCAAAGGTGCCTATGTATTACAAGATTGTGCTGGTATAGCTGATGTTATATTGATTGCCACAGGTTCAGAAGTTTCTTTAGCGATGGACTCTGCCAAAACACTTACCGCTAATGGTAAAAAAGTTCGCGTAGTTTCTATGCCTTCAACAAATACTTTTGATGCGCAAAGTGCACAATATAAAGAGTCGGTATTACCTGCTGCTGTAATTAAACGTGTTGCTATTGAAGCCGCTCATACTGACTTCTGGTACAAATATGTGGGTTTCTCGGGCAAAGTTGTAGGTATGACAACGTTTGGTGAATCGGCACCAGGTAACGTTTTATTTGAGCATTTTGGTTTCACTGTTGATAACGTTGTTAACACCGTTAACAGTTTGTAATCCTAATCAGATGAATTAAGCGATACCTAAATAAATATTTAGGTATCGTAATAAAATTCAACTCACATCATGTTGTAAAAACTATGTCTGTAAATATTGCTATTAATGGTTTTGGTCGTATTGGCCGCAGTGTTGTTCGTGCTCTGTATGAGTATGGCTTAAATGGCGGCGTTAATGGTGATTTTAATTTAGTTGCCATTAATGAATTAGCACCACCTGAAGGTATTGCTCATTTATTAAAATATGATACCACCCATGGCCGTTTTTCATTTTCTGTCGAGCAGGACAATCAAAACCTCGTTATTGCCGGCGATACCATTAAATTAACCCATGCAAAAACACTTGATAAACTTAACTGGCAAGAACAACCTATTGATATTGTTCTTGATTGTACCGGTAAATATGCGACTCAAGCTGACGGCCAGCAATACTTTAAGCAAGGCGTAAAAAAAGTACTCTTTTCTCATCCTGCTGCTCACGATATTGACGCTACCATTATCTATGGTGTTAATCACCAGACCTTAAATAGCACCCATAAAGTAGTTTCTAATGGCTCTTGTACTACTAATTGTGTAGTTCCTGTGATCAAAGCAATAGATGATATGTTTGGCGTGGAAAGTGGCACAATTACTACTATTCATTCGTCCATGCACGATCAGCAGGTTATTGATGCTTACCATCCTGATTTACGACGAGCCAGAGCGGCTAGCCAATCGATAATCCCAGTAGACACTAAACTCGCTATTGGGATTGAACGTATTTTACCTAAGTTCAAAGGTCGTTTTGAAGCGATAGCGGTACGTGTACCTACCGTAAATGTTACCGCAATGGATTTAAGCTTAACGTTAAGTAGTGATGTTAATATTGATGACATTAATAATGCCATCATCGCGGCGCAAAATAATGGCTTGCAAGGTATTTTAGGTTATACCACCGAACCCTTAGTATCCATTGATTTTAATCATGACCCACACTCTTGCATTGTTGACGGTAATCAAACGCGTGTTAGCCATAAACGCCTAGTAAAAATGCTGATTTGGTGTGATAACGAATGGGGCTTTGCCAATAGAATGTTAGATACCGCAAAAGTGATGGCAAACGCGATTTAAGCAATTAATTCAGTAATTTATTTAAATTTATTTTATAGGAAGTATCAAATGTCAGTAATTAAAATGGCCGACTTGGCACTCGCCAACCAAAGAGTTTTGATCCGCGAAGATTTAAACGTCCCGGTTAAAGACGGGAAAATAACCTCTGACGCTCGTTTAAGAGCCGCTTTACCAACGCTAAAATTAGCTTTAGAAGCCGGTGCAAAAGTGATGGTCATGTCGCACCTTGGTCGCCCAACTGAGGGTGAATACAATGAAGCGTTTTCATTAAAGCCCGTAGCTGACTATTTAGCAGCGGCATTAAACTTACCGGTACGTTTAGCAAAAGATTATCTCGACGGTGTTGATGCAAAGGCTGGTGAATTAGTTATTTTTGAAAACATTCGTTTTAATGTCGGCGAAAAGAATAATGACGACGTTCTTGCTAAAAAACTCGCTGCATTATGTGATGTTTTTGTTATGGATGCCTTTGGTACAGCTCATCGCGCCCAAGCCAGTACTCATGGTGTTGCAAAATATGCACCTATCGCTTGTGCTGGCCCATTGTTATCGGGTGAGTTAGCGGCACTTGGTAAAGCACTCGACAATCCAGCTCGGCCACTAGTGGCTATTGTGGGTGGCTCAAAAGTTTCGACAAAGTTAACCGTGTTAGACTCATTAGCCAAAATCGTCGACCAACTTGTAGTAGGTGGCGGTATTGCAAATACCTTTATTGCGGCAAATGGCCACAATGTTGGCAAGTCATTATATGAAGCTGACTTGCTTGATGAAGCAAATCGTTTAACCGCACAAGCAAAAGCAAATGATGGTGACATCCCTGTTCCTACTGATGTTATAACTGGCACTGAGTTTTCAGAAACCGCAGTAGCAACATTAAAGTCAGTTGATGATGTCACCGATGAAGACATGATTTTCGATATTGGCCCAGATTCAGCTCAAGCACTGGTTGAAATCATTAAAAATGCCGGCACCATTGTTTGGAATGGTCCAGTGGGCGTATTTGAATTTGATCAATTTGGTCAAGGCACAGAAGTTATTGCTAGAGCAATAGCTGAAAGCTCAGCATTCTCGATTGCTGGCGGTGGCGATACTTTAGCTGCTGTTGATAAATATAATATCGCAGATAAAATATCTTATATTTCTACCGGTGGTGGCGCTTTCTTAGAGTTTTTAGAAGGTAAAAAATTACCTGCAGTCGCGATTTTAGAAGAACGCGCAAAATAGCTTTGTATACCCGTTACCATTCAATATGCTGATTGGTAACGGGGATTTCTTAAACGCCCGCCCTATTACAAAGGCTATATTATCCTTATAAATACATAAACCGCTAAACCGCACTTCCCTTTATCCAAGAATATTTTCAACCTTATTATATTTACCAAAAAAAATTCATTCTTTTTCGGTGTAATTTTACAACATAAGTTCTGTTCCGAAAGCTAACACCCCATGACTCTCTATGATTTGTTGTAATTATCGAACATAATTTACTTGTTACTTATTTATTTTGTTTTTAATGCTAAGTAAGACTTTTTTAACTAGTGCAATTTAATTATTTCATCTGCTATAATTACGGTACGAAAGAAAAAGTTTCATCATGAAACTTTTTATGATTTGTAATTTAAATTATTTTGACCACAATAATGACTTAGGAGTTAGTTCATGGCTTTAGTTTCTATGCGCCAAATGTTAGATCACGCCGCAGAATACGGATACGGTATTCCCGCTTTTAACGTTAACAATTTAGAACAAGTTAGAGCAATAATGATTGCCGCTAATCAAACGAACAGCCCAGTAATTTTACAAGGTTCTGCTGGTGCTCGGAAATATGCGGGCGCTCCTTTTTTACGTCATTTAATTTTAGCGGCAATTGAAGAATTTCCACATATTCCTGTTGTTATGCATCAAGACCACGGTACTTCACCGAGTGTTTGTCAACGTTCTATCCAAATGGGATTTTCATCAGTAATGATGGATGGTTCTTTGATGGACGATGGCAAAACGCCTTCAAGTTATGAATATAATGTCGATGTTACGCGTAGAACTGTTGAAATGGCACATGCTTGTGGTGTTTCGGTTGAAGGTGAACTGGGGTGTTTAGGCTCTCTTGAAACAGGTGAAGCAGGTGAAGAAGATGGCATTGGTGCTGTAGGTATTTTAACGAAAGAGCAAATGTTAACGGATCCAGAAGAAGCTGCCGATTTTGTTAAGAAGACACAAGTAGATGCCTTAGCCATTGCTTGTGGTACTTCTCATGGTGCGTATAAGTTTACGCGTCCACCAACAGGTGATATTTTAGCGATTGATCGTATTAAAGCGATTCACAGTCGTATTCCTAATACCCATTTAGTTATGCATGGTTCATCGTCGGTACCACAAGATTGGTTAGCGGTAATAAATGAATTTGGTGGAAAAATCCCTGAAACCTATGGTGTACCTGTTGAGCAAATTCAAGAAGGCATCAAAAACGGTGTGCGTAAAATTAACATTGATACGGATTTACGTTTAGCCTCTACTGGCGCAGTAAGACGTTTCCTTGCTCAAAATCCAAGTGAATTTGATCCTCGTAAATTCTTAGCTGAATCAACTAAAGCAATGACTGATATTTGTATTGCTCGCTACCAAGCATTTGGTAGTGTTGGATATGCAGATAAAATCAAACCACTCTCTTTAGATGCGATGTTTGATCAATATAACGCTGGAACATTGGACGCTATCGTTAAATAACCTGAACTCAGGTTAAATAGCATCAAACAAGCGTTAAAAAATCAAAGGGCAGTTCATCTGCCCTTTTTTCTTGATTAAATTCAGCGTTTAACTGCCCCGTGAATTTATAATTAAGATATAATTGGGATATACTACTTTTATTATAAGTCCAATCGGAAACCACTATGAGCTCAGCAAACATTTACGAGAATAATCCTCTTCATGGCGTTAAAGTAGAAACCGTATTAGCTGAACTGGTTGATCACTATGGCTGGGAAATATTGTACGCTTATATGAATTTGAACTGTTTTAAAACCAAGCCAAGTATTGAATCCGCTATAAAATTTCTACGTAAAACACCATGGGCTCAAGAAAAGGTCGATGCTTTTTATCTGTATCAATTAAAAAGCCTGCCAAGAGCTGACGAAGAACAATTTCTCTTACCCCCGCGTGATCGTATTGTGCCTGCAAGTGATAAACCAGGATCACCAACTGAACTAAGTCTTGAAGATGCTGAAAGACTGAGAGAGAAAAAAGCCATAATCACCCGCCAAAGAGCATCACAAAACAACAATCCTTGGGGTAACTAAGGAGGCGTCTCTTGTTTAACTGAAACAAAACGCTTGAGATCGAAATAGACTAAAAGCTTAATGAAAGGAAATGATCCTGACCGATTAAGCTTAGTGTCTATATTTATCAAAAGCGTCATATCAAAGTGTCTTTTTCTATTTTTCATTTCTACAATTTCCTATATAATATCGCCGTTTTATAAACCTCTTAATTTGCAAGGATAAAATACATCATGGATACCATTACAAACTGGATCTCAGCTAATCAGTTGTTGTTTCAAACATATTTAATCGACTTTGTCGTTGCTATTGCTATTGTTATTTTAGGTAAATTATTTGCCAAAATTATCGCTAAGGGCATTAGTAAAGTGCTTGAACATAAACAGGTTGATCAAGCGGTCATTAATTTTGTTAGCAGTATTGTATATTTCATCGTCTTTTTCGTTGCTATTATCGCTGCCATTTCTCATTTAGGGTTTAATACCTCCTCATTAGTCGCGATTGTTGGTGCTGCTGGTTTAGCTATAGGCTTAGCACTACAAGGCTCATTATCAAACTTTGCCTCTGGGGTATTGCTGATTGTTTTAAAACCATTTAAAAGTGGTGATTTTGTTGAGGTTGCGGGTGTATCAGGCATTGTTGAAAGTATTAGTATTTTCTCTAGTACCTTTCGCACTGGTGATAACAAAACGGTGATCATCCCCAACGGCTCTGTGACTAATTCAACTATCACTAACTATTCAGCGAAACCAATCCGCAGAATAGATTTGATTATTGGTGTGAGTTATGACGCTGATTTAGCAAAAACAAAAGATATTCTCAAGAAAATAACCAGTGAACATTCTCTGGTACTAAAAGATCGTGACATCACAATTGGTGTCAGTGAACTTGCCGACAATTCTGTTAACTTGGTTGTAAGACCTTGGGTAAAAACAGAAAACTATTGGCCGGTCTATTTTGATTTATTAGAAAACATTAAAGTTGCCTTAGACCAAGCTGGCATTGAAATACCTTACCCACAATTATCTTTACATGTAAAAAAAGAGGAAAATCATGAATCGTAAGCTAGTACTTACTGCACTATGCTGCTTGCCATTATTGGCAAGCGCTGAAGAAGCAGCAGAACAATCACCATTTACGTCATCTGCTGAACTTGGCATGTTATATAAAACTGGCAATACTAAAAGTGCAGATATAAAAACTGGTTTTGATATTAAATATGAACAAGCATTATGGCGTAGCACTTTTGCTTTTGACTTACTTATTAAAAAAACAGAACAAGAAAATGATCTAGGTAAAGATATTTTTGAAACCACCGATGAGAAATGGACGTTAGAATCAAAAACTAATTACACTTTAGACCCTAAAAGCAAAAACTATATTTATGGCGATGTTGCTTATGAAAATAATCGCTTTAGTAGTTATGAAAATCAAAGTTCAATCTCTACGGGTTGGGGCCGTGAATGGTATAAAACTGAAAAATCATCGCTATTTGCTGATATTGGACCGGGTTATAAACGTGAAGTAACTAAAGCAACAGATACCGTAGCGAGTGAAACTAACAGTGCTTTTATTATTCAAGCGCAAGCGATCTATTTACGTAAAATCAATGAACATGTTGAATTTAAGCAAAAACTTAGCGTTAAATACGCGCCTGAAAGTGGCGAGAATAGTAAATATAAGGCAGAGTCTTCAATTACCACTAAGTTAATTGAAACATTACAGCTTAAGTTTTCGTTCCTTGTTGATCATAATACCGAAGTTGAACAAGGCCAAGACAATACCGATACACAAACAGCCGTTACTGTCGTTTATAGTTTCTAGTATCTAGTATCTAGTATCTAGTATCTAGTATCTAGTTGAAGTATCGATGTACACGTCGATAAATAGGCTACAATGTCTTATAAAAAAGCCAGCAATACCATTGTGTATTACTGGCTTTTTGCTTCTAGAGAAACTTAACGATTAATTACTGAGCCTCGCGATACTCCAACTCCCGACAATAACCTAAAACTGATTCATGGTATTGTCTTTACCTGATGCTTTTAGAGCTGCTTCGCCAGCAAAGTAACCTTTATGATCATCACCTATATCTGAACCAGCCATATTTTGATGTTTAACACAGGCAATACCTTGGCGTATCTCTTTACGTTGTACCCCTTTAACATAACCAAGCATGCCTTGATCACCAAAGTACTCTTTGGCCAAATTATCCGTTGATAGTGCTGCGGTATGATAGGTTGGTAATGTGATTAAATGATGGAAGATTCCTGCTTCACGAGCCGAATCAGCTTGGAATGTGCGAATACGTTCATCAGCTGTAATCGCTAACTCGGTATTATCGTAATCAACACTCATTAAGTCATCACGTTCATAAGCGGATACATCAATACCCTCTTCATGCATAGCATCAAATACCTGCTGACGGAAATTTAATGTCCAGTTAAATGACGGTGAATTGTTATAGACTAATTTAGCATTGGGTACTTCTTTACGAATAGCATCAACCATAGCGCCTATTTGACCAATATGCGGTTTTTCAGTTTCAATCCAGATTAAGTCAGCGCCATTTTGCAGTGAGGTAATACAATCAAGCACACAACGAGCCTCGCCTGTATCCTTTTTAAATTGAAATAAATTGCTGGCTAAACGTTTAGGACGCATTAATTTACCGTTTTGCTTAATAACTACATCACCATTGCCTAATTCATCTGTAGTGATTTCATCGCAATCTAAGAAAGCATTATATTGATCGCCCAAATCACCTTCTTGGTGCGTTACTGCTATTTGCTTAGTTAAACCCGCACCTAACGAATCGGTACGCGCAACGATAACGCCATCATCAATTCCTAGTTCTAAAAAGGCATAACGTACAGCATTTATTTTTGCTAAAAAGTCGGCATGTGGCACGGTTACTTTGCCATCTTGATGACCACACTGTTTTTCATCAGATACTTGATTCTCTATTTGAATACAACAAGCACCGGCCTCAATCATTTGTTTTGCCATAAGGTAAGTTGCTTCTGCATTACCAAAACCCGCGTCTATATCCGCTATAATTGGTACAACATGGGTAACATGGTTATCTATTTCATCTTGGATTTGTGCAACTTTAGACATTTCTTTATTAGCTTTAGCTTCGTCTAATTGGCGAAATAAACCACCTAATTCACGTGCATCCGCTTGACGAAGAAAGGTATAAAGTTCAGAAATCAAACTTGCAACAGAGGTTTTTTCATGCATTGATTGGTCAGGTAAAGGACCAAACTCACTACGAAGCGCAGCAATCATCCAACCTGACAGGTATAAATACCTACGGTCTGTGCTGTTAAAATGTTTTTTAATAGCAATCATTTTTTGTTGGCCAATAAAACCGTGCCAACAACCTAGAGACTGAGTATATTTGGAACTATCAGCATCATAACGATCCATGTCTTCACGCATTATTGCTGCTGTGTATTTGGCAATATCAACGCCATGTTTAAATTGATTTTGTACACGCATACGAGCAACAGACTCAGGGTTAATAGCTGACCAAGAGTCACCTGCATTTGCTTTAATTGTCGTTACGGCTTCAATAGCACTTTGATAGTTTAACATCTCACTTACTCCAAAATTTAGTCTCTAGTTTAGTGATGTAACCCATACCCTTTAAAATGATATATTTAATGAAAGCTGTCACACCCGGCAACACAAAGTCTAAAGCAAGCCAGTCACATTTACTAAATTTATAGAGATTATACCTACCATACATAAAATAAATAATGGTGTAATAACTCTAAACAATACTTTCATTAAATAGATAAAATACAAACACTAAAGATATAAAGACCACTATTCGATCTACTCAAAAATCATTATACCTGACGACATTAAATAAAATAATCTTGCATTAACGATAAACTAATGACATATAGTTCAGTTATAATTTTCATCATTACCATTAATATTATGAATATTTCAAAGATTGACCTTAACTTATTAATATACCTCGACGTACTATTACGAGAAAAAAATGTTACCAGAGCGGCAAGTCAGTTAAATATAACTCAGCCGGCGATGAGTAATGGCCTTAAACGCCTAAGAAATCTCTTTAATGACCCTATATTAGTACGCACCTCTGATGGCATGGTACCTACAGAACGCGCAAGGGCATTAGCACCGGCCATTAGAAAAATATTGCTTGAATTAGAAGAAGCGCTGCAAGGTGAAGAAGACTTTAATGAACAGCATAGTCAACGTGTTTTTCGTATTATGGCTAGTGATTATGCTGCTTCTACCCTATTGCCAAATTTACTTAAACGTATTAATCAAATTGCGCCAAACGTTACCATAGATATAATGACGCCAAGTGATGTGACCTTCCATGATGTAGAAGCAGGTAAAATCGATATGGCGATCAATCGCTTTGATGAACTGCCACAATCATTTCACCAAAAAACAATTTGGCGTGATACCTTTTCATGTTTATTAAGTGCTGATAACCCAGTTGTATCAAAATTCAACCTCAATAGTTACCTTGCCGCTAAGCATGTTTGGGTTTCTAAAACAGGCTTTGGTGTAGGTGTGGGTATGGATCCTAAAGATGTACAAAAACTTGGCTGGGTTGATGAGGCTTTAGCTCGGCTTGGCAAAAAACGTGATATTAAAATATTTACGCGTAATTACCATGTAGCTATGCAATTGGCTTACGAAGGAGGGTTAGTGGCCACTTTACCAACAAAGGCCGCACTACTGCATAAAAATGATAGTAATTACACAATACTTAAACCGCCTTTTGACATCCCTGATATTGAATTAAAAATGATTTGGAGCCCACTTTTACACCACGACGCAAGCCATATTTGGTTTAGGCATTTGGTCATTGAAGCGGCAACCGATGGTTAACTTAACAACATTTAATTTATTACGATGAAAAATATCATTTACAGTGTTATAGCAGTTACACTGTGTCTATTAATGGGTAAATTAACAACTAGACTTATAGGAGGGTTGCCTGCGAGCCTATATGGCATGATATTTTTTACCCTATTACTACATTTTCAATTACTTAACGCCAATAGAATCAAACAAAGTATCGAATGGGCCCTACAAAATATGGGTGTTTGTTTTGTACCTGCTGGTGTTGGTATTATCAACCACTTTGAATTAATAAAAAGTCATGGATTAACCATTGTTTTTATTATTTTTATTACAACATTCTTACTAATGACTTTAGTCGGTTTATGGTATCAAATACTCATTAATAAGAGCGAAAAGTAATGGACAATTACGCTTTCATAGACGTTGTCATTGCGGTGATATTTACCTTAACAACAGTCACCATCTACCAAACCTTTTCCTGGTTACAAAAACGTTTAAAGCTTATATGGCTTAATCCCATGATATTGTCGATCATCGTGTTAATCCCAATACTGATAATATTCAATGTGTCATTTGAGCAATACTTTTCTGCAACAAAGCCACTGAGTCAATTACTTGAACCCGCGGTGGTTGCACTGGGCTTTCCACTGTACCAACACCTAAAAACAATTAGATCTCAATGGCAGTCTATATTAGCGTTACTAACATTATCTTCAATAATCGTTATTGCTGTGAGTACCCTGTTAACCTTAAGCTTACTTGCTTTGCCTGAAATAGCCGTATCGTTATCTTTAAAGTCGGTAACAACACCTATAGGCATAGCACTTACTGAAGAATTAGGCGGTAACAGTTCAATTACCGCTTTTGCCATCATTTTAGCCGGTTTATTTGGGGCTTTATTAGGCCCAAGTTGGTTAGGTTTTATTGGCGTGGTCTCGGCAAAAGCACAAGGATTAGCTATAGGCGCAGCAAGTCATGCGTTAGGAACAGCGACTATCAGTAAAATAAGTTATGAACATGCCGCCTATGGCTCATTATCTTTAATTTTATCGGCAATGATAACCGCACTGGTTAGCCCGATACTGCTCCCTATATTGTTAAACTTAATGATATAAACCACGGATTATTCAGTAATCACTCAAAACGACCTAAATATTCACAGTATGAATGGCAAGTATCATTTAATACAATATATTGAATGTAACCTCCATTTATCTTTTACATTATCGACAACCAACTAATTAATAAGATATTTTTAGATACTTTCTGTGTAAACATCATAAAATTCAAATGGCTTACTGACCGAGAGACTTACATTGCTATTGCATGCAAACAACAATAACCCTACATTGCTGTTAAGAATGAAAACTTTCGACATTACTAACGGGATGGCTATGAACAATCGTGTGAAAATTGCTAACTTACAAGTTGAACAATGTTTATATCAATTTATTGAACAACAAGTTTTACCTGAAACTATTGTTTCCTCTACACATTTCTGGCAAAGTTTTTCAACTATAATTCATCAACTAAAACCTGAAAATAAACAACTGTTAGCAACAAGAGATTATCTGCAACAGCAAATTAATCAATGGCATCAAACCCATCAAGGCACTGAATTTCATTTTAAAGACTATAAACAATTTTTAATGGATATTAATTATATTACGCCTGCTGTGCCTGACTTTTCTATAACAACAAATAATGTCGACGCAGAGTTAGCCACCATGGCAGGACCACAACTTGTGGTGCCCATTATGAATGCTCGTTTTGCAATAAATGCGGTTAATGCTCGCTGGGGAAGTTTGTACGATGCCCTTTATGGTAGTGATGTTATCCCCCAAGATAACGACACCAAACCTGGAGCTAGCTATAACCCAGTGCGCGGTAAAGAAGTGATTAAATTTGCTAAAGCGTTTTTAGACCAAAGCCTTCCTCTTTTACAGGGAAGTCATCAAAATGCGCTTAGCTATGAAATGACCACACCACAGCAATTAACTATCACCTTAGAGGGAGGCCAACAAACTCATTTAAAAGATCCATCTGCTTTTGTCGGTTATCAAGGTAATATCGCCAACCCTGATACGTTATTATTTATTCACCATGGTCTGCACATCGAAATTAATTTTGATGAAAATAACCCGATAGCTAAAACAGATATAGCGAGGATCAGCGATGTTACCTTGGAAGCGGCACTAACGACCATAATGGATTGTGAAGATTCTGTTGCTGCTGTTGATGCACAAGATAAAGTCATCGCCTATAAAAACTGGCTGGGATTAATCAAAGGAAATTTAAGCGAAACAATTCATAAAAACGACCAAACAATTCAACGTACGATGAACCAAGACCGCAGCTATTTATCGCCCGCTGGAGATAAATATACCTGTAAAGGGCGAAGTTTAATGTTTGTCCGTAATGTCGGTCATTTAATGACAAACAATGCAATTTTAGACCAAAATGGTCAAGAAATCCCTGAAGGTATACTCGATGCCATGATCACCTCAGTCATTGCATTACATGATATAAATAACACGCCTTCGCCTAATAGTAGTCATAGTAATAGCCGTTTAAAAAATAGTACAACAGGTTCGATTTACATTGTGAAGCCCAAGATGCATGGTCCTGAAGAAGTTGCCTTTGCAGATAAATTATTTGCGCATATTGAAGAGGCCTTATTTCTAGAGAAAAACACCATAAAAATGGGCATTATGGATGAAGAGCGTCGTACCAGTGTAAATCTTAAAGCCTGTATTTATGCAGCTAAAGAGCGTGTAGTTTTTATTAATACCGGATTTTTAGATAGAACTGGAGATGAAATACATACGTCGATGGAAGCCGGTATTATGGCTAGAAAAGCCGATATAAAATTAACCCCCTGGATTACCGCTTATGAAAATAATAATGTTGATGTCGGTTTAGCGTGTGGTTTTAGTGGAAAAGCGCAAATTGGCAAAGGCATGTGGCCAATTCCGGATCAAATGGCTAATATGCTCGCAAGTAAAATTAATCATGTGGAGGCGGGTGCAAATACCGCTTGGGTGCCCTCTCCTACTGCGGCAACCTTACATGCTTTGCATTACCACAAAGTCAATGTCTTTGCTTTACAAAAAAAGCTTAGCCACAGGCCGTCTGCGGCTCTCGATGATATATTAACCATTCCCCTAGCCACATCAACAAACTGGAGCGACACAGAAATATCTAACGAACTGGATAATAATGCGCAAGGTATTTTAGGTTATGTCGTTCGTTGGGTTGAGCAAGGTATAGGTTGTTCTAAAGTACTTGATATTAATAATATTGGCTTAATGGAAGACAGAGCCACATTGAGAATTTCTAGTCAGCATTTAGCTAACTGGTTGCGACATAAGGTTTGCAGTAAAGAACAAGTACTCGCCAGTTTGAAAAAAATGGCCCGTGTCGTTGATCAGCAAAATAAAGAGGATCCTCTATACCAAGCAATGGCTGATGATTTTGATAACTCAACAGCGTTTAAAGCGGCTTATGACCTCGTATTTTTAGGATCATTACAGCCCAATGGTTATACCGAACCACTTTTACACCGCTATAGAATATTAAAAAAGAAAGCTTTAACTCATTGATAATTTTAAATAACTAGCAATACCAATTTGATTAATTAAGAGGCCTATTTTTAAGTTTAACCATCACAAATGAGCAGGTAATTAATCGACTTGGTATAATTCCCCAAAGAACTTAAACGTAGGCTTTTTTTCTTGCTACAGCATCTGTCTGCGATTGGTCTCGGGTTTTAAGCATTTTATCCCAAAAGGATCGCTTTATATATCTGAACAACATATAGTGAGTATGTAAATAATTTAGTTACAATTTAGCCGTATCTGTAACAAATAGCCAATATATTTTAGACATGGATATCAAAATGAAATCAATACTAAAACCTTTATTAATAAGCTCTGCACTCAGTGCGATAGGTTTAAGCTGTACTATTTCAAATGCATTTGCAGAATCATCAAATGTAGATACTGGCTATACCGCTATCACTGTAAACTATATACAAGCCTTACCTAAATTAAGTAGTGAAGGAATAAATAAAGTATTGGGTCAGACACAGAGCCAAGATTTAATTTCCAACAGTATAATAAATAAGCCTTTTTTAAGTTTATCATCCGTTAAACTCTCGGAACTTACCTCGTATAAAGCCAACAATAAAAATAAGCTATTTCAAATGGCGACAATTTTCAATGATAAATTACAGCAATTATTATCAATGTGGCCATTCAAGTCAAACTATCAAAAAACACAACATAATATAGGTATAGACCAAAAAGAAGATACTATGTCTATTAAAGTTACTGCAAAGTGTGAGTCAAAAACGTAGTGGTTTATAGCTGATAGTTATTGTCTATGTAGTTGTTGTCTATAAGTAGAGGCTTGAACTATTTTTGTTAAGACAATTTCGTTATAAGGCCTCGTTAATGGTAAAAAAATCAATCTGACAAAGTTCTTAATTACTATTAAGAGATGCCAGATTAACCTTCACTTCACTTTCACACTATGTGTAAATCACCATTGAACATTTTAAAATGCTTTACGCATAAGTGTCTACGTGTTGACCCAAACTTCCGCTTGAACTAGACGCAACAGGTGCAACAGATTCCAATAACTGGGCAGTTTGTTGCTCTGCTTGATTATTCGCTGTTTTTAACAAACTCATGTTTACCTTTTCAAGGGTATTTGATTGAATTTGACTTGCCATTGCTGCGCCGACACTGCTTAGACTCATAATAAACCTCGTGTGACCATAATTAAACTTAGCATCGCTAAATTCAACCTAAGTTAATGGGATACTTCCTTATCACCAATAAATGGTAGTAATTTTGTAACCTAAAAATAGTGAACAAACCGTTTTATTTGTTCACTATTAGGTTATCGGAGTTATTTGAATAATCTTGAGGTTATTTTCACATTCTTGTGACATATAATAAATGCAAGTAGTAAATTTAAAACTGGTAGCCTTTACCATTTTCTAATAGATTTGCTGAGGTTATTTTATCACTAGAGCAAGCACTAATATCTTTTTTACTAAAAACAAATATTTGATCTTTATATCGGCCATTTTCTTTAGTGCCTCCAGATTTAATGATCATGCTAACATGCTCATTTTTAGGTAACGCTTTTAAACCATTTCCATACAAACATAAGGTTTCAACTAAAGATTGATTTAACTCTTTATAGAAAACACTTCTATCCTTGTCTTGTTTTGTGCGTAAAGACTTTTGTTCTTCGCGTAGTTGTTCAGACTTTTTACTGAGCTTAGCTCTCTCTTTGTCAAATTCTGCCTGCCTGCTGCTAAGTTTTGCTATTTTTTTATCTAATTCAGCCTTAGACTTATCATCCGCCCTGCGCATTTGATATGCTATATCGCGTTTTTCTCTTTCTAAATCACGTACTTCATTTCTTAAGTCACGTTCAGCATGCTTAAGTTCTCGATACCTATCTTTACTACGCTCTATTGATTCCATTGCCCGCTCGTAACCTCTATTTGCAGATTCAAAAGCATTTGACATTCTTTCATTCATATCTTGCGAGAAAACATGATCATCTTCATCATTATGGTCACGATCATTAACCGAGGTAGTTGGCATGACGGGTATAGGCGGCAAAGGTGGCATATCCGGCATGGTAAAATTAAAGTTAAAATTGCCCCAACGATTAGTATGTGATCCAGAACTTATAGTAAAAACAGCACCTTGCCCTCTTAAGTAAGTACTTTGGATATTAGATATCTTTGATCCCTTACGCCCTTTTTGTACGCTAACAGATGATTTAATAATATCACTCATGATATTAAGCTGCTTTTCCATATCAGTATATTCTACATTGTTATTACTAGCGGCTGATACACTAAGTGCTAAAAGTGCGCATGGAAAGATTGTCATTAATTTTTTCATTATTACTCCTCAGAATTCCAATTTGTTGGTACAGTTTTTACATTTTCCTGATTAGAACCTATCTTGTCGTAATCATTACGTTGACTCGTTTTTTGATAATATATTTTTTGTTCAAGCTCTTGAAATTTAATCTTTTGATTGAATTTTTCATCTTGGCGTTGATCGTTAATATATTGAATAAAGTCAGTCATATCTTCTTTTCGTTCTTGTCGCGATGCACTCATGATATAAGTTGCCAACTGCAGATTACTATCCTGTTGATTGGTCTGAATATCAGTCGCATAATTAGCAAGCACCACCTGCTGTTCACCGGCAAATTCTTTTAAGCGTAAATTAACTAATGTTGCAATTTTTTGATCCTGGATTTTATTGGCGCTGCCTGCAAAACTCAATAATACCCCTTCAGGTTGAAAAACTAGTTCAACTTTGAAAAGTACTAAGGCCATGGCAAACATCGAGAAAGCCATCGACATTGCGGGTAAACCTTGCCATTGCCACCAGGGTTTTATATCACTCTCAAACATTGCGCCACGATCCCAATCAGGAACTTTAAGCTCTGGTGTAATGTCTGCCTGATGGTTAACATAATTTGCGGTGTGCACCCGTTTAAGCCACTTATCATCTTCTTCAAGCGCTTTACTTAATGGTTTACCCTCAAGCCAGTCTGCAAATTGCTGTTCAAGCGCTAATTCCTTGTCCGATACATTGTGTTTGTCAGACGGTTCTTTATTCGACATAAGCGTACTCCAACTTACCTTTCAATTTATCTAATGCGCTATATAAGCGTGATTTAGCTGTATTTACTGAAATCCCTAACTGAGCAGCAATATCATCAAAAGTACAATGTTGAAAAAATTTTAGTTCAACAACTAATTTTTGATTAACCGGTAAACATTGCATAGCTTGATGTAAAGCGTCGGCTCGCTGATCTGAAACGACTTGTTGAACCGGACACGAATCTTCAGTTTCTTCTTGCTCAGGGACATCACCTAACGATTGAGTCGGTCGTTTTCGTCGATAGAATTCAATACAACGATAATGTGCAATTTTGAACATCCAACCTTTAAAAGGACTTTCACCTCTAAACGTTGCTAAGTTTCTAAAAACAGCCATAAAAACATCCTGCATTAAATCCATAGCATCATCAGGATTACTTACCATGCGTAATATATAGTTATACAAGTTTTTTTCGTAGCGTTTGACCAGACTTATCCATGCTGATTTTTTTCCACTTAGCGCTTGTTTTACTAGCGTTTCATCGCTTCGTTCAAACACATATCATCCTATAATTTTATTTAATATTTTGTTGTTATTATTAAGGTAGAGCTGGCGTCATAAAAAGTTTAAAAATTATTTTTTTATTTTATAACTATATTTTCATCTTATATAATTTAACAATGACTTAGAACAACAGTGGTTTGTCATCTCCACTAACGCCAAGAAAAACGGCTGTCTCTACTCGTTTTCGACACATTATGCCAATTTCACGATACATATCATTCAGTAACTTATCTATCGTTAACCCTTCTCATTTATTGACACCTTTGTTTAAGATTAATAAGGTTCCATAATCAGTTGCGCCTATGGTTCCCAGTTTCTTAATACCTAATTAGGATCAGCGTATCATAATTTTCAGGCAACTTTTTATCACTAGCCGCAAAATTCATAACACTAATTTTATCTATCCTCGTAACAACTTACAGTGTCAGGGACAAATGTCTTGCTAGGAATTGGTAAAGGTAGACTTTTATTTTATCTAAAAGTAAGTTATTGTTCAGCCGAATTTAACAAGAAAGAGAAGACAATGACTCAAGCATCAGCACGTCACTTACTAGTTGACACCGAAGAACAGTGTTTAACCCTTAAAACACAAATTGAAAATGGCGAAGATTTCGCAGAAGTAGCCAAAGAACATTCTAACTGCCCATCAAAAGCACAAGGTGGTGATTTAGGCTCTTTTGGCCGTGGTCAAATGGTCCCTGAGTTTGATGAAGTTGTATTTAGCGCCGCGTTAAATACCGTACAAGGGCCTGTAAAAACACAGTTTGGCTATCACTTATTAGAAGTAACAGCTCGCTCTGAATAATAATGTAAATAATGGAGTAAAAACCGCGACGTTTTAACATAACTGTTTTCGCTCCATCATCTTTCCTCTGTAACCCCCTATCGACATTTGGATCTTGTCGAGTTTTGTGACATAAAAATGTCATATATGCCCCTTATACTTCTCCCAAATTTGTTGAATACCACAGGGATCAAGTATGTCAATTGTCAGAAAACGTAGTGCTTCACACAAGACCTACATACCATTAAATTCTCGAGATAATCAGTATCTTTTGGCTGAATTCCCAGTCACGGACGAACTTATAAAACAAATATCACCCAATATAAATTTAGAAAGCAATCAACCCTATTTCAATTTTTACCAACAGTTATCTGAGCTATTATTTGAGCTTAGTGATCAATTTGAAATTAGCAGTTCTTTGTTCATTGCCAATGATAAATTAATTCGTGTCCGTTATAGCCAAGAGATGCACCAGTGGCAAACAAGCCAACAGATACTTTTCTATTACGATCCTAAAATTCATCAATTACAAAATTCTTTTTTTGACGCGAGTATTCGAGCGAAAAAAATATCAATTTTATTGTTAGCGACAGGTAATGATATACGACTCGACTCGGCAATATTCCATAATAAAGTACGTAATATGGTGCAGGCTTTAAAAGAAAAACTCTCGTTAGATAATAATGGGATACGTTTAAGAGATCATCAACATCTTACTTACGATATTTTCGCAAAAAACAAAGGTTGCCTTAATACACAAGCCCATAAATTTAGGTCTGTTGCAACTAGGTACCTAAGTCAAAACGTGACTTTACCTGAAAACCACTCAGCGATGACCTATGCGGTCATTAATCTGGAAATTAATAACCGCATCTTAAAACTTGTTGATATAGACCCTTGCTCAGCAGACCCTTACAATCCACTTTATACCTATTTAACCGATACCTTTACGTTAGTCGCCAAACGTTTTAATTTAAATAACGGTGCGCTAATCGCCAATGGTTTAGTCCCTATAGTTCGTCATAGCTTGCATGAAATTGTGTCTAAGATTGGTGAGTTACAAATGCTGGGTTATAACCCAGAACAAAGCCCTTGTGGGTTGATGAGTAAATGGCAGGCCGATGAATTGGTCAATAATGTCCAACTCATTTTTGTTGCGACAAAAGATAATATGGATGAATATGGCTATGGTAAATTTGTGAATCAAATAGAACAGTCAATGCGTCTAATGGCCACAGAACTTGAAATACCACAAAACAAAGACGAACTAATATTAAGGTTTCATCAACATATTGCCTACAACATCTAAAGTATAAAATGGTCGATAGTTTATTATTGACCGTTTCCCTCTATTTATCCCCGCATTAATTAATTATAATTATAAAATACTTAATAAGTTCAGGAGTGAATAATGTCTAAATCAAGTCAACAAATTACATTAGCGGGTGGTTGCTTTTGGTGTATAGAGTCAGCCTTCAATAACGTTCAAGGTGTATTAAGTGCTATTTCTGGCTATATGGGTGGTGAAAGCAAAGAACCAAGCTATGAAACTGTTTGTTCAGGTACTACCGGACATGCTGAAGTTGTACAACTGACTTTTGATACTGAATTGATTAGTACCCGAGAAATATTAGAGATATTTTTTGCATTACACGATCCTACACAGCTTAATCGTCAAGGCAATGACATCGGCAGCCAGTATCGTTCAGTAATATTTTTTCACAGTGCTGAACAACAAACAGCTGCTTTGCAGATTATCTATGAAATAAATGAAGATGAAATCTGGCCTACGCCTGTTGTTACAGACGTAGTAAAAGTTGAAAAGTTTTACTGT
>JBLHNB010000024.1:0-57486 GCA_047621305.1 Alteromonadaceae bacterium | reverse complement strand
AGTAGTAGTAGTAGTAGTAGTAGTAATGATGATGAAGGTATGTGAGCGAAGATCACTTTGAAAGCAGCTTGGTTATGCTTTCAAGTATTCATGCTTGATGATGTATTTAGCAAGTATTTTGTTCTTATGGAAAATAAAAAGCGGCAGATAAAAAAGGCTTACATCGCTGCAAGCCTTATTTAATAGGTTAACTTATACCAATTGAATTAAAGTAGTGATCTATTATAAGCGAGAGTGAATGTTCAAGAGCAAGGCGCTTGAGTGAGTAATAGCGTGCTATTGGGATTGAAAGCAACGCAGATATTGGATATTTAGACCGCCTTAGAATGATCGATTCATTATTTCAATTGGTATTATCTAACAAATTGACAATCATAGTGCAAGTAAATGCAAATGGAAAAATCCAGAACAAATAACACAGAGAAAATTAACAATCACATTACTATTATCACTACGACAAAAAATGCTGTCGGCTAGTGACTAGTGAACTTGCTACCTGATCATTTGAACTTTCAGTCTTAGCCTTTATTCAAATTCCGAATATCCCGACCAGATATCAGCATTGATTGACGCTTTCTTTTTGCGTTTTTTCTTACCTGTTCCTTCAGGTTTTGCCATCGGTTTACTTTCAGCTAACAGCTCAACTAACAATTCACCATCGATAACATCATCAACTTCAAAACCTTCGACTTGCTCACGTTCAAGCCTAATTTTGTTCTTCTTTTCGATCACGCTAAAATGATGATAATCTTCATGGTCAATAAGTGATAAAGCCAAACCTACTTCACCAGCACGGCCACTTCGACCAATACGGTGCATGTAGTCTGCTGGACTTCTTGGTAAGTTAAAGTTGATGACCACCGGCAATTTTTCGATGTCTAGGCCACGGGCAGCAATATCCGTGGCTATCAAGACATCAATTTCGCCAGTTTTAAATCCGCCAAGTACACGCGTACGTTCACTTTGGCCTTTATCACCATGAAAAACGGCCGCTGTAATGCCACGTTTTGCTAGTTTTTCAGCTAAGTGTTCACAATGATGTTTGGCATTGACAAAAATAAGCGCTTGTCGCCATTGATGTAGCTGAATTAAATGCGCTAGAAGGGCTGTTTTTTCACCTTTGTTTACGGTAAAAACACGCTGTACTAAGGTACTAGCATCAGCACTTTGCACTTGTATTTCAACGGGATTATTCAATAGCTCTTGGGTTAAGGTTTGTACTTGCTCAGGAAAGGTCGCTGAAAATAATAAGGTTTGTTTTATTTTTGGCGTTAAGGCTAACAGCGCAGATAGTTCGTCGGTAAAACCTAGACTTAACATTCTGTCGGCTTCATCAAGCACTAAGGTATTAACCAAATCGAGCTTAATGGCATTACTTGAAATTAAATCGAGTAATCGACCCGGCGTTGCCACCAAAATATCAGCGCCGCCGCGTAAAGCAAGCATTTGAGTATTCGCTGAGACACCACCAAAAACCGCAACGGTTTTAATCGCGCCGTTAAAATGCACTGCATAAGACTTAATACTGTCGGCAACTTGCTTGGCTAGTTCACGGGTAGGCACTAAAATCAACCCAGTAACATAGTTACCTTTACCTTGTTGACTGCGTTGGCTGTTTTTATTAGCTAATGCTTTGCCAGCATGTTGTTGCTGCGATATATTCTGCAACATCGGCAGAGCAAAAGTAGCTGTTTTACCTGAACCGGTATTAGCCCCTGCAATTAAGTCACGTCCCGCTAATACACTTGGGATAGCTTGCGCTTGAATGGGCGTTGGCTGCTGATATTCCAGCTCAGTTAATCGGGCTAATAAGGGTGGAATAAGTCCAAGTTCGGTAAAGTTGGTTGGTGTAGTGGCAGAGGTCATTAAAATAAAGGCTCAAAGCGTAATAATTGCCTCTATTTTAGCTTATTTATACCTTCGTGAGGTAGTAAAATCACATAAACAATATCCTAAATCATTTAATCTTGAGTATAGTTTTAGTTTTTCTTAGAAGCTAAGAGCAACTTACTTTGTTTAGTATCAATCGTCAGACTTAAAATTTATATTAAAAACTACAAAGGCTTAAACCAAAAAGATAAATTTAACGAAAAACAAAACCGTTAACGCCCAAACACCTTTAGATATATCTTTTGATTTACCTGCACCAACCTTAAGTACAGTGTAAGTAATAAAACCAAAAGCAATACCATTGGCAATAGAGAACGTAAATGCCATCATGACGGTAGTACATACCGCTGGCGCATACTCGGTGAGATCATCCCAATCCAAGCCCCTCAGTGAACTCATCATTAATATCGCAACGTAGATAAGCGCGCCATCGACCGCAAAGCCCGGTAGCATTTGTGCTACGGGTAAGAAGAACATACCAACAAGAAACAATGCACCTATGGTAACAGCCGTTAAACCTGTGCGACCACCAACAGAAACACCTGCTGCAGACTCAACGTAAGAAGTAACAGGAGGACAACCAAAAGCAGTACCAATCACTGAAGAAATTGAATCAGCTTTTAGAGACTTACTAAGATCTTTAATTTTTCCGTCTTTGTCTTGTAAGTTAGCTCGTTCAGCAACCCCCATTAATGTACCAGCAGTATCAAATATATTAACAAACAAGAAAGTTACAATGACTGGAATTAAAGCAACTTGAAACGCCCCTACTATGTCCGCTTTCCATAAAATGGGTTCAAGTGCAGTAAAATCTGGCACTGCAAGTAGTCCGTTATAGCTAACAAACCCTGTCGCTGGTGCGAAAGATTTAGCCGCTTCAGCAACAACAAAGAAGTCAGTTGGTAGTACCCAAGTCATGATAAAAGCAATCAAGGTTGTAACCGTAATACCAATTAATACAGCGCCAAAAATTTTGCGGTAACTAAGAACAGCAATCAACAAGAAGCTTAGAAAACCAAGTGCAGGTGCTTCAGGACCAAATGCACCAAAACCAAAGTGAGTTAAATCAGCTAAAGCAACTACGTTGTCGGGATTAGCAACGACAATACCAGTAAAACGTAGACCGATAAAACCTAAGAAAAGACCTACACCAGCGGTCATCGCAAGGCGTAAACTCAACGGAATACTATCGAGCATCCATTCCCTTAGTCGAGTAACACTCATTAAAACAAAGAGCACACCAGAAAGAAATACCGCCCCTAGCGCAACTTGCCAAGTGTAGCCCATTCCACCAACCACAGAGAAAGTAAAAAAAGCATTTAAACCCATACCAGGAGCAAGACCTACCGGCCAGTTTGCATACAACCCCATCAAAATACAGGCGATAGCTGCACCTAAACAAGTAGCTAAAAACAATCCATCAAACGGCATGCCAGTTTTAGACATAATAATAGGATTTAAAAACATAATATACGACATGGTCACAAAAGTAGTAAGACCCGCCATGAGTTCTGTTTTTACATTCGTTTTATGTTCAGATAGCTTAAACATACTCTCTATCAAACTACTTTTGTTAACTTGTTTTTCGTTGCCTTCAAGCTGTTCCATAACTGCGGCTCTCTTGTTGATGAATGAATAAAGTCAATTTTTTATATTTTAAAGTTAGACCTTTCTGTTGTTCAGCCACTTATAAAAAGTAAGTTCAGCTTTTACTCATAATGAGAAATAGGCTGTATGAGACTACGCTCGTGTCGTATATTTAATAAAACATATATAAAAGTTAAAGTTAACAAGTAAATTCGTTTTTAACGTCCACATCGTAAAATAAAGACCTAATCTATGACTATTTTCACATCATGAGAGTTGCAAAGGTATAATAATGAACAAGACGAATTCAGCATTAATCTTAAGTTCATGTTGCCTTTAAATAACGTATCCTATTTTTTACGTACTTTCTCTGTGATCAACACCCTAATCCTATACCCAAACCAGAAAACCTGTCAACAGTGTCAAGAAAATGCTTTTCCTGTATACTCCTATGACAGTTTATAGTGGCGTGGAGTTAATTATGATGACGTTTTACTGAAGCTGTGAATTTTTCCGACGTTGCTATGGTAATTAATGTCACTTATCCAAAAACTATAAATTAGGCTGATATGCTCTCTCTATCACATTTTAATAAACAGACGATTAAAGGCGACATTTTTGGTGCTCTTACATCAACAATTGTTGCATTACCTTTTGCATTAGCCTTTGGTGTAACTTCTGGTGCTGGTGCTAATGCAGGTATTTATTGTGCAATTATAACCGGCCTATTTGCTTCGCTATTCGGTGGTACCAACCAACAAATATCGGGGCCTAATACGGGTTTAACGGTCGCTATGGTCGCGATATTAACCAGTTTTATTTCCCAATCACCTGATCATGGCTTAGCTATAGCCTTTACTGTCGTTAGTTTAGCTGGACTATTTCAAATGTTATTTGGGATTTTTAAGCTTGGGAAATATTTTATTTTGGTTTCCTATCCGGTTATATCGGGCTTTACTTCAGGCATTGGTATTTTAATCATTATTTCACAAATTGAACCACTATTTGGTTACACTGTACCTGAAATACAATTATCTTTGGGGGCATTAACTAATACAAATACACTCCTTGGTTTAGCTTGTTTATTCGTGATTTTTTTATGGCCGCAAAAGTATAATCGTGTTGTGCCCGCAAGTATCATTGCGGTAGTAGGCGCAACTCTATTTTATGTTTTATCGGGTACTGAAATACCCGTGGTTGGTGCTATTTCTAATGAACTACCTTCATTAAACCTGCCCATATGGGATATTAATTTGGCAGGTGAAATGATCACCTCAGCGTTATTAATTGCCACACTAAGTACACTTGATTCATTAATGACATCTCTCACCGTTGATAGTATCTGTAATGAATTACACGATTCGGATCAAGAGCTTGTTGGCCAAGGAATTGGCAATATTATGGCTGGCTTATTTGGTGCCCTACCGGGTGGTGGCGCAACCATGCGTACTGTAACTAATTTAAGAGCTGGTGGAACAACCCCATTATCAGGCATTTTACATGCTATTTTTATTCTAGTGATTGCATTATGGGCTGGCGAATATACGGCGTATATTCCCATTGCTGTTTTGGCCGCAATATTAATGCATGTTGGCATTAATATTATTGACTGGAACTTTCTTAAACGTATACATCAAATTCCACACTTTAGTGTTGCCTTAATGCTATCAACCATGATTATGTCAGTAGTATTTGATCTAGTAACCGCTGTATTAGTAGGTGTTTTTATTGCAAACTTAGTCACTATTCGACGTTTATCCGAAATTCAATTAGATAATATTAAATTGCTTACTGCTAAGGACGCTCAACATCTACCAGCAGAAGAAATACAATTATTAACGTCAATGGATAATAGTGTACAACTGCTCAATATTTCAGGTCCTATTGGTTTTGGCGTTGCTCGTGGATTAAAACAAAGTGTTTCAAAATCATGCCAAAATAAGACATTGTTAATTGATTTAACTGATGCACGTTTTGTCGGTATTACCAGTACTATCGCTATTGAAGAAATTATATTAAGTTATCAAGCGCAAGGGCAAAAGATATTATTATCAAGTATCTGTGACCGTGTAAGGGATGATTTTGACAAATTAAAGTTATTCGAAAAAGTGCCAGCAGAGCATGTTTTTGTATCAAGAATAGCGGCGCTTAGATATTTAAAGCAACAAGTCCCGTCATAGTATATGTGTAGCTTATGCAGATTAGTAAATAGAAGTGTCAGATGACGGATTAACCATGTGTATAATATACTAACGCGCTAACAAGTTGTCGAAATATAAAGTGCATAATTAATAAACAATCGAGAGTGATAGCTCATTTAATGCTCTCAGCTATTTTAGACTACACCATAGATCTTACTAAAAATGCCGAGGTATTCATCATATTTGATAAATACCTAATCAAACAGAGCTTTGAATAAAGGTTTTACTGAATTCCACAGCCTTTCAATATGATTTGCGTCAACGAAGTAACTACGTCTTCAAAATCATCATCCGTCATCGATGCTTTATCTAATGCAGCCACAACCTGCGAATTAAAATCGGCATAATGCTGAGTAGAACTCCAAATTAGAAATAATAGATGTAACGGATTGACTTTATCAATAGCACCTCTTTCAATCCAAGCTTCAATTACAGCAACTTTGCTATTAATCCACTTTTTAAAATCTGTATTCAGGTAATCATTCAAGACTGGAGAGCCATGAATAAGCTCACTCGCGAATATTTTAGATGAGTCGGGGTCATCCCTCGAATGCATCACTTTTGCTCTGATATAAGCACTTAAAGCAATTTTCGGTTTATGTGCTGCATCTAAGGTATCGAAATTTTCATTCCAAACCTTGATAATATTATTCAGCAGTTGCTGATAAAGATCGGTTTTATCTTGAAAGTAGTAATGTATATTTGCTCGTGGAATGTTTGCCCGCTCAGCAATACGTTTAATTGACGCACCTTTAAAGCCATAAGTAACAAATTCTTTTTTCGCTGCATCAAGAATTATGGCTTTATTTTTTTGCCTAATATTCCCTTTTGAACTTTTCACTTTTACCACAAAACGCCTCTTAAAAATAATGACCTAAATTCGCAAAATAAAAATCAGTCGCATTAATAGATGCCACTGATTTATCGATTATTAGATAATAAAAATAAATTTTTTTCAACTAAGAAAATCAGGCGAGTAAACTTAATTTGTAACTTTTTTAACTGAGTACTTCAATTTACTTCTTCAATTGACTTTTTAGTTCAACTCGACGTTGATGCAACAACGGCTCAGTATAACCACTCGGTTGTTCTTTACCTTTAAAAATCAAATCCATTGCGGCTTTAAAGGCAATATTGCTTTCAAAGTCAGGTGCCATCGCCATATACGTTACGTCAGTTATATTTTGTAAATCAACTACCGCAGCCATACGTTTAAGAGACTGTATTATTTGTTCTTTAGTTAGTACGCCATGTTGTAACCAGTTACAAATATGCTGACTTGAAATACGTAAGGTAGCTCTATCTTCCATACGAGCAACATTATCAATATCAGGTACTTTTGAGCAACCTGTTCCTTGATCTATCCATCGCACCACGTAGCCCAATAAACCTTGTACGTTATTATCAAGTTCATGCTGAATATCTGCCAAACTCAATGCTTGTTGGCTATCTAGCAAGGTTTTATTTAACAACGGAATGGTAAGTAAGTCTGTTAAGTCATCATACTTATTCTCTTGAATTTCAGCTAACATCGCCTCTTGAATGTCAGCGACATTAACTTTGTGATAATGTAAAACATGTAACGTAGCCGCGGTAGGTGATGGCACCCATGCACAATTTGCTCCCGATTGAGGATGAGCAATTTTCTCTTTTAACATAGTAGACATTTCATCAGGCGTGGCCCACATGCCTTTACCTATTTGCGCTTTGCCTTTTAAACCTGTTTGCAAACCAATTCGAACATTTCTTTTTTCATAGGCTAAAATCCATTTCTCATCTTTCATTAACCCTTTGCGTGCCATAGGTCCAGCTTGCATACTTGTATGTATTTCATCACCGGTTCTGTCTAAAAATCCAGTATTGATAAAAGCTAATCGGTCTTTAGCTGCACGAATACATTCTTTTAGGTTAACCGAGGTCCGGCGTTCTTCATCCATTATGCCCATTTTAATTGTATTGGGCGCTAAGCCTAAACAGGTTTCAATACGGGTGAATAACTCATGACTAAAAGCGACTTCATCAGGACCATGCATTTTAGGTTTAACAATATAAATACTGCCTTGGCGCGAGTTCTTAAATTTTGAATTACCCTTTAGATCATGTAATGAAATTAATGTTGTGATTAAGCCATCAAGAATACCTTCAGGAACTTCTTTGTTGTCACGGGTTAGAATTGCATTATTAGTCATTAAGTGACCAACGTTACGAATAAATAATAAACTACGACCTGGTAAGGTTAGCTTTTCATTATCAGGTGTTTTATATGTTCTGTCTGGGTTAAGCTCACGGGTAATTGATACACCATTTTTTTGCAGCGTTTCACTTAAATCCCCTTTCATTAAACCTAGCCAGTTGCGATAAACGGCCGTTTTGTCTACTGCATCAACGGCAGCAATTGAGTCTTCGCAATCTTGAATCGTGCTAAGTGCCGACTCAAGAATAATATCAGCAATAGAAGCCTGATCAGCCTTCGCCACAGCCATACTAGGGTCTATTTTAATTTCTACATGCAGTCCATTGTTCTTAAATAAAATTGCTGACGGATTTTTATCATCTCCTTTAAAAGCAACAAATTTTTCTTGATGAACTAGGTTAACTTGCTGACCATTTTGTAAGGTAACTACCAGTTTACCATTGGCAACTTGGTAGCTGATAACCTCAACATGGCTGCCGTGGTTTAATGGCAGTACATCATCAAGAAATTGACGAGCATATGCCTGAACCCGCTCACCGCGAATAGGGTTATAGTACTTAGTTACTTCAGCGCCATTACGTTCATCAATAACATCGGTGCCATAAAGCGCATCATATAAACTGCCCCAACGTGCATTTGTTGCATTTAACGCAAAACGTGCATTCATTAAAGGTACAACAAGTTGTGGGCCAGCGACATTGGCAACTTCTTCATCAACATAGGAGGTACTTATTGAAAAATCGCCTTTCTCTTTAACGAGATAGCCTATTTCAGTTAAAAAATCTTGATACTTTTGTTGCTCAAAGTTTTGGTTTACTGGATCTAAATGCCACCTATCTATTTTTTCTTGTATGTTTTGTCGTATTGCTAAAAGCGCTTCATTTTTTGGCGTGAATTCATCAAAAATATTAGCTAATGACAGCCAAAAATCTTCCGCATCAATGCCTGTACCTGGCAGTACTTCGTGTTCTACCAAATAGTATAAAGACTCTGCCACTTTATAGCCGTGTTTAATTACGCATTCATTCATAGGATAACTCAGTTTATTTGTTTTTGATCTAGAAAAAGCGACTATGTTAATTTTCTCTTCTTTCATTGTTTATGCACAAAAATTATTTCGTTGTGGTTTGCTTTAACCAAATAGCTACTTGAGTTCGTTCTTCATCAGTCATTTCAGTTTTATTCATAAATGGCATATCTTTAGCGTCAATCACGCGTGCTTTTATTCGTGGCGCCCATTGTTTAATTGATATTATGTCAGTAAAAACTACCCCTGCTTGTGCCGCTTTAAAAATATCATCCGTATTATTATTTGAATGACAAGAACTACAACGTTGTTCAATAATCTGAGTGACGTGTTCATTACTTACTTTTTGCTTTAACTGCTCTGCACTAACGACAATTTTTTCTGGAGCAATTAAGTAAGCTAAAACTATCGTTGCTGCTATCGCCCCGACGATGATCCCTGGCTGATTTTTACCGAAATGACGAAGAACAAAGTATTGTCTTATCGCTGCGGTGATTAATATCAGTGCCATGAGTACAATCCAACCGGCATTGTGATTAAATGTCATTGGGTAATGGTTAGAAATCATAATAAAAATAACAGGCAAGGTTATATAGGTATTATGAGTTGAACGAAGCTTGGCATTTAAACCATATTTTGCGTCAGGTATTTTTCCTTCTGCCACAGCTTTTACCAGTGCTCTTTGTGAAGGCATAATACCGAAAAATACATTACCAGCCATAATCGTACCAATAATGGTGCCCATATGCATATAAGCACCACGTGCACTAAATACTTGCATGAGTGCGTAAGATAATAAAGTACCTACGGCAAGTAAAATCACCCCTAATATTAAGCCATGATCTTTAAGCTTAGTACGCACTAAAAGTTCATAGCTTCCTAGACCAATAACAATGGCACCTAAACCATATAATATAGCTTGTAGTTGAGTTAATTCAGCAATACTTTTATCAATAAGGTAAGTTTCCGCCCCCACATAAAACATTAATGCCAGTAAAAAGAATCCCGTGATCCACGTTGTATAAGCTTCCCATTTGAACCAATGCAGCATAGTTGGCATTTGTGGTGGTGCATGTTTGTATTTTGCGACTTCATAGAAACCACCACCGTGAATAGCCCATAAATCACCAGAAATACCTTTGTCGGCTTTTTCTTGTGGCGGTATTTCTAAGTGGTTATCAAGCCATACAAAATAAAATGAAGCACCGATCCAAGCGATACCGGTAATAACATGTGCAAAACGAATAGCTAAATTTAGCCAATCAGTCATATATGGATCCATAAGTTTCCCCAATTTTTGTTATTTAGCTTCTATCTTTTGTTTTATGAAGCCTTCATTCTTTTTAATTTTACATTGAGCCTTTCAAACAACTCTTCTCCCCATTATATGAGTTGCTTTAATATGACGTTCATCACCTAACATACTTAAAATAAAGAGTTTTTCAGATAGGTTTTTACAATGATTCATACGTCTATCCATGAGTGGTGTGGCATGATAATCAAGCACAATAAAGTCAGCTTCTGCACCTTTACTAAAGTTACCAATAGTGCCTTCAAGATCTAAAGCAACAGCGCCACCTAATGTCGCTAGGTAAAATGATTGAAATGGGCTAAGCCTGTCATTCCTAAGCTGTTGAGTTTTGTAACCTTCATTGATGGTACTTAACATCGAAAATGTAGTACCTGCGCCAATATCAGATCCTAAACCAACGTTCACATTAAATTCTTGCGCTTGCTTAAGGTTGAATAATCCACTGCCTAAAAATAGGTTTGAACTGGGACAAAATGCGATAGCTGAGTTCGTTTCACCTAAACGCTGGCATTCACTGTCGTGCAGGTGTACACCATGCGCAAAAATACTGCGACGACCTAATAGTTTACTTTTATCATAAACATCTAAATAACCATCACTTTCGGGAAATAACTCTTTTACCCAAGCGATTTCATTTTTATTTTCGCTTAAGTGAGTATGTAAATAAACACTAGGATTTTCGCTAAGTAATTGACCTGCTTTATTTAGTTGTTTTGTTGAACAAGTAGGAGCAAAACGTGGGGTAATAGCATATTGTAAACGATCTGTTTTATGCCATTTTTCAATTAACGCTTTT
This sequence comes from Alteromonadaceae bacterium, assembly GCA_047621305.1. GTDB lineage: Bacteria > Pseudomonadota > Gammaproteobacteria > Enterobacterales > Alteromonadaceae > Colwellia_A. The sequence continues at coordinate 46,479 of JBLHNB010000024.1, read as the reverse complement.
GAGTCTTGGTAACCGGTTTCTGCCGTATCTGATAAGTCTTCAGGACAGTTTTGGTCCATCAATACTTTACCGCAGATCATACGTAACTTTTTCTGTTGAGCTACGGTAAAGAAAGCTTCAACCGACTCTTTATGAACAGTACCAAACACTAATGCCGTTGTTGTTCCCGCTTCTAATAGTTGCGTTAAGAAAAATTCAGCCACATTTTTACCATGTTCAAAATCACTAAACTGCTTTTCAAATGGAAAAGTATAGTTTTCTAACCATTCAAGTAGCTGCTCGCCATAAGAAGCGATCATTTCAGTTTGCGGATAATGCACGTGTGTATCTATAAACCCTGGCATGATCAGGCTATCTTCATAGTGAATAATTTCAACACCAGTAGTTAACGTTGGTAATAACTCTTTAGCATCACCTATTTGTTCAATTAAGCCATCTTTGATGATCATCAGGCCATCCTCAAGGTACTGATAACTGTCTTCTAATGCAACTTTTGCAGGGTCCGCTAAAAAGTGTAGGAGTTCACCACGGTATACTTTTAACATTTTCTTTTACCTTTTACTTACGTCGCAAATTTTATTAAATGCTACGATATTCTTAAGTATCTAATTCGTAGTTGTTTGGTCTTTATCTTTATCTTGATTTGACTTAACAAACCAACTGATACGGCTTCTTGCTTGTCCACGTTGTGCTTTATATTTAAGACGCGAATGGCTTTTTTTAAACTTTCTAATTAATTTGGCTTTCATAATATGCAATCCTTTTTATCAGCGCCTTTACCGCTAGTTTGGCTGAATAACCAACGAACCATCTAATGCTATAACGTCGCAATTATCGCCTTCACCGCCTCTATCAATCACTAAAAAGTCACTTACACTGCCCAGTGCTAAACAAAAATGATGCCAAGTCCCTTTATGATAATTCACCCCTTGGCTAGCATTAGCGATGAAAACTTCAAGTTTAGTCACATCAAAATCCCCCGCAGGAGCAACAACAATTAAGTATGAGTTAGTGCCCATTGGGATGAACGCTTGACTACCATGAGGATGGCGTTCCATCATATTAATCGCGATTGGCTGAACCAAAGGCGTTGAGCGAAAAATATTAATCATGCTATGGCCGTTATTATCATTCACGTCAACTTTCGCTAAATCATGATAACGCTGGGTAAAACCATCATTAATAGTAAAGTTCTGCGCATCATTGTTAGCTTCAATAACATCACCAAATCGGCTAAAAGCTTCTTTTGTCAGTGGTTTTGGTGTTAATTGCTGCAAGTTAAGTGCTTTCACGTTATCAGTCATTACGTTTTCCATTTATTCCTGTACTATATTTACACTGCACTTACACTATCTCTGTATTATTTCTCTTTCTATAGCTGCCTAGCTGCCTAGCTGCCACGATAAGTGGAATAGCCATACGCAGTGAATAACAACGGAATATGATAATGTGTACCGCTAGCGTCGATTTCAAAAACGATATCAACATAAGGGTAAAAACCCGTTTCGTCGTTTGCTTTAAAATAAACAGCAGTGGCAAAATGCATACGATAAACACCTGCAGGTAATTTTTCACCATCAGTTAATAAACCCGGTAAACGGCCATCATTATTAGTGACACCGCCATTAACTTTCTGCCAATCATTACCGTTTTGGGCAAATAAAGTAATGGGCACATTTTTCGCGGGTAAACCACGCGTAGTATCGAGTATGTGAGTTGTAATTTGGCTCATACTTGTTCCTTAAAGTGAATAGGCTTAAAATTGAAATGCATTAAAAATAACTAGCCTATTAAGTTAGAGTTAATCTTCAGTCAATGCTTTATCAATGCGTAATTGGAAGATTTTTCTTTGTTCCTCCGCAGCATTAACTAACTCTTGCGCTTTATTATTTGCTAAACGCGCTTGCAGTAAGTCAGACATTTGTTTAGCACTTTTTCCTGTTGCACAAACGATAAAGATAAAACTAAATTTAGCTTCATAATCTGCATTACCTTGAGCAAGCACTTCAAGTACATCATCATTGGCTTCTTTCACTAAGCTTTGTTCATTACCTGCTAACGCTTTGGTATTAGCATATTTAGTACGAAGGCTACTTACATCACCAATTTTTGGATGACCTTCAAAAGCGTCCAAATAATCCGTCTCGTCTAGATTTCCCCATGCTAAATCAGCTTGTCTTACAATAGCTTGTTTATCCGAAAAAGGGCGTGCTTCAACCATAGTATTAACCCAAGTTGACGAGGTGCAACACTGCATAAACATATGTGTTGCTTGCTCTTTGGTTAAACTGTTTATTTGTTTTAAATTCACAGCATTTGCACCTATACGCCACGTTTGCCAAGCACGCGCAGCCGAGATATTCCACCATCAGGGAATATACTTAAACGCACATGAGAAAATTGTTCAGTATTTGATGGGACAATTTCACTGAGAAATAAATGCTCACGATGGGCATATAATTTTGTTCTAACGATAATCGGTTGCCATTTATCGTCTTGGTTACCATGGGTGAAATCATCACTATCGGTTATTAAACCTTCTAATTTAAAGGTGTCAGGGAAATTACCTTTAAAGTGACAAGTATCTACAATGACTTTTTCGATGCTGCCTTGTGCGGCAAGCTTAATAATTGACCAATCTGGTCCAGGATCACGTCGGCGCTTAGTTTCCCAGCCATCGCCCATATTTTTACCACGACCAGGCATAATTAAATTGTTCTTATCACTAAAAAACATGTCTGATACGAGCAACGCTTTTGCGCCGTTTTTGATATAGGCTAAATCAATGAGCTCGCCATCAACAAAATCATTCCAGTCTACATTAGCTTCACCGTAAACACGTAAACGTGCAATACCACCGTCAGGAAACATATTTAAACGCACATGTGTCCAAGACGTATTTTCATCAATTTCAAAAATATTTTGGCTATGAGCCTCTACTTTTACTTCTTTTAAAATGGTATGCCAAACGGTATTTTCATTTGGTTGAACATCACTCACACAAACCTCTATAGAAACCGTTTCTGGCGCATTACCGCGAAAGTAATTTGTATCAATATCAAAACCGCGGATAATACCTTGCATACCCAAACGGATAATACACCAGTCAAATACACGGCCACTTTCCTTTCGAGCAGCTCGCCCGTAACTACGACGAGACTCCCAACCATCCATCCATTTACCGCGTTCAGTAAATTTATCATCGATAAAAATACCACGGCCTGCTTTAAGTAAGTTTTCCATTTCTGCGAAAAAATCATCACTGCATGACAAGGTTTCGCCACCGACACGTTCACTAGCTAAGTCAACACAGTACGTTTTTAACTTACGTTCTAATTCAAGCGACTCACCACTTAATCTGTGCTGTTCTTGAGTATTTATATCTAACATCATCGTTTACTTTTCCTACTTCAACTTTCTTCTCGTTTATATATAGTTAACGAATATGCTTAACGTCGTTTTCGTCATTACTGTAACCATTGTTGGAGAGTATCTCTGCCAACCTTACTTTCAACTTATAGTTACAATTTTCCCTTTAAGAGAGGCCGTCCTTTAGGGACATTAATAAATTCATCTTGCTGATATACATGATGACCACGAACGTAGGTATGCTGTACCTGCCCAATAACTTGTCGACCGGCATAAGGCGTAATGTTATGGCGATGTTTAATCATTTCATTAGTAATAGTGAATTCTGTGGTGGGATCAAAAACTAAAAAGTCAGCATGATTTCCTATTTTAATTGCACCTTTGATTGAATCTAAACCCGCAAATTTGGCTGTTTCTGTCGACATTAAACGAACAATATCAACTAAGGTAAAACCTCGCTCTTTTGCTTCCGTCCAAATTAAAGAAAGTCCAAACTGTAAAGCTGAAATGCCCCCCCAAGCTTTTTCAATATCGCCCGTATCAATATGTTTTAGCTCTGGTGTACATGGAGAATGGTCTGAAACAATAAAGTCTAAACGACCATCAGTAATAGCTTGCCATAAATGTTCACGATTTTTGTTTTCACGAATTGGCGGACAACATTTGAATAATGTTTTGCCATCAGGAATATTTTCTGAAGCTATGGTTAAGTAATGTGGACAGGTTTCTGCACTAAAACGTAATCCTTCTTTTTTAGCCTGTTCAATCGTATCGAGGGCTTCGTCTGAAGATAAATGAACGATATGCACTTTGCAGTTATCGCCCTTTTTTTTTGATTCTCGTGCCATATCAACCATAAGTGAAATAGCCTCGTTTTCCCAACTTTTAGGGCGAGACGCTAGGAAACTATCATATTCTTTGGTTATTTTTACATCGTTAAAATTTCCGCAATCTAATTCAGCATGAATTAAATAAGGGACATCATGTTTTGCCAAGATAGGCATTGCCGCGCGAATATCTTTAGCTGTTACATTAGGGAATTCTTCAATGCCTGAGTCAATTAAGAACGACTTAACGCCTAAGACTCCAGCGTTTAATAATTCGTCTAAATCATCTATATTTTGCGGGATAACACCGCCCCAAAAACCACAGTCAACCCATAATTTGCCATTAACGGCATCAAGTTTTTCCTGAAAAGCGGCTTTCGTTGTTGTTACGGGAATACAGTTTAATGGCATATCAACTAAAGCAGTAATACCACCTGCTGCTGCTGCTTGCGTAGCGGTATTAAATCCTTCCCATTCGGTACGGCCTGGTTCGTTAATATGCACATGTGAGTCAACTAAACCTGGCATAATAACGTGTTCAGCATAATCTTGTACCGGACAAGATAATTTTTGTCCGTACGGGTGAATCGCGTAAATAAGTTCGTCTTTAATTTCAATACAAGCGGCTTTTATTTCACCGTTGCCATTATTACTTACGATGACATTCTTACTCTGCAGGGCAAAATGTTTCATTTTATTATTCCACTTTCCATTAATACTTGATCATTCATTACCGTTAGATGATTTGCTTCTTCAATTGAATGAGTTGATACATTTACTGTCGCCTGTTGTTCAAAATGTTGTTGAGATAAATGTTCAAAGCCCTGCCCAGTTCCTTGAAAAGATCCTTGTTCAGAGATAAGTTGCTTAATATCTTTCCAAGCAACACCTTTATTTTTGTTCTGTACTTGTCCGTTAGCTAATTGTTCATTGGGAAGAAGCGCTTGATAAGATTCAATTAGCTGACCAGCAACACTTATTGCAACTTCCATCGGAATTTTACCAACAACTTGTTCAAGTCCTATTGGACAATTCATCTGCTGAACAAGTGACTGCGGTATTTCTCTGTGCTTATAACGTTGTTGAAAACGTCGCCATTTAGTATTTGAAGCAATTAAACCTAAATAATGAAAGTCTTCACGCTGTAAAATAGCCAGGCTAATATCAAAGTCTAATTGGTGATTATGCGTCATAACAACATACAACGTGTTACTTGGCATGACTGACACTTCACCCGCAGGTTCATCGCTAATAAGTTTAGTTACATTGGCATATTGTCCGCAGTTTGCAGGAAATTGCGCTTCACGGTTATCAACCCAAGTAACACGGCAAGGTAAGCCCGCTAACATTGGTATTAAGGTTTGACCAACATGGCCCGCGCCAAAGACAGCAATATGAATAGTATTGCCGGCAAAACATTCAAACAATACACTGGCATTTCCGCCACAACATTGCCCTAGTTGGCTACCTAGTTGAAAATGTTCGATTAACTGACAATCTTTATTTTCTTTGAGCATTTTTTTCGCTTGTTTTATCGCTTTATATTCAAGATGACCACCACCAATGGTGTCAAAGTTTTCATTTTGGCTAACCACCATCTTGGTGCCACTGTTGCGAGGGGTTGAACCCGTAACACCAATAATAGTGATTAATACAAAAGCATTACCCTGCTGATTCAGACGAAGACTCGCTTGATTCCAATTTAGTTTATGCCCCGTTTCTCCAAGGAAAGAGCTTTCTGTAAAAGAGCGGGCATTGTTGTTAGAACTATCATCAGAACCACTCATCATTGTCACCTTACTTATTTGTTGCAGTAGTTGCTGCGCTAACGGCTTCTGCAATTACTGTTTTAATCGATTCAACAGCCCAAAGCACTCGCTCTGGCGTTGCAGGCGTATCAAGTTCAGGTGATATTTTATAATCTGACAAACTCGATATGGCGTCTTTAAGTGCAGACCAAACAGATATACCTAACATAAAAGGTGGCTCACCAACGGCCTTCGAGTTGTAAATAGTATGCTCACGATTTGGTGCATCAGATACCAAAGCAACTCGAAAGTCTCTCGGTGCATCATTAATCGCTGGAATTTTGTAAGTGGCGGGGTTATTGGACAGCAAACGCCCCTGTTCATTCCACACCAGTTCTTCGGTAGTTAGCCAACCCATGCCTTGAATAAAAGCACCTTCAATTTGGCCAATATCAATCGCAGGATTAATAGAATGACCTACATCTTGTAAAATATCGGTACGTAATGTTTTATATTCACCCGTTAGTGTATCAATGATCACTTCAGATACTGAGGCACCCGTAGCGTAATAAAAGAATGGACGTCCTTTACCTGTAGCGCGATCAAAGTGAATCTTAGGCGTCTTGTAAAACCCTGTAGAAGATAAGGAAACACGCCCCATATAAGCTATTTGAGCGAACTCAGCAAAACTGAAGGTCTGCTCACCAACAACAACATTACTATTTTCAAACTTAACTTGCTCTGCTTGCACTGCGTATTTTTCACAAGCGAAATCAATTAAACGTTGTTTTATAATTTTAGCGGCTGCTTCTGCTGCTTTACCATTTAAGTCAGCCCCCGAAGATGCGGCGGTTGGTGAGGTATTAGGTACTTTATCGGTACGTGTTGAAGAAATAGCAATGGTATCAACATCCACTTGGAATTCTTCAGCAACAATTTGTGCGACTTTAATATGTAAACCTTGCCCCATTTCACTACCACCATGGTTTAAGTGAATGGTGCCATCGGTATACACATGAACTAATGCGCCAGCCTGATTCAAATGCTGCACCGTAAATGAAATACCAAATTTAACCGGTGTTAACGCAATCCCTTTCTTCAATATAGGGCTATTCTCATTAAACTCAGTTATCCCTTTACGACGCGCTTGGTAATCAGAGCTTTCTTCTAATCTTGCTATAATTTCGCTTAAGTTATTATGCTCAACTTCTTGATGGTAGTGCGTGATATTGCGATCGTTATCATCATATAAGTTGATTTTTCTAATTTCTAACGGGTCTTTACCTAAGTTACGGGCAATATCATCCATAACCATTTCAATCGTCATCATCCCCTGAGGACCTCCAAAACCACGGTAAGCGGTATGAGAAACGGTATTAAGTTTACAGCGATTACCGGTTACAGTTGCTTGATCTAAAAAGTAAGCGTTATCAGAATGGAACATCGCTCTATCAACAATAGCGTCAGATAAATCGGGCGAATAGCCACAGTTACCATTGACTTCAATATTAATGCCTTTAATTTGACCTGCGCTGTTGAAACCTACCGTGTAGCTGTTTTCAAATGGATGACGTTTACCTGTCATGATCATATCGTCCATACGGCTCAATTTAAATTTAACTGGCCGTTTTGTTTCATTGGCAAGTAATGCAGCAAGGCATGCCCACGGCGCTGCTTGGGTTTCTTTACCACCAAACCCACCCCCCATACGGCGCATATCCACTAAGACTTTATTTAATGGTATATCTAGAACTTCAGCCACTAACTTTTGTACTTCACTTGGATGTTGCGATGAAGTATAAATTTCCATACCGCCATCTTCGGTTGGTACAGCTGTTGAAACTTGGCCTTCAAGATACATATGCTCTTGACCGCCTACTTTGATATCACCTGACAATTGATGCTCAGCAGCAGCAATAGCTAAGTTAGAATCTCCTCGTTTCATCGAAAATGGCGGACGAACAAAGCTTTGCTTTGCTAACGCATCTTTTACTGTTAATACTGCTTCAAGTGCTTGATACTCAATTTTCGCTAATGTAACGGCTCTTCGAGCTAAGTCATAACTGGTTGCCGCCACAGCAAAGATTGGTTGACCAACAAATTCTACTTTATCAATGGCTAATACGGGATCACCCGGAAATACAGGACCAATATCAGTATGGCCCGGTACATCGTTAACGGTAATCACCGCAACAACACCTTCAGCCGCTTTAACGGCTGATAAATCCATAGAAAGAATATTCGCGTGTGCATGGGTCGACTGACCTACGGCGGCATGTAATTCACCACGTAATGCAGGACGGTCATCGACATAAACCGCTTCACCGGCAACTTGCTTGTCTGCACTATCATGCTTTTTCGAGCGACCTACGCCGCCTAAACCGACATTACTTTGACCGTTAACGACACTTTTATCACGGTTAGTTGTTGCTTTTTGACTATCGTGTTTGTTTGCATCAGCTTTTTTAATGTGGGCTTTTTCTACATTGGTGAGGCTACGCATAATTTACCACTCGTGTTTCTATGATTTCTCTTGAATGGGTGTTTTGCAGCTCTAAGTAGCATTTTTCAATAAGATTTTGTGCCACTTTCATACGGTATTTATCAGAAGCACGAACATCAGACATAGGTTGAAAATCCGTTGTTAATGCAGCTTTTGCTTCTGCAATCGTCTCTTTAGTTAAGTTATGACCAAATAACATTGCTTCAGCCGCAGTTGCGCGCTTAGGAATAGCAGCCATGCCACCAAAAGCCAGACGAATATTCGTTATTTTTTGCCCTTTAGAACCGCTTGATTGCTCAATGAAAAATGCGGCTAATACCGCAGAAATATCATCATCAATTCGTTTAGAAATCTTATAGATCTTTAAGGTTTGACCTGCGGTAGGTTTGGGGATTTGTATTGATTTGATAAATTCAGACGGTTTAAGTACGGTTTTTTTGTAATCAACAAAGTAGTCTTCTACTAAAATGGTTCGCTCACTACCATTAACATGCAAAGTCATGGTTGCGCCCAGCGCGATAAGTGCTGGCGGCATATCCCCTATGGGTGACGCATTACCAATATTACCACCCAAAGTACCGGTATTACGTATTTGCTTTGAGCCAATACGCGCTATCATCTCACCTAAGTCAGGATAATAATGATGCAAGGTATCAATAAATTGGCTGTAGGGTAGCGCTGAACCAATAATAATTTCAGTCTCTGTTTCTTCAATAGTTGTTAGCTCTTCAACATTACCCAAATAAACTAATTTATCTATTGTGGCTAAGTTCTGGGTAACGGATAAAGCTAAATCGGTACCACCTGCAACCAAGGTTGATTTCGGTTCATTAACTAACTCAATAGCTAACTCATCGATATTGCTAGGAGCTATATAATGATGGCTATTACCCACTAAACTTGGCGAAGGGAGTTGTTGAAATTTAGTAAGCATAACTACCGTTTGTTGGTAGTTTTTAGAAAAAGAGTCTTTACCACAACGTTGACTTGAGGTAATCGCAGCATCGATAATTGATCGATAGCCAGTACAGCGACATAAGTTACCCGCTAAGGCTTCAAGTACCTGTGCACGATCTGGTGTTGGGTTATGTTTATGTAAAGCAAAAGATGACATAACAAAACCCGGTGTACAAAAGCCACACTGAGTACCATGATTATCAACAATACTTTGTTGGGCATGATGTAACTTAGCCCCGTCTTTCAAATCTTCAACGGTGATTAATTGCTTGCCATGTAAGCTGCCGACAAACGTAATACACGCATTAATTGATTTATAATTAAGCTGTGCTATTTTTTTAGCGTTCAGATCAGCGTTAAGTTCTGCAATCACAACCGTACAAGCACCACAATCACCTGATGCGCAACCTTCTTTAGTGCCTGACTTAAAGTGTATTTCGCGCAAATACTGCAGAATAGTCAAATTCGGATCAATATTTTTTATTGTCACAACATCGTTATTTAATAAGAAACGAACTGTACTCGTTGTCATAATCGGTTCCGTAGTTAGTCCTGTAAAATTGATACTCGCTCAATCTTTGATGATTTAAATATATCAGAACTAAAACCTGACACAAGTGTCAATTTAAAAGTATTTGGTTTTACTTGATATTATTTTTTAACTTTACGATTAAATTTTAAATATAGTAAAAAATAAACAAAAAAATATGAAAATCAAAAAGTAACTTGCAATAGTGTAAAGTTGTTAATTTATAAAGGTCTAATTTTTAATAATGATTTTTTATTAAAAGACAAAAACGTTTAATAGTAAGTCGTAGATAATTGTAGTAAATGAGGAAAATAAAAAAAGGAACTCTAGCTTTATCCTTCATTAAAAACGAAGAATAAAATTAAAGTGAGTAAAAACAAGTACGTTTTTTCACTTTATCAAACTTTTTTTAAGAAAAGAGTTATACATTAAGTTTGTGAGCTTGTTGTGCGCAGGAAAATATTATAGGGCAAGACGCTTGATTGACTCATAGCTAGTTAATGATATTTGAGAAAGACAATAGTGAATTCTACAGTGAATGGTATTCAAATTTCAGTTTAGGTGCTATTACTGGTAAGGATTTATCTTTTGGATTGATAAAAGACATTGGACTTGTTGCCGGTACTAACGTTGTACTAGAAGTTGATAGTATATGCTTATTACCAGACGTGAGGTTGTCATTGGACTTACCTAGTGTTGCTTTTGCTCAAATTGATGTAACCCGTTACATCAATCAGGTGGTATTAAAATAACAACAAAAGCAGCAACTTATGATAACCTTTCATTCACCTAAAGTTACTCACAAACACGACCATATATAGTATAAATACTTTTGATGGCGCACAGGAAGACCCCATAGCAGGAGTCAATTTTTAAGCTGGCTTGGCTTTTTATTAGGCTGGTCTTTGGATTAAGGGGATCAGCTAACCTTAATCCAAAGAAGTTAATAGAAATAATTGTCATAAAAAACGACAATTCAAGTATAGATCTTTCTATTACTCAGTATTAGTCAGGGTTATTCTCGTCCTGTAATTCAATATTTAACTCTAAAACGTTTAATTCACCATTTTTATTATCAAGATTAATCGACAAACTTTTATCTGATACCTGCACGTATTTACGTAAAACATTAAGAATATCTTCCGTTAACTGCGGTAAATAATCGGGCTGTTTATTGCGATTATTACGTTCATGCGCAACAATAATTTGCAAACGCTCTTTGGCCTTCGAAGCCGTTGTTACTTGCTTTTCTTTTTTACGTAAAAAATAATCAAGTAATGCCATGTTAACCTCCAAATAAACGACTAAGAATGCCTTTCTTCTCAGCAACTAAAAATCTAAACTCTACTGTTTCACCTAAAAGACGGTCAATTACATCTTGGTAGGCTTTACCTGCGTCACTTTCAGTATCTAAAATCACAGGTTCACCGGCATTTGATGCTTTAAGTACCGCTTGTGATTCAGGAATAACACCTAACAAAGGTATCGCTAAAATGTCTTTAACATCTTCAACACTGAGCATTTCCCCCTCTTCTACCCTTTTAGGAGAATAGCGTGTTAATAGCAGATGCTCTTTGATCGGATCTAAACCAAGTTCAGCTCGGCGAGAACGACTAGCCAACATGCCTAAAATTCGATCAGAGTCACGCACAGATGATACTTCTGGGTTTGTTACAACGATGGCTTCATCAGCATAATAGAGTGCCATCATAGCGCCAGCTTCAATACCTGCTGGCGAGTCACAAAGAATATAATCAAACATTTGACCAAGCTCTTCGAGTACCTTACCAACATTTTCTTTATTTAACGCATCTTTATCGCGTGTTTGTGAAGCGGGTAATATCGATAAACTACTCACGCGTTTGTCTTTAATTAATGCTTGATTTAATGTCGCTTCACCATTAATTACATTAACAAAATCATAAACTACACGACGTTCGCAGCCCATGATCAAGTCAAGATTTCGTAAGCCAATATCAAAATCGATTAATACAACTTTGTGACCTTTTAAAGCCAAACCGATACCAATAGCGGCACTTGAGGTAGTTTTACCCACACCGCCTTTGCCTGATGTAACTACTATTATTCGTGCCATTTCCCGAATATCCTTTCTAAATTATGAGTTATGAATTAAAAATCAAATGAGTTTTGATGACGTTAGTTCACTGTCAGTCAAATGTATATATACCGGTGATCCCCAATGTTGCTCCATTGACTCACTCAACCAATAGTTGCCATTAATAGAGACCAGTTCTGCTTCAAGTTTTTGGCAATATATTTGCGCGTGATGATGGCCTTTCGCGCCAGCAATTGCCCTACCACGTAACGAGCCATAAACATGAATGTTGCCATCGGCAATAATTTCAGCACCTGCTGATACTGAGCCAATAACCACTAAATTTTGCTCTTTAGCATAAACTTGCTGACCCGAGCGAATTTGCCCTCGATGTATCTTGTCACTGTATAAATATTGTAGCGATGGTGCCGCTATTTGTTCATTATTTACAGCTACAGCATCCGCTACTAATGTCTCTTCGGCTGTGGCCTCTGCTTTAATCGTCGATTTTACCGAGGTATTAATTTTCGCGGTATTAACAAATGAAAAACCAAGTTCACGAATAAACTTACGTTGCTCTTTAGATACCCCGCCAGTAAAGCCAACAAAGGTAAAATTGAATTCTTCAATAAGTGCTTTTACCGCAGTATAATCAATTGAACAATCTAGTTGCTCAATATTGATCACGATAGGCACTAAGTAAAAAAAATCAGGTGCTTGCGCTATTTTTGTTGCTACATCGGCTCGAATATCAGCTAGTGATGACGTTTTCAAATGTAAAACAGACAGGGTAAAGCTTGTTCCTTTAAATTCAATGTTGGTATCAGCCATAATGAAAGTTTGCCTCAATAAGTCAACTTAATGTATATATATAACGTAGCTAGATACAATGTACCCGGACATGATTTATCTAAACACGATTTATCTAAACATTATTTATCTAAACATTAAGTCGCTAGTGTTCCACCCTGGCTAATTAACCGACAGTGGAATACTGAAAAAGTGATCGTGTTTATAAAGCGCTCTTTAAGGTGGAAATCAAAGCATCTTGTCCATGTTGATAATGCTCAATTTTATTATTCGCCATTAACAATGAATAACTTAAATTGATTGACGCAACTAATAAAGCACGCTCCCTGTTACCGTTTCCCGCTTGCTGCTTAATATCAGCACATATATCTGCAAGATTAATAGCTGCTTGATTTAAATCCTCTGCTTGTTCAGCTGAGCAAGTAAACTGGTGTTGCTTGCCCATAATTTCAATGCTGATCCCTTTAGAGTCTTCTACAATCATTAATTAACCTCTTGCACACTTTGTAATTTACTTAATAGGCTTGCTAATACATCACCAGTTTGTTTTTGTTTTTCTTCACCTTCGATTGCATCAAGTTGCAACGTTTCATTTTCATCGATAAGTGCGGTGTTTTTCTGCTCTAGTTCAGCTATTTGGTTTTTTAGCTGGTTATTTTTTGCAATGATGTCTTCAATCAGTTGTTCGAGTTGTGGGAGAGTATTGTCTAACATAAGGCGCTCTGGTTAACTGTAATAAATTTAAGGCGGGAATTTAATCTAAAGTGAGGCACAATGCTACCTTTAAGCACAATTATGCGCATAATTTATGTAACAATTTTCGATATTGGCTATGCTCAGACAATAATGCTTAAAAAAAATACTTTTCTGATAGAAATTAAGCAATTATATTTTAAGAGATAAAGACCTGAATTTAGTTAAGTGCTAATTCCATCAGTGCCATTAGAAGGTATCGACAAATCCTGCATATTTTGTAGGTAAATAGAAGTAAATAGAAGTAAATAGAAGTAAATAGTCTCGCGGAAATAACAAACACAACGACAAAGTCAGTCAATATTCCATGATCAACGATGGCAAAATTAAAATAGCCAAAAACGTACAAGTTTGGATTGTTAAAAGAAATTAATGCGGCTAGAGTATTTAATTAATAAATTTTAATATAAACGAGTAATTCTACAGGCTCATTGGCCGTTAATTGTAACCTGATGGTTTTAGTAAATAACAAAACTCTTAATATAGGAAAGAACCTTAAATGAACATGAAGAATTTTTTTGTAGCAATCAGTGTTTTTTATTGTATTTCAGCTAGTGCTATTGTTGTAAGACATGATGTAGACAGCAAGAAATACTGGGAAAATGAAAACAATTACCCTGCATTATTTCCTCTCTATGATGATGGGAGTATTAAGGAATGTGTCGCCACCTTAATAGATGCTGAGTGGGCTATTACAGCAGCGCATTGCACTATTCTAATTTCAAACCAAAACCTGGAAAAAAAACCATATAAGGTGAAAATATCAGGTATTAGAAATAGTATTACCAAGGTATTTATCCCTAGAAAATATGGCAAAATTAAGCCCATATATAATGACTCTGAAGAACTTGTAGATGTCCAAGGAATAGAAGATGAAAGTTATGATGTCGCCTTACTAAAGCTTGGTGCTGTAGTAACTCATGTCACACCATTACAGCTCTATAAAAAGTCAGATGAAAAAGGAAAGGAAATCACTATTCTAGGGTGGGGCGATTTCGCTAAAGGTGACTCCGGAATTATATCTAGTGAACCCACTAACGATGGAATATTCAGGTCAGCACAAAATAGAATCAACGAAGTCGAAGGAAATTTTCTCATCTTTAATTTTGATTCACCAAACTCAAAAGAAGTATTACCATTTGAGGGCGTTGCAGGTCCAGGAGATAGTGGCGGTCCAGCAATAGTTAAGCATGGCAATCAATTTGAAATCATTGGCATTAGTTCAGGCGGAGGCTACCCTGATGCCTCAGTAGATGATAATCAAAATGATGGTCGCTATGGTTGGGTTGAATACTACATTCGAACATCTAAAATTCAAAACTGGATTGATAGTGTGCTTGATGGAAACGGCTAACAAATAAGAATAGGTTCACGTAGCCGACACCTTATTCGGGTGTTGGACAAGCCTGAGCTCTACTCTATAGGGTAAATAGCGATTTTTTCTCTCTTCATTTTAATTCCTCACCATCACCATTATCATTATCATTATACTATTCGCCTTTCGGCTAGGGCGTTCATGTGACGCCAATGCAGTGCATTGGATGTTGGTAGCAAGAGCAGAGTTTACTCGCCCGTATTCTTGATGTTTCTTCTTGCTTTGGTTTTAACCAATCGTGTACGGGCAATAAGAGTAATACCAATTGAAATAATGAATCGATCATTCTAAGGCGTTATAAATATTCTATACCTGCGTTGCTTTAAATCCCAATAGCCCACTATTGCTCATTCAAGCGCCTTACCCTCGCTTATAATTGCTCACTACTTTAATTCAATTGGTATAAGACCTTGAGTATTAGCAATGTACGCGGTGTTATTTTATTCGTGGTATTTAACCAACCAATTCAGGCCATTGAATACTTGAGGACTCTTTGCCGTTTTTACAACTTAGTGCTTCATCACCTTTAAAATTTCGACATCCCCAAAACTCACCTTTAGGCCCTGTTCTTAGCATCATTTCTGCGTCGCATTTATCACAAACTGGGACGATATGGTTACATTCGGTATTAATACACGACTTAAAACCAGCGTGTCGTTTACCTGTCATTACACTTGCACATTGCTCACAAGGCTGTTCTTTATGCTCACAACGTGGAAATAAAGAACAACTATAGAAAATACCGAAACGTCCCGTTTGTTTTTTTAAATGCCCTTTTTCACAGTTAATACAACGCATATATTCGGTATTTATTTGCTCGCTTGTACTGATAAATTCATCAAGTTCGATATCATGACCTGCAATTAACTCATGTACAAAACAGCTGATATTCGCCATATCAGCAACAAGGTACACTCTGTGTTTAGCTCGCGTTAGAGCAACATAAAAAAGTCGTCTTTCTTCTGCATGCGCAAATTGTTCTTGCGGTGGTAACAGCGCATCTAAAATAGCCGGAGTGGCTTTTTCTGATGGGAAACCATGCTTGCCATTTTGCAAGCCAATCATTACAACATAATCAGCTTCTTTACCTTTTGAACCGTGAAAAGATTGCGTTTGTATTTTTAGCAGCGGGTATTGCCTGCACATTCTTTGAAGTTCAACATGGCTGGGTAATTGAAACCAAAACCGTGCTAATAAAAACACCGTAACAGGAGCACAAACCTTCGAGTATATTGCTTGTAATACTTCATCAATAGCACCATTAGTTAACTCCATTGGCGCACCTTGCTGAACTGGGTCTGTGTTAACCGCGCTTGCCCTAACCGGCATAGTGTTACCCGATCTTCGTAATAGCGAAACGGCTGGCGTTGAAACTTGCGTTAATGAGCTAATATTTTTAGCTAACTGCATCGGATTTTTACTAATAAAGTGGCTCGCTACCTGCCCTATTTTATTATTAAATCGAAAGGTTAAATCTAAAGCTGTTTTTGTTGTAAAACCAAAATATTGTTCAAATTGAGTGGTCAGTCTAATGTCAGCACCGCTAAAGCGATAAATAGCTTGCCAATCATCGCCCACAGCAAATACTGAGCTGCCGCTGTGGTTATCCCGTAGTGCTTTCACTAATCTTGCCCTAGGCTCAGATATATCTTGAAACTCGTCGACCATAATGTATCGCCACGGTGATGTAAACTGTCCAGACTCAACATAACCGAGCGCCTTGATGATCATATCTTCAAAATCAATTTCATCTCGCTTAGCTAACTGTTTGTTATACACTGAGAGGATCGGTTTAAGTAATTCGAGTGCTTTGGTTATCTGTTGAGGATCAGTCGCGCTGTTGATCAGTTTTATTTCAGCACTTTCATCTAAACAGGCCGCCTTATACAGCCCAAGTAATTTGCCCAAAAGTGCCGCTAAAACGCTTATTCTTCCGGTTTCTTTTAGACTAGCTAATAATGACTCAATGGGTAAAAGTTGAACGCTAATTTGACAATCAACTAAAGACTTTTCCAACGCGCTCAGTAAAACGCCTTGTTTATGCTGAGCATAGGTTAATGTGATACATAGTGTATCAAATCGTGCATGGCTAGCTTTTTTCCATGTTATGGCTGCGTGGTATTGCTCCTTATCAATAGCTGGAGCGGTATTACCGTTTTCATCAATGCCATAATATTCGATATAGAGATCATATTCAGGCAAGTAAAAATCTGGTTTATACTGCCTGCGCTCCACAGTTTTTAGATCAAATTGATATGCCGCTTCATACACAAAATCTATGCCGTGATAAAAAAGCCAGTTGGCGATATAAAGTTCACCAAAGCTTTTTACTTTATCGCCTTTAAGGCTGCGAACATCGTTGTCATTTAAGTATTGGTAATAATCGCCGAGGCTTGTAAAGTCAACATCATTTTTCTCCACGTAATAGTATTTACTGAAGTAATTTAAAACGAGCACTCGATACGCACTATGTTGTTCAATAAAGGTTTCAAAGCACTGTTGAGCCCACTTAGCTTTGGCTTTTTCATCTTCAGCAAAGACACAAAGGCTTGGTTTTTTACGCTCAACTTGTGCAATAATATGCAGCCCGACACTATGAAATGTCGTGGCTTTTATTTTGTCTGTGGCCAGTTTATCTTGAATGCGTTGATCCATTTCATCCGCAGCTTTACGGCCATAAGCAAGTAATAAAATATCATCATATTGCGCTTGTTTACTTTCAACTAAAAAGCCAGCGCGACCAACCATTACACTGGTTTTTCCTGTTCCAGCACCGGCGAGTAATAAATTATTATCGTCGTCAATAATACAAGCTCTTCGTTGTTGCTCAGTTAACGGCTTTGTCTCAACATGATCAAAAAATAGTTTGTGCTGTGCTAATTGCTCTTGTACATACCGCTCTTGAAAAAAAACAGTTAACGTATTATTCCATCTTGCGTATTTATCGAGTAATAGCACTTGTTTTTCTACAGCAGCTAAGGTTTTACTTTTTTTAATCCATGGTAGCCATCGACTATGCTCTTGACCAGCTAAGGCCTTGATTGTAGGGATACTTGATTGACGTAAAAAACGCTGATTAACCATTTGGGCTACGTTACTAAGTAGAAGGTCAAGCCGAGCAATATTACCGTTCAGCCAATACTGTTCACAACGAGCTTTGAAAAGATACTCACTAGCATAGGCCATCATTGTTACTTTGTAGCTTTGATCCGCAGTTGAAAAACTCACCGTTTGACCAAAAAAGCCAAACTCAAAATTCAACGGCGTGGTTAGCTTATTCCATTGAATTTGTTTGGTTAATTTGTTGTCTGTGACAGCTAGACCTTTCTTGTTGAAAGCAATCGATACTTTATGAGTAAACTTATTAAAAAACATATTGGAAAACTTATTGGAAAGTAGTCGACCAAAAATACTTGAGGAAAGAGAATTCATTTACGGCAGAATTCCTATGTTAAATTAAGGTATTGGCGCTATGTTAAGTTAATTTATTATTTATTTATACCAAACAGATTGAGTGTAAATAATTTAGAGATTAAATAACCTTGTTTTTAAATTCAAATTTCATCGAAATAAAGAGTACAACAACAGATAAATTGTCCTTTATTCTTTCACCTAAAAACGATCAATCAAACCTACTTATCACGACTTTAAGATCATATGTTTACTCTAAAAAATTCACTCCAGCCACAAATTTATAAACTATTACCTTTTTAACGTTAACCATGAAAGACCTCTCTCACAGGTTTTTTTATTATTCAACTTCAGCGATTGTCCTTGTTAATTGCACGTCAATACCAATTAGTAAAAACACTTGACTTATTATTCAGCACTACTTAATGTGTTGTTGGTGCATTTTTATTCGCTTCTATTTTATCTTACGCTCATCGGAGATAATGAATAAATACCCGCATCGCATCACCCAAAAATATTTGAGTGCTGATTAACCATTGCTGACTAATCCAAAAAGGTAAATACACAAAATGAAAGCAACAATAAAAACAAAAATAAAATATTTAACCGCCTGCATATGTCTAACCGCTGGCGGACAAGCCCAACTGGCAAATGCTGGAGATATGACAAATTTCTTAGACGCGCTTCGTGGTTTTGAATCGGGCCTCCCCGACACCAACGATGCGATAGTCAATGGTTACCAAAGTGGTTACAACGATGACAGTGCCCGCACATACAGCTACTTAAAAAAAGATAACCTCGGCAATGACATACCCGGTCGCATAGATTTGGCCTGTAATGGTGATGTTGTCGGTGAAACTCATTCGGTAAAAAGATATTTCCAAAAATTAGATGTCGATCGCTTTTACAACAACAGCGCCTCTCTTGAAGAGCGCAAGAGAATGATCAGAAAAATGCAATATAGCTCTCTCAATGCCTGGGGTTTTGTTGGCTACCAAAACGGTGAGGCAACCCTTATCACCTCTGGCTATTACATCCCCGAAACAGAGAGAGGCCTTAGTAAATATTATTCCGCACGTCCTGGCGCCGACTGGGCCGGTATCGGTACAGGTCTACAGAGTGAAGCCACCTGTACCAATACTAAAGAGACCATTACTTTTAGGTGGGAAGGCGGAACTGTTGACTTGATAACACCTCAAGTGAATGAGTGGAAAGGTACCTTTAGCGGTAAGAGTGATGTTTATCAATTTGATGATATGCGTATACCAGCAAAACAAGAACAAATCATTCGCGCTCTTATGCGATCTAACTACATCAAGTTTCGCGAGTTGATGCAAGCAAGAGACAAAGACTGGTCAGATATTTTGGGCACAAGTTATGACTATAAACATATCGAAAATGGTCAGCAGGTCACGAAGACCACTACTATCACTATGTCGGGTATTATAGCGGCCACCCACTTGCGCGGTGCTTTAGGCGTTATTAACGCAATATTTTTAGGTACAGATTCAGGCGATGAAACTGGCACTACCGCCGGCTTTTATATGGAGATGTTCAAAGGTCACGATACAGTGTTTGATACACCGAGCAATGACACAGTTTCTGGAACGCAACACCCTGAAATGCTATTTGCTGGTTGGGGCAGCGATACCGTAACCACAGGTGGCGGCGAAGATCAGGTCGTCATCCAAAAACACGCTCCGGGCAATACACAAACAACAATCACCGACTTTAGCGTCGGGCAAGACCGTATTGCACTGGGCGTAGAATGGACTGGAACCCCTCTTGCTCAGATGACAATTGCCAGCACCAGCGACCAAACCGGCACCATATTAACACTACCAGGCAATCAATCAATTTTACTACAAGGCGTATCTAGCAGTAGCCTACCCACAAACTTGGATGACTATATTGTCCATACGCAAAGTGTTGTAATGAGTTGGAGCCCAAGAGCAACTGTTAACAACTTCCGCCCAACGATCGATAAAGTCGTTCCTGAAAGACATGTCGCAGTTTCTGATTTGAGCGCATGGGAAAATGCAGATGGTCACCTAGAAGTAGGCTTTGATACTTGGGCTAGAATAGAATTTATTGGCCTTAAATTAACCGACCTAACGGCCGAGATGTTTTCTGAAATGACCGGCGATATATCCCAGCTTGGCGGTATCACTATTCCAGCAAGACCTGTAATCACTGCCAGTGGAGATACTACTGCCAACAGCGGTGGTGTGATAAATGTAAGCGGTACTGTTTCAGGTACTAGCAATTATCAGTGGACTCAAGTTGAGCCACTTTCACCACTCGCCACAATTGCCAACCCAGCAAGTTTAAGTACTTCAATTACCTTGCCAAACGTTGGCACAACCACTGAGTTTTATTTCCAGTTAAAAGGTGTTAACGGTTTATCCAGCAATGCCGCCTCCCATAGAGTTTTGGTAAACAGCGGCGACATAAGTAATAACGCCCCAACAGCTGTGCTTTCGTCTTCAGCGGCCAGTGTTGTTGAAGGTGGTACTCTTACCTTAACGGGTGCTAACTCTACCGATCCCGATGCTAACACCACACTGACTTATCAGTGGAGTGTTTCATCAGCCAATGCCGGTAGTTTCAGTTCATCAACAGTCGCTAATCCAACGTTTACTGCGGCTAATGTTACGGCTGATACTAGTGTTAATATCACTCTAGCTGTTAGTGATGGTGAGCTCAACGATAGCGCCTCAAAATGGATAACGGTTACAGACTCGACATCAAACAATAGCGCACCGACAGCCGTGGTTTCAGCGTCTGCGGCCAGCGTAGAAGAAGGAGGAACGATTACGTTAACTGGTTCAAATTCTACTGATCCAGATACCGATACTACACTGACCTATCAATGGAGTGTGTCACCAGCTAGCGCCGGTAGTTTCAGCTCTACGACAGCGGCAAACCCAATATTTACTGCAGCTACTGTTTCGGCAGACATCATCGCCAACATTAGCTTAACGGTAAACGATGGCGAGCTCAGCAATGCGGCTTCTGCATCAGTAACAGTCACCGACTCTACATCAGAAAATAGCGCACCGACAGCCGTAGTTTCATCTTCGGCGGCCAGTGTACTAGAAGGTGGTACAGTGACTTTAACGGGTGCTAACTCTACTGACCCAGATGCTAATACCACACTGACTTATCAGTGGAGTGTGTCGCCAGCTAGCGCCGGTAGTTTTAGCTCAACAACAACGGCAAACCCAACGTTTACTGCCGCTACTGTTTCGGCAGACATCATCGCCAATATTAGCTTGACGGTAAGCGATGGCGAGCTTAGCAATGCTGCCTCCACATCAGTAACAATCACTGATGGCACAACTGTAACTCCATGGGTTGCAGGTCAAACAGTAGTAACCAATGGTGATCTTGTATCTTACAAGGGTTCATGTTTTGTAGCTCAAAATAGCCCGGGTCTATGGGAAGCGCCAACATCTGCTTCTACTTGGTTCTGGAGTGAAGTTGCATGTAACTCAGGAAATAGCGCACCTACAGCTGTGGTTTCATCTTCGTCAGCCAGTGTACTAGAAGGTGGTTCGGTTACCTTAACAGGTGCTAACTCTACTGACCCAGATACCAATACTACACTGACTTATCAGTGGAGTGTATCGCCAGCTAGCGCCGGTAGTTTTAGCTCAACAACAACGGCTAATCCTACATTTACTGCAGCCAATGTTTCGGCAGATACCATTGCCAATATTAGCTTAACCGTAAATGATGGTTCACTTAGTAATACTGCAGTCACTTCGGTAACCGTTACCGACTCGACATCAGAAAATAGCGCACCTACAGCCGTGGTTTCATCTTCGGCGGCTAGTGTACTAGAAGGTGGTTCGGTTACCTTAACAGGTGCTAACTCTACTGATCCTGATGCCAATACCACACTGACTTATCAGTGGAGTGTGTCGCCAGCTAGCGCCGGTAGTTTCAGCTCTATGACAGCGGCAAACCCAACGTTTACTGCCGCTAATGTTTCGGCAGATACCATCGCCAATATTAGTTTAATAGTAAGCGATGGCGAGCTCAGCAATGCGGCTTCTACATCAGTAACAATCACTGATGGCTCAACTGTAACTCCATGGATTGCAGGTCAAACAGCAGTAACCAATGGTGATCTTGTATCTTACAGCGGTTCATGTTTTGTAGCTCAAAATAGCCCGGGTCTTTGGGAAGCGCCAACATCTGCTTCTACTTGGTTCTGGACTGAAGTTGCATGTAACTGAGGAAAACACTGACCGCAATGTGGACCCCTCCGGTTGCAGGAACTCTACACTGGTTTGAAGATCTAGGAGCATGTAACTAAGATTCACTCAAATACAGTAATAACAAAAACAGTGGTTTATTAGCCGCTGTTTTTTTATGGGTGCTATTTTGCTGAACTCAAATATCAAGTTGCTCAATGACCAACAGATCGGTGGGTCTTTTTCTACTTTCAAGAGAGCGATGTACAAACACTAAAGAATGAGAGAACCAGGGGAAATGCTGAAACCAGCGCTTAGATATTAACTATCATCGGCCAGTTTCAGATAAGCAAAGTAATGGCTAAGCCACTTTGCTATTTACGAGTTTGATTATTAAAAGCTATACGCTAAGCCCAAGTTTACCGTACGTCCCTTACCTTTCACATTCCAACCAGAGAATGTAAATGCCTGAGCGATATGAGGATAGTAATCACTGTTAAAGAGATTTTCGATGCCCGCAGATAATTTAACCGCATTATTAACAGTATAGCTGGCAGAGCCATTAACCACATGATATGAACTTACTGGGGCTTGTCGACCACTGTATTTACCATTAACTGGCTCAAAACGGTCACGACTTTGTACACTTAAATAGTTCATTGCCAAGCGTAACTTTTCGCTCGCTTGATAATTAACATAAGCGGTAATTTTAGGCGGATTAATCGAGCCCGCATCAAGGTAAGTATCCGTGTCTTTATTTTTGCCTTCAGACCAACTGTAACTTATACCCACATCAAGATCTTCGCTAACAGCAAGATCAACGGCGGCTTCATAACCCCAAATTTTTTGTGGGGCGCGTTGTAATCGATAAGTGTCCGTTGCTGGGTCAGCAACCATATTGCCACCGTAATTATTGGTTGAGTAATAAGCAGCCATTTCAACATGAATGTTTTCATAATCGCTGCTAAAACCCACTTCTGAATTTTTAACAATCGAAGCTTCAGTATCTAATTTTTTTAATTCAGAAAATTTTGCATTGCGCAGTAAACTACCCACATTGGCAATATCAAAGCCTTCAGAATAACTAATAAAAGGGCTGAAAATATCATTATTGCTATAACGTAAACCAATATTATAGGTTGTTGCATCGTACTTAAGTGTGCCACCCGATACCGCCACGGGTACAGTACAGTCTTTACCTGGTTTACATATCATCAAGGTACTATAATCGTCAACGTCAATGTTTATTGACTCTTGGCGCACTCCCGCTTTAACGATCCAGTTTTCAGCTAAGATAAGTTTCGCTTGTAAATAACCCGCAATATTATCCATGTCCATTTCTGGCGTCCACATCCGACCATCAACCATCGGCTGAGCAGTGGTATCATTTAAAATATCGGCACCATAAATTAGCGTGAGATCCGTATTATTTAGGTCAAAATAGGTATTGAAATTCAAACGTAAGCCGGTTTTATCTGAAGTGATCATCGATTGTCCACCAATCAAGCCTAAACTTTCATCCTTAAATTTATTGCTATAAAAAAACACATTTTCAATTTTCTGCCAATAGGCATCAACAGTAAACTCAGTTTCTTCAAAAAGTTCCATATCTCGGTATTGTAATTTTGCATTATGATTACCTCGTGGCCCTTGTGGATCGCCAGGTACCGCTATATTGTTGGTGTTTTTAATAGCATGGCTTTTTATGCCTGAATTAACACTACCTTCAACAGCAATATAATCCGAGTCTTGCTGTCCTTCAAAATAGTTATAAGAAAACTGCCATGAACGTAAATTATCAACATAATAATTAAATTTGGTAAATACATTGTCTGATTTAAAGTTAGATAAACCATACGTTAAACCTAATACATCGCCTTCAGCATCACGTAAAACACCACTTTCATCACTGACTAAGCTCACCACATAATCAAATTTTCCTAGCGTACCGTCTACGGCAAGATCAAGGCGTCGACCCAAGCTGTCTTCAAGTTTAACGGCGGAGAAATTACTGCTCAGCGCCACACGCCCAGCCAAAGCTTTTTCACTATTAGCGCTTTTAGTGATGTAATTAATAATACCACCCGCAGCGCCATTACCGTATATTGACGTAGCGCCTTTAATGACTTCAATACGTTCGATAACACTAGGGTCGAGCGAGCGTATGCCTAATTTTCCGTTACGCAGCGGCGTTGATTGCGGTACACCATCAATCATCACTAACGCACTTCGACCACGTAATGATTGCCCTGAGTTACTACTGGTGCCAGTATTTGCTGCTCCCATGCCGGGCACATGAATTGACAGCATAGTTTGTAGCTCTGCTGAGGTAAGTAAGTCTTGAGATATGGTTTGATTGTCGATAATTGAAACGGACGCAGGTACTTCGTCAAGGCTTTCTTGCATACGACTACCAGTGACAATCACTCGTTCAATGTCTTTAATATCGATAGCTTGAGTTGCCTCTTCGGCATTAACGGTCAAACTAGCACAAACAGCAAGAGCGACGAGCGAGTAGTTTCTATAACTCATGAAATAAAATCCTTAGTAAATAGTACAATAAAGTAATGCTTTAATTTTATCGCGAATGATAATGGTTTTTATTTGTATTACAAGCAAATTTACTGCTTAAAGTTTACAATAATGATTAACATCAATTATTAATGTCGAATATTAGTGTCAAACAGGGAGAGAGATAATAGTAATAAACGAAGGGGGTACATTTACTTTGAAGAGATTTATTGGTCCATAAATTTATGGTCATCTAAGCGCTAAAACCAGCCATTTAAAGGCCAATTCTAGACTAAGGTCAATGGGACACATTTATTGCCATCTTAGCGAAAATCAAAGAAATGAATAACGATGCAATAACTCTGTTTAATACATTCTTATTTAAGTTAAATTGACTTGAAATCGATTGAGTTAACGTTCGTCCATACAGGTTCCCGTTTGCCAAAAAATGCGCAAATACCTTCTTCACACTCATCCGAAATCATCGCTTCAAGCATGCTTGCTCCAGCATGAACAAAAGCACTTTCTATCGGCATTTCTAGCTGTTGATAAAAAGCTTCTTTACCTGCTCGAATGCCGGTGGCGGATTTACTAGCAACTTTTTGTGCCAATTTTTCTGTTTCTTCAATAAGAAAATCCATCGGAACAGCCTTATTAATCAAACCAAAACGTACCGCATCTGCTGCTGAAAACAAATCTCCTGTTAACGCTAGTTCCATCGCATGTTTTCGGTGAATATTTCTGCCAATCCCCACCAACGGTGTACTACAAAAAGTACCAATATTAACACCCGGTGTACAAAATTTAGCATTTTCACTGGCAATGGCTAAATCACACATCGACACTAACTGACATCCTGCAGCGGTTGCTGTTGCTTGAACACAGGCAATAATGGCTTTGGGTGATTTAACTAATGACATCATCATGTTGGCACAGCTAGTTAAAACTTCGTTAACTCGTTGTTCCCGTGTTAACGGATCGTTAGGTTTTCTCCCGCTCATTTCTTTTAAATCATGACCGGCTGAAAATACGTTACCAGAGCCCGTGATCACAATAACGTTTACTTCACTGTCAACATTTGCTTGTGTAATTGACGCTTTCAATGCAGAAATCATTTGTGATGAAAGTGGATTTCTTTCTTCAGGCCGATTCAATGTTAGCCATAATACTCGGCCTGACATACGTGATAAAACATAAGGTTCTTCTAGATTACTCATTACTTCACTTCCATAGTTGCGGGCATTTTCACAGCGATAACCGTACCTTTTGCACAAGTAATATCATTAGCCGAAACAGTAATTTCTACAATTATTTTTCGTGCTTTCACTTCAACAAATGTGCCGATTAGCACTAGTTCAACACATTGAGGTGTTGGCGCTAAATAACTAATATTTAGCGCTGCAGTAACAAAACGCAAGGCTGGCGAGCTGCCCATTTCTCGTTTTTCACACTGATATGCCATAGCGGAAGCACTTCCGGTTCCATGACAATCGATTAGCGATGCAATTAAACCACCATAAACAAAACCAGGAATAGCCGTGTGATAAGGCTTTGGCGTAAAATGCGCTATGGTTTTCTCATCAGACCAATAACTTTTTAACTGATGGCCTTCATGATTATTTGTACCACAGCCATAGCAATGGCTTAAATCGTCTGGGTAACATGCTTGAAATGCGCGTTTATTCATAAAAAATGCCTTTATCATGTGTAGATTAATGTGCAAGGGTTAAACTTTGAATTGGTTCGTTAATGTTTGTAAGTCATTAACATGGCTATCTAATTGATTAGCTTTAACCTTTATTTGATTAATCAGTTCATTACTTTCTTGACCACTACTGACAATGCCATTGATATTAACGTCTAAAGAAGAGGTGACACTACTTTGTTCTTGCACACTGGTAGAAATGAGTAATGATGTATCACTGATAGCATCACTTGCTGAAATAATTTTAGCAATATATTCCACCGAATGACGCATAATTTCAGTTGTCTCTTCTCCTTTGTTTTTACTATTTTGTACAACAAGTACAGCAGAACCAGCCCCTTTTTGTAGTTCTGTAATCATTTGACTAATTTCTTCCGTACTTTGCTGAGTTCGACTCGCTAAGGCTCTTACCTCATCAGCAACTACTGCAAAACCACGTCCTTGTTCTCCTGCCCGTGCCGCTTCAATAGCCGCATTAAGTGCTAATAAATTAGTTTGTTCTGCAATAGCTTTAATAACATCGATAACACTCACCATTTGATCAACTGTAGAAGAGAGCGCACTGATCACTTGGCTGGCATTCTCCAAGTCAGAAGAAAGCTCATTAACTGAAGACATCGATTTATTGACCACTTGCCCAACTTCATTGGCTTGTTCTTTTGCTTCAAATGCTGACTGTGACGATTGTTGAGAGGTTAACGAAATATCTTTTGTACTCGCTGCCATTTCAGTGATAGCTGTTGCTAGCATATCAATTTCACTGTATTGCTTTTCAAACAATGCGTTTGCATTACTTACATCAGCTTTTACCGCACTTGATGTTTCACTTATTACTTGAGTGGTGATGATAATAGTATTAATCATTGCCTGAGTTTTATTAAAAAAATGATTGATTTGCCCTGCTAATTCACCCATTTCATCTTGAGTATGTATTGCTAACCTTTTTGTTAAGTCACCATCACCATGAGCAATATCTGTCACGGCGAGAATAACTTTTTTTAACGGGTTAGTAACAATGACACGGGTAAGCACAAATAATATAAGCACTAACAAAACGTCCACTAACACCACACCAATAATGATTTGTATGAGTGCCGCAGAAGTTTTTACATTGATCGCTTGTTGATCAATGCTGATCACTATATTGCCAACAAGCGTTTCCTCTTCATATTCAAGGTAAACGAGGGGTTGCTTTACCTCTGTTCCTTTTATCCCTTGGTTATGTTTGGCATATTTAATTTCACCATCTAACTTTTTTATTTCGATGCCGTAAACATAAGGGGTTTCTAATTCAGATGAACCTATTTTGACTATTTGCTCTGATAAATCCATCCATAAAGCCGCTGGTAAATTCAGCTTTAACCTCTCTGAAACTAAGCTAATACTTCTATTTGCCTCAACTAATAAAGATGATTTTACCACCTTGTAGTCATAAGCGCCTTTAGCAATCAAAACAATACTAACCAAAATAGTCGACATCAGGATCAATCGAAATTTAATACTCAAATTTGAAATTATCTTCATAGTTCAACACTCCAAAGTACAATTTATGGCAATGTTCTAAGATCATCAATAACCTTGCCATCGTCTTTTAACTGCCCCAATGGTAATAATTCCACGCCACCTGACAATTTGGTAATAGACTTTAAGCTATCTGATATTGCATTTCTAAGCGCCTCTGCTTCTTCTATAGAGTGGTTTACACTGTTAATTTCACACTGTAAAAGCATGCTGTCATTAAAGTTTTCTCTGCTGATTATCAAGCGTACTTTAATAATTTCTGCATGGGCTTGGCGTACTCGTTCAATTTGGATAGGGTGTACAAACATGCCCTTAATTTTGGCCGTTTGATCCGCACGACCTAGCCAACCTTTTATACGTTTATTGGTGCGACCGCACTCACTCAGCCCTACTTTTATCGCTGATAAATCACCGGTAGCAAAGCGAATTAGCGGGTAGTCTTGACAGAAATTAGTAATAACTACCTCCCCCACTTCACCATCTGGCACAGGGTCTTGTGTGCCTGGTCTAACAATTTCGACAATAATATCTTCAGCAATAATTAAACCATCAGAGTCCTTACTTTCATAAGCAATTAAACCAACATCAGCTGAGGCATAAGCTTGTAACGTTTCAACCCCTTGAGCTTGTAATTCACTACGTAAGGCTTCTGGCAAGGCTTCACCCGTTACTAACGCTTTAGAGATACTAGAGATATCTCTATTTTGTTGCAGGGCTTTATCTAATAATATTTTCAAAAATGATGGCGTACCACAATAACCTGAAGGTTTTAAATTCTCGATCACTTCAAATTGCTGTTCTGTTTGCCCAGGTCCTGCTGGAATAACGACACAACCACAAGCTTTCGCACCCGAATCCATAATAAAACCACCGGGCGTTAAGTGATAAGATAAGCAGTTTTGCACACGGTCACCTTGGCGAAATCCTGCCGCATAAAAGGCACGTCCCATTCGCCACCAGTCGTTACCTTGACCTTCAGGATCGTTAATCGGTCCGGGAGATTGAAAAATTCGTCCAATGCTAGCTGACTCGGCGTTTAACCCCGCAAAAATAGGTTGCGCTTGTTGTAGGACAATTAAGTCTGATTTACGCGTTATCGGCAACGAAGCAAGCAAAGCTCTTGAGCTTATTTTTTCAAGGGTAATGTTTGCCAACTTATCTTGATAATGTGGACATTGATGATAAGCAAACTGCAGTTGCGCGGGTAATTGCGCAAATAATGTATTTTCACGTTGCTGTTCACTCTGGTGTTCTTTGTTATCATAAAAGCTATTCATGTCTTTTCTAATCCCTTAATATTATTAGTATTTTTTATTATTTTAAAAAGTTACAACCAACGTTTTCGACGTTTATAAGACTTGAGATTCTTGAAGCTTTTACGGTTTTCATTACCACCACCTAAGTAGAATTCTTTTACATCTTCATTACTCAGTAATTGCTCTTGCGTACCGTCAAGCACTATTTTCCCTGACTCCATAATGTAACCATAGTCTGCTGCTTTTATCGCGTAATTAGCATTTTGCTCAACCAACAGCATAGTGATACCTTGGTCATGATTTATTTTTCTAATAATATCAAATACTTCTTTTACTAAAAGTGGCGACAACCCCATGGAAGGCTCATCAAGACAGATCATTTTAGGACGTGCCATTAACGCTCGACCAATCGCTAACATTTGTTGCTCGCCTCCTGACAAATAACCCGCTAATCCGGTACGTTCTTTTAAACGAGGAAAATAGTTATAGACCATTTCAATATCTTGATTAATTTTTTTGTCATTGCGGGTGTAAGCGCCTAACTTTAGGTTTTCAAGTGAGGTCATATCTTCAATAATGCGGCGACCTTCCATTACCTGAAACAAGCCACTGCGCACTACATCCTCAGCATTTTTACTGTCAATACGCTCACCCATAAAGGTAATGTCGCCCCGAGTAACTTCACCTTTTTCACTTCTCAACAAACCTGAAATAGCTTTTAGCGTTGTCGATTTACCGGCACCATTTGGCCCCAATAAAGTGACGATGTCTCCCTCTGGAACCTCTAAAGAAACCCCCCGTAAAACTTGAATAACTTCATCATAAACAACTTCAATATTATTCACTGACAATAACGGTTTAGCTGTTTCTATTTTAACTGCAGCTTGTGACATAAATGCTCCGTAAGACTCCATAAAGACAGGCGTTTAATTATCCCCTGCCTTTACGAAGCTAAAATAAATAAAAACGAATGAAAATTAGTAACCTAACCAGTCATCACGACGTTCTAAAGTCACTGATGTTACTTTCTCAATTTTCACATCACCGCTGTTATAGTTACCTTTGTAAATATTGACTTGGTTGATACCACGATGATCTTCGTGGGTCCAATTAGCTGCCAAACAAACACCTTCTAAACCCTTTGGAACCCAATCAGTATTTGCGTACATACCTTTTTTAACGTTTTCGCCGGTAATACCGCCATTGTCTTTCGCCCACTCCATCGCTTCTTTCATAAAGTAAGCAGAACAAACACCACGCATATAATGATGAGAACGCGATTCATTTCCTGATTCATCAGACATTTTAGATATTTCTCGCACTAATTTCATACCTGGAACATCGTCGGTCCAAAAAGGGGTCATGGTTGGGAAAATGTAATCTTTAATGCCTGGTCCTGCAGCTTCAAAAACTTGCTTATCGCCCCCCCAAATATTCGACATAAATTGAATATCTGTGCCGACGGTATTACATGATTTAATCAACGACTGAACCGAACCACCTAAATTACCAATGTAACCGTAATTTGATCCTGAACTTTTTAAACTTAAACATTGTGCTTTAAAATCACCGGGTTTCATTGAAACAACCACCGGGGGTTGCACGTCAAAACCCAGTTCTGTGGCGTATTCTGCACAGGCGGCTTTCGGCGCATTAGGATAAGGATGATTAGCACCAATATGGGTAAATTTAGGTTTACCTGCACTGCCTTTAGTTTTCCAATCTTGTGCTGCCCATTGCACTAAACCACGACAAGCGTCTGAGTATGAAGCGCCATAGAAAAAATTATAAGGTGCTGGTTTTTTAGTATGTGGATTTTTACCGGTTGGATCAGTTAAATGACCAGAGTAAGATGCTGAAAAAACAGGGACTTTATCTTTAGCGACAAAAGAAATTAAAGCTTCAGTATCAGCGGTTCCCCAACCTTGCATCGCGACCATTTGTTTACGTGATTTCCACTTTTTATAATTCGAAATGGCTTGTGGAACTTTATAAGCATAATCAACAGTTTCAAATTCAAGCTTGGTGCCTTTTATGCCGCCATGCTCATTAATATAAGCCAATGAATCACGCACACCATCAGCGTAGACTTTTCCCACAAAAGCCGTTGGGCCAGACATATCTGCCAAATGCCCCACAAAGACTGAATCTTCTGACATGGCTTGCCCACTTATTCCTAATACCGCACAAGCAATAATTGAACGCACTAATAGTTTTTTCTGCATGGTAATAATCCTTTTGTAATGTGATTGGCTTATACAATTGCTGTAGTGGCCATTTCTCTTTTTGAGTTTGTTTTGCCAGCAGTTAATATTCACTGGCTTTTATTCTCCCTTGATACTTACGTTTAATAAGCGAAAGGGTAAAATTTCCAGTAATTTTTAATTTGAGCCCAGCGATGCGCTAAACCTTCGGGTTCGAAAATTAAGAACAATATAATCACTAAACCAATGGCCATTTCTTTAATGAAAGCTAAACCATCAATTACCATAGGAATATTGCCCCAAGTGGTTTCTTTCATCATGCCTACCCCACCAGCAAGAAATTCAGGTAATAACACCATAAAAATAACGCCCATCATGGTGCCCTTCACCGACCCTAAACCGCCAATAATAATCATCGCTAAGAATTGAATGGAAAGAAAAATGGTGAAACCTTCTGCCGACACATAACCCAAATAATGCGCATATAACGCACCGCCAATGCCCGCATAAAAAGAGGAAATACCAAATGACAACAAACGATATTTATTTAATTTAACGCCCATTATTTCTGCTGACAAATAATGGTCGCGCACCGCAACAAAAGCTCGACCATCACGGCTGCGTATTAAATTACAGCCCCAGATAAACATGAAGACAAAAGCAAATAAGGCGATGTAATAAAAGCTTTGGTCGGTATCAAAAATATAACCAAATAAATTAATAGGCTCTGCCATTGAGCCTGAAGATCCTCCTGAGAACCAGTCTGCTCGTGCAAAAAAATCTTGAATAATAAACTGCGCAGAAAGTGTGGCTATCGCAAGATATAAGCCTTTAATCCTTGCCGCTGGCATACCAAACATCATGCCAACGGCCATTGTTAAAAACCCAGCTAAAGGTATACAAAGAAATACGGGGATTTCCATCGACATATTTAGCCAGGCTGATGCAAATGCACCAAAACCAAAAAACGCACCATGGCCCAAAGATATTTGTCCGGTATAACCGACCAAAATATTTAATCCTAGTGCTGCAATGCCTAAGTACGACATTTGAATCAGTAAACTTAAAACATATCCATCAAAAAATAACGGTACCGTGGTCAATAACGCCACAGCGGTGATCGCCATAATTCTAATGTTTTTTGTTTCGAAAATAGTATTATCTTGTTTATAGCTGGTGCGAAAATCTCCGCACGGGCGCATCGTTAAACTCGACATAATTTGCTCCTTAAAACATGCTTACTAAATGAGTGTTCTATTTGACAGCTAGCAACAACTCATTAATGAATAAATAATGTAAATGGCTATATCCGTTCAATATCCTTGGTGCCAAACAAACCATAAGGCTTAAACCACAAGATAATTAACAATACATAAAAAGGAGCGATGTCGTACATGTTGCCAATATGGAAATATTGACTATCAAAAAACTCAGCAACATTTTCTAATACTCCAATAAACAACCCACCCACAATAGCACCGACAATCGAGTCAAGTCCGCCGAGTATTACCGCCGGAAAAACCTTAATACCCATCACTGATAACGAATCTGAAACGCCATTAACTAAACCAATAACAATGCCGGCAGTTGCCGAAACTGTAGCGGCAATACCCCAGCTCATTGCAAAGACACTTTTAACTGATATCCCCAAACTTTGAGCAACTTGTTGATCAAAAGCGGTGGCTCGCATCGCTAAGCCGTGTTTTGAATATTTGAAGAAAAAGAAGAAAGCCAACATCACAAATAAAGCAATACCTGTACTCAGCAAATAAGCCACTTCAACATTTAAGCCAAATATTTCAATACTTTGTTTTTCAAAGACCTGTGGATAACTTTGTGGGTTTAAGCCAAAAATCCACTTCATTAACGCTTGAAAAAACATTGACAAACCTATGGTGATCATAATGACTGAGATAATGGGTTCACCGATCATCGGTCTAAGTACAATCATTTGCAGCAAAACACCAAAACCTGCCATAAAAATTAGCGTTAAGAAAAACCCAACGATAAACGGTAATTCCATGTAAATTAAGAATGCCCAACACACCCATGCACCAATCAGTAAAAATTCACCTTGAGCAAAGTTAACAATTTGCGTTGATTTATAAACCAGCACAAAACACATCGCGACTACGCCATATAACAAACCGACAATCAGGCCGTTAGTAATGAGCTGAAATAGGAGTTCAAAATTCATGATGCTTTCCTCTGTTCATTTGCAGATAGGGCTGAAACATTATTTTCAATGTTGTTATTGAATAATGTGGCGACTTTTAATTGCGTTTGAATACGAGTTTTGCCACCATCTTGGAAGGTGATAACCGTATCGACATCAACATATTCTTGGTCATCATAAATAGAACGAATAATGTCGCCGTACTTGTCAGCAATGACAGAACGCCTCACTTTTCGGGTACGCGTTAACTCGCCATCATCAGCGTCAAGTTCCTTGTAAAGCAATAAGAATTTATTGATTTTTTGTGCAGCGGGCAGCGTTTCATTCACCTTCGCAACTTCTTCTGTAAGTTTATGATAAACCTCAGGTAGTGCAGACAAACTGGTGTAGTTGGTAAAAGATAAACCTTGTTGTTCAGCCCACTTAGACACGATACTAAAACGTATACAAATCATCGCCGACAGGTAAGGTTTGTCTTTACCTAAAATAACCGCTTCGCCAATAAACGATGAAAATTTCAGTTTATTTTCAATATATTGCGGAGAGTATTGGTCGCCATTACTGGTTTTAGCTAAATCTTTAATCCGGTCAATAATAACCAGGTGGCCTGATGGTTTGAAATAGCCGGCATCACCGGTATGCATCCAGCCATCTCTTACATCTTCATCGTATGCTTGTTGATTATCAATGTAGCCAGTAAACATCCCGATGGTTTTACCGAGGACTTCGCCAATACCTTGAGCATCTTTATTAATAATTTTCACATCTGCGCAATCAAAAGCCACGCCTACGCTGTCATAATCAATATCATTTTCTTTATGAACGGTATAAGCGCCACACAATTCAGTTTGACCATAAAGTTGACGAAGTGGCACACCAATCGTTTGGAAGAACCTAAAGGTGTCTGGCCCCATTGCCGCGCCACCTGTTGCCGCAGATTTTAAGAAAGTGAAACCTAAACGATCACGTAACGCCTTCATTAATAGCACGTCAGCCAACCAAGACTTTTTGTTTTTTGCTTGCGCGCTTTCTGCTAACTTCATCGCGTAATTAAAGACTTTTTGCTTTAGCGGGGTTGAGTCCATCATTCTAGAAGTTACGTCAGCTAAAATACCTTCCCAAACTCGCGGCGCGAGTAAAACAAAACTTGGTCCTATTTCACGAAGATCAGCCATTAATGTTTCTTGTTGTTCAACAAAGTTAACAATTTGACGGGCAATTAACGCCTGACCTACCGCATAAACTTGCTCCATGATCCAAGGCAAAGGTAATACTGAAACATAGTTATCACCCGGTTGACGAGGATCAGAACGTAAATACGATGAACAATGTTTGACAAAATTCCCACCCGATAATAAAGCGATTTTAGGCTTAGACGTTGTTCCCGATGTCGTGCAATAAATCGCGGTTTCTTCAGCTTTAGTCGCATTAACAAGTGTTTGGTATTTATTAGGCGAGGCTTGGTCAATTTCTTGTCCCTGTTTGTAAATATCTTCGATACTGACTAAACGAGGATCATTATATTTACGCATACCACGAGGATCACAATAAACAATACATTGCACCTCAGGTATGCCGTCACCGAGCTCTAACAGCTTATCGCATTGCTCTTCATCTTCGGCGATAACCACAGTAGCGTTGCTTTTGTTGAGCAGATAAATAACTTCTTCATGCAGTGAGTCTTGGAAAATGCCAATGGAATAACAACTCATCGCGTGTGCAGCGATTTCACCCCAGACCCATTCAGGACGATTATCACCTAGTAACGCAATAGCATCACCGGCTTTGATACCACGTTCACTTAAAGCAATGGCTAGCCATTTCACACGATTTTGGTAATCGGTCCAGGTAAATTCGTTCCATATACCAAACTCTTTTTCACGCATCGCAATATCGTTGGGCCAATTTTTAGCATTTTCACGGAGTATTTTAGGAAAAGTATCGAGTGCACCCATATCAAAACTATTGCTCGTAGTCATTAGCCAACTCCTTGCAGGTTTTCGAGTTCATCATCTTCAACGCCTAAGTAAGCACGTTTTACATGTTCATTTGCCATCACTTCTATAGGTAAACCGCACATCAATTTTTTGCCAAAATCGAGTACCATCACTTCATGAGAAATATCCATAACCACGCCCATATCATGCTCAATCATCACGACGGTAATGCCAAATTCTTCATTAAGATCTAAGATATAGCGTGCCATATCTTCTTTTTCTTCTAAATTCATACCTGCCATAGGCTCATCAAGTAAAATAAGCTGAGGATTTAACGCCATCGCACGAGCAAGCTCAACACGTTTTCGAAGACCATAAGACAAAGTACCAGCGACAGATTTTCTAATATGTGATATTTCCAGAAAGTCTATAATTTCTTCGACATAACGACGGTGTTCTAGTTCTTCTTTTTGCGCTTTAGATGCCCAATAAAGTGGACCTGTTATCCAGTTATTTTTCAGTAAATGGTGACGACCCACCATAATATTGTCTAATACCGACATATGACCAAATAAAGCTAAATTTTGAAATGTACGTCCCATACCTAAATCAGCGCGATCATTAGGACGCAAGTGGGTGACATCTTGATTATTAAAAGAAATAGCACCATTATTTGGACGGTATCGTCCCGAAATACAATTTAACATTGAGGTTTTACCCGCACCATTTGGGCCGATAATAGAAAAAACTGCACCGCGTGAAACTTCGAAGCTAACATCAGTAAGTGCTTTGACACCCCCGAAAGCTAATGATACTTGGTCAATCTTGAGTATTGGTTCAGACATACTCACACTCCTGATAGATAGTATTTTTTGTTTTTAGGGGCTTATTTCAAAAATAATGAAAAAGTAACCACTAAAATAAAAGGTGATCAGGTATTTTGCACTGAGCGAAATAAAGATCATGTTTCAAAAAACTTGCCGTAAAACTAGCTAACCTATTTATTACAGGTTAGCTATAACGTGGTTACGTCTTACAAAGTGTATTTGATTGCTAATTGAACGTAATCTGAATCTTTGTTTAATTCATCTATAGAAAAATTACCCACTTCAATACCTACAGCCAACTCTTTGGTGAAATTGGTAAATAAGTTAACACTCCATTGACTGCGTTCAATGTCAGATAAATCTGTTTCGGCATGGCCATACATTGCAGTAGAACGTAAATCTTCATTCCAGAAATGACGGTAAGCAACAAGGTAAGAGGTAGTGTCTTCAACTTTATCGTTATTAAGATCAGGTGCTAATGCTAAACCGACATAACGGCCGACTTCACCTTTATGAATTTGGAATCTAAAGTCATCTTTACCTACACTTTTAATGCGGCCGGCAACAGAAGCACCAAAGGCACTTTCTGATTCACCTATAGAGGTTGTTAAACTACGTGCTAAACCTGAAAAAGAAACATTACCCCAGTCCCCCTTAAGGTTATATCGTGCAATAACATCAGGTTTTTCATCTTGTGAGGCGTCGCCACCCCATGATTCAGGGTTTTCTATAGAGACTTGAAAATTACCGTGGGTATAACGTATTTGGGTTTGACGCACAAAAACAATACCAATGGTTGCGCCAGCAAAATCTGCTGTTTCAGCCAGAGCACTGGTATTCATGAACGTTGACCATGTTTGACCTGCCAATACATTTTTATAACTGACAAAAGCATGACGCAAGCGATTATGAGAAGAATTTGACCAACGTTGATCTCCCCCTCCCCCTAAAAAATCCATTTCAAGAAAACCGGTTACATCACCATGTACATATTTAAGGTTGAAGCGAGATTCATTAGCGTTCATTTTAAATTGAGATTGACTCTCAATAAGTGGCGCACCGGCACCCACCCAAAAGTCTCGGTACGCAACATCACCATCAACATAGCGGGCATCAACTTTAATGTAACCGCCTAGGGTGAGTTTATCAGTATCTGTTAGTTTAAATTCATAAGCTGCATTTGCTGAGCCAGCAGCAAGTGAACCTAATAATGTAATGAGTAATCGTTTTTTATTCTTCCACGTTTTCATTGCCAAATTCCCCTAGTCATTTTTATAAGTGTTATTTTCTGCAACAAATATCACTAAAAAAACGGCGACTAACAATTGGCAATAAGTATTAAATCGAAAGTATTAAACCTTTAGTATTAAACCTTTAGTATTAAGCCTAAAGTATTAGATAATTACAGCAGATATTATTAAAATAAAAGATATAATCAATTGATTTATTATGGATAATTTGTAAGTCTGAACTATCACTCTCTCTGGGTGAATTTATAAAAATTAACGAGATTGATGTATGTTTCCAAATTGGCAATTAGTGATCACCAGCATTGGCTACATTGGTGTGCTTTTTATTATTGCTTTCTTAGGCGATAAATATCACCATAAATTAGCAACCAAACAACATACGATTATTTACGCTTTGTCACTGGGGGTTTATTGCACTTCTTGGGGATTTTTAGGTACGGCTGGTCAAACCGCTAATTATTCATTTTCGTACCTTTCCGTTTACATTGCCCCTATTTTATTATTCTTTTTTGCTTGGCCTTTTATTCAACGGCTGATCAAAGTTAGCTTACAACTTAATATCACTTCAATAGCTGATTTACTTGCAGTGCGTTTTGGAAAATCACAACGTTTAGCGGTATTGGTAACATTAGTCACGTTAATTGGTACAATTCCCTATATTGCTCTACAGCTAAAAGCGATTGTGCATTCCTATATCATCTTACAAGAAGACCAATATTTGTCTTTATGGTTACTCGGTCTAATTGTTAGCTTTATATTAGCGGGCTTTACGATTATTTTTGGTATTAGAGCTATTGATGTGACCGAGCGACATCCTGGCGTAATGATGGCTATTGCTTTTGAGTCTATTATTAAGCTTGTTGCATTTTTATCTATTGGATTATTTGTTTCATTTTACCTTTATGACTCGCCTTTAATTATTTGGTCTTTAGCGACTGAACATATTGAAATTGAACACAACTTCACCACCTCAAAATTTGTTTCTATGCTTGGTTTATTAGTGATTGCCATGTCAGCATTTCTTTGTTTCCCTAGGCAATTCCAAGTAATGGTGGTTGAACTTAAAGAACAAGCTCATACCAAGCTTAGTCGTTGGTTATTTCCAGGTTATGTCGCAATTTTTGCGTTATTTGCTATTCCTATAGGCCTATCAGGCAAGTTACTTTATGGCGATTCACTTGACGCTGAAGCTTACGTGCTTTTTCTCCCCGCTTATAGTGGTCAATTATGGCTAACACTATTTTCATTTCTTGGTGCGGTTTCTGCCGCTAGTTCAATGGTGATAATCTCCACAATAGCCTTAAGCACTATGCTCAGTAATGAAATTGTATTTCCACTTTTATTTAAACATTCAAATATTCAACAGACGAATTTTAAAAAATTCAAAAGTAAATTATTACTTATTCGTAAAGCGCTAGTCATTTTTATTATTTTGCTGTGTTATGCCATGTTTGTTACCGCACCACCTGATACGTTAGCTTCTCTAGGTGAAGTTGCTTTTGGCGCTATTGCACAAATAGGCCCGCCACTATTTGCTGCTTTTTACTGGCGAAAAGTTAGCTTACATGCGGTGTTATTAGCGATCACTTCAGGATTTATGATCTGGTTTTTACTTAACTTATTACCGCAGTTAGGTTTTTATCCCCACCCTTTCTCAGGTACAGCTGTTTCAAGTACCACATTAGCAACGTTATTAGGATTAACGGTCAATATTATTATGCTATTTTTAGTATCAAAAATTAGCAGACCGAGTATTCAAGAGCAGTCTCAAATTGAACATTTTATTGAACGTCCTAATATTGATAAAAAACGACCTCTTCCCCAAGGAAAAATTAATGCTAAAGAGCTAGCGTTATTGGTCACTCGGTTTGTGGGTAGTGAAAAGTCAGCACAATGCTTTGCTGACTTTAATAACAAATATGACCCACTGCGTACGAATAAACAGCTATATTACAAAGAAATTATATTTCATACCGAAAATACGTTAGCAAAAGTAATGGGCTCAGCTTCTGCTCGTTTGGTAATTGCTTTTGCTATTGCTGGCAGGGATATGGCTTTAGATGAGGTTGCACAAATTGTTGAAGGGGCATCAAGCCACCGCATCGAATTTAGCCGCAGCGTATTATCAAGCGCGATAGAAAACACCAATGAAGGCATTTCAGTCATAGATAGCAACTTGAATATGGTCGCTTGGAATAAGCCCTATTTAACGTTATTCAATTATCCTGAAGAGCTTATCTATATTGGCAGTCCTATCAAAAATTTAATTCGTTTCAATTTAAAAAATCGTCCTGAGTATACACATTCTTTAGATCAACAAGTTGAACGTCGATTACAGTTTTTCAGAGAAGGCAGTAAACATAGCGTTGAACGTATACAACCAAATGGCAAAATCATTCGTATTGAGGGTAACCCGATACCTGATGGTGGCTTTGTGATGATATTCACTGACATCACTGTTTATAAACAAGCAGAGCAATTACTTAAAGAAGAAAACCTTGATTTAGAAAGCCTCGTATTAGAACGTACTAAAAAATTAGAAGATGCCTATAAGAAATTAGAACAAAGTAATAAAGAACTTGCCGATGCACGAGAAAAAGCAGAACAAGCCCATTTTAAAAAAAGCCAATACCTTAAAGCTTGTAGTCATGATTTAATGCAGCCATTATCTGCCGCTCGTCTTTTTTCATCAACACTTGCCATGAGTTCACGTTTAGGCAAAGAAGAAAAAGAGCACGTAAATTATATTGATAATTCACTTAAAACGGCGAATAACCTATTAAGAGACCTCAACGAAATTACCCGTATCGAAAGCGGTAATATAACCCCAAAAATTACGCCATTTTCACTTAATGATGTTTTTGTCAGTATTGCCAGTGAATTTTCGCCATTAGCTCAACAACACCACATTGAATTTCATTGGGTAAAAACCAGTGTTTGGCTTAACAGCGACGCTAAATTACTAAGAAGAATATTGCAAAATTTATTATCAAATGCTTTTCGTTATGCAAGTCCCGGAAACGTATTATTAGGATGTAGAAGAAAATCAGATAATATAGAAATTCAGGTTCTCGATAACGGTCCAGGTATCCCATACGAACAACAACAAAGCGTTTTTGAACAATTTACTCAACTAAAAAATAGTCAGCATATTGGTGTGAAGGGTTTAGGTTTAGGATTAAATATTGCTCAAAGTTTAAGTCAGCTTTTATCAACTCCGCTACGGTTAAAGTCTCTGCCTGATCATGGTTGTAACTTCAGTTTAACGCTTACGTCTTCCCCTCCTTTAGTTCATCAAACAATCAATGAAAAATCACTGCTTCATGTCTCGTTAGAAGGCGTGAATGTATTATGTATCGACAACGAACCTGATGTACTTGAAGGCATGAAAAAATTACTTAGCTCGTGGAAATGTAACGTGTATTGCGCCAAAAACACTACACAGGCCATTGACACTTTTAAGCGATATCAAAATGGTATCGACATTATTTTAGTTGATTACCAGCTCGATAATAATGAAGATGGTATAAGTCTCTTCAACCAATTAAAGAAAATACGGAATTATCCGCTACCGGCTATTTTGATCACTGCGACAACAGACGAAGATGTACTTAAAAGAAGCAAAATCGCCGGCATGAGTTATTTAAGGAAGCTGATCAAACCGATAACATTGCGGGCCTTAATGAGCTCGCTATTAACCAAGGCGTTGCAACAAAATTATTCTAATGAGGCAGAAAATGATTGATGGTTATTCTGGTTTAACATGATCACCGCCTGAGTACGGCTACGAACACCTAGTCTCAAAAATATAGAACTCGCATGTGATTTGATTGTCGCTTCTGAAAGCGAAAGTTCTGCGGCTATTTGCTTGTTAAGTAACCCATCAGAAAACATTTTTAATATACGATGCTGTTGATTGGTTAAACTCGCAATTTTTTTACCTATTTCAGAAAGAGGTAAATCATTTTTTTCATCTTCCAAATTAGGTGTCCAAATCCCTCCCGCTAAAACCGTTTCCAGTGCAGTAAGTATTTGTGGCACATCAGTAGATTTAGGAATAAACCCCACTGCGCCATAGGCAATAGCTTTGGTAATTGTGTCTTTTTCTTCATAGCCAGATACCACAACTACAGCCATTTGAGGGTAACGTTCTCGCATGCTAATTAACGTATTAAAACCCTGAGCCCCAGGGATATTTAAATCAAGCAGTAGTAAATCAACCTCTTGATGTTGAACTAGAGAACGGTCTAAATCATGCACATCTTCAGCTTCAAGCACTGAAATATCTTTAAAGTGAGCAGAAATCATCAACTTTAATGCTTGGCGAAATAAAGGATGATCGTCAGCTATTATTATTTTTTCTGACTGAAACATAAAAACACCTCAAAAAAACTTAATAACAGTTTACCTTAATAAAAAAGCTAATTCTAAATTAACTCATTATAAAGAAACTCATTTAACATTTTCAGTCGCATCGGGATCATATGATCAACGGGCCTTAAAGAATAAAGGTTTAACGCTTGGTTAGTATAGTCTGTTAAAACGGGGATGAGCCGCCCTGATGCAATGTCGCTGCTGACGATAAACTCTGGGATTAAAGCAATACCTTGATGGGCTAATAATGCTTCTCTAAATAACGTACTATTATTGGATTGTAAGCGAGGCTCAATATAAACACTTGTTTCTTTTTTGTTTTTTGAAAATTGCCACTTCTGCCTGCTTCCTAGTTGCGAGTACAGTAAACAAGCGTGACTTTTTAGCGCTTGTGGCGCTAATGGGATACCGTAAATTTCTAGATATTCAGGAGATGCGCAGGCGATGAATTTATACGTTTTTAATCTTTTACAAAGTAGTGAACTATCTTCAAGTTTGTTGGTTAACCTGAGTACTAAATCATACTCTCCTTCAATGACATTAACCTGTTGATCACTCATATGAACATCTATTGATATTTGCGGATATTTCGCCATAAATTTTGCTAACACCGTTGAAAACACACATAACCCCCAACTCATTGGCACGCTTATTTTAAGTTTTCCTTTAGGTTTAGATTGGCTTTCAGTTAGCTCATCTGTTAATTCCCGCCACTGTTCAAGCAACTTAATAGCATGGCTGTAACTACGTTCTCCACTATCTGTGAGCTGCATATGCCTAGTGCTTCTTAAAAAAAGTTTGCTGTTTAATTCCAACTCCAAATGTTCGATTGATTTTGAAACTCGAGCAACGGTTAAACTAAGACGCTTTGCTGCTGCAGTAAAACTGCCTGCTTCAACAACAGCTTTTAGTACTTTTAGGCTTTCTAATTGGTTTATTTTTGGCATATTCAACTAAAAGTTAATAATCATTAAACTTATAACGATATTATCATCATTTATTATTAATGGCAAAATACGACAACTTAATCAAATATCTCATCGGTATCACTATGAAAAGCAACAATATTAAAAGTAACAGTTCGAGTATTTTCTCAAATAACAAAATTGGCAATATCACCTTAAAAAATAGATTAGCTGTTGCGCCTATGACACGAGTAAGCGCCAATGAAGACGGTACAACAGGGCCACTAATGAAAGACTATTATCAATCATTTGCTCAAGGCGGCTTTGCATTGATTATCACTGAAGGTTTGTATACTGATAAACACTATAGCCAATGTTATAAATCTCAACCTGGCCTTACAGATGAAGCACAAGTTAAAAGCTGGCAGGCGATCACCGATGCTGTTCATAAAAGCGATGCCGTAATCATTGCTCAATTAATGCACGCTGGTGCCCTTTCTCAATACAATAAATATACAGGACATGGTGCCGCACCTTCAGCAGTCAAACCCTTAGGTAAGCAGATGACATTTTATTATGGTGAAGGTGATTATTTAGTCCCCAAAAGCATGGATAAAGAAGATATTAACAACGTCATTCAAGGTTTTGTTAACGCAGCTAAGTTAGCAAAACGTGCCGGCTTTGATGGTGTTGAAATTCACGGTGCCAATGGTTACCTATTAGATCAGTTTATAACCGTCTATACAAATAAGAGAATTGATGAATATGGCGGAACATTAGTTAACCGATTGAGAATTTATAAAGAAATCATTACCTCAGTGCGCGAGGCCGTTGGTCAAGACTTTGTCATAGGCATTCGTTTTTCTCAAAGTAAGGTTAATGATTCAGCGTACAAGTGGCCTGAAAAAGATGCTGATGCAAAATTCACTTTTGAGTCAGCAAAACGTTTTGGTGTTGATTATATCCATACCACTGAATTTATTGCTAAAGAAGCTGCATTTGAAGGCAGTTTGTCGTTGGCCGAGTTTGCAAAAAAATATGGCAACGTTCCTGTTATCGCCAACGGCAGCGTTAATAATGAAAATGATGCACGGCAATTGATTGACTCAAACCAAGCAGATATTATTTCACTAGGGAAAACTGCACTAGCCAATCAAAATTGGCCTAATGTAGTTAAAGATAAAAAAAAGCTGCATGAATTTAGCTTTGAGATGTTTAACCCTATTGCTGATTTAAATACTGCTAACGGATTTTTAGCAAAAGGCATCTAACACAGAACTTACATTTCTTTATTAATTTGAATTAGAGCTAGAGCCAAAGTTTGAACAATGTTAATAAATGTAAGCCGCCGCCATAAGTTAAGCACTTCACTCTTGTGGTGAGCGGACGTAAGAAATACATTCACTGATGTTAGTCGCTCGCATCGATTCAACTCAAGCGACATAACTGACATTATTTTTTTGTATACATTCCTTAAATGATACGTAATTTAAAATACCTATTTCTAAATGCTTTTGATGAAAAAACTACAAACTTGTAGAATAACTACACGACAAAAAACGTTTTTTGTACAAATACCAAACAAATTACAAAAAAGACAATATCTAACGCACAACATCCGCTAATATAAAAAAACATGTCCTCTTTAACCATCCTAGCCGCCTCAAAGCACTATGGAATTTATGCAAGTGAATGCGACCGATC
This sequence comes from Alteromonadaceae bacterium, assembly GCA_047621305.1. Classification (GTDB taxonomy): domain Bacteria; phylum Pseudomonadota; class Gammaproteobacteria; order Enterobacterales; family Alteromonadaceae; genus Colwellia_A. Next base: position 1,569 of record JBLHNB010000024.1, on the reverse strand, counting down.
AAAAAATCTCTGATCAGCCTGCGATTAAAAAACTCTGATCAAGAATGCCTGTGGAAGTTGCTCATAGCTTTTCTGATGAACAGTTAACGCATTTATTAACAACTGTAGGAACGCGTAGTTGGGGAAAACATAAGATTGATTTGCGGGGTACATTTAAATTTCCATTTTACCAATGGCGATTTTATTATGTATTACTTGCAGGAAAAAACTATCGAGAATTAAGTAGCTGACGATACTAACATCGTTACTCAACAGCGCTAATGTTTCACCTTTTTTAGTATTATTGAAGTATTTAACTGGCAATAGTTGAATATGATCATATAAACGGCAACTGAGCTCGGTGAGCATTTTTGCGCCAATAAAGTTTACGCGGTATGTTGATAAAAATCTTAATAGCGCCTGCAAAACAAAGAGCGATAACCAAATAAGCGCAATTTGTATATAACTGAGGTTGAAATTTGTGTGGCCTTCAAGCATTGACTGGGAAAACTTACCGGCAAACCATGGCACAGATAAACTCACAAAACTTTCGATAACCATTAAAATAATAGCGATTAATAAAGGGGATTTATGGTTTTTAAGTAAACTAAAAAAATGATAAAACGTCATTGGCTAATTTTGATTATCCGTTAAAAATTATGATGTTATACCATTAATTCCATTAAGTTTATGATCTTGTTGTGCGCAGGAAAAATTTTAACCAGTACAAGTGAGCAATAACGTAATGGGATTGGTATTATGCTGGTATTGCTGTAAACAATGATCTTGGCCTCGAACCTAGCTTGCTCAAAATAAGGTGCTGGTTCGGATCGTTGCTATGTTAAGCATTTTTTTTACAAAAGCATACAACTAGCTATTATCTATATCAATTTTTTTTAGTTATGGCCTTTTTTTAAGCGAAAGCGGTTTAATTTAGCCAAATAGATTCATTTAACGCACTCAATGTATTTCAAAATTATGCGCCAGCTACTCACCGATTAAGCTGTCGTTGGTTTAGAGGTCGGTATGGGCGTTTCAATAGGTGTCGGCATATGTGTTTCAATATGTGTTTCAATGTATCGCTGGCGTTTTTTCGGTAGTAATTTATCAAGATCAACCACCACTAAGCCATCAACACAGTCATTAAAGTCGGGGTCGATATTAAACGCTGAAAAACTTACGCCGCCGTCTGTACATAATGCTGAATATTGTTTGTAAAGAGTTGGCACACCAACGCCTAAATTTGCTAATAAGTGTTTCATGGTGGTGAAGTCTTTGTCTTTGTCATCACCTTTAAATGTGCTGAGTAATTGGTCTTTTTCGAGGTCATCTAATAAAAAAGGAATTTTAGCCTTGGCCAGTGTTTGCTCACTAGAGAAATAATGCTGGTAATAATTAATCAGTAAATTTTTAGCCGCCGTTGGTAGGGTATTACTGATACTTACCGGGCCAAATAAATAACGGTATTCGGGGTTTTTAGCGACAAAGGCACCGATGCCGACCCATAAATAATCTAAACTGCGTTTGCCCCAGTATCTTGGCTGTACAAAACTGCGCCCCAGTTCGAGGCCACGGACAAAGATGGGCTGC
>JBLHNB010000023.1:0-58469 GCA_047621305.1 Alteromonadaceae bacterium | reverse complement strand
GTGGTACAACAGTAACCGATTACATTCTTACTTAGGGTATCAAAGCCCTAATGATTTTGAATTGAAAATGAATGAGTTAGAAAAAGTAGCTTAACTGAGGTGTCTGAATTTACTTGACCAGGTCACACGTTTACTTTGCCATTGCCACTGTATTGGCAAGAATTTTGTAATAGATTGCTAATTAAGATATCCGCTAACTCTACTTGAGCAAACAATTTGGTATTACCTGTTATCTTTAAGGCAAAGGAAATATCTTTTCTTAAAAACTGCTGCTGGCAAAATGACATTGAGTTTTCGACTAATTCATCTAATAGAAAGATCTTATTGAATACTTTTATTTGTCCTAGCTTTACACCCTGTTGTCCGCGCCAGAGTTGCAATAAGGTATTGGTCAGTTGTTTCATGTTCAAATGAGCTTTATGTAGCTTTATTAACTTCTCTTTATCTTTAGCTATTATTTTTTCACTTTTATTTAATAACGTCAGCGCAGCCGACATAATAGCAATAGGTGTTCTTAATTCGTGGCTTAAACAACTCAAAAAGTGCTTTTCTCTTGTTAATGATATTTGCTCTTTTTTCTGCAATTCATATTGCGTAATCAAGCTCGAATGTAAGTAATTACCACTACTGATTAATTCTGTAAAACTGAGCGTTTTAGGCTGGGTTTGTTGCCTTAACGCTTGATATTTAAGACAGCTCATTGATTGAATCCAAACCGTGAAGTCTTCCATTTGTTGGCTTATTTGGCGATTAGTATGCAAGCTATAAAAAATAACGAATAATAAAAGCAATGTAACTAACAAAATAAAGTTGTTCTGCCAAGATTGGTAAAACATAACTTCACTCTTAATATCAAACAAGTGCAGAACAAAAAATATTTCATCTTTAGCCACTGAGTAGTAAGGTAAAATATAAATAAATTTATCCGCCATTTGATAAAGCTGTGTTTTATTTATTACTAGAGTCATTGGCTCACTCTGTATTCCTATTAAGTTTTGATATCTTTTGGGCAAACGGTTTTTCCCCCAATAGTACTCCTTACGCCCCACATCAAATTCAACAATATCATCCGCTATTTTATAATATTCGCTGAGTACCTGAGCGTCATAATGCATATAATAGTCAGTCGTATCATCCATAGCGCTGAAGCGTATAAAGAAAATCATTGCGGTAAATAATATAATTAATAAAATCAATATGGCTAAATAACGTTGATTTAAATACCTATGTAATGACTTTTTTAAATGAGTCGTGTTATGTTTCACTCCTTATTATCCCTTATTTTCATTATCTATTTTGGTTAACGATTTAAAGTGTCTTTATTCGCTTTCTTTTAACGACATGCCTGCGCCACGAACGGTATGAACTAACTTAGGTTCGTCAGTACTATCCACTAAACTTCGTAACCTAAAACTTAACATTTTCAACATATCTTTACTGGGGAGTTGATCGGGCCATATTTCATTTTCTATGGTAATACGGTCAACAATATTTGGGCTGTGTTTAGCCAGTAAAACTAATAATTTCCATTGGCTTGGGGACAGTAAAATTAAACGGCCTGAACGACTAACGCTACGTTGTTGATAATTAATTGATAAGGTATCTAAGGTAAATAATCTTGCTAAAGGTATCTTAATAGCGCGTTTTCCGATCACCTGAATTCTTGCAGCTAACTCATCTAACTCAAAAGGCTTAGTTAAATAATCGTCAGCACCTAAGGAAAAGCCATTTAATTTATCTGATAAATTATCGTGAGCGGTTAGAAAAATAATAGGGGTCAAGTTACCACTTGATCTTACTTTTTCACAAACGGAAAAACCATTCAGCCTTGGCATACTGACATCAAGGACGATAACATCGTATTCATTTTTATCGAGTAACCTTAATGCGTTAACACCATCAAATGCATAATCACATTCAATATTAACCGTTTCTAAAAAATCAATCGTCAGCTCAGCTAGATCCGTTTCATCTTCGACTAACAGTATCAACATAAGCTAACCTTTTGAGTACGTTTAAAATAACAAATGCGTATTGTTAAGCATAGCTAGCTCAACAAAATTGTAATGACGATAATATATTCTAAGATTAGCACATAGCGCTTATTCACCTGTTACCTTTTGGTTACCTAACATTGATTAAACTGATTAACATTAAATGAATTTGATAATTATTGTAAGGAATACCTAGATGAATAAATTGAGTAAAAAAAAGTCGGCAATTATAACAAGCTTGATAGTTTTAAGCTTAATACTTATCGGTTGTGGAAATTCAGGTGGCAGCGATGATAATACAAACGCACCTCTAAAAAAAACGACGGTAAAAGCAACGCAAGTTTTTAAAAATGGAAAGATTTATACCGTAAACGATCAGCAAGAATGGGCCGATGCGGTCGCTTTAAAAGATAATACGATTATTTTTGTAGGCAGTAATGATGATGTTAAAAGCTATGTTGATGTATCAACCAAAGTGGTCGATTTAGCAGGAAAAATGATGATGCCAGGATTTCATGATGTACATATGCATCCGATTGAGTCAGCATCTGAAAATACAAAATTTACCATTTCCTTTGAAGAAACTAATACTGAAAATTATATTCAAGCCATTAAAGAAGCATCACAAGCAAACCCTGGAAACGGGTGGTTAATCGGGTATGGTCACTCTATTTTTACATTACTTGAATCAGTACGATCACCTTTAGCTATTATTGATGAAGCTGTTTCTGACCGCCCTGTCATTATTATGGAACAAACGTCTCACTCTATGTGGGTTAATTCAGCTGCGCTTGCTTTAGTAGGTTTTAATAAGAATACTGAGCACCCAACGGGTGGTCGAATATTGCATGACATCAATACTGGCGAGTTAAACGGCATTTTAATTGATAATGCCGGTAATATCGTGATGGATTTAGCGATGGCACCGACCACGGAGAGTTTAAAAAATGACTACGCTGGTTTAATTGAATATACCTTACCTGAGTTAGCTAAACACGGTATAACCTCAATCAGTGATGCGAGGAGCTTTTGGAAAAGAGATGACCATAAAACCTGGCTTAAAGCACAAAATAATGATGCCTTAACAGCGCGTGTATCCGTGGGACTTTGGGCATACCCTATGGCCAAAGATCTAGAACAATTGGCTAACTTAAAAGCACTTTATACTAATGAAGCGAATAGCTTATTAAAGTTTAATCAAATTAAATTGTACTCTGATGGCATCATCATTAACGCCACGTCAGCAATGCTTGCGGCTTACGAGATGGATTTGATAGGAATTTCTGAAAATAAAGGCCTGAATTACTTTTCCCAAGAACGCATCGAGCAATATATAACGGCATTAGAGCCTACAGGCTTTGACTTTCATATACACGCTATTGGCGATCGCGGGATTAGAGAAGCACTTAATGCGATAGAAAATTCAGGGAGTGAGCAAGGTCGCCATAGAATTACCCATGTAGAAATTATAGACCCTGCTGATATTCCACGATTTTCTCAATTAAATGTAACGGCTGATGCACAAGTTGCTGGAGATTTTACTAACCCTGAACACTGGCATGAGAATGATGAATTAATAGGCGCAGTGCGCTCTGATAACGCAGTTCCTATAAAATCGTTAGATACCGCAGGTGCGCGTGTTACCTTAAGCAGTGATTGGAATGTAAGCTCTTTTAATCCGTTCATTGGCTTACAAAACGCAGTGACGAGAGCACCACAGGATCTCACGTTAGCAAAAGCAATCAAAGCTTACACCCTTAATGGTGCTTATGTTATGAGACAAGAAGATAACGTAGGTAGCATCGAAGTAGGAAAACTTGCCGATTTCGTTATATTAGATAGAAACTTGTTCGATATTGATAAAAATACCATTAATCAAACAAAGATTTTTATGACAGTGTTTGATGGTGAAATTATCTATCAACGTTAATTATGGGTAGCTTGTTTGCAAATAATCGCCACTGCCCCTGTTTTTATTATTAATCTCTAACCGCCCTAGTATGAAAAATTGATCCTAGACTATAACTCTATGGTCTGCTGTAAAAAACGTTCAGAAGTAACCTCAAAACCCTCGTCCACTATGTGTCACTGGGGTGCCGATGTGATATAAAATTTAGTATACGAAATAATATTTATTATCCTCTTTAAACATATAATTTAAGTTATACCTATAACTTTCAATCTGGACGATTATAGGTATCGGCAATATGGCTCTTTATTTTGCGATAGCTCATTCGAAGGCATGAATATTTGATGTAACGTCATTAAATATTCATGCTTAAGTGATCACTTTTGTTCATGAAAAGAGTCTGCTTTGTGGTCAGGCTGTGTGAAAACTATATTGAGCTTGTGTCATTGTATAATATACACAGGTCACATAGCCTCTAAGCGCATCCCTCTGGTTTCCTTAATATACTTCACCACAAAGAAAATGCTGATTAACGCTGAAAATGCGTATAAACCATAGGCTCCTACTAAGCCAACACTGCCAAGAATAATAGGAAAGGTCATAGTAATCGCAAAATTTGCTAGCCATTGAGCACTTGCGGCTACTGCTAGCGCAGCACCGCGAATACGGTTATTAAACATTTCGCCTAATAATACCCAAACAATTGGCCCCCAACTTAAACCAAAAAACACCACAAAGACATTCGCCATAATTAAAGCCAACGTGCCCATACCGTCAGATAACGCTAATTTTCCTGCTTCGTCAAAGCCACTGGTACCAAAGATAAAGGTAAGAGCCGATAAACTAACAAACATGCCAATACTACCGGTCAATAATAACGGTTTTCGCCCTACTTTATCGACTAAGGCTATAGCTATAAAAGTTGACACTATATTGGTCATGCCGGTTAATACATTGATAAACAAAGATTGCGACTCATCAAATCCAGCAGCTTGCCAGAGTTCAGAGCCATAATAAAAAACAACATTGATACCGACAAATTGCTGAAATACTGACAAACCAATGCCTACCCACACAATAGGATGAATTTTGCTTTGTCCCTTAATGAATAGATCTCTGATACTCGGTTTAGTCTCGCCTTGTAGAGATGCTTGAACATCTTCTATCTGTGCTTTTTCTTCACCCACCGCAATACGATTAAAGATAGCATTTGCTTCTTTAATTCTTCCTTGAGCCACTAGATAACGAGGAGATTCAGGGATAAACAAAACACCAACTAAAAATAATATGGCAGGAATTAACTCAACCCAAAACATCCAGCGCCAAGCGGCAAGGTCCAACATATATACAGCTTCGGCACTGCCGGCATTACTGGCAATAATATAGTTACTTAAAAAAGCGGCAAATAAACCAAGAACAATCGCAAGTTGTTGCAACGTTGCTAAACGACCACGTAAGGAAGCAGGCGCTACTTCCGCAATATATGCAGGAGCCAATACCGAGGCAGCACCAATACCTAATCCTCCGATGAGTCGGTAGAAAATAAATTCAAGTGAGGAATCTGACAAGCCAGAACCCAGGGCACTAATTGCGAAGATTGTGGCCGTCACAATCATAATAGGTTTACGTCCATATCTGTCAGCTAAAGGCCCAGCAATGAATGCGCCTACCGCACAACCTAATAGTACGGAAGCAACATTAAATCCGGTAGCAACATCAGTAGAGTTGAACGCGTTTCCCAATGCCGAGACGGTGCCATTAATAACACCCGAATCAAAGCCAAAGAGAAAACCACCTATCGCTGCGACAGCTGAAATAAACAATACGTATAATACTGATGTGGGGTTGTTTTTATTTTCAGTGTAGGATTTAAGGGGGTTGTCGGTTGAAGCGTTTGAACTCATGAATGTTATCCTTGTTATTTTTTTAGTTTTTTAGTTTTTTAGTTTTTTAGAAGATTAAACACCACGATTAACAGTGGTGTCTAAAATAGCCGTTGCTCTCAAAACCCATAAAAATTCTTGAAAACAGCAGCTATAAATACCTTAAAACAGCTTAGGTTTTGTTTTATCCTGCGTAACTTAAAATAATTTTATCGTTACCAATTTTTTCATAACGAATATTAAAGTTACTGCTTAGGGCATCGAGTAAACCAATCACATCACCCGTTTTAAACATGCCTGCTACTTGTACCTGTCGCAACTTTTCATCATCAGCCAATTCAAATTCTATATCGGTATAGCGACTAATTTCAGCCATTGCATCAGATAAAGACTCTCCCCGGAAAATTAAGTTGCCCTGACGCCATGATAAACTTGCGGCAATATCAATCGAATCAACCTTTGTCACTTTTTCTTGAATATGTCCGGTTAAATCTAAATCAACTTTTTCACCTTTTGAAATAGCCATAGAATTTTGAGGTAAGCGTGCTGGCATCATATCGATACTTGAGGGCAATAAAGCCGCTTTTGCTTTTGCGACCAGTACTTTTCCTTCGGTGACAATTAACTCAACAAGTTCACTACGAACCTCAACATTAAACGCCGTTCCTACCGCCTGAATAACTTTTCCACCCGCAATAACACTAAACGGACGAGATTTGTCGTGGGCTACATCAATGTGAATTTCACCGCGCTGTAGTTCAATAACTCTAGCGTTTTGCGAGTATCTCACCTGCACAAAGCTGTTGGTATTCAGCACTATTTTACTATTGTCAGGCAGGCTGATGGTATTACTTTCCCCAATACCTGTTTGGTAGTTTGTTTGTATGGCAACCACTGTAGATTTTTTACTTTGATCAAAAGGAGAAAAATGTAGACTGCCTTGATACAAACCAAACGTTATCGCAAGTATCATCGATGCAGCCAAAGCGCCGTACCAAGATACTATTTTTCTTTTGGCTACTGTTGCTTGAGGAAAAATATCTGAAAGGCGACTGAGCGCATCCATTTTGTCCCACATTTGAGTCACTTCAAGAAAAACGGCGATATTCTCAGGAGATATAGCCAACCAGAGTTTTAAACCCTTTTTTTCTTCAGGTGTTATGCCTCGGTCAAGCTTTGCCAACCAATCACTTGCGGCATCTAATCGTTGCTCTTCTTTGTCTAACTTTTCTTGTTTAAGCTGTTCCTGCTTATGAATCTGATGAATATTACTCATAAGATCCTCCTGCATTTTTTTTCGTTGAACTCATTGTTACTTTCGACATAGGTTTATTGACATTACGCATGAAAATTGTACAGCGCTTCATGCCCGCTGATATATGCTTTTCGACGGTACTTTCACTTAAACTCAATTGTGCAGCTATTTCTCGTTGTGAATAACCATAAACTTTTTTTAATACAAAAGCCTTACGACATTGAATGGGTAATAACCTTACCGCTTCACAAAAATGAGCAAATTCATTGTTTGTTAACGTACTTTCATACATCTCATCTTTATATTGTTCAGATAATAACTGTTCCAATACTTCGATATTATCAACACTATCAACCAACTTCACGCTTGCTTGTTTTTGATAATCTAAAGCTAAATTTCGTGCTGTTTTATACATAAATGATTTAGGAGAAGTTATATTTTCTTTATTTTCAATTTGACAGATCCGTACATACGTTTCTTGAACAATATCTTCAATTTCGTGGGGCGGCACAATACGTGATACCACCCGAGAAATACTTTTTCTCGACGCTAAATATATTTTGTAAAACAGTGTATCGTTGGACATCACACTCTCTTTACATTTTTGATTTGAGCTTTGTTGGTTTGAGGCTTGATAATTAATTTATCCGCTATAATTTACCTTGTAAACGTTAAGACGATTAACAAACAGTTTTCCGCCATATACCCATAGTATTTTTCAAATAAACGATATACTAAAAAATAGACTTGATTTAAAAATAGACACCGTCGCGAGATAAGCAAGTCAACTTGATATGATACTTTCTGATAGATATTAATCGCTATATTACTTGTAATGACAGGCTAACATGTAATAAGGTTTTTTATTAAAACGTCATAAATATAAATAAACCTGTTGATTTTTTAGAACAAAAATCCAATTAAAGTAATGTATTTCAATAAAGTAACACAAACTTTGTAAGCCATTTAAATAATGGTTAGTTCACGCCAAATTATTATAAAAACAAGGCATCTATCACTACAAGTATGATCAAACTCTCAAAAAAATTGTTGGAAACAATAAAAAAATACATATGGAGGAAAATAAAAGTTCAGTCGTCTTTGTTTGATGTACGGCGTAAATCCGTACGGATGGAATATAAGAAGTTACGTTTTAGTATTCGCTGTTTTATGTTGCTCTTTTGTCTCACCAGTAATGTTGTTATTGCAGCCGAAAATTTAGAAAAAGTAACTTTTAATATTCCCAGACAAAGGGCCGACTTGTCGCTAATCAGTTTTGCAGAACAGGCCAATATAACCTTGTTATTCCCTCTTGATAAAATGGCAGGAAAACAAGCAAATCAAGTATCAGGTGAGCATACCCTTATGGAGGCTCTAGCCCTGTTACTTAAAAATACCGGTCTTAAAACTGATATCAGCGAAAGTGGGCAGTTATCTATCTTAATAGATCCAAGTTTTGAGAGAAAAAACAACATGGCTGATTATAAAAAAAATAAAGTTGCAAGTGCAGTAATTGCAGTATTGGGAACGGTTATCGCTACACCATTACTTGCAGAAACTGAAACTAAAATAAAAGAAACAGAAATCATCGAAGTTAGGGGAATAAGAGGTGCGTTAGGACGTGCTATGGATACTAAACGCGAAGCTAGTGGCGTTGTCGACTCTATTTCTGCCGAAGATATCGGTAAATTTCCAGATACCAACCTTGCTGAATCACTGCAACGTATTACAGGGGTATCCATTGATAGAGCAGGCGGTGAAGGACAAAAAATTACCGTGCGTGGTTTTGGCCCACAATTTAATACCGTTTTAGTTAACGGCCGCCAAGTTGCCTCTGAAGATGCGGGTCGTGACTTTAGTTTTGATACTATTGCCGCTGAAATGGTTAAAACCTTAGATGTTCATAAAACATCTACGGCGACCATGCAGTCAGGTGGTATTGGTTCAACAATAAATATTGAAACCGCTAAACCTTTTGCTATTAGCGGTTTCAAATTAGCCGGTAGTGCTAAAGGTATTTATGATGGTAATAGTGAGGAAACCTCTCCACAAGTTTCTTTATTAGTCAGTAATACTTTTGATGATGATACTTTTGGCGCTTTGTTAGCGGTTTCTTATCTTGAACGTGATACGCGTTTAAATCGAGCACAAACAGCGGGTTGGCGAGAAAACTCATCATTTACTCGTGGTACACCGCAAACAGCTTCCGGTACTGATTATGTCGGTAACGTTTTTATTCCACAAAATTTTGATTCCCTTGTTACAACAGAAAAACGTAAACGTACCAATGCCAATTTAGTACTACAATATGCACCACTAGACAGTTTAATTGTTACTGCCGATGTTCTGTATTCTGATTTTGATGTTAAGTCAGATACTACCTCATATGGTCACTGGTTCACTTCAGATAACGTAGAAAACATTGTTGTTGATGAAAACGGTACGATCACCGATATGTACCAACAAGTCGGTTTAGCGACTGATTTTCATGCTAAAAAGGGCGACCGTTTAACAGAGTCAACCTCTGTTGGTGTAAACTTTGATTGGGATGTTAATGATAACTTAAATATGAAGTTTGATATTAGCAACTCTAATGCAACTCGCGCAGCGAACAATGGTCGCGGCGGTAGCTTAGCGCTATTAGGTTATGCTAACCGAGTTCAATGGACTCTTGATGATAATACCTTGCCCTTCTATTCAAACTTCGCAACACCAAATAGTAGTATTTATAGTGGTCAACAAGAAGGTGATGGAGTAAATCAAGACCCAACAGCCCCTGATTATGTCGCACCTGTTGGCGTATCAGATTACTTAGACCCCACCAACAGTGGAGCGCACGTGATGATCCGCGGTGGTGATGAAGTTGAAGATGATATTACTCAACTTCGATGGAATAGTGTTTGGCTTGCGGATGCCGATACCGGTTTTGCTGCGGTTAGGTTTGGCGCCATGTTTTCATCTGAAACTAAAACCGTCAATACTTGGAATAACACCGAAAGTGGTGCGCACTGCACCTACTGTAATTATAAAGACTTCCCTGATGTTAGTGCATTTCCTCAAACCGTATTTGATGCCGGTAATGACTTTTTAAGTGCTGTTAGTGGCAGTGGTCGTACACCAACACAGTGGTTAAGTTTTGATGGCGAAGCCTTGTTTAATTTTTTAGGTAACGTCGAAGGCATTGACTTTGATGCGGTTAAAACTAACAACTCTTTTGAAGTTAAAGAAGAAACCAGTTCTTTTTACTTAGAATTAGATTTTGAAGGTGAGCTTTCAGGCATGCCTATTTATAGTACGGCAGGTTTCCGTTATGAAAGTACGGATGTTGCTGTTAGTGCATCACAAGCAAACCCTCAAAGTTTAAGCATTCTTGATGCTACCGAAATGCTAGCCACATACGGTGCAACAACAAACTTTACTGAAAACAATAGCTATGATCAATTACTACCAAACCTCAGCGTTAAACTTGAAATCAGTGATGACTTAATCGCGCGTGTTGCCGTGTCTAAAACCTTAACTCGTCCAACGTTAAGTAGTTTAAGACCTATCACCTCTCTCGTGACCATTCGTCAAGGTAACTTACAGTCGTCAAGTGGTAACGCTAACTTAGTACCGTTTAGTGCGGATAACTTAGATTTGTCGCTAGAATGGTACTACGATGAAGCAAGTTATATCTCTGCGGGTTATTTCAGAAAGCATGTCGCCAATTTCATTACCAATACCAAAAAAGATAAAACCTTTGCAACGGCTAATGGTGATCTATTAACCGACCCTTCGACAGGCTCTGACGTAAGTGCTCCAGATAACGCTGATACAGCAGCAGTATTCACCAATACGGCTCCGAGTAACGGCGAATCAGCGACGGTAGACGGTTGGGAAATTGCCGCTCAACATACTTTTGCTGACACCGGTTTTGGACTACTTGCTAACGCCACAATTGTGGGTAGTGATGCCGAATTAGATAACGCAAATATTACCCAAGTATTTGCTGTTACTGGTTTAAGTGACTCTGCTAACTTGGTTGCATTCTATGAAAAAGACGCCTTTCAAGCGCGTATTGCTTATAACTGGCGCGATACTTTTTTACAAAGTTTAAGTCAAGGCGGCGGTGACGGTGTCACTTATGTTGAAGACTATGCCCAATGGGATGCAAGTGCAAGTTATGACATGACTGATGAAATAACCGTATTTATTGAAGGTACTAATTTAACTGAAGAATATACCCATAAGCGCGGTCGTTTCTCTAATCAGCTTTTAGACATTATTGATAGTGGTCGACGTATTGCTGTTGGTATTCGTGGTAGTTTTTAGGTTAATAACTTCACTTGAATACCTAATTTGAATGCCTTAATTTGAATACAGTCTTTAACAAGTAATCGTTAGAGGCTGTATACCAAAAGGATAATTATACTAACTGTATTAAGTTAGTGATCAATTTTTAGCATGGATAAATTTTCAAGAACAAGGCGCTTGATTGAACAATAGCGGGCTATTGTGATTGAAAGCAACGCCGTTATTGGATATTTAGACCACATTATAATGATCACATATTTAGTGCATTTGGTATTATATGGGAAAATCAATATGAATAAACCGATTAAAACAGTGGTCATAGTAGGTGGCGGCATTGCTGGCTGGCTTACCGCCGGACGTTTAGCGGCGAAACATAAAAGTAATACTGAACAAGGTGTAAACGTTGTCCTCGTTGAATCAGCAAATATACCTGCGGTGGGTGTTGGTGAAGGAACTTGGCCAACAATGCGCAGTACCCTTAAAGCCTTGGGTATTAGTGAAAGCGATTTTATTCGTGAGTGTGATGCGAGTTTTAAGCAAGGAGCAAAGTTTGTAAAATGGGTTGATGGTAGTGATGATGATTTTTATTATCACCCTTTAGTGTTACCTCAAGGTTTTGGTCAAGGTGATTTAGCCGCACATTGGTTGGCGAAAGAGCAGCGCGAACAAACAGAATCGTTTTCTGAACAAGTTTGTTTTCAAGAATCAATATGTGAACAGGGCTTAGCACCTAAGACAATCCGTACCGCAGAGTTTGCAGGAGTCGCTAATTATGCTTATCACTTAGACTCAGGGAAGTTTGCTGTATTTTTACAAAAACATTGCCAAGATAAACTGGGCATCACGCATATTATTGATGATGTTATTGCAATAAAGTCAGCTAAAAATGGTGATATAGCTTCAGTCACCACGAAAAATAATGGCGATGTGAGTGGTGATCTATTTGTCGACTGCACAGGATTTTCATCCCTTCTCTTAGGAAAACACTACCAAGTACCCTTTAAAAGCTGTAGTGATGTGCTTTTTATTGATACCGCATTAGCTGTACAAGTCCCTTATGACAATGAAGACTCACCTATTGCTTCACATACTATTTCAACTGGTCAAGAAGCTGGCTGGATTTGGGATATTGGTTTGCAACATCGCCGCGGTGTTGGTTATGTTTATTCAAGTAAACACTCTAGCGAACAACAAGCTAGAGACGTTTTAGCGCAGTATGTAGGTGACAAATTTGACGCATTACCGGTACGAAAAATCCCTATCGTTAGTGGTCATCGAGAAGTGCTTTGGCAGAATAATTGTGTTGCTATTGGTTTGTCTGCGGGGTTTTTAGAACCTCTTGAAGCCTCTGCATTAGTTATGGTTGAATTATCAGCACAAATGTTAAGTGAGCAATTACCTCAATCTCGAGAAATAATGGATATCGTTGCGAAACGCTTTAATGAGACGACTTTGTATCGCTGGGAAAAAATCATCGACTTTTTGAAATTACATTATATTTTAAGTAAGCGTGACGATAATGCTTTTTGGACTGATAATAGAGACCCAAAAAGCATTCCACAAAGTTTACAGGATTTAATGAAATTATGGCAATATCGCTCACCTGCAGACCATGATTTTACCAGTAACAACGAAGTATTTCCCGCGGCAAGTTATCAATATGTATTGTACGGTATGGGCTTTAAAAGTGATTACAGTCAAACACCTTATGTACTTGATGACTTCGAGTTTGCACAGCATCAATTTTCTCAGAATAAAAAATTAATTGATAAAGCAACGTCGATATTACCAACCAACCGAGCATTGCTCAATAAAGTTAAAGAATTCGGTTTTAGTCGTGTTTAATCGTGTGTAATACCCATTCCATTAAGTTATGACTCACTGGTACTGGTTAAAATAATAAAAAGAGAAAATAAATGGCCCGCTTAGTTACCATCGATAATAAAAATCATTTAACACTTAAAGTAGATCCCCGTAAAGCCGAAATGCACGGTGCAGAGCTACACCTTATTCCAGCAGTATTATCAGAATTCTCCGATTTAGCAGTGCAATATCCAATATTACTCGCCAAAAATGAAGACAGCGGACAATTTACCTTTACTGCAATGTTTGGATTTGAGCTTGGAGAAAATTTATATTGGCAAAATAATGCCTGGCAAGGTCTTTATTTACCCTTACAAATTAGACGTCAGCCATTTTTTATTACAAACGATGACAATGAAGGTCAACAATCTAATAACAAGACTTATGCTGTTTGCATTGATATGGATAGTCCAACCGTGACGACAAAAGGTGATGTCGCGTTATTTAATGATAACGGTTTAGACAGTGATTACTTTCAACAAGCCAAAGCTGTTCTTGTACAATTACTTAAAGGTGAAAAAAGCAATGAACAATTAATTAAGCACTTACAAGTAATGGACTTAATTCAACCGCTATCATTAGATATAACCTTTGTTAATCAACAATCAATAACACTAAATGGGCTGTATACGATAGACCAAGAAAAATTGGCTAAATTAAAAGATGAGCAAGTACTGACTTTACATCAAGCAGGATTTTTACCTGCTATTCATACTATGATCACCTCTCTTGGTCAGGTTCATGCGCTGATAGAAAAAAAGAATCAACAACTTATCTCTTAATTTTGAATGGTATAGGCTACGTATGCACTTTAATCAGCATAATAAAATTAAACGATGCACTATTGGTAATGAAGAGTCTCCCATTTTAATTATTGATGATTTTAGTTCCGCTCCAGAGCAACTTATCAAAATGGCAAGTGATGACAGTACCAAATTTCAAGAACAAGCCGCGGATTTTTATCCAGGTATTCGTAAGTTAGCACCATCAAGTTACAGTGAGCAGCTGAGTTTATTGTTACTGCCTTTACTCAAATCAATAAACAAATCAACATTGAGTAAATCAATAGTAAACAACTCGACTTTACGCAATAAAAATATTACAACAGCGGTCACTAAATTATCAACATTCGCTATTACTACTACGCCTATAGCGCAGTTAAGACCGATTCAAATGGTGCCTCATTTTGATAGCACAGCAGATAACCAGTATGCGGTTATTCATTATTTATGTGCTAGCAAGTTCGGTGGCACATCTTTTTATCGTCATAAAGAAACGGCATACGAGCGCATAACAGCAGAAAAACTTACCCATTACGGTGCAATCCTAAAACAGCAAGCAATGGCTGAAAAACTTCATGATAATCCTCATTACATCAGCCAAAGTACCGGTTTATTTGAACAACTTTTATCGGTACAAGCTCGCATGAATAGGGCCGTAATATACCCCAGCAATCTCTTGCATTCTGGCGATATAAATACTGTATTAGGGCTATCAAGGGATCCACGGCAAGGTCGCTTAACGATCAGTAGTCTTATTGTCGTTAATTGATACTCATTGAAGATGCAGGTTTTGATCAGTCTAAAAACCTCATCTACTGCGTTGCATTCAACTCTAAGAGCCCGCGATTACTCAATCATGCCTCTCGTAGCTAAAATTTTTAGCCATGTTCAAAATCACCCATATTCAATAACCACGGGGATATTAAACGATTCTACAATCACTCCAGCTCAGGGTAATGATCAGCAATTAGCTGCCTAATTTTATCTTTAACTTGGTTGATGGTAATTCCATCCATTAAATTACGACCTTTAGCACGCACGCCCCAAGGGAGTTTTGCTAAGGGTTTTTTATATTGTTCTTCTACAGCGTATTGATAACAACTGACAACATATTGTTGATATAAATAAGGGCCCGTACGATGAGGGTTACTATGTGCATATAAACCAACAACTGGCGTTTCTACCGTTACCGCCATGTGGGCAGGGCCGGTATCTGGCGCTATCACTAAATGAGCAAGTTTAAGCACAGCAAGCAGTTGTTTAAGTGAGGTTTTACCTACTAAATTAGTCACTTCAACCTTACTACGACTACAAATATCTGCCGCCAATAATGTTTCCATGGTGGTTGGCCCACCACAAATCACCACATGAAAACCCCGTTTAACAAGATGTTCAGCAATTTGTACATAACCTTCAGTATGCCAATTTCGCTCCGCTTTACTCGCCGCAGGGCTAATTATCGCAATAGGTAAGTCACTATTTGTTATTTCACTCGCCCACAATAAATCGATATCGGATAGCGGCATATGCCAAGTTGGTGGGCATACTGATAACCCGAGCGCATCAGCAAAACCCATAAAGCCATCAAGGACATGAGGATTTTTTTGTGGGGCAATTTTTTTATTGGTAAATAACCACTGTCCTTCGATAGCACGTTTACTATCAAAGCCTATTTTAGTTTTGGCTGGAATAAATAAACTCGCGATACTGGCTCGCAACGCAACCTGCATATGCAAAAGCACGTCAAAAGAGCGCCCTTTCATTTTTTCTCGTAAATCTAAGTAACCTTTAAGCCCTGCTTTTTTATCGAAGATGATCAGTTCGACGTTTTCCAAACCTTTTAATAAATTGGCTTCTACTTTTCCCATCACCCACGTAATTTGCGTATGAGGCCATTGCCGTTGAATGTTTTGCACTGCGGCAACCGCATGACAAACATCACCAATGGCTGATAAACGTAGTAAACATAAATTTTTTGGCGCTGGCATTTGACCTTGCATAGAAAATTGATCTCAAAGGAGGCTATAGTGAAAAATGAATAAGGCTACTATAGCATTCCAACTAATTATTTGCTCGATACGAATCGCTCTGCCCATTCAGCTTAAATATACAGGTTATTAAGCGTAGCGCCACTATAGAACTTTACAAATTTTCTTGGTTCTAATACCCTGTTTACAGTACAAAGTGACGACCTTATTATACGGATTGCTATGACCTTGAACCCATCAAAAACTTTACTACCTTGTCTTGAAAAAACGGTTAGAAATAACAACGTTCACTGTATCTATGACGCAAACAGAGTTGATGAGTTTTCGCCAAAGATGCTTGATAGTCACTATTGGCAAGAAAATAACGCGGTGTTAGGTACCGCCCAAGGGCGTGGTACAACATGGTTTGTACAATACCAACAACAACATTGGGTATTACGACATTATTATCGTGGTGGCATGATCGGTAAGTTCAATAAAGACAAATATTTTTTTACCTCTTTGTTCGCAACGCGAGCAGCACGTGAATTTGAATTACTTAAGAAACTCCAACAGCTAAATTTGCCAGCACCTCATCCTATTGCTTATCGCGTGGTCAGAAAAGGCTTTTTATATCAGGCAGATTTACTCAGCGAACGCATTGTTGAGGCAGAAGATTTAGTGGCTAAACTCAGTAATACATCGATTTCAGACGATTTATGGCGAAAAATAGGGGTGACAATAAAGAAATTTCACCACCATGGTATTTATCATCATGATTTAAACGCCCATAATATTTTAATCGATCAGCAAGATAAAGTGTGGTTAATTGATTTTGACCAAGGTGATCAGCGCAAAGTTGCCAGTCACTGGCAACAAGCGAATATGGCAAGGTTATTAAGATCGTTTAACAAAGAAAATAAAAAATTAGACAGCTTTCATTGGCAAGAAAGTAACTGGTTAGCATTAATGCAGGGTTATGATATGCAGCACCCAGTATAACTACTGGGTTATACAACAACCCAATTTATGCTGCAATGCTATCCTGGCAACGTTGGCGGTACATAGTGCGAGCCTCTAGAAATTGATCTTTAGCGCTATCAGTAATATAAGGGTGGATAATCACTAATATTTTTAAAACGCCCTGATAAAATACCGCGTCGTTAATATCTTTATCATTGTTTTGTGTTTGATAAAAACTTAACCAAAAAGTATTCACTAAACGTAATATACTCACAATATCTGGTAAATCCGCTTCATCAAACGCCATCATATCCGCGTCTTTAAGCGATAATAATAATTGACTTACGCGCGTCGAAATAACACTTTGTACTTCAACATATTTATCGTGTAACAAAGGGTTTTTAGCCAACAAAACGGGGAGGTTACTATAGAAAAAGCGAAATTTCATCATCGCATGAAAAACCACATCCATATATAAGATAATCGCATCCAAAGGTTTAACGTTAGGATTTACCTCAGGCATGCTTTCTAACAATAAACTACGTGCATATTCTTCATAAATAGAAAGGATAATGTCTTCTTTGTTACGAAAGTGGTAATAAAGATTTCCAGGGCTAATACCAAGATCTGCGGCAATATGATTGGTTGTGACGTTACGCTCACCTTGCTCATTAAATAAAGCAATACTGGCTTGAATTATTTTATCACGGGTTTTCATGGTTGCTACTTCTTGGTTAGTCCATTGTAATTACTTATCATACTATCAAATTTGACCACACGGAAAGGTTTTTCGAGTAAATACTTTAACAAAATCATCTACCGTTATCGTAAAAATGACCAGCATCAAGTTACAATATATAACCATCGCACTTCAATATGCAGATTTCAGCAAGTCAAAAAAGGAGAACTACAAGACATTGATTGAAAAGAAATGCTATATCAATGCCATTAGATCACCGCTCTCTTGTGCTGGTTAAAATACTTTATAAAACAATACTGTAGAATATTAACCTTTCAGCTACCCGCAGGGAACTACTGTCATTGTGGTTAGTCACAAGTGTCGCTTAAGTTGACTTTTACGCCATCAATTAAATCTGGTAACGACCACCCTTGTTTTACCAGTGTTTCTTTCATACTTTGATATTGCCCTAAGAATTGGATCGCTTCTTGATTATTTGCAATAAACATCGTTTGATCCTCTCCTGAATCACTAAGCATTTTCTCCCACTCTTCTCTCGCTTGATTAACCCCTGCATCTATTTGATCTTGTGTTATTTGTTCACTCATAATTTATCTTTCCAATGTTTATTCGTCAAGTGTATGCACAACCACTTTATTTGCGATTGAATATGAAAATCCTTTTGATATTAAATGTCGTAACGCTTTTTGTTTTAACTTTATATCTACGATAGGATCTTCACCGAACTTTCTTACTTTTAAGGTAAGGGCTTTATCAAAATAGTCTTCCTCGGATGTTTCTATTTCTCCAACACACTCATTAATGACCGAAGATGAAAAACCCTTTACATAAAGCTTCTCTTTTATTTTATTTGGCCCAATATTTTTTTCAGATAAACTCATCGTTAAGCGTTTAGCAAAGCGCAGGTCATCCACGATTTCATGCTCTATCAAATAGTTAAGGGCTGGTTCGTTGAATTGTGTATCGTCTTTAAAGAGTAAATTTGCTTTTTGTAATAATGTTTTTGCTGAGTAATCACCATATCTCTCAATCATCCAGATGAGATATGACTTAACGCGGTCATAAGAAATCACTTGTGGCTTTGTATTTTGCTTTCTTTTATACATCTAACTGTTTTACTCGACTGTTTTACAGATAATAGGTTAACCCTTGCACACCTGATAACTAAGTTATTTCCATGGCTTATTATTTGAGTCTAATAATCTGGTGTTCAAGTAATAACGTTAGAGTCTGTACTAGATTATCCGCAATGATAAATTACGAAAACAACCCACTTAATACGTCATTAGGAATTTGCTTAAATTAGGTCAATAGCCATCTAGTTATTGAACGAGAAAGTATATACCAAACAGTAAAGCGAAATACATCATTAAAGAAAAGACACTACCTACAATATTTAAAATAGTTGAGACCCCCAGAAATTGGAAGCTTAAAGCTGAATATAGCGCTTGAGGTCGTGATTGAAATGAATTAAAAAACTTAAAATCGTTTAACTTGGTTGCTAATGTTTGATTACTTTTAATCTCATTATCAATTGTTTTGTCATAAACAAAAGCAACTAAATAAAACAAGATTAAAAAAAGTAAAATTGGATGCATAACTAAATTTCCTGATCCCCCCTAATACCTCAATATCGGCTCAGGGGAAATTGATTACTGACCTAAACGTGACTCGAAGTGGAACAAGTCACCTTACTATTATCCTCGGTTAACCGATGATTAGTACAATTAACCTAGTTTGAACTCTAAAGTCATAATTAAACACTTTCTCATTGGCGGTTTATAAAGCCACTTTGACAGTGCATTAGTTGCAGAATTAATAAATAAATCATTAGGATAAGACTCAACTACATTGATATTAATTGGGCTCCCA
Source organism: Alteromonadaceae bacterium (assembly GCA_047621305.1). Classification (GTDB taxonomy): domain Bacteria; phylum Pseudomonadota; class Gammaproteobacteria; order Enterobacterales; family Alteromonadaceae; genus Colwellia_A. Next base: position 38,988 of record JBLHNB010000023.1, on the reverse strand, counting down.
CCTTCAGATATATCAAATTCCATTGTGACATATCCTTCAGTTTCACTTTTTAATGCCTTAACGGGGTATTGAGGTGCTATACGCACTAAAGCTAAATTTGACTGATCTATTTGCGAATCACAACGCGATTCATATTTAATCTCTTTCTGTTTATCTACAGCAACATCATGAGTCGTTGATTGGCAACCTATAACTAAACTGATACCCAACATACTTGATAAATACATAATTCCTTTCATTTTACATTCCTTTTGATATAAATTTTAATAAACAGATTTTATTAGACCACCCATAAACATATGTTTAGCCTACAGTGATTGTTACACCCTTGTATGCTTAACAACTCGGTAGAACAACTCAATTAGTTATTCTACAGCTTCATCGCCAAAATAAAAGCGCTAACATAGTTTACTAAAATATTTTAGGCACGAAAAAACAGTAAATTTTTTGAAGTCTGATCTCATTTGCTTATTTGATGTAAATGCCATTAATTCAAGCGTAATACCTGACGGATATTTAAAGCAGCTAACGTCCCTACCTATTTCTATTAATGGATTCATGAATAAAAACAACACCTTTTTATTTTAGTTATTTTATTTTTTCATCTAAACCCCGTACAGTAAAAAGTAATGCCGAATTAGTATTAAATCCGTGTTCATCGCTTATTACTGCCATTTTTTCTTGAAATATGAATACGTTATGTGAACCCATTTGAAGTCTTACACTGTCGTCATATTCCTCAACTATCTTGAGCCCAAGCTAATTGTCGCCTAATATTGATCAAGTAGATGGGCTTTCCATAAATAATAAACTCCTCTTGCACTTAATATCACATTCATTAACTGAACATTTTTATTAGACGGGTGATTAAAAAACTATGACAGTGAATTTGATAGTAATACCAATCATTATACATATACCCGTACTCATTGAAGATGCTGGTTTTGATCAGTCTAAAAACGTCATCTACTGCGTTGCATTCAATCCTAATAGCCAGCTATTACTCAATCATGCATCTTTGTAGCTAAAATTTTTAGCTATGTTCAAAATCACACATCTTCAATGACCACGGGTATAGTCACCGAAGCAGAATTTAATGCCGTTTATAGCTATCTGATTGATTTTGACAAGCTGATAAGCATTCTCTACAATTAATACTCCCTCTCGCCTTTACATTATCGCTAAACGGGAGCTCTCTTAATCAACTTGGTACACTTATCAATATGACAGTAAAAGCTATTTATCCAGGAACATTTGACCCGGTAACTAACGGGCATACCGACCTTATTGAACGCGCCAGCCGCCTTTTTAGTGAAGTGGTAGTAGGCATTGCTTCAAATCCAAGTAAAAAACCATGCTTTGATTTAGCTCAACGGGTTAAAATGATTGAAGAAGTAACCAAGCATTTATCAAATGTTTCTGTGATTGGTTTTACTGGACTGTTAGTTGACTTTGCCAAAGAACATCAAGCGAGTGTGTTAATTCGTGGCTTACGCGCCGTATCGGATTTTGAATATGAATTTCAGTTAGCTAATATGAACCGACGTTTATCACCCGATTTAGAAAGTGTATTTTTAACACCAGCAGAAGGAAATTCTTTTATTTCTTCCACATTAGTAAAAGAAGTTGCACTGCATAATGGAGATGTTAGCCAGTTTGTTCATCCGGTAGTAAAGGCGGCTTTAGACCAAATTTCATAGTTATACCAATTGAATTAAAGTAGTGATCTATTATAAGCGAGAGTATAATGTTCAAGAGCAAGGCGCTTGAATGAGTAATAGCGTGCTATTGGGATTGAAAGCAACGCAGATATTGGATATGTAGACCGTCTTAGAATGATCGATTCATTATTTCAATTGGTATTATATCCGCTCTACTTCAAGATGTAAGTTAAGGACTGCCTTAGCAGTTAGCTGCGCTTTATGCTTTTTGACACTTTGAGCAAAATACAGAACTACGACCGGCTTGACGCACTTCTTCAAGTTCGGTTTTACATACTAAGCACTGTTGACCAGCTCGACCATAAACCATCAGTTGCTGCACAAAGTAACCTGGGCGACCATCAGGTTGTGTAAAGTCTTTTAACGTTGTCCCACCTTGCGCTATTGCATCAGCAAGTACTTGTTTAATAATGTCGGTTAACTGATCAAAACGCTTTTTACTAATAGTGCCTGCTTTAGTTGTTGGTAAAATGCCCGCTTTGAATAATGCTTCATTCGCATAAATATTACCGACACCTACTACAACATGATTGTTCATTAAGAATGTTTTGATCGGTACTGTTCTTTTTTGTGCTTTGCTAAACAGATAACCATGATAAAAATCATCACTGAGCGGTTCAGGCCCAAGTTTGGCTAAAAAGCCTTGTTCATCTTGATGTTGTTCTAACCATAAAACTGCACCAAACCGGCGAGGATCGTTTAAACGTAACACCTTATGATTAGCAAATGCTAAATCGAAATGGTCATGTTTGGCGACAGGTGTTTGCGCATCTATAATACGAATAGTCCCTGACATGCCTAAATGAAGAAGCAACGTACCTGTCTCAAAACGTAGCATTAAATATTTTGAGCGACGGTCAATACGTAAGACTTGTTGACCCACCAGTAATTTAACATCGTCAGGTATTGGCCAACGTAATTTACCATTACGAACAACGACACCCGTTACAGACTGATTAATAATATGAGGTGAAATGCCTAATCGACAAACTTCTACTTCAGGTAATTCTGGCATAATTTCTCTTTATTTATCTTTGGTACTGATAGATCAGCGGCTAATTATTGAATACCTGTGACGGCAATAACTGTTGAAATATTTGCATCGGCAATGAAAACCATAATTGCGATTGATGATTAAAAACTAACAGTTCATCGGTTACTGAATAAAGACTCAAGGTGGTTGATTGCTCAAGCCCTGCGAGATTAATAGTAATCATCAAGGCCATTTTTTGGTCTACTACAGGAGCAACAGCTAATACACTACCGACAGCCTGCTGCCATGACATCATCATTTGCTCTAATGCCTGTTCTGATAATTTTGCAGGCGTTGCTCGCCAAGTTCTACCAATGCGCTCTATCAGTATATTGTTATGGAGTGCTAAAGTTAAAATAATGGGGTTATTACCCAACAAGCTCTGTTCTGTTGCACTATTAGCAACATCATCAGAGAATAATTGTTTATTAGTGACGTTGATCACCAAAATAAACGTCATCACTACAAATATAATAACGTTATTCCAACCTGTACGAGATAATTTCATTGTTGTGTTCAACTAAAAGTATATTGTTTGATGATACCAAGTTGAGTAATTAACTGCTCATTTTTAATGATTAAAACGAATAACTACGACGTTATAAAATTCATAATTAGAATAACTAGTTACTGAAATTTATGCCTTGTACTTATCCGTTTTTCTACATAAAAAAGTAGAACACTTATTTAATCAAATTGGTATGATACCTAATTTTAGGCAATAAAAAACCCAGCAATTGCTGGGTTTTTAAATAAACTAAATCAATTACTTGATTTTAGCTTCTTTATACATGACGTGCTGACGGATTCTTGGATCAAACTTTTTGATCTCCATCTTTTCAGGCATAGTCTTTTTATTCTTATCAGTAGTATAAAAATGACCTGTACCAGCACTAGAAACTAAACGAATTTTATCGCGCATAACGGTTCCTTAAACTTTTTCGCCACGGGCACGGATATCTGTTAATACAGCATCAATACCTTTTTTATCGATAATACGCATTCCTTTCGGAGTTAAACGTAATTTAACGAAACGATTTTCACTCTCAACCCAAAAACGGTGAGATTGAAGGTTAGGTAAGAAACGACGTCTAGTTGCGTTTCTTGCGTGAGAACGGTTGTTCCCTACGACTGGTTTTTTGCCTGTTACTTGGCAAACTTTAGACATGTGAGTCACTCCAAATTAAATTTCAGCTCGAGCTTTTATTCCCCAAGACCGTCGCCTCGGGATCCTGAAAAAGGTGGCATATTATAGAGAAAGAGAAAAACGATTGCCAGCTTTTATGCTAAAGAACGACAAAAGTTTTGCAATTATGTTATTTTTTAATCAGTTAGCTAACAAAAAAGCCACAATTTAAGTGACTTTTATCAAATTATCATCATTTTATTCAGGTTGCTGCGTATTAGAGTAATAACCTTAGTCTATTTTTGAGCCTAATAATTTATGCAATTTTGCTTGTTGATCTTTATTACACAATTCATCAATAAGAATTCGAATAATGTGAGATTTTGCTAATTTAGTATTAATAGCAAGATCTTGTAATTGTGCGATAGCGTCTTCGCTTAATGTAAAGGTTGCATGACGAAAAGGTTTGCTGTCTTTTTTTACATCTTCGAGACTTTCATTTTTTTGTTTAACGTATTGCTTAGTTGCCAACACCGCTTGGGTTAAATTTAATTCGTTGTAATTTACACCACTGACAATTTCTGGCGCGCCCTTAGCGTAATTATCCGCATCTGAGATAAATTCATCTACGGTAAATTTCCTTTTTTTCCCTTTGCCATCATCCATGGATTTTTTAAGATCAGTTAAACTCATGTGAGTCATCCGGTTTCATCGCCATTAATTCTTCTGCGATTGCGATCATTTCATCTGCAGCTTTACCTGTTGGATCTATTTCTAATACCGAAGAGCCTTTTTCTTCACTATCATCATAAATATTACGACTAAAAGTGACGGCATCAAGTACATTAATACCAAATGAACTACAGACCTCTTTTGCTTCAAGGATCCGACTCCCTTGATTAGGTAAAGAAGGGCATTGTGTAATCACAAAAGAAGCAAGCATTTTAGGATTAACCATTTTGCAGGTACTTAACATATCTTCCATATGCGGTACGGTTTTTAAATCGCGACGTTTTGGTCTTAAAGGGATAATAACATGGTCAGCTACTGACATAGCAGCACGTAAGGCTAGATTGTCTTGGCCACCACAGTCAACAATGACATAGTCGTAATGTTGATTGAGGCTTAACAAGTCGTTACGAATTTTTCCATACAGTTGAATACAATTAATCGCAGGTAATGAAGGGTCTGTATTACGCGCTTGAATCCAATCAGATGTGGTACGTTGGGGATCACAATCAACCATTAATACGATAGCATTTTTATCTCGGGCAAAATAAACCGCTAGGTTTTGTGCCAAACAGCTTTTGCCACTTCCCCCCTTTTCCCCGCCAACTAATATCATCATTTTTAGAATTCCTTCTACTGCTGGTTTTATTCGCTAAATACTCAAATAATGTCAACATACACTGGCTAATGAACACCTCAATGTAGATGAGTATAGTTGAAATTTTGTCAGTTGAGTCGACATTATGCGTAAATTATACTCAGTCATTTAATCGTAACGCAACTTCGAACCAACCATTGTCTAATTTATAACAACGTAGCACTTTACCGTATAAACGTTGACTATTAGGATTAGCCGCTTTAAAAATGATAGTGACTTCTGCTGAGATCTCTATGGCTTGATCACAAGCCAATAATAAACCACCGCGTGAAAAATCAAGGCAGGATATTTTCTTTTGATAGGTTTGTCCTGCCAAGTCAGTCCAAACGATGTCAACCAACTCTTTTTCCATATCTAAACGAAATGATTGGCGTCGTTCCAATTCATCATCATTTATGTTTTTCATATTAACTCCTTCACACTTTTTATTTTAATATACTCATTACCACTCAAGGTATTTCAGTTTGCTTCAACACTTTCTATGATAGCTATTACAGTTCACCATGTTCCGCAAATGAGTAACATTGATGTCCCGCTACAATTACGTGGTCAAGCACACGTACATCAATCAAAGCTAAGGCTTGCTCTAGTCGGGTCGTTATCTGTTTATCTGCAATACTCGCTTCAGCAATACCTGAGGGGTGGTTGTGTGCCAAGATTACCGCTGCCGCATGATGTTTTAAGGCATGTTCAACAACGATACGAGGATAAACAGCTGCAGCATCTATTGTTCCATAAAATAGTCTTTCAAATTGAATAACTTGATGTTGATTATTCAAAAATAACACCGCAAAAATTTCACGATTTTCTTGTCGTAGTTCACTGATCAAATAATCATGTGTTGCTCGAGAAGATGTGATCACTACGCCTTGTTGTAACTGCTCAGCAAGATACCTTTTCGACATTTCTAAACAGGCTTGTAACTGGACATATTTGGCTGTACCTAAACCATGTTGCTGACAAAATTCACTAAGTGATGCTCGATAAATCCCAGAAATACTGCCAAAATTTTTCAATAACTCTCTTGATAATTCCACCACATTGCAACCTTTAACCCCTGTTCTTAGGAAAATAGCCAATAATTCAGCATCACTCAAACTCGATGGCCCTAAATTTAACAATTTTTCTCTAGGGCGCTCTACACTTGGCCAATCTTTTAACATCTTGCATCCTTGCAGTATTTTAATAAATCACAAAATAATGATATCTTAGCAATAACAATATTTATTAATACTAGCAGCTTATGAAAATTTTACAGGACAAAAACATCGTTCTAGGCATTACAGGTGGTATCGCCGCATACAAAACACCAGAATTAGTGCGACGTTTAAAAGATCATGGCGCCAATATTCGCGTTGTGATGACAGAAGGAGCTAAAGCCTTTATTACCCCACTTACTTTACAAGCAGTTTCGGGTAATGGTGTTGCTGATAGTTTACTTGATACTCAGGCTGAATTGGCCATGGGACATATTGAATTAGCCAAATGGGCTGATTTGATTATTATTGCCCCCGCCACTGCAGATGTTATAGCACGAATTACCGCTGGTATGGCCAACGATTTATTGACCACCATTTGTTTAGCGACAACAGCGCCTATTGCTATAGCACCGGCAATGAATCAACAAATGTGGCATGCACAGGCAACACAAGAAAACGTGGCAACATTAGCGGCTCGCAACATTATCATTTGGGGGCCAGGTTCTGGCGAACAAGCATGCGGTGATGTCGGCTTAGGTCGCATGCTTGATGTGCCTGAATTAGTTACGTTAGCTTGCCAGTATAATGACTCGGCAAAAAACATGAAAAACACCTTGTCAGGGCAACACTGGGTTATTACCGCCGGCCCTACTCGTGAAGCAATAGACCCAGTTCGTTATATTTCTAATCACAGCTCAGGTAAGATGGGTTATGCCATTGCTAAAGCAGCACAACAAGCAGGTGCAACGGTCACTATAATTTCCGGACCTGTTACATTAACAGCCCCTCAAGGTTGCGAAATAATTAAGGTATCAAGTGCCTTAGATATGCATCGACATGCATTGCAGCAAGCAGAGAAAGCCAATGTATTTATCGCTTGTGCTGCTGTTGCTGACTATCGCGTCAGTGATATTGCCCAGCAAAAAATTAAGAAATCAGGCGACGAATTACAACTTAATCTTGTTAAAAATCCTGATATTGTCGCTGATGTAGCAACGTTAGCCACAAGGCCATTCACCGTCGGTTTTGCTGCTGAAACACAAGATCTAGAAACATATGCGCGAGGTAAACTTCAACGTAAAAACCTCGATATGATTGCCGCGAATAATGTTGCCATTGCTGGACAAGGTTTTAATAGTGACCATAACGCGCTGACAGTTTTTAGTAAAACTGATACTACCGAGCTGCCCTTAGCAACTAAAGAACAACTCGCACAACAGCTCATAGTGATTATTAGTAGGGAACAAACAAAAAGTGAGTAATCACTAATCATCTGTTATTCTATCAATAGAAAGATAATATAATTAATATCATAGAGAATCCGTTTATGCCCATAACTCAAAAACCAAACCGTAAACAACAAATATTAGAGTGCCTAGCACTTATGTTACAAAGTGGTCATGGACAACGTATCACCACAGCTAAGCTTGCTGCTGAAGTGGGTGTATCTGAAGCCGCATTGTATCGCCACTTCCCATCGAAGGCGCGCATGTTTGAGGGTTTAATTGAGTTTATTGAAGAGTCAATTTTTTCTCGAATAACGTTAATTTTAAACGATCACAAAGAAGCACTTGTACGTTGCCATCATATTTTGCATGTTTTACTTATTTTTGCAGAGCGTAACCCTGGGATGTGCCGTATATTATCTGGTGATGCGCTGATGGGAGAAAATGAACGTTTACGTACGCGTGTGAATCAATTTTTTGAAAAATTGGAATCACAATTTAAACAAGTATTACGTGAACGAAAATTACGTGAAGGTAAAAGTTTTTCTATTAGTGAACTGGCTTTGGCTAATATTATTACGGCTTACGCCGAAGGTAAGATCTGCCAATACGTTCGTTCTGAATTTCAGAAAAAACCAAGTAATGATTTTAATGAACAATGGCAATTTTTGATGGCGAGTAAATAGCGGCTCCCCCTAAACAATACTATAACTATAATAATTTTTAAGAGGCACCTAGTGAGCAATTTATCACAACTACAACCCACAAGTTTATGGCAATTATTTGAAAAAATTTGCAGCATTCCGCACCCGTCAAAACACGAACAACAAATTTCCACTTGGATACAAAGTTGGGCACAAGATTTAGGTTTAACCGTTAAAGAAGATAAGGTCGGCAATATTGCGATCAGCAAGCCAGCAACGCTAGGTTATGAAAATAGACAGTCTGTTATTTTACAAGCACACATGGATATGGTGCCGCAGAAAAATTCTGATACTCCGCATGATTTTTTAACCGATCCCATTAGACCTTATATTAATAACGAAACCGACGCTAATGGTGTAAGTCGTGACTGGGTAACGGCTGAAGGTACAACTTTAGGTGCTGATAACGGTATAGGTTTATCTTCGGCATTAGCCGTATTAGCCAGTAAAGATATTCCCCATGGTCCTTTAGAGGTATTAATTACCATCGATGAAGAAGCCGGTATGACCGGTGCTTTTGGCTTACAGCCAGGGTGGTTGAAGGGTGAAATACTCATTAATACGGATTCAGAGCAAGAAGGTGAGGTTTACATGGGTTGCGCTGGTGGTATTGATGGCGAAGCAACATTTAATTTATCTTTTGACGAAGTACCTGCCGACCATCAATCATTTAACTTATCAATCTCAGGTCTAAAAGGTGGTCATTCCGGTGTAGATATTCACACCGGCCGTGCTAATGCAAACAAGTTATTAGTCAGATTTTTACTTGATGCCACCACCCATCACGGTATTAAATTAACTGAATTAAATGGCGGTAGTTTACGCAATGCTATTCCACGTGAAGCCAATGCAAGTTTTGTGGTGGCCAGCCAGAATGTTCCCGCATTGAAAAGTGCACTAGAACAATACCTAGCAACACTCAACGCGACTTTAGGTAGCATTGAAACAGGTATTGAGATGATGATTATTTCACCAGAAACATTTGAGCAATGTTGGTCATCTACTATTCAAAATACCATTTTACGTGCTATTAATGCCTGCCCTAATGGTGTTATCCGCATGAGTGATGACATTGAAGGTATTGTAGAAACGTCAACAAATTTAGGAGTTATGCGTTGTAAAGGCAAAAAAATTGTGGTGATGTCTTTATTACGCAGTTTACATGATGATGGTCGTATGGAAATACAGACGATGATCCAGTCAGTATTTGAACTTGCCGGTGCAAACATTCAATTTAGCGGCGGCTACCCTGGTTGGAAACCTAATACTAGTTCAGCTATTATGAAAGTGGTGCGAGATACCTATCAAGGATTGTTTAATAAAACACCTGAAATCATGGTTATTCATGCAGGTCTTGAATGTGGACTTTTTAAAACAGCTTACCCGCAATGGGATATGGTTTCTTTTGGACCAACGATTAAATTTCCTCACTCACCTGATGAAAAAGTTGACGTTGCGAGCGTTGCACAATACTGGCAATTATTAGTTGCTGTATTGGCTGCTATACCAGAAAAGTAGTATATTTGTTCAATTGAGCATTAGACTAAAGTCTAATGCTCAATTGAACTAAACCAATATAACCTTAGGTGAGGTTTTTAAGGAATCATATTATGATCCAGCCAGAAAAAATAATAATAGCTGACGATCACCCGTTATTTAGACTAGCGTTATTAGATACATTAAAGTCTAAGCTGACCAAAACAACTTGGTTAGAAGCACAAACGATTGAAGAGTTAGATCAACAACTCAGTGATCACGATGATAGCGATCTGGTATTGCTAGATTTAAATATTCCCGGCGCTCATGGATTTAATACACTAATTCATGTGCGCAACCATTACCCTCATATACCCGTTGTCGTTGTTTCTGCACATGAAGATCATGACACTATTGGGCAGGCGATGGAATATGGAGCAGCTGGTTTTGTACCAAAGTCAACGCCTGTAGATAATATTTTCACGGCAATTCAACAAGTACTTGCTGGTGATATTTGGGTACCTGCAACGTTTAAAGAAAATTCAACCAAAACGGATAACATTAATATTGCAGAACGCGTAGCCAGCTTAACTCAACAACAATACCGTATTCTGATGATGTTTGCGCAAGGTATGCTGAACAAACAAATCGCATATGATTTACATGTTTCAGAAGCAACGATTAAGGCTCACGCTACCGCCATATTTCGTAAATTAAATGTTCGCAACAGAACCCAAGCAGCTATAGCTATTGGTCAACTTGACCTGACTGAGCTGAACTTTAAAAATAACTAGTATTAATCACGCTTCCTCGTTGCACAGTCAGTACTTGCAGTGTGTTTGGGAAAACGTTGAAACGGATAATACATACCAGGGCAAATAAACTCGCTGATAAATATTTTTATCATTCCTGTCATTCCTGTCATTCCTGTCATTCCTGTCAGTCAGTCAGTCAATCAGTCAGTCAAAAGATGATGACGTATCTCTGCTCTAATCAAATGATAGATGACGTTCTTTAATTGGTTTTTTTAATAGGTCACGTACATCTTGATGGAAACTGTCTGGTGCTTTCCAGGGAAATAGATCGCCACTTTGCGGAAATAAATGTGCCTTTCTTTGCAGATATCCTGGCATAAAGTTTTTGTTTAAACGAGTTAACGTCATCTCGTTGTTGTCACTTAATCTTGGTGTGCATACTGAATAATTATGTTTTGTCATGTACGCTAGCAGTCGGCAGGAAAATTTAGCAACGAGACCCACACGTATCGTCCAGGATAATTTACTGTAGCCACTAAAATAAATGAAATTAGGTATATCTGAAAGCATGGCACCTTTGTATGTCACTGCATCTGAAAGTGTCTTTAGCTGACCATCAACAGATATAAGCACACCACCATAAACCTCAAGTTCAAAGCCTGTTGCCATCACGATAACATTGGCGGGTATAAAGCATCCCGATTGCAGTTCCAAACCCTGCTCATCAATTTTAATAATATGCTTGGTTTCAATGCGCAGATCTCCCCTTGTAACCGAGTCGAAGAATTCACCGTTTGGCGTAATACAAACACGTTGTTGCCACGGGAAGTAAGGCGGTGCAATCTCAGAAGTATCTGTAACAGTGTTTGCAAACTGTTTTTTAAGATAGTTCAAAAACCAGTGTTTTGACCATGCTGGAAAATACCGGCTGAAATTAACAAACCAGGTATGCACAAATACACTTTGAAAACGCTTAAGCTGAAAAAATAACCTCGCGGGTAATAAACGGTAGAGTAAGTCACTGAAAAACCCAACATCAGGCTTAGCATATATATATGAAGGCGTGCGTTGGATCATAGTAACCGATTTTGCTATTTGTGCCAGTGCTGGAGCAACTGAGATAGCAGTGGCTCCAGAGCCTACTATAGCAAGATTACACTCATCTAGATTAAGATTATCAGGCCAATGCTGTGGGTCGATAATAGTCCCTTTAAAACGCTCTATACCCGGTAAATCAGCTATGTATCCCTGCTGATAACTGAAATAACCCGTACACATCAACATATGTCGACATGTCAGATATTTGGTTTTTTTTCGGTCAGATTGTTTGATTTTAAGTGTCCAGCAAGCCTCTTTAGACGACCAATCTGCCTCCTCTAATAACCTGCCAAATTTCATCAGTTTCAAAAGGTCGAATTTCTTAACCGTTTCATTTAAATAGTTGCGGATTTCCTCACCAGAGGCAAACGTATTTTTTTTTGTCCAAGGGTGAAAATCAAAGCCGTAAGTAAACATATCACTGTCACACCGCACTCCAGGATATCGGTAGAGATCCCAGGTGCCACCCAAGTTATTGCGTGACTCCAGAATGAGTATATTCAAATTTGGATTGTGTTTGAGCAAATGATAAGATGCTGAAATTCCGGCGATACCCGCACCAACAATGATAATATCATGATCTAACGGCTGCATGTTTACCTCCGCAGGTTAGCTTGCCTAAAATGTGTAATCCCTACTGCTCTTATAGCTAAAAATTGGTAGCCAAAGCACTGGGAAATATTCCGACTGAACCATAAGTATTTAAACTAATACCAATTGAAATAAGTAACCTTATCTATTGAGCACTAGCATGGCGTAAAGTATTTATGATGTCTGTCATAGCCTGTTTTTTATTGTCAGCAAATTTCAGCATCAAAGCTCATTTTTACGGTAAGTCCGCCGTATTCGTTATCTTGCAGCGCCAACTTGGCTTTGTGCAACAAACATATCTTATTAACAATGGCCAACCCTAACCCTGCACCTCCGGTGTCTCGACTACGACTTGAGTCAATACGATAGAAAGGTTTGAGCACTTCTTCTTTCATTGCATCAGGTATACCCGGACCATCATCAACCACATTAATAATAATTTCGGTATCCATTTTAAAAATTTCGACTTTAATAAGGGAATGCGCATACTTTTGTGCATTGCGTACTAGATTTACAATCACACGTTGCACACTTTTTTCGCAGCCATCGAGCTGCAAATCATTAGGACAAGTTATTTCAATGTGGATATCAGGTTTGAGTTTACATAACTTGTTTCTCATTCTAAACAGTAATGGCAGTATATAAAAAGGCTCACGCTTAAGTTCTGCGCCACTAAATTTAAATTTAGAATACCCAAGGATTTCAACGACCAAGTCTTCTAATTCATTTAAATCATTACGTATTTGAGAAAGGTTTGCCTTTAAAACCTCTGGGTCCTTAGTCTTCATGGCAATATCAAGGACAAAATTCATCCTCATCAGAGGGGTATTTAGTTCATGAGATGCAGCACTTGTCACCATTTCCTGTTCGTCTATCAGTTCACTGATTTGGTTTACGACGTAATTGATCGCAAAGGCAAGTTTATCAAGTGGCGCGGGGGCCGACTCATCAACTTTCATCTTAAAGTTACCGCTAGCAATGGCGTATGTGGAATTAAGCATATAATTAATATGTTTAAATATAGGCCAAGCTAATGCGAGCACCGCTATCGCAAAAGCAATCAAAACAAACACCAGTGTTAGTCCAAACAGAATGTTATAAAATGAATTATAATCGGCTTTGGGTTTGAATTTTAGCATGAGTTCACTACAAGGCTGGACATAATAGACCTCTATTAAATCCGTGATGAAACCACTATGAATATTGACATAAAATGAATTCATACCTATTTTATTTTTTAAGTCAAGCGATAGGTCTGCATAGCTTTGCAGTTCAATATGGTAGGAATATTCCTTAGACAGCTCTTCTACTATGCTCTGAGCTTTATCAGGCGTCGCGTTACACAACTTGGATTCAAGAATCACATTAAGCGCTTTGGCTATTCTTACATGTTCTTCTTTTAGCGCTCCTTCATACTGAGATTCGAAGTAAAGCCCCGTCAAGATAAGACAGGCTAACAGTGTGACACTGACACCAAGATAAAATCGAAAAAAGAAGCTTACCATCCGTTGACCGGGAACAAATATCCCTTGTTTCTAATCGTTCGTATGTAGCGATGTGGTGCATCATCATCGCCTAATTTTTTCCTTAATGTACAAACACGCTGATCAACGGACCTGTCCGTTCCATTATAATCAAACCCGCGCAGAGCAGTGAACAGTTCATTTCGTTTGACAATTTTTCCTGCTCGTTTTACCAGCTCAACCAGTAGGTCGAATTCAGCGTCAGTGGTATCAATTTTATTATCATCACGGAAAATTATGCGATCCACGATATCGATGTTTAGATCCTGAACTTCAATTAAGTCGCGCCCTCTTTTGTCTTTTTGGCTATTTCTTCTCCTTAACAAGGCGTTAATTCTTGCCATTAAGACATCTGGACGCAGCGGCTTAGTAATATAATCATCAACACCTGAATTCAGTGCAGTGACTTCGGTGAAGTCGTCATCATGTGCAGTTAGCATAATCACAGGAGAAGAAAACCCCTTACGTAATAATTCGCGACACACATGAATACCATCTACATCAGGTAGCATATAGTCGAGAATAACCAAGTCAGGATTCAGCTTTTGAATTTCTTCTGATGCATTTAAGCCCGAGTAAAATGGATGTACTGTGTACAACTCACTTTCGAGATATTGGCAAATTAAGGCAGAAAGCCTTTTGTCATCTTCTACAATTACAATTGAACCTTTCATATCCTATGACCTCTCTATCGTAACGATAGATAAATTAACTCCATTTTACCGTGTAATACATTCAAAAAAATTACCTTTAAATGACATTACGGTAACGTTGATGCAACATATTATCACAAGAATAATGCTTTTTTGTGATAATAAAAATGTTTATTTTTTATTCTGCAAACGTTACATTTTATGGCTCAGGTTCACACTTTATGATTGTGACACGCTGCGTACATCTTAATGGTAAAAAGCTATTAAAAACACCCACTCAAATTGCGTTAATCTGTTCTTTTAATTGTACTTTAAACTCATGTTGCTGCGGTTGTGCTGAAGCAAGTTTTTCGAGTCGCCCATCAACTAGCTGATAGGCCTCATCACATTGGTCAAAGTAGTTTTCATCATGGGAGACCAAGATGACTGTTTTACCACTGGCTTTTAATTCAGGGACAAGTTCTTGATAGAAATATCGTTTGAAGGCAGGATCCTGATCCGCCGCCCATTCATCAAGTACGATTACTGGCCTTT
The DNA here is from genome assembly GCA_047621305.1 of Alteromonadaceae bacterium. Classification (GTDB taxonomy): domain Bacteria; phylum Pseudomonadota; class Gammaproteobacteria; order Enterobacterales; family Alteromonadaceae; genus Colwellia_A. The sequence continues at coordinate 23,962 of JBLHNB010000023.1, read as the reverse complement.
CCTCGAAGTAAGCTTGTATATAAGCAAGCCTTTTTCTTTGTCCTTGGCTGAGATTGAGATTGCTAAGACGGCCTTGTGAGGAGCTAACCACTTCAGAAAGTGCTAACTTATCGAGCTGCGCTTTTATTTTTTCATCACTACAAAGCTTACCTGATGCGTCAATCACATTATCGAATAAGCAAAAGTCCGGCATAATGATTGAAAATAATGCTCGGTAAGCGTCATTTTCATCTTCGCCAATGATCTGCTCACCACATTGCACTTCACCATTATCCGGTGAATATAAACCACACAGTATTTTCAACATAGTTGATTTACCACTGCCGTTCCCCCCCAATATAAGGTAGACCTTACCGGGTTCAAAACTGACATTAATGGGACCTAACCTAAATGCGTTTTTATCATCCACTTCATATTGATAAGTGACATCCGTGAACTTAATAACACCGTTACCATTAAAATTTTGTGTTTCAGTTTGTTCATCCTCTGAATCTGAAAGTTCACTAATATTGATGGGAAGATCCGCCAGTTGTAATCGTTCTATTTTGTCAAACGCAACCTTTACCTGAACCAGCTCATCAGAGCTATTAATAATGATCTCAATAGGTTCCAATAGAAAAAGTAACGTAATGACAAAACCGACAGTGACTTCAGCATTGATTTCGATGTAATTTCGAACCAGAAAGATAACGGATCCTAGTATGGCAAATATGGCTAATTGCCCCCAAGTCTCCATTAATCCGAGAATATTTAATACTCGACGCGTTTTACGCTGAGTTTGATCTATCACTGAAAACAGCTGCTTGCTAAAGAAACGTTTTCTTTTATTGTTCAAATGCAGTTCTTTTGCGCCTCGAACCAAATCCTGATAATAGCGAATCGAGGTATCCGTCAATTCACGAATGTCTTTTCTATCTTTTTGCGTACCTTTAACCAAAAAAGCAATGGTTATACCCAAAAAGGTAATACAAGCCACAACGATTAGCAAAAGCTTCCAAGACAACAGCGCCATATAGATAAACCCACAAACCACAATGGCGATGTTGACGAACATTTCTGGCAATACATGGAAAAAACGTACCGCTGTGGCTACGTCTTCTGTAAGTGTCGCGACTATACGAGCAGAACCTGTTTTTTCTAAAAGAGCGAGAGGTGTTTCATTAACCCGTTTGATCATAAAGACTTGAAGGTCATATAATACATTTGCATAGAGTTTTGACCTCAGTAATTCATTCACAAGACCAACAATGAAGAGTACCAATATCACTGCAAAAAAGGTCTTGGTACCATAATCCATATCCGCAGGTTCATTGGCGATAGCATCACTTATAACGGCAATTATACTCATACTGGCCACACCAAGAAGAATACTCATCGGCACAGTAAACAATAAATACCACTTGTATTTTGCATACAAAGGTTTAAACATAATTTAACACTCTACTATTATTTAAAAGACCGTTTTAATGGTTTTATAACGGGTGACTCTATTAACAGGTGATCATCCGCTTCTTTTAAAAAAGGAAACTGCGCTCTATTATTTTGTAGTTGGGACTTCTCCAGTGTGACTAATTTAATGCTTTCAGTTTCAGTTTCATGAACCAGAACATTACCTAAAGCATCAATAAGCTGAGAATCACCATGGTATTCAATATCATTACCGTCCTTCCCTACCCTGTTCACCGCGACAACATAAGCTTGGTTTTCTATGGCTCTGGCGCGCAACAAGGCATTCCATTGCGGTGATCTGGCTTTTGGCCAACTGGCTATAAATAATGCGGCATCATATTTATTTTGATCCGTATTACGACACCAGACCGGAAAACGCAGATCAAAACAAACAAAACAGGCGATTTTCCAACCGGCTATTTCAATGACCACTTGTTTATTTCCTGCACTGTAATGTTGGTCTTCTCCGGCAAAGGTAAACAAGTGCTTTTTGTCATAGTGCAAGGGGGTCGCATTAGGTCTTGCCCAGATCATACGGTTGTAATAATGGCCCTGCTCTTCAATAACGACACTGCCAACAATTACCACATTGTGCCTAGTGGCTTGTTCATTCATCCAGTTTACCGTTTCTCCAGACATAGGCTGCGCCACTTTAATAGGATCCATAGTAAAACCTGTGGTGAACATTTCAGGTAGCACAACCACATCAACACGTTCTGCAACCGCGGCAATATGCGCAGCAAACATCTGGTGGTTAGCCCGTGCATCTTCCCAAATTGGTGCGCACTGGCACAAAGCCAAATTTAGCTTATCTTTCATTTTCATTACCTATTTTTGCTATGTGTTAGTTCAGTTAACGTGACAGAATATTCACCGTTTTCATCCTTGCCACTTTCGTGGGCGATCCATGCTCCCGTTTTATCAATAACGATGCATTGCTCCCCTTGTTTTACTGGCGTATTAAAGGTGATTTGATGACAATCAAAAACTTCACCTTTAATATCGACATGGTCTTTTTTCTGGTAGTGATACATAACCTCTGTAATTTCAAAGTTATCTAAGTCTAATACTTTGAGACTTTTTTCTTTTGCCCCACTTTTAATAAATACCCAAGGAGCATCTTCTGATACCGCATCAAACTCTTCTCGCTCAAGCTTGTATTCAAATGGTTTATCATCTTCGCCAAATCCGTGAATACGAACCTCAGTATTATTAAGGTCTATATTCACGCTGGAGTTATTAGTATCTTCCTTAAAAACCCCTTGGTAACGATTTAAACCGCTTTCATCAATAACAACTTCCTCGTCGCTGAAGAAGTTGTATTCCTCCCAAAAATTTTTGATAGAAATTTGCATTGTGCCGGTTATCATTATTTCAAAGCCTTGCGCGGTTATCGATGCTTTTCGTTCACTGGATAATTCTCCGATAACCTCTTCTTCACTAACAAGCTGATACTTGGCTTTTATCCATACATTGTCTGAATTGTTTGGATTATTTAGATCGTTTTCATCTCTTCCGGAAATCGGTTTGTTTGATAACGATACCTTTTTTTCCTTCATTTCATTTATTGAAGTATTCATCGCATTCACCTCAGATTCATTATTCATTGCCTGCGCTGTTCCCCAAAAAAGAGTCAAAGCGATAAAACTCAATAACGTTATGTTCAATAAGTAACGAATAAAATTTGTCAGCATCATCTATTGTCTCCGAAGTGCTTTAACTAGTCAGCTAAGGCTGCGGCTCCTGAAAATTCTTCGTCGTACAAATGTTCCATAAATATTTTATTTTCCATTTCCTCAGTAATTTCCGCTAATTTTTGATCCTTAACATGAGGGATCAAGTTTCGCTCGACCGCATAATTGAGATAAGTTGAGAACAACTTATTATCTGCAACTGGACATCGAATACCTGCTTTTTCAAGTAATGCAACAGCTTCTTTGGTGTCCCATTTACCTGACTCAGTCAAATCATCTTCGATAAAGATAGACAGCAAATCGGTGAATGTTGATCGATAAGGAATGTCTTCAACCACCATCCGGTCTTCATACAGTGCGCTAAAGTATGCTTCATCATCAAGTTTCCTAATCGTGTAACCATTGTCTCTAATGCAGCCAACCAGTTGATCAAAAGAGACTCTATTAGGGTTAGTTAAATGGAAAGTTTTATGCACGGTTTTATGGATATTAAATGCGATATACAAAGTTGCTTTCGCTACATAATCAACAGGTGTTACGTCAAAATCTTCTGCTGATGAATAGGTATAGCCCGTATCAATCAAAGATTTAATCATCTCGTAGTAAATACCTTTTACCCGTGTTTCAAACAATGGATAGGCACCTGTTTCACTATCACCCCAAATATTACCGGGCCGCACAATAGCCCAATTTAACCCTTCCGCTGAAGCTTTATGAATGAGCGATTCTGCTTCAAACTTTGACTGTTCATAACCTAATTCATCAAAGTTTTGTCCAATATCCAGTTGGTTTTCTTGGAGTGTGCATTCGTGGTAAAGCTGATCCCCAATCACACTGTAACTTGAAACAAACATAAGTGGCGCTTTCGCCTCAAGGCAGAAATCGACAATGCGTCGTGTTCCATCAACATTGATTGGCTTTAATTTATCGTAAGAGGCCATTAAACTTACATTAGCTGCACAATGAAAAACCAAATCAATGCTTTGCGCAAGTTCGTTATAATCATCCTCATCAAAAGCAAAGTGCGGTTCTGCCATATTTCCTAGAATAGGTACAAGTCGCCAATATTCATCAACCAGTTTACCTTGCGGATCATAAACACTGATCACTTTAAGGATTTTTTCCTTTGCGGCCTCAATGTCATTGCCGCGGCTGATGCAATAAACCATTGCGTTTGTTGAACTCAACAGCTCAACGGCAAGACGCCCACCAAGAACGCCACTGGCTCCTGTTAGTAAAATGTTTTCTGCCTGAAATGTATCTCGGTAATCCATATTTTTTTCCTCAGAGTGTCCTAGAGTTGTCCTACTCGCATACCACCATCAATTTCAATCACTGCGCCGTTAATATAATTGGTTTTGCATGTTGCTAAAAAAGTAACAACTTCAGATATATCATCCGGGTTGCCAAAACGACCGATAGGTACGATTGATTTAACAACTTTGTTTTCAGCTGCATCTGACATTTGGTCTTGAGAGACAAATTTTCCAAGCATATTTGTTATACAAATGCCTGGGGCTATGGCTGTTACCACAATATTTAGCGGACCAAGTTCTCGGGCCCAAGACTCTGACGCTTTGATCAGACCAGCCTTAGAAGCGGCATATGCTGAACCGCCTGAAGCCCCCCAAATTCCTGCAACCGATGCAATATTGATAATACGCCCATAACGTTGTCTTCCCATCACGCGCGACACCACCGATGCGCAGTTAATCGCACCGATCAAATTAACATCTATGATTCGCTTAGCGTCAATCGGCCCTTGCTCCTGCAAACAAAAGTTCTTGCTTATAATGCCGGCATTATTAACAAGTACCGATAACGTTGAATTTGGTTGTTGTTCAAGGGTATCTATGACGCTCTGAACATTATCCAGATCACATACATCCATTTGCATACAGGTTAGATTTTCAGGGTTCTCTAACCTTTCAACCAAACCTTCGAGTGCCTTAGGATTAACGTCTGTAGCCACAACGTGATACCCAACGTCGAGTAAACTAGCGCAAATGGCGGTACCAAAACCACCCGCTGCGCCTGTTACTAATGCTATTTGAGCTGTGGTCACGCTATCGCCTCTTCTTTGAATGTGAGGTCAATTAATTGTTTAGCATTTGCCATCACATCATGAATACGTGATTCAAAAAAGGTGACATCATCATCGTTTATCATCAGATTTGGATATAAACGTGATAGTGGTGAAAACTGTAAACCATAGCGTTTTGCTACTTCGCGAATAATAATGTCGCAGAATTTAACTCGGTCCGTATAACCTTCAGAGCGATCCACTATGTGCTCTTGTGAATGGTAAACAAGCGCGGTAGGCATGCCTTGAACTATCATAGGTAAACCTACATTCTTTGCAGCACCGATAAAGCTTTGACAGATTTTACCCATGATATTGCCCATTCTGTCATAGCAGCCAAGGTCATTTTCAACGATTTCATAGGTTGCTTTAATAGCCGCTAAACCAAGTGGGTAGCCGTTAAACGTGCCGGCATGAACCACTTTGCCTTTGGTGTAAAGACTCATCAAATCTTTGTGCCCGGCAATGGCTGAAATCGGCATCGAACCGCCGCCTAGCGCTTTTGCAAATGTTGATAGATGAGGCGTAACACCGAGTATTTTCTGTGCGCCACCTAAACCAAGGCGGATACCGGTAATAATTTCATCAAAAATTAGTACAACATTATTTTTCTCACAAAGAGCTTTAGCTTTTTCTAAATAACCAGGTTTAGGTAAAATACCACCACCATTCATACAGATAGGTTCCATTAGCACGGCAGCAATTTGGTCACCGTGTGCAGTCAAGACAGACTCAAGCGCCTCAATATCATTCCAAGGTAAGATAAACGACTGATCTTCGAGGATGTTGTCTGCGCGACCTAAGGTACCCATCATGTCGCCTTTAAACGTTTCAGGTGTCGGCCAGCTCATGTCTTTACGCTTACGTCCGCCCATAACGTTATCTGCGTTGCCATGATAATGACCATGAAACCGAATAAAGCGGTTTTTAGCTGTATAGGCACGGGCTAATCGTAGTGCATTTTGTACCGCTTCAGTACCACTCAAGCCAAACCTTACCATTTCAGCACAAGGGATATGTTCAGTTAGGGTTTCACAGACCTCAAATTCTAAGTCACAAGTATCAACCGAAGTGACCTTATTCATGTATTTCATCAGCGATTCGTTGTACTTTTGATTGTGGTGACCAACAAATAACGCGCCAAATTTACAGAAAAGATCGAGATGCTCATTGCCGTCTAGATCCCACACTCTTGAACCACGTCCTTTGTTAAATGGGATAACCAATGAACGTTCCGGATCTGCAAAGTTGTAGTGCGAACCACCGGGTAATAAATCCCAAGTCTTCTTGTAGTATTCCTTCGACTTGGTTAAATCGAGGCGCATTTTATCGTGTTGTGTTTTTTCAGTCGTCATAGTATGTTCACCTTTATTTTCTGGATTGCTTGCCGATTGATTTAATGACTCAGTCGGTGCCGCTTCTTCGTATTCAAATCGTTTAATTTTTTCATCTTGATTAAGCAAAGATAGTAGGTTTTGCTGTTCATCAGGTTTAAACGTCAAAAGCGAAACGGGTATTAATACCCCAAGTTGCTTCAATGCATTTAATCGAGATAAATAAGCGGCTCCTACCAGTAAGTTTAATCCCATATCAACGCAGGATCGCTGCGACTCCAAGTGGCTGCCTTTTAGCCATGCATTACACGCACCCATAGCTGGTCCACACCAGACTTGATAATCTGCCTTGCGCGATTCGTCGCCATCAATTGCCCATTTTGAGGATTGACCCAAGTACCATTGAAATACCAGCGCCATTTTTTTCTTCGGATTTTTATCTCCCGTGGCAGCCAAAGAGGCTAAACCGCGAGATTCGAAAAATGCCTTGGTTTCATCCCAAACTTGTTCAAGCGGTTTAAGAAAAATTTGTTTCTCTAACTGCTCTATATCGCGTTCAGGAATTGCACTCAGGCTGTCGTGTTGTTTGTATAATGTGTAAAGTTTTTGTGCTCGAACAGCGTACATGCTGCTCGATTTAAGCACTTGTACTTTTGCACCAATTTCAAACATGTCAGCAGAAGGTGCTGACGCAACACCTGCAACAGTGGCTTCGCATAGTAACTTTTTTACTGCATCAGAGGTTCCGGCTTCAATACATGCTTGATTTACCGAGCCTGTAACCACAAAATCAGCACCTAAAGCATATGCCGCCATAACAGCTTCAGGCGTACCTAAGCCTCCAGCTGCGCCAATACGTACAGTTTGTTTAAGGCCAAAAGTCTCTTTCAGTTCATCTCTGAGGCTGACAATGTCATTGAAAATACACGTCAGTACTCCGTGGTCCGTATGTCCTCCAGAGTCGGCTTCAACGGTTACATCGTCTGCCAAAGGGACATATTGCGCCATATCGACTTGCTCTTGTGTCACAAGTCCTTGTTTTAATAGCTTCTTGATCACTTTTTCAGGCGCTGGAGATACAAACTGTTTTGCAACTTCGGGACGCGATACTTTAGCGATGATTCTATTAGTGGCGCTTATGCTGCCATCAGCGTTTTTAACTAACCCTGCTAAACGATAACGTACTATTGCCGGTGTTAAACGAATATAGGCGGACGCTTCGACAACATTGATCTCGTTATCGATAAACAATTGCACACAATCCATTTCCCAATTTGGATCACCTGGGTTATGTAATAAATTAATAGCATAAGTCTGACCATCTAATTGCGATTTTATGGTACTTATTGCCTTAGCAACTCGCGCTGTTGATAACCCACCAGCGCCAAAAGAAGACAAAAGTCCATGACGTGCTAATGCAATAACCATGTCTTCTGAATTAATGCCATTTGCCATAGCGCCTGCATAATAAGCAGCCTTAACATTGTATTCAGCAAGAAAAGAAGGCGCGCCAAATTGACTAGGTAGTACGGGGTTTAATACACCAAGACACTCAAAACTATGCTGATCAGATTTTTGGCTCAGTGTTCCCTCTTTAACCAATGACACACTCCCTTGGTGGTTAATCACATATAAGGGTTGCGCGAGGTCAGCAAGTAGGCTCGATACTACATTTGTCGACTGCTCTACTGATGTGGGTTGGCCTTGCCAAAATAAACTATTTTTTACCGAGGCATTATCGGCAGATATATAACGAAGCTTCATTAGTTATTTTCCTTTTCAATATGAGGTATAGGTCGAACAAATCGAGCGCCAAGATTATCTGAAACACCAATAACCTGTTCTCGATATACCGTTTCGACAATAAACTGAATTTCAAACTCATCGACCTCAGTTTCTGCGGTACGACCTGACGCCTTAACGTGTTTAATAGACATGCGATACTGCAACGGCTCATCCGCATATTTGACTTCACCGCGAAATTTGGCGCTGTAACTGTGATCTTTTAATAAGGCAGGTTGCAGCTGCGTTTGAGTATGTAACGCAATGTAATACAAATAAAATCTCACCATCTGCTCAGCACCCTCGACGATTAATGTGCCAGGTAAAACAGGGTCATTCTTAAAGTGCGCCATAAATGCCCAGTGAGATTTACGAACATCAACCTCACCCACCATTTGACCTAATCCCCAAGCACCACCAGTTGGATCGACTGACAAAATTCTATCGAGCATTTTGGCTTTTTCCGCGTAGAGCCCTGGCATCACTGTTTCCCCCCATTCTTTCCCAAAACAAGCGCTTAAATCACCAGCTTGCACGGCGAGCACCTCTTCGTCGCTAAATGAGCGTTTTCCACATTCAAGAAAAGGCTGAAATGCAGGTTGTTTGGTGATATTTGCAAACAATTTTTTGGTTGACAGACCTTTGGCTTTTTCAATTTCTTTTTGTGGAAAGAAACCTGACGTGGCGGTCAGCGTAAAACAATGTCTATCGTCAACATAACCGTCAAAGGTATAACGGATAAGTATCATCTTACCCACTTTAGTAAAGCCTTCTATTTGAACACTTCCCTTCAATATTTCCCCCGCTTTGGGCATTTCACTATGAATAGTTGTATTACTGTCGATGGCACGATATTTCAGCTCACCTTTAAATAACTTGTCACACCCAATCAGCGTAAAAGCAATAATCATGGCGTGAGATGATTCTAGCGAAACAAACGCAGGTACCAGACCATGATAAACAAACCAGTCGTCCTCTTTCAGATCGTATTCCCATTCGATAACACAAGGCTCTAATTTTTCCTGCTGGGCAGTGATCCGTGTTATGCGGCTAACAAACATATAAGGTGGCGAAGGCATACGTGTTCTGACCGGATAGTCATCGACTTCTTTGTACCAATCCCCTAATACATTCGCGACTTTGCCTGTGGTCATTTCCAGCAGGTCGTCATAATTGTAAATACAAGGACGTTCAACCTGATTTTTTCGTGTCGGAAATGCTGTTACGACGTTATGGTTTTGCGGTTTAACTTGTGCCGCTGATGGTGGTAACGATTGTAGTGACGATGGTGCCGTTGCAACATTGAACTGCTGCGGTGCGTGTAGAACATCGTTACCTACCAAGGCAATATTTTGTAATTGTTGATAAAAAAGCTGCTCAGTTTGCAAGAAATATAAATGTGTCTGTTCACTGCGGATACGTTCTCGCTCGCGGATTTGGTCCAAAGAGGCAATTGCCTGTAGTTTTAAATGTTCTACCGACAGATCACTCGTTACTCTAGGGGATAAATCCAACACAGATTCTACTATTACTGGCTCTACAGCTTGCTTCTTGTCAGGTACTGCGATGCCAAGTGCCCGTCTGTTTTTATCTGAGACAATCATGTCCCGAATAGTTTCTTCTCGTCCTATGTAGACATTTTTGAGCAAAGAACCCTTGCGGATTTGGGCGAGATCAATCTCTACCAAAGTATCTCTGTTTAAGGTTTCTGGTGCTGATGACATGATCATATGACTAAAGAAGTTATCACGCCCGAATCCACCTAAGGCAGCAACACGTTTACCTTGTTTAGAATGGCTCCAAACTTCTTCATTAGAAATGACGCGAAAACCTTCCGAGTCTGTTTTATATTGCGTCTTAAATGCCTGCCAATTAGGTGTTGGCGGTAAGTACTGCTGATTCAAACACAAAGCCGTTTTTATAATACTCGCCATGCCTGAGGCAGCAGATAGATGTCCAAAATTTGCTTTAACCGATCCAATAACCGTTGCAGCATCTTCACTCTTGCCCGCGTAGACATCATTTAATACCGATAATTCTTGTTGATCAGCTACCTGATCACCTGTGGCGCTACATTCAACATAGCCGACATCTTCAGCGTCTACATTTGCCTGTTTCAGCACTTTATTCATTGCATCAGAACATTGTTGATGAATGTGAGTAGGTTCAGCTGACGTAGGTGTATGTGCAAAGGCTAATGCATCAATGACCGCGTAACTTTTGTTTTTATCTTGCTGGGCTTTTTCTAAAGATTTCAGTACGATAACACCGCCGCCTTCACCCACATTGTAACCTGTGGATTGCTCCTCAAAACTTAGACCTGACGCCGCTGCGTCAGCTGATTGATGATGTTGTCGGAACAATACATCTTCAAGGCCGCCGCAGAAACTACCACTGCCGACCATCACCGCATCGATATCTCCCAAGGTTAATAAAAACTGGGCAAGCTCTACTGCTCTAAATACTGAGTTTTCCTGCGCACTGATGGTAAATGATGGACCGTTCAGTTTTAGGTTTGCTGAAATACGGCTAGCAACAACATTGTTAATACCTCCGGTGATACCCTCAGCATAAGGTTCTGGAAAAATACTGTCTTTGACAATTTTCTCAAGTGCCAATGTTTGCGCTTCACTGAGCACAATATTTGATTTTTTAAGACTGTCTTTTACTTGCCAGCCGGCTTCGTTACGTGCTTGATATCGATAACACATATGGTCGTTATCTGCAGCGACAATAACCGCTATATTTTGGCGTTTATCGTTAACTTCCAAACCTGCATCGTAAAATGCAGAGGCCGCTAATTGCATCAGTGACATATGAGATAATAAATGTATGCCTGCTACATTGGGCGGTAACTTGAACCTACGACAATCAAACTCGAACTTTTCAATATACGCCCCTTTAGGCGCTGCATTGAGTCCAAATTCCTGGAGAATATCGGCGCGTTTTTCAATACCCGACCACCGTGTAGCGGGCAATTCATTAAACGCCTGCTCACCCTTTTGAATAACATGGTTAAACTGAAATGGTGTATGTGTATGGGCCATGGCAACGGCGATCCCTGTTATTGCCAGCGGCTTTTGCTTACTTTCCTCGGTTACGGGCAGGTGGTCGGACACTGCATCTTGTTTTTCATCGAAATCTCGAATGACCAAATGGCCATTAACACCTCCAAAACCAAAAGCATTAATTCCCGCTCGTCTTGGGCCATTTTCTTTCGGCCAATCCGTATTTTCACGTACAACATGAGAAATATTAAGCTTGTCCTGCTTAGTTTTCACCATATCTTTCAACTGTACCGTTGCTGGTATGATATTGTGGTTAAGTGATTGTAAAACCTTGAGGATACTCGCCATTCCTGAGGCGGTAAGCATATGACCTATGTTGCCTTTGTTAGCGCCTAATTTAGGAATTTGGCCACGTTCAGTGAAAAACGATTCGATTGAATTGAGCTCTACCTGATCTCCGACAGGCGTACCGGTCGCATGGCATTCAAGATAATCAATCTTATGGTCTGATTTACCGTATGCACGCTCAAGCGCAACCATTTGTCCCGCTGAATCAGGTACTAATATATGCTTGGCACCACCATCATTTGATAAACCAATGGACTCTAATACGCCATAGATACGGTCGCCATTTTTAACGGCATCGTCTAAGCGTTTTAACGCCACAACACCGGCGCCCTCCCCCGCTTTTAACCCTTTCGAGTTACGATCAAATGGGATTGAGTATGAACCAATATCGGGAAAAGCCTGTAAGACATTAAAACCATGACCTATGTAAATCCGGTCAGCATGACATACTGCCCCGGCCAACATCATGTCCGCCTTTCCTGAAGAGAGGTAGTCCGAAGCAACTTTCATTGCATACAATGCCGATGAACAGGCAGCGTCCAAGGTAAAGCTTGGCCCTCCTAGTTGCATCGCTTCACTGGCGATAATTGCATTTAGACTGGCAACAGAAAGGTTGTCTTTATCTGTTGAGGTTTGCGCCCAATATTGATCGAATTTAAAATTTTTGTTCGCTAAAAGTTCCTGAATGTAGGGTTCCAAAATCTTTTGGTAAAACCCATTCATCATCTTTTTACCGGTATGGTTTGGCATCCCGATATTTCCCAGCACCAAGCCACATTTAGCACGTAATTCTGGTGTCTGGTTAGCATCTTTAAATGCTTGCTCAGCGGCATGCAATGTCCAATGATATAGTGGGTCCAGCCCACTTAATTTTTTGGCATCAACAGCATATCCGTTCGGATCAAACTCAAAGTTGCGAATATAGCCATTGTTGTTATAGCTAATCTTATCTTGAGTCCCTTTTTTGGCATCAAAATAGACATCAACAGGTACGTCTAATAAGTCATCGGTTAACGGTCCTGTAATGTCTTTACCATCAAGGAGGTTTTCGAAATATTGCTGAGGTGATGTTGCTTCAGGAAACAAGCACCCCATTCCTACTACCGCGATTGGTTGCATTTTTGCTAACCCTCTATTTATACCAATTTCACTAACTATGTGATCATTTCTACTTGTTAAAATAACCAACGACTTCGTTATTTATTTAATAATTAGCACAACTAATTATTAAAATAAATGCCTTGTATTTGGCCATTTTTCCTCCGTATAAAGTCGATCACCTACTTAATGAAACTGGTATTATTTATTATTTCGAGTACGTATCAGACAACTGATTGATAACTAATTATTTACCACTTGTTAACTAAAAATACCCATAAGCTTTTACTGATAAGCTGTTCTATACACCAATATCATTTTGTTGCTGTAGGTAGTTTTACTCGACTACCCACAGCCTTAAAGCGATACAAACGTGTTGTTTACACGCAACTATTATCCAAGCAATTTTTCTCGCAATGCTTTACTTTGAGTAAATTGAACACCTTTGAGGCTAGCAACGATGACCTTTTTTTCACGGTCAACGACTTGAATATCTGACACCAACTTTGACGCTGTATTTGACGTAATATTTGCACAAACATCGTAGTGAGAACCAAAGTTAAGCGGTGTAAATATTTCCACTTCATCAATTGCGCTCGGCAATCCAAGTTTATCGGTCTGTAGCACGCTCCATAAGTACGGTACTTGCAATAAAACATCAGCAATACATGGATTAAACGGCCCAGTCGAAAACGGACTAGATAACCAATTGGTTGGCGCCTGCATCTCAATTGTCGCAATGATTTGATCATCAGTGAGTACTTGCACTGAATCAATTCCTTGCAGTGTTGGCCCACTAAACAACCAACCTTTATTGTCAGGTGTTGAATACACAGAGCGTCCGTTAAGGTCATTAAGGTTAAAGTTATCTGATAAATTGACCAGGCTTGCCTCAATAAGATCAATAGGTAAGTTACTTACACTAACCTGCACATTGCCTGCGTAGTGATAACGTTTAGCATCACCTTGTTTACTCGCAATTTTTACGCTGATCACACAATGTTTAGCTTTACTGTCAACCGATTCAACATTGGCTTCGACAAAACAAAGGTTTTCTTCATTGCGTTCTTTGAAGGTCAGGCCTTTAAGCACAGTAAAGTTGCTTATGCCGGTCACTGTGGCATTTGGCACTAGGTAACTAGCTGATTGCATTAACCATTGCATTGCAAACGTCGCAGGTAATACAACATCACCTTCAATGATATGGTCAAGTAAAACAGGCTCTTCTACAACGTTCACTGGACGTGAATAATGCACGGTATCACTCTCTTTTTTAGGTAACTTAGCCGTATGATATTTTTCACTGCCAATGATCACCTGTGGTGCGCCGCTAGCAAACTCTTCAACAAAACGCTTAACCCCTACTTCAGTAGGAATAATCGCAATATTCCTGTCTTTGTAAGCTTTTTTAAGCGTATCGTTGACCATGCCGCTATCCCAAGGCCCCCAACAAATGGACTTAACATGCAAATTTGGCTGATAACGTGTATAGGTATGAACAAATTTGTTTAAGATTTCATTCGCTATTGCGTAATCCGTTTGACCCGCGTTGCCGAAAAAGCCAGAAACTGAAGAAAACATCAACAAATTCTTAAGTCCATTTGGGTCGATTGCTTCAAGTACGTTAATTAACCCCTGCACTTTTGTATCAACAACAAGCTCAAAGTCTGCCAGTGTTTTCTTCTCGATTTTTTTGTCAGCCAGGTTACCAGCGCCATGAATTACACCAGTGATCTTGCCAAATGATTCCTGAGTAGCACGAATAGCATCCGTTACTTTATCGTGGTCGGTAATATCAACGTTAAGGTAGGTTGCGTTCCCTCCGGCTAGTTCAATTCTCTTCAAGGTATCCGAGACTTCGGCTATACGGGTAATGTCACTTACCATACGGTTAATTTTGACTGGCGTTGGTTGCTCTCCTTTACTGCTTAAGTCCTTGATAGCCGATTTTCTAAGCTCGTCAGGTGTAGTAAGGTCTGTTGCCCATTCAGGCAATTTTGCATCAATATCAGTTCTACCAAGAATGATAAAGCTGGCTTTGCTTTGCATTGCTAGCTCAATGACACATTCCGCGGTAATACCTCTTGCTCCGCCAGTTACAAGGAATACATCCTGATCCGTTAGCTGGCTAACATTGAGATCACAGGGGCGCTGATCGAGTGCTAAAGTAAAACGCTTAGAACCGTCGCCACGTGCCACTTCAATTAGACTTGAATCTATATCAGCTAGTTCTTGCATCAAAATATGAGCCGCTTTTTTCGCAGCAAGCTTAGGCTTAATATCGACTAATCGACATTTCACTTGTGGCCATTCAAAGTTAAGTGATTTAACCAAACCTGTAATACCACTAGCAAACAATCCATAACCTTGTTTGCCTTCGACACCAAGATTTCCATCCATTTGAGCAGCAACAAAAAAGTGTGTTTGCGCGCCCTCTTCTTGTAGGTTTTGAATCTTGGTCGACAAGGTCTTAGCAATAACGAATGCCGTTGTCAGTCTTGTTTTATCTTGCTCATTGAGCTGATCAAGTGTTAAAGCATACTTACCTGGAGGCTGCTGCATAAGTACAACACCACCTACAGTGCCTAGTTGGCTTTGTATAGCAGCCAACTTATCAACAATCGCCGACTCGTCGCTGCTCTCGAAATTAAAACCTATTACTCCTTCAGGTAACTTGCATGCAACGTTATTAGATGACATATAAGCAACAGGGGCACCTGTTTTCACTAGGCTTTGTAAAAGTAGATTCGCCGCATTATGTCCTTCATCAATCACTAGCCATATTGACTCTTTTGGCAATTTGATTGTCTGTTCATCAGGCATTGGCAATGTCTTAGAATAAACCTTGAAGCGGTTGATTGGCACCGCGTCTTTAGTATTATCAACAACAAAAGTCGGCATGCTTTCTGCTTTTATAACCACAGGTTGAACGTAAGGTTGTCCCACAGACTCGGTATTTAACTTAGTAATAACCTTTTCTGCGGGCTCAGACTTTGGGAGCACCACCTGCTTGTCAACGAGTTCAGCAGAAGAAGCGACAAAACCAATACTTTTCATAACTTGTGCAACTTCTTGGTCAACCTCATCATTAGTTTCTGCAACGTCACGACCACCATCACTTAGTGCGACGACATGGTGTTCAGTGCTTTCAGCAACCACTGAATTATCATCTGTAGCCTCACCTTTAAGCTTCTGTTCAAGATTTTGTAAAGTACCTCCTTGTTCAAGGTGGTCAATAAACTCTTGCATATAAGACGTCAGGAAGTTAACCATTCTCTCAATCGTACTGAACTCCTCCACATCAAACGAATCCATTTCAGAGTAATCCTCTGAATCACTTTGCATCTCAAGGCCGGTCTCAAAGGACTCAAACATCGCGCCAATGATTTCAATACGTTTAATTGAATCGATGCCGAGATCTGCTTCCAAATCCATATCAACACCAATCATATCTTCCGGATAGCCTGTTTTTTCACCGATAATTTTAATGAGCTCTTTGCTCAATGATTCAGGTGTAATTTGTTTCAATTGGCTCAGCGCATCAAGATCTGCTTGAGATTGTTTGACGACGGGTGTATTTGATACGGGTAAAGCTTCAACATTAGTCATTTGCCCATTACTTGCAGAGCCGTTGCTTACATTAGCCGTAGGTACGTCTGGCAGAGTCGTTGCTTTAGCCTGTATAGGCGTACTGCCATTCATGCTTAAAGCGTTACTCCCATTTTCAACCGCTGTAGCTCCATTAGTAGCAGGGGTATTTAATGTTGACGAACTTGAAGGTACATTGGTACCGTTTAACTGGCCGTTAGTGTGACCATTACTCATATGGCCATTTGACATTGGAGCATTACCATTACTGGTTGTCGCTCCATTACCCAAAGTTTGTACATTTAATGCTTTGGTATTTTGTCCTTTGCCCAACAAACTCTGCTGGTTATTAAAATACAGACCATGATTGTTGTGATAACACTGCTGGTTCATTTCCATCAGCTCAAGACTTTTATTTAAACTGTGAACCATGCCGTTAAAACTTGTTGAGTTAGCATGCTTGTCAAATAGCTGGAACTGCTGAGTCAACATAGAGTTAAGGAATTTTATATACTCAGCCTGGTTAGTCTGAAATTGCTGATGGACCTGACTGCTCAAACTCTGTGATTGAATTTGCGTGCTCAGCATTACTTGCTTGCTAACGTCTTGGTCTGTTGGATTTGGGGTAATTTGAGTCATAACCTGTTCCTGAGTTGGGTAGTGAATATTTTCCTCAGCGCCAACGCTGAGCATCGAAAGTGGACTAGCTGCTAATTCTGAATCATATGAATGTGTGGCTGACTCAATATCAGCTTGACCATTCGATGACGTTAAGTGACTAACATCACTTGTTTGCTGTTGTTGTTCCGTTTTTATTACGTCAGGAACAGCATTATCTACATTTTTAAAATGGTCAGATTCGAGTACCAACCAACGTCGATTTACTTCGGTTTCAATGTAAGCATCAGCTTGTTCTTTAACGAATTTATCCACTAAAGTACTGTCTTTACGTTTACCATGCTCTTGGCGCTTTTTAGTTGCCGCTGAAGAGTAGTAACCGCCATTGATTGGCACACTGATACTTGATACTGGTTTTATTGGCGCTTCAATAAGTTGATAAGGATCAACCCATTGCGTTAATACACCATCAGCCACCAATTTCGCTATCGCTTTACGAAAATAAGCGCTGTCCGATCCCTTATTACTCGGATTAAAGCTAGTAGCGCTGTGTGGCTTGTCTTTTAGGATATTACTCACCAGCCCGGTCAAAACACCTTTAGGACCTATCTCCACAAAATATCGACCACCATCCTGATAAATTTTCTCTATCATATGCTTGAATTTGACGGTGGATGACAACTGTTTAGTCAGTAATTTTTTGACACTTAAGCCATCTGAAGCGTAAGGTTCTGCCGATACATTTGCATAAACTTTCCCCTGTAGTGGTTCAATTTTAATATCATTGAACACCTTAGAGAATTCCTCGCTAGCATGTGCAACAAAAGGTGTATGAAACGCGGCTGATACCGGTAATTTACTACATTTAATACCATCACTTTGTAGGGTGTCTTGTAACTTTTTAACCGCCTCACTTGCACCACCAATGACAACCTGATCTTGCGCGTTAACGTTGGCTATTGTTAACCCTTCTAGATTAGAAATCATTCGCTTAGCATCTGTTTCGCTTATTGAAACAGCAAGCATTGCGCCTCGATCTTCGGCCTGACCTGCATCACCTTTACTCATTAAATCGCCGCGTAACGAAGCCAATTTAAGGAAATCACTTTCGCTGTATGCACCTGCAGCACACAAAGCGGTGAGTTCACCAAAACTATGGCCTGCATAATAATCAGCCTTAAGGCCAAAACCTTTGAGCACATTTAGCATACCTAAACTAATTGAACCAATCGCTGGTTGAGCATTAGCGGTATTCTTTAAGGTATTCTCGGCTGACGTTATATCCTTTTCACTGAAACTAGGAATAGGGTAAGTAAGATCAGATAAGGTAGGTAAATCAAGGGCATTACGAACACTATTAGCAAGAGAAAATGCCTTCCTTATTTCAGGAAATTCGTTACATAACTCTCGTCCCATATTGACATATTGCGAACCCTGCCCTGGGAATAGCAACACCACATCACTTCTTGATTTTTCTACCTTTCCTTTATCTCTAAAGTAAATGCCTAGTGGGTGATCCCATTGCTCAGCGTCAGTAGACTTCATCTGTTTAAGAGCAGCATTAAGTTGCGTAACCGTGTCATCAACACCACAACTACTGAAGGTTATTCGTGCATGGCTATGTTCAAGTATTTTATCTTTTTGAAGTCCTATTTCGTTAAACAGGTGCTCACTAGCCTGGTCTGTTTTAAGCTTATTCAACAGTTGCTCGCACTGCTGGACCAATTGCTTTTTATCTTTTGCCGAAAAAGCCATAACAACAGGGTTACGAGAAAATCGGTAAGGCTGCGTTTGTTCTTTGCTAAATTCCTCAAGCACCATATGGTAGTTAGTGCCGCCAAAACCAAAGGCACTCACGGCGCCATGTCGTATCGCGGCGTGATCTTTCTGGATCCAAGGGCGGTTTTCGGTATTAACGTAAAAAGGCTGAGCTTTATTTGCAAGCTGCTTATTAGGCTGCTCGATATTAATTGTTGCGGGTAATACTTTATGATGAAGTGCCAGTGCAATTTTCATCACCGAGGCAGCACCAGCGGCACAGCGAGTGTGACCTATTTGAGATTTTATACTACCAACAGCAACTGATTGATTATCTACGTTAGGGTCTTGACGAAAGACCTCTTCAAGACTTTTAATTTCTGTTTGATCGCCCGCAGCCGTACCAGTACCGTGTGCTTCAACCAATTGTATATCCGCAGCAGTTATGCCCGCTTCTTTATAAGCTCTATTGATCGCCAGTACTTGTCCTTCCTTGCGAGGCGCAAAAATACTCTTAGCTTTGCCGTCACTAGAGCCAGATAATCCTTTGATAACGGCATAGATTTTATCGCCACTTTCAACAGCATCTTCCAAGCGTTTAAGCACCATGATGCCAACACCATCACCTAACATCATTCCATCAGATTTTTTATCAAACGGTCGTGATATGTTGGTGGGTGAGAGCGCAGGCGTTCGGCTGAAACATAAGAAGGAGAAAATTGAATTTTCTAGATTAACCCCCCCAGTTACCACTGCATCACATGAACCACTATCAAGTTCGGATACCGCAGCCTTCATCGCAGCTAAACTACTAGCACACGCGGCATCAACCATATTTGATGTGCCACCCAAGTCGAAGCAACTACTAATTCTGCCGCAAGCAACATTGCCTAGGAAACCCGGAAAGCTATCTTCATTCCATTCCAAGTATTGATGCAACAACCGGTCAATCACATCATCAACTACATAATCTGGTAAGCCGCTGTTCGAGAGAATATTTTTAACAAAAGGGGCTTGTTGTCTCGCCGCTAACATAAATGATGTATTACCGTTGCCGCCACCACCGAGGATAACGCCAACTTTTTGTTTATTAACCGCTATGGGGTTATCACCAATAATACGTGCGTCAAGCAGTGCTTTTTTAGCTACGTGCAGCGCAAAGAGCTGGGCGGTACTAATTGATTCAACCATGTTAGGAGGGAGTTTGAATTCAACAGGATCAAAATCAATGGGTGGTATCCAACCCGCTTTGTGAGCATATGTTTTATCTTTATCTTTGGAGTTTGGCTCATAGAAATCTTCTTTCTTCCAATAACCATCTAACCCCAAGTTGTCAGAGACGGAATCAGTTTTATTTTGTATATTGTTCCAAAAATCGAACAGAGAAGTCGCACCAGGGAAATGACTTGCCATCCCCACGATTGCCACTGGTTTAATGCTTCTTACCTTGCTTTCCATCACTATTACCCTCCTTCTTGTTGTTGCCTGCGGAGACAATTATATTTGTATATTTGGTCAAAATCTGTCAGCTAACCTCATATATCAAAAGTTTAAGATTGATATTGTTCTGGAGTGTATCAATATTAAAGCTGCTGTCAGCAATTCACTACAAACGCTGACATTAACAAAATATTAACAACATAATTACAGGACAATCATACAATTTTTAACCGTAATTTCATAAAAAATAGATACAATCGTTATTAGCCTGTGTCTTAATAGATATATTTTTGGGTGGATCAATATGCTGTTCTGTTTTAAAGTATCGTCAGTTCACAAACGGGTGGGCAAGGTAAAATAAAACAGGAAATTAAATACTTAGCGAGACTTCAAAGCTGATAAATAACATTACAACGACTAAATTTTATGCAGGTATTTATCAATTTTGCCTAATAAAAAGCAGTTCATTTACTTAATCATGTAACAATTAAAACGGTTGTACGACAATGGAGCATTTATAATTTTGTATAAACATGTATTATTCTTATTTTTAAGTTGTTTGATATTATCGGCGTGTTCAATTGAATCATCTGCCCTTTCAAAAAAAAGGATGACTTTTTCATCTGGGCAACTGGATTTGTTCGGAACACTCATCACACCAACGACAGGTTCTGGCCCATATCCTGTCGTTATTTTAGTGCATGGTGATGGCCCTATGCCATTTGACGCTTTTGGCTATTATCGCCCCATATGGAAAGCGTTCGCGCAAAGAGGTATTGCAACATTCTCTTGGGATAAACCAGGTATTGGTGGTTCCACGGGCGACTGGTTGCAGCAGTCAATGGACGATAGAACTGAAAATGTTAAAAATGCTATTGAATATTTAAAAACATTGGATAAAACGGTCGATGCAAATAACATCGGTGTAATGGGATTTAGTCAGGCGGGTTGGGTATTACCCAAAATCGCTAGACAGCAAAGCGATGTGGATTTCGCCGTTTTTACCGGCACCGCAATCAACTGGGAGAGACAAGGCCAGTACTATCGTAGCGTCAGTAACAACGACAATACTGATGCCCTGTATTATCAAAAATTAGAGGATTCTTTTCTAACTCAATCGCTGAAAAATGGCTTGTCCTTTGACGAGTACGTTAAAGCGTTTAAAGGTATCGCTTCAACAGAGGCGTCTTTTGATGAACAACTACTCAATGATAAAGCACGTTATGGTTTTATTGCTAAAAATTGGCATGCTGACGCTGAGGCTGATCTTGCCAAAATAGATATTCCGGTGCTCGCTGTATTTGGGCAGGATGACTTAAATGTCGATATTGCTGATAGCATATCTGTCTACAAAAAAGTTTTTGCTGGGCGTTCAGCTAATTTATTAACAATAAAAGAGTTTGAAGGCGCGACACACGGATTAATGCATTCTTGGCTGTGGAATACGCAACATCCCAATTTTTTACATGTGATGATGATTGATGTCTTTGGTGAAAATATGTTTGCAGACAATGCCCTTGACGAAATCACTTCCTGGATTAAACAACAGAGCAAAGATGAATAGCGATAGATTTTCACCAAAAAATAATGATATGCAGTTATGCATACAATCAACACCCTTCGTGCTAACCAAGCGATTGATTGTCTTACCCGGCAGTGAGTTACAGGCATGGGTCTGTCACTTTGATACGCAACAGTTCAAAGATGATGAATTTAGCTATATTTTGAATAATTCATCACTTTCTGCAAGAGCCGTCACTAAACGAAAAGCTGAACATGTGGCTGGAAGACTTTGTATCCATTGGTGTTACCAAATGCTAACCAATCAAACATTGCCCATAATCCACGCTGACAAACACGGATGTCCAGTTTGGCCTTTTCCTTTTAAAGGCTCTATTTCACATAGTCAGACTATGGCTGTGGGTGTGCTCACCCAAAATTCCAACGTACTATCGCTGGGCGTTGATATTGAAACCATATTAAATGATAAGACCACAGCGGAAATTGTGAACATGGTACTAAGTTCTACAGAGCAATCCGTGCATACCTCTCTGTACAATGAGGAATATAATGAGGAAATGCCATTCAACCGTTTTGTTACCTTGGTTTTCTCTGCAAAAGAAGCTATATACAAGGCGCTTTATCCTCTGGTGAAACACTTCTTCGACTTCTCCGCAGCAACGCTAGTTTCGATTTCTAAGACCAAAATACAGTTTGTTTTACAAAATAATGCATTACCGGAAATTGTTGATATGGCGCCAATTGACGTGACTTATCGAATCGAAAACAACCAAGTTTTAACGGCTTGTATCATTGAACAATCATTCCGCCCTTACATTAAGTTGACTTGCAATCCTCCTATTAGTAATTTCGAGGTAATTCAAAGGTGATTTTTTATACATTTGGTACAAGTAAACACATATAATAATTTACAGAGGGACAAAATAAAGTTGGCTGCTTTGTTCACTCCGTTCACCTATCTATAGTTAGCCAACTCTATTTCCCCCTAAAATGGGCGTTGGTGACAATAGTCATGACTTCAGGCACTGAAGGCTACGAAAGGTTTATTCCATTATTTATTGCAAGCAGTAAAGCGTTAGACTTTAATGTCGTGTGCAAAGACTTTGTTCGTTTTTTACCATTAAAGAACTCAAACATACTTGATTTGGGATCCGGTGCTGGTCAAAATTCAGCGGCACTTGATAAGTTAGGATTTAATGTCACTGCAATAGAGCCCATGGCAGCATTTTTAAATGCTGCCATTAATGAATATAGAAGTACTTCAATTGAATGGCTTCATGATAGCCTTCCCTATATTGCATGCTTAGATTCACATGAAGAAAAATTTGATTTTGTGCTAATTGATGCCGTATGGCATCACCTTTCTGAAGCTGAACGGATTATAGCAACGAGTAAAATTTCTACTGTAATAAAAAGCAATGGTAGGTGTGCTATATCCCTGAGAAATGGACCTCCAGGTATGGGTACAAGAGTCTTCCCAACCGATAGTAAAGACACTATTAACCTATTTAAGGCTCATGGTTTTAAATGTATATTCAAATTATGTAACCAAGCGAGTATTCTCCCCAATAAAGAAAAAGTAAAGTGGACTCGTATAGTTTTGGAGAAAGTCACCTAACAAATCGGGGAGCCGAAGGTCTCTAACCTCCAGCCCCACAACACCCTATATGCGGCTACGCACAGGGCGGTTCACTAACCATGATGTATTCTCACTCAAATATCACGTAGTGCAATCCACCCTTCATCTTTGAGAAATTGATTGGTTAAAGCCATATTGTTACCCTTAGTTTTAGAACTCCTCCATGAGCCTTTACTGGTGATACCACAACTTATTGCAAGTCTTGCTGGCACACCTTGCTTGAGTAAACATCGACCTTGGTTCTAGGCCTTCGCCATTGTCGCCAGTAGTGTTCATAAATTCGTTGATACTATTTAAAAATAAAGATTTAGGCAGAGTAAAAATACATCGCCTTTTAGCTGGTTTTATATACAGCATGGTCAAAATGTAATTGTGTCTTTGATAGACGGAAATATTCCGTAATGCACGCAATCGTGAAATAGCTAAAAAGTTACTAGAGTCTTTGATATTTAATATGAAAGAGAGTATTTTAATATAAAATAAAAATCATGATAGACGGAATTATTCTCTCTATTAAGCTGTTAGGTGAAAAGGAATTTAAGTCTTTATGGATAATCCATCAACTTTATTAGTCGTTCATGATCTTCTTGTTTCGAAGAATT
>JBLHNB010000022.1:0-63167 GCA_047621305.1 Alteromonadaceae bacterium | reverse complement strand
ATATGATGATGAAATTCACCTAGATGGTTTTAATGAGTTAAGGGAGAAAATAATTAAACTCATTGGTGGTCATGCATTGAAATTATATAAAATCAAAAAAGTTGCCTAGGGGTCTGATCAATGTCTGATAAACCGCAACTTTATTTAAATCATCGCCTTTTTCGTTTTAAACGTTATGTTTGTATTCCTAAATTGCGAAAAAGTGGCCCCAACCTTAATTGTTAACTTTATGTTACTAACTGTAATTAAATGTAAATCATGCTGTATAAACAACGTTTGGATGTTATAACTTGTTTTCTGTAATTGTCCTTAATGTCAATTAATGTAAAGTTAATAAGGTCTTATTATGAATATTTGTTTAATTATTGGAGCCGCATTGAGTGCAGTAGTTGCAATATTACATATGGGGTGTATTGCATTTGGATCTAAGTGGTACCGATTTTTTGGCGCAGGTGAAAAAATGGCTGAATTAGCGGATCAAGGTAGCTTTCAACCAACACTAATAACCTCTGTGATTGTCATCGTTTTGGCTACATTTTCATTGTATGCATTATCAGGCGCAGGCTTCATTGATAAAATGCCTTTTCTTCGATTAGGTTTATGCTTTATTACTTTTATCTATATCTTTAGAGGGCTTGTTGGTTTTTATTTCGTGATAAATCCTTTGGGAAGATCGCCCCAGTTTTGGTGGTGGAGTTCAGGGATTTGTCTTGTATTTGGTTTAATTCATTTATATGGTTTAAAACAAATATGGCCAAGTATCTAATGCTAATCAGCTACATCTGCAGCAATAATACGGTCTCCTAATTTATTCATAATGGTGATCTCTCCCAAACATACGGCAATAATTGATTTTCCTTCTTTATAGATAGGCGGAATGACAACGCGACCGTTAGCATTTTTATTAAATGATTGAACATCGTGTTTTAATTCCAATGAATCATCTTGATAATAAATAATAGTAACCTCTGTTACTTCTGTAATACTCATAAGTTAACCTTTTAACATCGTAGATAATCGCTATATTTTCAGGCGCACAATACGTTGTATTAGTAATCAATCATCATGGCTTTAATTCTAGTCTAAAATTAGCAAGTTCTTGTACAATTAACATAAAATGTAAAAAAGCATAATAATTTGTACGATATTAGTACAAAAACATCTTATTGGTGTAAGGTTAAAGGAGTTACCAATACAAAGCTAACATGCTTAAATGGAGGCAATATGAAATATATAATCCAGTGTTGCTTACTTGTACTTTTATCCGCTTGTCAAAATACAAACACCGTTAAATATTCAAATGTTAATAATACGTTGTACTTAGATACGAAATTCCCAAACTATCAATCTATTAACTTAGAGTCATCGCAAGATGTTTTTGCAATTGATGAAGACATGAAATTGATGGTAAAAACTAAGTTAATACCTGAACGTGATACAAAAAAGCGCGCGTTAAAACTACTAAAACATATTTTTTCTAAAGATAATATCGATTTAGACTACCGAAGTGGAGCAAATATTACGGCTATAGATGCTTATCATAGCCAGCAAGCAAATTGTTTGTCGTTAACGATTATGGCCTATGTTCTTGCAAAAGAATCAGGTTTAAATATCAGCTTTCAGGATGTTGAAATACCTGAATATTGGGTTAGAAACGGAAAATATAATTTATTAACAGGTCATGTTAATTTAGTTATCACTAAGGCACCGGTTAACAATAAGTTAGTCGTTTGGGGTAATGAACTATTACAAATTGATTTTGACCCTTATGTTATTAAAAAGTCCTTTCCTCGTAAAAAAATTGATAAAACAGCCGTATTGGCGATGTTTTATAATAATAAGGGAGCGCAAGCGTTAATCGATTTCGACTATACGAAAGCTTATGCCTATTTTAGGGAGGCAACAACTATCGCGCCTGATTTTGACGTTAGTTGGGGCAACTTAGGTATTCTATATCGATTAAGCGGCTATACAGAACTTTCAATTAAAACTTATCAATATGCTATTGCACTCGATGGTAAAAATTTAACAGCGATGTCAAATTTGGCGATCGCTTTAACTTTGCAAGGTGAGACTGAAGAAGTATTAAAAATTCAAAAGAAACTACACGGAAAACGCGTAAAAAATCCTTATTATCATGCGTTACTTGCCGACGAAGCATTTTATGATGGCGATACTAGAACAGCCATTAAACATTATAAAAGCGCAATCAAACTTGATAAATCAATTCATGAATTTTATTTTGGTTTAGCAAAAGTTTATTATAAAGTTAATCAGCTAGCACTTGCTAAGAAATCTATGGCTCGAGCGATAAAGCTTAATAAAGGCAGGCATAATGAAGAACAATATATTGCCAAACTAAATTTTTTAAAAAAAGCAGAGTTAAGTTATTAATATTTTGACCTCCATATTAATTTTTACGTAGGCAAATGATTACGCTAAAGGTTCAGCATTTAAACATGGCTGGGTTAATGCCAGTGAGCAGGGTGTTTTCGATAAAGTAGGTATCCCTTTTTTTATATCTTTGTATCGGTACACATAAAAATCACCACAAAATATTAGTCACCTATGAAAATATTAATCGAAACTCTTTTGATAAGTGCCGTTGAATTTGTATATCAACAATTGATTTTTATGAACAATAAAATTTTATTTTTGTCTGACAGAGATTCAATATTATTAACTTACCTGTAATAAAATATAACCAATTGGTCAGTTTAACGTTATAATCTACCGATAATTAAAAATAGTTTGGACGCTCCATCATGGAAAAAAAATACATTACTGCACAAGAGTTACTTGAAGATTCATTTAGGCTTGCTGCTCAAGTTTACGAAGATGGTTTTAGACCACAGTTCATCGTTGGTATATGGCGTGGCGGTGCTCCTATAGGTATTGCCGTGCAAGAATACTTTGATTTTAAGAAAGTTGATACCGATCACATTGCGGTGCGTACATCTTCATATTACGGTATAAATCAGCAAAGCAAAGAAATTAAAGTTCATGGACTACATTACATTATCGAAAATGCGAATGCTTCTGATGGTCTTTTGATTGTTGATGATGTTTTTGACTCAGGCAGAAGTATTGACGCACTTATTAAGAGTTTAGAGACACTTTCACGTAAGAATATGCCAACAGATGTACGCGTTGCATGTCCGTGGTTTAAACCTAAAAATAATAAGGTCGACCGTGTGCCTGATTATTTTATCCATGAGTCTGATGAGTGGCTGGTCTTTCCACATGAACTGTCTGGATTGTCTCATAGTGAAATAGCGGAAGGGAAAAAGGATTTAGTTAATATTCTTGATTTATTTAAGTAAGTTATTGATTCAAGTGTAATACGCATGACACATGGATGTGTTTATTTAATGTTCTGAAAATAAAATAAAATAAAATACATGAAACGAATTTTAATTGTTGCGTTAGTTTTTCTCAGTAAATTTAGCTTTGCTGATACCCCTTTAATTTTGCTTTCTATCGATGGTTTTGCTAATCAGTATTTAAATCAATATAAACCTAAAAATATGCTTTTATTAGCAAATAGTGGTGTTTTGGCCAATGCCTTAAAACCCGTTTTTCCAAGCAAAACTTTTCCCAATCATCTTTCAATTATAACCGGTCGTTATCCGGCTCAGCACGGTATTGTTCATAATAGGTTTTATCATCGAGATTTAAACAAGAATTATTATCTAGGAGCTGCGCAAGATCAATCGCTATGGCTTACAGCGACGCCTCTTTGGGCCTTAGCAGAGAAGAATAATATTACCAGCGCAATATATTTTTGGCCGGAATCACACGCAGATATTAATGGTATTTCAGCAACATATAAAATGCCCTATATACATGACACGCCAAATAAACAACGTTTTGATAAAATATTAACCTGGTTAAAGCTACCGGAAAAAGAACGTCCAGGGTTTATCATGGGGTATTTTTCAACAATAGACAGTGCAGGTCATAGTTATGGACCTGATTCAATGCAAGTAAAAAAAGCAATTAGTGAGTTTGATCAATTGCTTGGTATTTTTTTAAGCGAAGTTGATCAGCCTATAAATATTGTTTTAGTATCAGACCACGGTATGACAGCTGTCAATAACGAAGTTATTAAGTGGCGGGATTACATTAACGAGAATAAAAAGCTTGTGGTTAGCAATGGTCAAACGCAGCTTTATATTTATGCGACAGACCCAAAAGCACTTAATGATGCCCGATCACAACTATCGAATATGCCTAAAAACAACAAAAAATTTTTACTTTATGAGCAAGGTGATTTTCCAAAACACTGGCAGTTTTCAAACAATTCACCTGCGATACCTGATCTTATTTTAAATGCGATTCCCCCTTATATATTTGAAAACAAAAAAACTTATACAACTAAGGCAACACATGGTTATGACCCTCAATTGACGACAGACCTTGACGCGATATTTATTGCCAGTGGTCCAGCCTTTAAAAACAAGGTACAAGTAAAATCTTTTGAAAATATTCATATATTTCCTTTGCTTGCTAAAATATTAAACATACCTGAGCACGAGCTCATAGACGGTAAACTTGAGGTACTATTACCTATTTTAAAATAACTTATAGGGTTGCTATTTTAAGCCCTTTTATAGTTGATACTTTCATCACATAAAATTTATTTATGTGATGGGACATTTATTCAGGAAAAACTAGTAATTATCAGTACTAAAAGGTATTGTTGACAGATAGTTAACAACAATTTAATGAATGATGCACAGTACTTATATTGCTAGACAAGCTATTTTCAATCGTAAAGCCGAAGCTATCGGGTATGAATTATTATTTAGAGATAGTGAGGATAATAATTTTCCTGAAATTGATCCTGATGTTGCCACCTCTAAATTAATTATCCAAAATCATATACACGGTGATATCAAATCAATCACTATGGGTAAGCCTGCCTTTATTAATTTCACCGAAAAATGTTTAATTAATAAGTATCCGTTAATGTTTGATCGCCAATCAATTGTTATTGAATTAGTTGGCCATAAGGCTCCCTCTGAACGCCTTATAAAAATTATTAAGTATTATTATGAACACGGCTATAAAATTGCATTAACGGAATATGATCTTAATGAGCATTGGGATATTTTATTTCCTTACCTTTCAATCATTAAGGTTAATGTTGAAATAACTAATGCTAAACGTTTATCGCCTGTTGTTGAGAGACTTAGACCCTTTGACATTGAACTAGCAGCAGAAAGAGTTGAAACTAAGTTTCAATTTCAGTCACTGGTTGAAGTCGGGTTTAACTATTATCAAGGGTTTTTCTATCATGAACCTGAAATTATAGCCGGGCAGACACTCGCGCCCATAAAAGCACAAATGCTTGAATTAATGAGTGAAACATTTAATGCTCCGTTAAATTACGAAAAAATAGCCACTATTATCAGTCATGATGTTAATTTAACCGTTGGTTTGCTCAAATTAGTCAACAATGTTGCTACGGGGACTAAAGTAAAAATCACCTCGTTAAAACAAGCAACGGCCTATTTAGGTGAAGAAAAATTAAAACAATTTGTTTCTATTTTAGCACTGTCAAAATTGACTACAGATACAACAGATGAAGTTTCTAAACAAGCCCTGATCACCGGTAAGTTAATGACCTCACTTGCCTCAAATAGTGTATTCTCAGAAATTAGTGATTTTGCTTTTATCACAGGGTTACTCAGCGCAATTGAAGTGATGTTAGCGATGCCAATAGATGACATCATGAAAACCATGCCATTAGCTGAGCCCATCGAAAAAGCCTTAGTAGAACATTCAGGACTTTTAGGTGAATTGTTAAGCTTAACCACCAATTACATTACCGGCCAAGGCGATAATATTCAAAAGATGATCGAGTTATATTCATTAAGCCCTGAGTTCATTCAGCAAGAGTTTGTTGCCGCTAGTCAGTGGTGTAATGATTTAACCAAAAAATAGTTTTTTTAAAAAAGTATCATACGATGAAAATGAATTACATTACACTAGGTACCAACAATATGGAAAAAGCCATTGAATTTTACGATGCCCTTTTTTCAACGGTAGATGTAGATAAATGGTTACCTGAGGGTAGAGTCGTCGTTTATCGTGGTGATGGATTTTTATTTGCTTTAGCAGAACCTTTTGATGGCAATAAAGCCACCGCGGGTAACGGTAGTATGATTGGTTTTGAAGTTAACTCGTTTGAAGAAATTAGCGAGTTACATCAAAAAGCAATATTACTCGGTGGTAAGTGTGAAGGGATGCCGGGCCCAAGGTCCAAAGGACCCGCGGCTTATGTAAGAGATTTAGATAACAACAAACTCTGTTTCTTCTGTATGGATTAATTGATATGCTTCGAGGTATATCAAATTAAATGGCGTTAATAATTCAATCACCTCTGCAATTTAATCTCTGTATAAACGTAGGAAATAAAGATATTCAGTGAAAAAAATAACCCTTATTCAAGACGAAAACTTATCTTTTAGGATAAGCCAGCAATTATTACCTCAAGAACATCAAGTATTAGATTTATACTTTTCATTTCCCGAAGAAATGGGTATCAATGAAAGTACATTAAGTGAAGAAAACTACTTCTTCAGCAGCATCAAAAGTCACAGCGCCTATTTTTCAGAAAATTTACATCTACCTTTAGTTCGAAGTCGATTTATCAGTCAACAAAAAGGTGAACAAAGGGATTATCGTAGTAATTTAAATCTTTTTTCCTACCAATTACGTATCGCTTTAGATACTGATATTAATCAGATCAACAAAATTGAAGATGTTGACGCCTATTATATTGGCGCACTTGAAGTTGCAGAACAAACACAATCTCTTTTAAAAAAATTGCGACGCTATACACCACCAGACCAAAAATTAAGCTCATACTTTGAAAATGTGGATAATTTTTTAAGCTGGCATGTTGAGCAATCTTTTTTAGACTTACTCGCGAAAAGCCCTAAAAGTAGTGAACAATCAGAGGCTAGGGAACGTTTGTTTGAACTGTGCCGTCAAGAAAATCAATACCGTGTGAAAAATCAATATAATTCGCAACTGACATTAGATGATCCCAACCGCATCACCAACAAAATGCGCTTATTACAAAGACTAAGTGAATACGGTGTCGTTTTTAAAAAACAAACTATTAATTTAAATACCCATTTAAAGCGTCTAGTGAGAGGTTCTATTACCGCGGTTATTATGGCTTTTGTTATGTCAATTGTGCTAAATGCACGTTCAGTTTTTACTGAAGTTACCATCTTGCTCATTGCCATTTTAGGTTTGATTTATGGTGTTCGAGAAATATTTAAAGATGATTTAACACGTATTATTTGGAGAAAAATACAGCAAGGACGCCCTAAGTGGCAGCATTTATTTATTAATAGTTTAACAAAAACTAAAATTTCATCGCAAATCATATGGTTAGAATATATAAAACCTCAAAAACTGCCACCAAAAGTAAATGATCTTTTTCAAGAACGTCGCCAACAAAATAAACAAGCCGCGCAATTATTACACTTTCGCTCTAGTACAAAAGTTATAGCGAAGAAATTTATGCCGGGATATAGTGAAATACGCAACCATATACTTTTCAATTTAACCCCTTTTATACGTTACTTGAAAAAAGGAGAAGGGCGTTTATATTCTTTAGAAGGTAATAAAGTGTCTAACCAAGCGGTAGAACGTCGTTATCAAATTAACTTGGTTTTGGTGCAATCAAACAATTTAAATCATGAATATTTACGACGTTTTAAAATCACCATTAATCGTTCGAAAATTGTTAACATTGAGCCTATGAAAGAGGAGAGTAACTACTCATCAGAGGAGGATACCAATTGATAAGTAAATTCATTTTAGTACTTCCTATTCTTTAATTTATTTGATATTTTATTGGCTTTATCAGTTATTTTATCTCATAGTTATTTTGTACTTTAAACAAGGAGTGTTTCTTTATGACTAAAGACGAATTCGACCGTTTAAATTTTTTATCGGAAAAATCTTTAAATGAAACAGCTACCGAACCCGAGTTAAAAGAATTTTCACAGTTATTAGACGCTTGGAATAATTCTGTAGAATTAAACTTATTTGGTGGCTTTTACAAAGAAGATTATTAGAGCTTAGAAATAACCGCTTACCTTTAAATTTGACAATATTCATTAGCAAAGTGTGTAAAAGTACCCTCAACTTTTTTGGCTTCATATACGGATTTATCGGCACTTTTTAGTAACTTATTCAGTGTGATTAATGATAAGTATTGTTCTTCAACACTCACCGCACCAATGGATACTCTAATTTCAATACTATGGTTGTCTAACTGATATGTAATTGACAATAAGGCGTTAATTTTGTCTATTACTGCAATAAGGCTCTTATGCGATGTGCTAGGGAGTAACAGTACAAACTCATCTCCTCCTAATCTAGCCAGTATATCGGTTGCTCTACAACATTCATTGATCAAAGTAACAAACTTAATCAATAACAAATCGCCGATATCATGACCTAAGCTGTCATTAATCTGTTTAAAGCCGTCTAAATCAAAATAAAGCAGTGATAATGGCTCTTTAAAACGTTTAGCGATCAGCTCTATCTTCAAACAGTCGTCGGTTTGCTGCATTTGTTAAAGGATCGTAATGGGCCAACTTTTGCAGTTTTTGACTTTTAATAAAATCTTGTATTAAAGATTTAAGCAGATGTTCAAGCAAGAATATGGTTAAGTTTGCCCAAGGAATATGATCAATCGTTGCGAATTTTAATGCCTTTACCCTTGAATTATCAATAGAGTCAGTGACAACTAATATAGAGCAGTTGTATTGTGAATTGGGGTAAAGCAATGTTAACTTTTTGGTTAGCCTTTTATAAATAGACTCACCACAAAGTATGACATTCAATTGTTTAGCATCAAAAGTAGCATATTCTAATGAACTCACCGTACGAAGGGAAATAGAGTTAATCGATATATTCGTTAATTCCAGTGATGACTTTAGCCATAATTGTAACGTGTAATTTTCAGCTATTATGTAAAAGTTGACTTTTTTAGCTTCTTGTATTTTAGTGTTCACAGCTACCTACTTCGAAAGAATAAAATAATAAATGTATTTAATAATCAATTAATTGGCATAATAATCCTTAATAGAAATTGATTTGCCACTTTCAATAATAATTCTAGCGTGGCTGGTATCGAGTTGCCTTGGATCATGAACCCCACATGAATGGGCGATCATACCAACGGCTTGCATCATATTTTTAGCATAATAAGCAACACGCTCAGACTTATCCTTTGCGACCAGTCCTCTTTGTAATTTTTGATCATGAGTCGCAACACCAGTAGGGCAAGTGTTTTTATTACACTGTAACGATTGAATACAGCCTAACAAAAACGAAAACCATTCAACCAATGACTTTGTTAAATGTAACAATGAATCAAACATCTTTTTCCTTTAAATACCTTAAATAACATGCCTATTTTTCCAAAACACAGGACTATTAGCGGCCTATGAAATATTTGAGCTTTTATAAGATAAAAAGTCAATATAATAAAAGTTCAGTTTAAGGTTAACGTGAACTTGAGGTCATGCCTTGTTCTTAATTCTTGTCTTAGCTTCCTGTGAGTAAGCCGACAAATGCCTATCTTGTGTATTATTATAGAACAATAGAAATAACTATTTTCTTCAATTAATGCCTGGAAGTTAACCCTTTTTAGACTTGCTGAAGTCTGTATCTTATAGTGTGATGGGTATATGTTTTGTGATTATCATCATTGCTCATATTTTTAAATTACTTTTGAATTGATAATGAGTAAATTTTACGTATATACTTTATCACTATGTATTATCGTGACCGTAAAATGTCACCACTAATTTAGATATTCTCATAACCCGCACTTATTGCTGAATTAAGCACGGATTATAAACTTAAATAAATTAACATGGTATCGCCTTTTGAATATTCCAGATCTTCCCAATAATCATGCCTTAGCGGTTTTATTGATCACCTTATTTGCACTATATTTATTTCGTCGAGAGGATATCCCCCTCGAAACCTCATCACTTGCTGTGATAGCTATTCTCTGTTTAATGTTTGCATTTTTTCCATTTTATGTGGAAGGTGTTCATTTTGAACCCAGCTCATTATTTTTTGGTTTTGGCCACGAAGCCTTAATTATCGTTTGTTCATTGATGATTATCGGTCATGGTATTGTGCGTACCGGCGCTTTAGAACCTATCGGTCGATATTTATCAAAGTTATGGAAAATAAGCCCAACCTTATCTTTGTTGTTAACCCTTATTCTTGCAGGAGGCTTAAGTGCATTTATAAACAATACACCCGTTGTTGTCTTGTTACTGCCTATTTTGATCAGTGTTTCCTTACGCACTAAAACTGACTCTTCACCGATGCTATTACCTATGGGATTAGCAACCTTAGTGGGCGGAATGGCAACGACGATAGGGACATCAACAAACCTCTTAGTGGTTAGTATTGCAAAAAATATGGGTGCTATTGAATTTGGGTTGTTTGATTTTATTGTGCCTGCACTTATTGCTTCAGTCGTTGCTGTGCTCTATTTATGGCTAATTGCTCCCAAACTATTACCCACGCGAACACCTTCAATGCCCGACACTTCACCACGTTTATTTAGCGCTTATCTTAATATCAACGCAGAAAGTACCGTCAACGAAAAAACCATTGCTGAGACAATCGCGTTAACTGATGGTCAGCTCAAAATAGAGAGTGTTCAACGAGGTCGAGACTATCGAAATATTATGCCGTTACCTGATACCGTGCTTATTGTAGGTGATCGCTTAAAAGTACATGATTATCCTGACCGACTTAAAGAATATGAGACAGTATTAGGTGCAACCTTATTTTCAGGATTACATAAAGTTGATGAAGAACACCCTTTAAATGCCGATCAACAAACATTGGCAGAGATTGTTATTATCGCGGGCTCTGGTGTTGAAGGAAAGACCTTACGACAAGCAAATTTTATCAACAAACACGCTATCTCAGTGATTGCATTACACAGAGCAGGCAAAGCTATGGAAACGGGCCGTAACAGTATCGGAAATATCCGTTTGCATATTGGCGATGTACTACTTGTACAAGGTGAAACAGAGCAAATTGATTTACTTAAATCTAAACAAGGGTTGTTAATCATTGATGGAGCCGAATCGTTACCGCAAACAAGTAAAGCCCCAGTGGCATTAGGGACACTACTTGGTGTCGTTTTATCTTCAGCTTTTGGCATTTTACCTATTGAAATTAGTTCGATATGTGGTGTGCTCATTTTATTAATAACTAAATGTTTAAATTGGCAAGAAGTATCATCAGCATTGAGTACCCAAATTATTTTAATTGTTGCTGCTTCATTAGCATTGGGTGCTGCCATGATGTCAACGGGCGGCGCTGAATATATCGCCCATGTTTTTGTCGCATTATCATATGGCCTGCCACCTGGCGGTGTTTTATCCGCGTTGATGTTGTTATTGGCCATATTAACTAATATTGTTTCTAACAATGCTGCGGCTGTTATTGGTACACCCATCGCCATTTCTGTTGCGAGTCAACTGAACCTTTCACCTGAGCCGTTTATTTTAGCCGTTTTATTTGGTGCCAACTTGAGTTATGCAACACCTATGGCTTATAAAACTAATTTATTGGTGATGAATGCCGGTGGGTATAAGTTTTCTGATTTTATGCGGGTTGGTATTCCATTGATCTTGCTGATGTGGGTAACGCTTTCTTTTCTGCTAAATTGGTTATATTTATAAATCAAGCGAAAGGGATTTTTCCTAATTTAGAACGTTAATTTAGACCAGATAAAAACCTAATGATATAGAAAGTCATTAGGTTTTGTAGTCTTTGTTAAACGCTAATATTTAACGCTTTGTGATTAAACCATAAACGCATAAAGTCAGCGGTTAATTTTTGCTCTATTTCCATTGCACTTTCTGTTGGGCAAAAAATAGTAAAAAATACTTGGGTATCGCCAAGATCTGATGTTGCTATTTGAATATGAGGATCGGGTCCTGCAATTTTTATATCTAATCTATTTTCTATAAGGTGATTATAGCGAATCGCGACATCTTTAAAATCTGCGCAATAAAAAAAGGCTTTTTCATACAACTCATCAATAAAGTCAAAGGGGTTAATACTGTCATCTCGTACGATTGTAAAATGATGCATAGCATAACGTTTAAGAAAGTTAAGGTTTTTAATTATAGAGGTAATGAGTTGGCTGTTAGGTAAATATAATGTTTTTCCCGTGTATTGATAACTGTCTTTATCTATTTCTAAAAGAGTTAACTTTGCCCAATCTGTAGAATGAACTTCGCCATAATAATTTCCTACTTGAACCCAATCACCAATGCGAAACGGTCTGCTAGAAAGTATATAAATAAAGCCAATGAAGCATTGAATAAACTCTCTGGTTGCTAAAACAATGGCTACAACAAAAGCAGCAATAGAAAAAGCAAATTTTTGAATTTCTTCAGACCACAGGTTAAACAGTATTACGATCATCATGATGGTAAATATATTATTGACCCTATTGATTTGTAATCTTTTCGCTTCTTTCGATTTTTTTATTATTATTTTTAAAATTAAATACTTAAAAAGAAACGCAATAAAAAAAACTAAAAGAGTCGTAATAAATTTACTGTCTAGTAGGAGTGCAAAAATAGTTGTTAAATTAAGTGTTGTATTCATGAGTTCCATTTTACTACCTTGCCTAAATTAACGTTCATCTAGATTAAAAATTCAGGGCATTGTATCGACAGACTAAAACTAAGCAAACATATAAATTAACTTAGTTTGATAATTAATAAAAAAATAATTATTACGTCGGTTAATTATCAATTAATCCGTCTAAACCTTTGATTACAAAACTAGGTAATACAAAGGCTGCACAATGCAGTGGCGCATTGTAATAATCAAACGTTAAGCCCGAATTTTTAACACGTTCAGCGTTAAAGTCATTAATGGGATGATATTGTTTAGATGCGAAAGTGAAACTCCATAAGCCGCCCGGATACGTTAAATTACTGAAACTGTACAAGTAGCTTTTAGGAAATACATTATTCAATACGTTCAAAAGTGATTGTTGAATCTCCATGGCATACCACGAAGACTCTCCTTGTGAAACTACAATGCCATCATCGCTTAAGCAGTTGAATACGTCATGATAAAATGCTTCACCAAATAATGGTTGTGCAGGGCCGATAGGATCCGTGCTGTCGACAATAATAACGTCAAATTTTTCTGTAGTGTCTTTCACAAACTGGACACCATCACCAATAATGAGATGGATGCGTTTGTCATCAAGTGCTGCAGACGTTTGTGGAATGTGCGCTTTGCAGGCATCAACTACCATGACATCAATTTCAACCATAGTACATTTCTTTACCGAGGGATGACGAATAACTTCTCTGGCCGTGCCACCATCACCACCACCAATGATTAATACATTTTTTGGGTTAGGATGCACAAATAAGGGCACGTGGCTTATCATGTCATGATAGGCAAACTCATCTCGTTCGGTAACCATAATTAAGCCGTCATTTAATAACATTTTGCCATGACCTTTAGTTTCGACGATATCGACGGTTTGAAATTCACTTTTTCCAGAAAAAAGCACTTTTTCAACTTTGAACTTAAGGCCTAAAAAATCTTCAAATTTTTCTTCTACCCATAAATTAGAATGCATGATTTTCTCCTGAAATTTTGAGCATAACGGGCTCAATAGCGTGTGTTTGTGGTAATATATAGTTAGCAAAATTAACTAAATAACCATTATCTAATTTTTTGCTAACTCGTGATTTACTAACGTATTGTGGCGGAATTAACGCCGCTATTTTTTGCTCAAAATCGTTTTCATTAAAGCTCATTAAATCAAAAGATTTAGGTGCTAATATCTCTAAAAGTGTTGGTGAAAGGGTCAGTAAATCTATATTTGATTCAAAGCTGATATAACTAGTGTCCATTTGAGGCGTTACGTGAATAGTTAAATACTGCTGTGCATTAATTGCATTGAGTGAATAGCCATAGGGTGAAAATACGAAATCATCAATAATAAAGTGCGGTAATATCGTATCGATACGTAAAAACTCACGAATTTCTTGAGTAGACAAATTGGGTTGTGTTAAATGTTGTGAAGCCTGTTCGCTTATTTGATAGGCGAGCAATTCGTAAGTAATGTCATCACTATCAGCAATAAATTCGTTGTCTAAATGAAATACATAGTTGTGATGACTGTCAATTTCACCAAAGCGGTAGGCTTTACCGGGTAAATATTGATTAATTAATTTGATATCATCACCAAAGCAACTGGGCTGTGCATTGGCAAAATATTCGTTCTTACGCTGATAGGTGAGTTGTTTGATAACTTTTGTGCCAAGTTTTTGAATGAAAAACTCTACCGCTTTCACTAATTGTGTTTCACCACAGGTTAAAATTAAAATTCGGTCTTGCCATACAAATAAACTAGATTCAGATAACAAAAAGGCTTTGCAGTATTCATTTTGAATGAAAGATAATATTTGCGCCTGACTACGTTTGACTAATTCTGACCAAAACTCATCGTTAATATCAAGCAGTAGCGAAAGTTGTTCAATATCAACTAAAATTTCAGCTTTTTTTTCTGAACCCTCAAAAAACATATTAAACCCTCAGTAAGAAAAATAGTGCGCTATTTTACAAATTTTTATACTTTTTTCAATAAAATATTGTAGTTAACATTCATAAAATAAAAAGTAAGGGCGGTTGTTAAGACACTACAAGTTTTTTACAATAAAACTATACTTTTGTTCATTTTTTTGCATAATTGCCATCTATTCGCACCGTTAAATAATAAACATGCTTAAACAAATTAATGTCGGTTTAATACCTGCACCTATACCTTTTGAAGGCGCAGAAAAAAAACAAGGGGTGTTTCAAAATACCACACATATCATAGGTTTTGAGTTCGATGGTACCGCATGCTTTAGAAAGGGCACCAAAGCCGGACCTAATGCCTTACGGGATGTTTCTGATGGTATCGAGTCGTATTCACCGTATTTAGACGCGGATCTTGAAGACATCTCATTTGTAGATCTTGGCAACTTACCTATTGATTTATCACTTAATGTCCACAGCGAACAACGTGATGTTAAGATCGCCTATGACCAAGCTAATAAGGCGTTTAACACCTTGTTTGATGATATTTCATTAAAAGAAAACAATATTCGTATCTTAACGTTAGGTGGTGAGCACTCTATTTCGTATGCACCGATTAAGAAATATTTATCAGACTTTCCTAAACTCGTTATTTTACATCTCGATGCACACGCTGATCTGCGAGACGGTTATTTAGGTTACCATTATTCGCACGCTTGCATTATCCGCCGTATCACCGAGCATTTTGGTGAACACCATCAGCTAATACAATACGGTATTCGCTCAGGCACTCGTGAAGAATATCAATGGATGAAAGACCATCAAACCCTGCAAAAATGTAGAAGCGACTTTTTATCCCGTGTTGAAGCTATTCCAAACAATACCCCTATTTATTTAACCTTAGACTTAGATTATTTTGATCCCAGCTTTTTTCCCGGCACGGGCACGCCTGAACCTGGAGGGGAAGACTTTCATTCATTGATCAGTTTATGCAAAATATTACGCGCTAAATATTTTGTGGGTTGTGACGTAGTTGAATTATCACCTGAAATTGACAGCACAGGAAATAGTGATGTTTTTGCTGCTAAGGTCGTTCGCGAATTGTTGCTTTGTTTAGATCAGCAGAGCAGGTAGTGTACATGGACAATATTATCAAGGAGCTAATTCAATGTTCAAATTAGCTCCTATTAAAATACACAAAAGTTTACTTTAAAGAAATATCATGGTTTTGTATTAGGCGTCATGCCTTTAAGTAATAAACCAAAAATGTCCGCTCCGGTAATTATACGTTTATTCTCTCCCCAAATGAGTAATACGTCGTGTTCTATAACGCCATCAAAGTTTTTATCCGTTGACGTATTTACCTTCATTTTGAGTATTGCTTCATTTAATGGTGTTGTCTCATCGAGGATCACCACTGGGCGGTGACAGTAATTGTAAGGGTCGAATTCTGCTGATTGATATAATGCAGCACGAGAAAAACCATCAGCATCTAATACTAGTAGCGGGTAGCCTTCTTCATTGGTGAGAATAACCCAACTATGATTGGTCTCATTAACTTGCATCAGGAAGGGGTCATCTGGTTGTTGTTTTATAACCGGAATAATGGGTAGGTCTAATTTAGTAGGCAAAGAAATTATAGATTTAGGATCAATAATTTCTCCTTCTTCAGTTACTTGTATTTCATCTAGAGCAAAAAAGTTTAATGCGCCAATACCTTCAACATGGTTTAGATCAGCTTCTTCCGCGGTTATATGCTGACGAATAATATTTCGAAGTTCACTTTCTTCCAAATACGTTATGCCTTCTTTTCCTAGCCATGCATCAAGGATAAGCGCTGTCGGTTTGGCGACAGGAAAAAAGATGAACTGATAAAAACGAATAACGGGAGATAAAAGGCTACCCATTTTTAGGGCATTGCGTGAAAAGTATGCTTGCGGCGTAATTTCACCGATAATTGTAATGGCGATGGTTGAAAATAAAAAAGCACTCACACCTGCCAATACAGAATCAGATAACATCGTTAATAAAACATTAATCCCGACATTTCCCCATAATATTGTCGATAAAAGAAAGTTTGAATCATCTCTAAGTTTTAGAACTTTTTGAGCCGCTTTGTTACCTTTTTTAACCTCAACTTCTAAGTGCAGTCGACTAATAGAAAAAAAAGCGAGGTTTAAGCCTGAGAAAATAGCTGAGTGTGTGATACAAATTGCAATAGCACACCACGTAATAATGTCAGTTGACATGTTATATTCCTAAGATAAATTTTTAAATCCTACATTACGGGGGATTATTAACTTTACCTGTTGATATGACAACTCATTATTGGGTGTTTTTCTAGAAATATTGATTATAATAGCGGGATGTACTAATTTTAGATGATTTTTAATTTGTCATCCTTATTTAATGATTTTTTTTGTAAAAAAACTTGTAACTAATCTGTAGCTAAATGGAAAGCCTCCCATGATAAAATGTATGTTAATTTCATCTTCATCTCCAATAAAAATGGGGGATGAGGAGTTAATCAGTCAATGGCAGCAAGATGACGATACTATACTGTGGATTGATCTTGATCATGTCGATAAAAGTAAAGAACAAGAAATATTAACTCAGTTTGGTTGCCATCCTTTGGCTATTTTAGATGCTCAAAGAGAAAGACATCCCCCGAAAGTTGAGTTGTTTGATGATTTTATTTTCCTTCTTTATCGAGGTTTTGTTGCAAAAGATGATAAATTAACCTTTGAGCATGTGCAAATTAGCATGTTTATAGGAAGTCGTGTATTGATCACCAGCCACCCTGAAAGTTCTATCGCTATCAATGCATTATTTAACAAAAGCAGTGAAAAACATTTAGCGAGAAGTCCCATTCATTTGGCCTTAAAAATATTTCATAGTAGTTGTGGAAATTATCTTCAACAATTATTTGGTTTTGAATCTCATTTAGAAAATATTGAAGACGAATTTCAACGTAGTGGTAATGATAGAATGATGCGAGAAATCACGGCTCATCGCTCAAAACTGGTAAAAATAAGAAGGACATTTAATTACCATGTCACTATTGGCCATACCCTAAATACCTACCTTGAAGATGACGAAACCGCTTTAATCACGGCAGAAGAACTTCATACCGTCAATGATTTACGAGAGCGTCTTGATCGTTTATTAAGTTTGTCTCAAATGTATTATGATATCTGTGGTGATTTAATTAACGGTTATATGTCAGTAACCTCGCATCAACTAAATGCAACAATGAGAGTATTAACGGTTATTACCGCCTTATTTGTGCCTTTGACATTTCTAGCAGGAATTTATGGAATGAATTTTGAAAATATACCAGAACTTAAATTTAAATATGGATATCATAGCCTACTCGGCGTGATGTCTGTTATTTCTATTGGCCTTATTTTCTGGTTTAAAAGAAAGCGATGGTTGTAACGTAACATTAAAAATTTAAAAGTAGAATATATTGAGCGATACAAAAACACTATATCAAAATCAAGTCGTTAACATAAGAAAAAGACAACCTATCATGGCTTGGTTACTGTCGTTAACACTCCTTGTCATAGGCTACTATTTATCAGAAATTCAGTTTTTAGGATTAGAGTGGTTAACAAGGAGTGGCTGTTTAATTGTTTTGTTGGGCGTTTGGTCAAGTATCGGCGCCATAATTGCTGAGCGGGTATTGATCAGCAAACTTAATATTCAGCATAGGATCGTTTTATCCCGTTCAAAAATAAAACTTAGAAAAATAAATGCGCCTAAAGAATATATTGATAACGAAATTAATACAATTGAAGACGCTTTTGACGACAAAATTGACGTTATTAAAGACAATGTTAGGTACCAGTTAGGAATTTTAGAAGTGTCTTTACTGATGACGGGCACCTTCATTTGGGGATTTGGCGATTTATTTTTTATAATTAGCATTTAAAAATCACATAAAACAAGCAAATGAAATAATCATATAAAATTATTCGTTAAATTCAATTCCTAATGAGTAAACGGTTTAAAGAGTGAACTATGAGTAACAATATTTGGTGGGGGGAATTTACTTTTGAACTCCAGGAAAAAAAATGCTGGAGTGTGGGTGAACGCGCCATTTTAATCAAACGAAAAGAAGCAGAATGGAATACTTGGAATATTGAAGAAACAGAGGAAGATAACGATGTTTTGGTCTCTGATGGGATAAGTATTAACCTAGATGATACGACCGTAACGGGTCGTTTCTTAGAAAAAATAACCTCCGAAAAAATAAAAGTATCTCCTTTATTGGCTGACCGAACGGTCATCGCTCGTCCTTCTTCACCTTTAACCATTCTTGCTGGAGAAAAAATTCAATTATTTATCAGTACGCCAATTTGGTTTTATGCTGAAACACTACCAAGCGGTAAATGTTTAGTGGATTTACCCTTTTGGCGTCCATCTGATTCATGGTTTGGCAGTTCAACCATTGATGGACAACTTTGTTATGCTAAATATACCTCGGCCAAAACTAAACTTGAAGAGCTTGATTTACACCCTCATCGTGCAACCACATCGATTACGGTCATTAATAGTCACGATAAAGCATTAACGATTAATCGAATTAATGTACCAGT
Source organism: Alteromonadaceae bacterium (assembly GCA_047621305.1). GTDB lineage: Bacteria > Pseudomonadota > Gammaproteobacteria > Enterobacterales > Alteromonadaceae > Colwellia_A. Next base: position 43,929 of record JBLHNB010000022.1, on the reverse strand, counting down.
CACCTATTTAAACTTATATTGTGATGAAAAAAATCAATTGTGGACGTCTGCAATCTCTATAGAAATAGAAGATGAGTCAGCGGATGTTGAATTAATTATCGAAAAAGGGTTTTCTGCTGACTTCCAACCACTGACCTTTATCAGTAATCCACGGGTGTCTTCAGAGCATGGAAAATTGATCCGCAGAATTAGCAATTTATTTGGCTAACACCGCAGCCAAGTAAATAGGCGTTAGGCAGGTATTATTTAGGTCAGCATTAGTTAGGTAGAGAAAGTATGGAAGTTGTTAACGAATTTTTTCACATGTTTAAAGCATCTCATTTGTATACATTAATACAGGCACTCATTTTATTTGCGATAGGTTACTTTATTGCCAAAGCGATAAGTAGTGCCATAGAAAAAGTTGCTGAGGGAAAAATGACCACACACGGTCGCTTTTTATTAAAAAGAACCATATTTTATACCTTATTGGTGTTGTTTGCTTTATCGGCATTAAAACATATTGGTATAGATTTAACGATATTACTGGGCGCAGCGGGTATTTTTACAGTAGCGATTGGTTTTGCGTCACAAACGTCAGCGTCAAACTTAATCAGTGGCTTATTTTTGATGATAGAACGGCCTTTCTCTATTGGTGATGTAATTAAAGTAAATGATATTTTAGGTGAAGTTATTTCAATAGATTTATTATCTGTTAAGTTAAGAACATTTGATAATTTGTTTGTAAGAATACCGAATGAAAGTATGATAAAAAGCGCGGTTACCACCATGACAAAATACCCTATCAGGAGAGCCGACCTAAAGTTAGGTATTGCGTACAAGGAAGATATAGAAAAAGTACGAGAAGTTTTATTAAAAATTGCTGAAAAAAATGTTATTTGTTTGGAAGAGCCAGCACCACTTTTTATTCTAACCGGATTTGGCTCATCATCCGTAGACATTCAGTTTTCTGTGTGGTCAAAAAGAGAAAACTTTCTCGCCCTTAAAAACGAAATGTATCAAAACATTAAGAAAACGTTTGATCAACAAGGTATTGAAATACCATTCCCTCACGTTAGCCTTTATGCCGGTAATCAAAGTAAGCCTTTTAATGTAGTAATGGCACAGGGATCAAAACAAGCTGAAAAGGGCACAGATAATCTGTTATAAGAAGGAATAAACGATGAATACTAATTAAGGTGAATAATGAATTGTACTCATCGTTTAAGTTTATTGCTTAATAAGTAATAAATCACACGGTGGCTCGTATAAAAAATGTGATGTTGTACTACCCACCCAAAATTTATCAAGCGCACTTCTATTGACTAACCCCATAGATAATATGTCTATTTGGTTATTATGAATATAAGATTTTAATGCGTCTTCAGGTAAGCCATCGAGTAGCGTATATTGCGATTTCTTTATATTAAACTGCTCAGCAAACTCTTTTAAGCCCTCTTGATGCATTAATAATACTTGGCTTTTATATGTGTATAACACCGATGAAATATAACAACAATGAGCAATTTCCCATTCAGATTGTAATAACTTTGCCCAGTACTTCAGGATTTAACAATACTTTCATCAATTTTAGCGGGACGGTCATGCTCGTGTAATGGATCGACAGCGCCGATTAACTTTATCGGATTTTTCCACATTTTATGACTTAATAATAATACCGGCGAGTTTATATCGGTCAATGTTTGAAAAATTGGGTGTCTTTGTTTCGGTGGCGTATCTTCTAAAATTAACAGACTATTATTTGATTTTGCTAATTCATCATTTATTATTTTTATGTGGTCAGTAGATTGATTTATTATAACTTCAGCTTTAATCGCACTCATTTGTAATACTTTAAGCAAGGTTTGCTTTTTTTTATTGATAAGCTCTAACGCATCATTAGTTGTTGATGAATCATCAATCAGGGTATGCCAATACCAGCGTTCTGTTGACTTTATACGGGCATCAATTATTATTTTAATGCTGCGTTGATGAACATTAGCGAGATGAATAATTTTATCCAAAATAATGTTTTTATAAAAATAGCGGCCATCGATAAACCAAATTAATTGTTCCGTTATCATTCTTATCCCTTATTTTAGAACAGCATGTTCAAGTTTATATAACGATACGATACATTATATAATATGTTATACGACAATGATTTTTAAAGTAAATTATATCTAGTGTAAAGTACTAATGAAGTAATAATTATAGATAGGCTATTATAATAAAAATTTTCATGGAAAAACCGTATTTACTGTATGATATGTTTCTATTTATTACTTCAAAAGTTTATAGGTCATCTAGCATAATGCCAAAGCATTTTTTTCTGTTAATTTTATTTTTTATAATATCTCCTCTTGCATTATCAAGCACACTTATCGTTAAAGTCTCAGGTGACTTACCCCAAGAGGCAATACAAAACATCAATGCATACTTGGGCACTACACCTGAGAATAAAAGTGAGCAGGCAGCATTTGTATTTACGGCTAAAAAAAAGACCTTGAATGCACTGAATGCGCTAGGTTATTACCGCGCGGTAGTAACGAATATAATGAGTGACGTTGTCGATAAAGATACGCAGACGCTTTTGATTAATATCATATTAAACCCGCCCACGTTAATAAGTAAATTAGAAGTTATCATCGCTGGTGATGCAAATAATGATACTGCTTTTTCTGAATTTCTGAAAAAAAATCCTATCGTCACAGGAGATATTTTACATCACGGAATTTATGAGCAGTTTAAAACAGACTTGGTTTCGCTTGGCTTAGAACGTGGGTATTTTGATAGTAAGTTCATCAAATCAACTATAGCGATACATAAAAGCTTGAATAACGCAGAAATAATCGTGCACTTTGACAGTGGCCCTCGTTATCGATTTGGTGAAATAAAGTATAATGACCTTGATATAGAGACTAAGGTTTTAAAGCCTTTTATCACTTTTAATAAAGGGGATTTCTATCAACAAACATTGTTGCAAAATTTACAAAATGAACTTGATGAAACCCAATATTTTAGCAATGTCGTGGTCAGACCTGAAACAGAGCATAGCACCAACAATATGCTGCCTATTGATGTTTCATTGGAAAAAGCTAAACGTCATCAATTAGATTTTGGTCTAGGGTATGTAACGGATACAAAAGAAAACTTTTCTTTTGGATGGAAAACACCGCTCGTTAATCGCTATGGACATCGACAAGAAACGAAGTTGTCTTATTCAAAAATTAACCCTACCGGCTATTTTATTTACAGTATTCCATTAACACATCCCAACAATGATGTATTGCAATTGAAAGCGGTACTCGAAGAAAATGATTTTGCAGACTTAACCAGTAAATTTATGTCTTTTCAAATGGGTCGTGTCTATTTTGAAAATGAGGTTTTACGCCAACCATATCTTCGACATCTCACTGAGGAATGGCGCACTGATGGTATCTATGATGATGCCAGTTACTTTATTCCAGGACTAACGTGGTCAGATAAAGAATGGCAGGGCTCTGTTTTAGATCCTAGTCATGGCTTTCGTCAATATTATAATTTAGAAGGCAGTTATGAAAAATTATATTCTGAAATATCCTTTTTACGTTTTAATGCACGTTGGAAATATATCTCATTACTTGCTCCTAAACACCGCTTCGTTACCCGAGCAGAAGTGGGTTATGTCATAGTCAAAAACAATGTGGGGGCTGAGCTTTCCCCTTCGTTGCGTTTCTATGCCGGTGGTGATCAAAGTATTCGAGGTTTTGCTTATCAATCTGTAGGGCCAAAATTAACACTCTCACAGGGCAGTAACGCAGGAGAGAAAATAGTCACTGGGGGTACAAATATGCTGGTGGCTAGTGTGGAGTATCAATATTACTTTACCAATCATTGGCGAGGTGCGTTATTTGCTGATGGCGGCAGTGTCAACAATCAAGACAAGCTAGACTTTGTATATTCTATTGGTTCAGGTATTCACTATATTTCTCCAATTGGCCCGATCCGATTTGCCTTAGGTTACCCCTTAAGTGCGGAAAACCCTTCATGGCGTGTTCATTTTAGTATTGGAGCTGAGTTATGACCTATAAACGTGCTGGTTTTGGGGTGATGGCCATATTTACTGGTGTACTCTGCTTTTTCGCGATACTACTTTCAACCCCTTGGGGAGCACAGCTATCACTTTATGTTGTTAGAACAATTTCGCCCATAAAAATAACATATCAAAGCGGGGCGCTTTTAGATAATTTAATGCTAAGTCAACTAACGATTAATAATGACGAGGTAGTGATTAGTGCAAAAAAAATACGCTTACAATTACATCTGCGCTGTCTGTGGAAAAATCAATTATGTATTGATGAGTTGAGTATGGCGTCACTGCAAGTGAAAATGAAAGAAAACCGTGCAACGTCACCCGAAGAATTGATCGAAGAAATAAGTATTCCACCACTTTTTTCCTTGCCTTTTTCCGTACCTTTTACAGTGAAAATGAAGAAACTTTTACTGACTAAAGTGCAAATAAAAAATCAAAATTTAGAGATTAATTTAACGAATTTTACTAGTGCATTAACCATCAATGATGTTGCTATAAACATCGCAAAGGCAACGTTAGCCACTGCAGATATTCATTTATCTGAGACAGATCTTTTATCAGTGCCATCAAAAAAATCAAAAAGACCAATACAGCCCATACAAAATTGGCCTTTAGCGACACTGCCTAAGGTGTCTTTACCTTTTCGTTTAACGGTAAAAGCGTTTACTGTTAAAAAGCTTATTGTTAAGAAGACCGAGCAAACAGGCGATGAAAATACGATCTTAACTATTGATGATGCTGTCGCACGTTTATCATGGTTTAAAACACAACTGTCAATTGAAGAGTTATCAGCAAAAGTAGACTCAATGGCAGAGCTCTCTTTAAAAGGCAAGTTTGACTTTATACCACCATATTCTGTTGATTTAGCATTAATAAGTACTATTGCACACTTTGAATTATTACCTCAACTAACTGATTCTAAGCAGAAAATTTCATTGCATGGTGATTTATCTGGTTTAAGAGCAAATATTAGTAATCAGGGCGAATTGGCATTAACTGCTGAGCTGTCGATCAATGTCATTGATGCCAATTTACCCTATAAATTGAGCGCTAATGTGACTGAATTTACTCTGCCCGACGACATTGCTAAGGTCATTACCCCATCAACATTATTATTAAAAAGCCAGGGGGATTTAACTCAACACGTCATTGATTTAAAAAGTGATGTCAGTGGTTACGGTTATCACGATGCAGCTATAGCGTTACAAGCAACCTATAGTGAACAGGTCTTTAAGATTAATACTCTGTACTTTAAAGAGCTTAACGCAAATAACATCTTGAATATGACCGGACAATTAACGTTAGGTGACCGATTGTCATGGGATGTTAAACTTGATTCTTCAGGCATAACCTTACCTAATATTTTGCCTAATGCCTTATCTAATATTCAACCTAATACGTTATCAAATACTGACAAGTATTTATCAGGTCGTGTGCAAGGCAGTATACACAGTAAGGGGTTTTGGTACGACAAAGAGTGGGCATTGAGCTTTGTTGACTCAGCAGTAAACGGCGAAATTAATAAGATAAAATTTAACGCAGCAGCCAATATTGATATCAACCATGAAGGTAGTTTAGCGCCGAGTGAAATTATGCTTGATTATGGTGATATAGCACTGAACCTTAAAGGTTATAGTGATGAAAATTGGCATGTTGATGGTCTGGTAAATATCGGCAATACCCACTTATGGTTAGCAAATATTGAAAGTGATTTACGTTCAAGTCTTTCAATTACTGGCCCGGTGCAGCAACCAGAAATTAAACTACAAGGCCAATTGAAAAGCTTCTTAATGGCTAAACTTTCCAGTGATTTGATTAGTTTTGACGCCACTTACCGTCCAATGAATAATCATCAACATCAAGTATCCTTTACTAGCGCATTAATGAACTGGAATGAACACATCATTAATAAGGTAAATTTGGCAAGTAATGGTGACTTAAACCAGCAGCAGCTTAATCTAGCATGGCTTGGTGATTCATCGATGGATTTGTTAATCAACAGTCAATATTCATCACAAAATGACCAATGGACAGTACAAACAGATCAAGCGAGTTTTGCTTTAGGTGAACATGTTTTCAAATCAAACCAACCACTTAATTTACTTTATAATAAACGTCAAAACACGCTGGTCATTAATAAACATTGCTGGCTTGGCATAAGTGCCGAACTTTGTATGAAAGATAATGTCACCTTAACGCCTGCTAAGGGGGAATTGACCTTAGCCATAAAACTAGGCACTGATCTTTTAAAACCTATGATCCCCAAAGATATATTTTTACAGAGTGCACTCGAAGGAGATGTTGCTGTGGGCTGGCAATCACATGATAAGCTATCTGTTAACGCTAAGTTACTCATTAGTGAAGGGCAGCTACAGATGAATAAAGAAGGTAGCTTACAAAAACTTCTTGAATGGCAAAAAGGCCAACTCAATCTACAAATGAATAACAGCAGTATTTCAGGAGAAATGGCTTTATTTTCCCTTGATAATAAAGAAATAATCAACGTAAGTACCGCTCTTTTATTTGCTGATAATCGAATTGTAGATAGTCAATTTACTCTTAATGATTTTAGTCTTTCACCATTACAATTTCTCGTGCCAGAGCTTACTTCATTGGAAGGAACATTAAATACTAAGCTCAGCGTTACAGGTGATTTAGACAAACCGATATTAAATGGTAAAATAACGCTAACAAAAGGTAAAGCCAAGGTTTTTGGTCATATTAATACCTTAGAAGATATTAATATGGCGATAGATTTTAAAGGATACCAAGCAGCTATATCGGGCGGTATTAACATTAATAAAGTAGCTGCAACGATTACTGGCGACGTTAACTGGCAAGACGAATTACAAGGTGATTTTAACTTTGATGGCGAGTCCCTTAACTTTTCCATTCCTCTCGATCTCACTATAACGGTTTCGCCTCATCTTAATGCGAAAATAAAAGCAGCGGAACTAAAAATATCAGGTCGTATTGAAGTACTTAACGGTAAATTATCTGTTAATAAATTACCGCAAGGCAGCGTGAGTTTAAGTAAAGATGTCATTATTGTTAATGACAAAGGCGAAAAAGTCATTAATGATAAAACGTTTAATGTACTAACAAATATTCGTGTGCTTATCGCAGACGCTTTTGAAGTTGAAGGTCAAGGATTTGTTGGTCGACTTGGTGGCGAATTACAAGTGACCCAGCAGCCACATCAACCTTTACAGCTATTTGGTAGCTTAAAAGTTCCTGAAGGTCGTTACCGAGCTTATGGACAAGATTTATCGATGACAAAAGGGAATATTTCTTTTAACGGTCCTGTGAACAATCCTTATGTGTCATTACAAGCTACACGCAGTATTGAAAAAGAAGATATTCTCGTTGGTATTGATGCGTCAGGCTTAGCTAATAGTTTACAGATCAAACTGTTTTCAAAACCGACTATGCAACAATCTGAAACCCTATCATATTTAGTGAGAGGCAGGGGACTAGACGCTAAAACTAATGACAGTAATACGGCCATAGGTATGGCTTTAGGCACCGCGATAACTAACTTTTCCGGGGTACTAGCCCAAATAGAAAAATTACCTTTAATTAATAGAATTGAAATTGATGGGGACGATAAACAAGCTTCCATAGCCGGTTACTTAGGCGACAAAGTGTATATTAAATATGGTGTTGGGGTTATTGAACCAATCAATGAATTAACGGTAAGGTTTTATTTATTGAGTCGATTGTGGGTTGAAGCGGTTTCTAGTTTAGAAAACTCTGCCAATATTTACTACTCATTTGATATAAAATAATTAAATATGCAATCACCGATATGACTTGCTCTTATAGGTGGCTTTATTTTAATAAATATCTTGTTAAATATAATTAAGGTGATGACAATAATATTTTTTGTTCGAAATCTTGTTTAGATAACGGTCGACTAAAATAAAATCCTTGATAGTAGTCACAGCCATGTGCCTTAAGCCATTCATATTGATCTTTGTTTTCGACACCTTCAGCAATAACATGTAAATTCATGTGCTTTGTCATCGCAATAATCGTCTCAACAATAGCTTCATCATCTTTATTTTGTAATACATCAGTGATAAAGGATCGATCAATTTTTAATAAATTGATTGGCAATTTTTTTAAATATGACAACGATGAATAACCGGTACCAAAATCATCAATTGCAAAGCTAATGCCAATTTTTTTGAGTTGTTCAATTTTAATGATTGTTTCCTCGATATTACCGATCAGTACCTCCTCGGTAATTTCTAGCTCTAAGTGCTCTGCCGATAAATTATTAGTTGCTAAACAATTGGTAACCATTTCAACAAAGCTCGATTGCTGAAATTGCTGTGAACTCACATTAACGGACATTCGCGGTAATTCAATATTGAGCGTTTGACGCCATGACGCATAAATTTCACAGGCGTTATGTAATACCCATCGTCCTAACGGTATAATAAGCCCTGATTTTTCAGCAATGGGGATAAAATCATTGGGTGATATTTGCCCGTCTTCAGGATGATTCCAGCGAACAAGAGCTTCCACGCCACTTAACTTTTTTTGATTATTAAATTGAGGTTGAAAATATAGCTCTAGTTGATTTCGTTCAATGGCAAGCTTCAACTCACCTTGAATTGATAAACGTTTATTTGCTTCTTCCTGCATGTCTTCGGTAAAACGGGTAAAGCTATTTTTACCCGCCTGTTTAGCTTTGTACATCGCCGTGTCTGCTTGTTTTAATAGATCACTGTCTGATAGACGCTTTTTTGAAAATAATGTAAGGCCAATACTGGCGGTTAAATGTACTTGGACCCCATCTATTTCTTTAACTTTAGCAATGCTTTCACAGAGTGATTGTGCAAGGATTTCGGCTTCTAATAAACAACAACCTATATCCCCCCCCAAATCAGGTAAGAGTACGGCAAATTCATCACCTCCTAATCGAGCAACGATATCACCTTTGCTGACCAAACTATTTATTAATGTGCCCATTTGCATTAATAATCGGTCTCCGAATTCATGTCCTAATGAATCATTAATCACTTTAAATTCATCAAGATCTAAAAGTAGTAAAGCACCACAATGATGAAATTTTCTCGCTTGCACAATGGCTTGTCGCAGATGATAAGACAATAATACTCTATTAGGGAGAGATGTTACTGAATCATAATGTGCTTGGTATTTTATTTTATCTTCAGCGGCTTTCATTTCACTAATATCAGTAAAAATCGCAACATAATGTGTGGTTTCACCGAGAGAGCCTTTTACTGCCGTAATCGTTAGCCATTCAGGGTACTCATCACCACTGGCATTTTTATTCCAGATTTCGCCGCGCCAACGACCATGTTTTTGCAGGTCATTCCACATAACTTTAAAAAAAGCATCATCATGTCGATCTGATTTAAATAACTGCGGGGACTGACCAATAACCGCTTGTGCTTCAAAGCCGGTGATGTCAGAAAAAGCCTTATTTACCTTTAAAATAATGCCAGTATTGTCGGTGATAAATATACCTGAATCGGTATCAAAAGTGACTGCCGCTAGGCGGAGTTGCTCTTCTTGAATTTTGCTAATACTAATATCGGTAAATACCCCCCGAAGCCCAGTTACTTTCACATTTTTGACAATAAGAGAGATATAATCATTCACATGTATAATTGTTCCGTCAGCTTTTATCATACGGTAGTTTAATTCAAAGCTTTTTCCTCTTTCAACGGCTCGATTACATGCTAAAATACTTTTTTCTCTGTCTTCAATGAAAATGTGTTCTTCCCAAAAATTTTCTAGATACCATTGAGCTAGAGGATAACCAAACATTTCCTCTGCTTGTGGGCTAATGAAAGTGAACTTTTTGGAAAATAAATCGTATTCCCAAGGGATCACCTGGGTAGATTCAATTAACATACGATATTTTTCTAAACTGTCTTCCAGTGAATTTTGCGTATAAATACGATGACTAATGTCAATAAAGGCAATGATCGCACCAGCAACTTGGCCATTTTTATGAAACGGGTAGGCCCATATTTCAACAGGAATTGAGCTACCGTCTTTACACCAAACCCAGTCTTGTGATTTATGTATGGCTTTTCCCTTTGCTATAGATTGCCATAATTCATTATTTCCTTGTTTTTTTTGCGTGCCATCATGGTAAGAGTGATGAACTAAATGATGCATATTTTGACCTAATAGCTGTTTAGGCTGCTGATATTTCAACAATTTCAGTAAGGTTTTATTACAAAAGGTACAGTTGCCGTTGAGATCAACCCCGTAAATGCATTCAATGAGATCATCAAATAATTCAATTATTTGATTAGTATCAAGCGGTAATAAACCAGACGTTTTGTGTATATGGGGATATTTTATCATTAATGAAATAGTATCGAGGGGAGATAATTACACTATAGTTGATATTTTCAGGAAAGGACTTTTCCTTACGGCTAATATTGATTTAAATTTACCTAAATTGATCAAGTAGAGTGTTTAAAGGGCATAGATTTAGCTTTATTTATTTTGCCAATAATAATTAACGCGAATTGTCATATTTATGACATTCATCTGTTCTCTTTGTTTTTATAATAACGCCATCAAATGGGATTATCTCATGCTAAGTTAACGCGGGCTAGCACTGGGCTAACATTACTATAAAATAGGTCATATGAGTCCAAAATTAATCATAGTTGCATTGAACAATTCAAGCACCTACAAGTGGGTGTATTGATCGTTAACAAGTGTATAGGCAGGAGGTCAGTGTGAATTATAAAGATTATTATAAAATTATGGATGTTGCTAAAACAGCGCCACAAGATGAAATTAAAAAGTCATATCGTAAACTAGCGCGAAAATTTCATCCTGATGTAAGTAAAGAAAAAGATGCAGAGTCTCGCTTTAAAGACATAAATGAAGCTTATGACGTGCTGCGCGATAAAGAAAAGCGAGCAGCGTATGATCAACTAGGCAGTAATTGGCAGGCTGGGCAATCAGGCTTTACACCACCACCTAATTGGAAAAATCAATATAAACAAAATAACAGTAATTTTAATACGGGGGAACAAGGCGATTTTAGCGATTTCTTTGAATCCTTATTTGGTGGTGGTTTCAACGCTAATCAACATGCATCGCGTGGTCAACAGTCTCGTCAAGGGCAAGATAGTCATGCAAAAGTGTTAATTGATTTACATGATGCTTACACTGGCACGATTAGAAGCTTTACAATTCGAGATCAAGACAGTGAAACACCCTCAAAAGAACGTACATTAAAGGTTAACATTCCGAAAGGAATTAAATCAGGTCAAAAAATTCGTTTGCAACAACAAGGTGAAGCCGGTTTTGGCGGTGCAAAAAAAGGTGATTTATATATTGAAGTAGGCTTTAATCCTAATCCTCTCTATGTTGTTGAAGGCGCTTACATTACAACAGAGCTTACTATTAGCCCATGGCAAGCAGCTTTAGGAGATAAAGTAAAAGTACCTACACCTACAGGACATATTGATGTAACTTTACCTAAACTGATAAGTAGTGGCAGTAAAATACGTTTAAAAGGACGTGGATTGCCCAGCAAAATAGCTGGTGATTTTTTTGTAAAACTAAAAATAACTTTTCCAAAAAGTTTATCGACAGCAGAAGAGGCGCTTTATCAGTCTTTAAAAACGCTAGCGACTAATGAAAATAAGCATGAAAATGTCAAACAAAAAATTGATGCCTAACGCCACTACTTAGGCCGTATTATTTATGTAGATTACATAAGCTCAGATGCTGAGTTTATCATTATAAGAGGTGTTTAATGGCTAATGTATTAATCGTTGGTAGAAGAGGTCAATGTTATCGCGCGGCATTAAAATTAGGGCATAACGTTTTTCTCTGGAGCGATGGCCCTTTGCACGAAAGTCGAAAAGAAAAGTTATCGGGTTGTATTGAAACACCCTTTGAACATTGTGAAAAACGTCTTTTAAGTGCCGAAATAGCAGCGATTCGTGAATTTAATATCGCGTTTGTCATTGCCGCTACTGAATCAAGTGTGGATATTGCAGCGATGATCCGCGAAGAGTTCAAACTTACCGGAACACCGCTTAAAATCACCAACATTTTACATAATAAAAACGAAATGAAGCTCGAAGCCTTAAAATATAATATACCCATAACAAAATTTCACCTGATAGACAAAAAAGATACCCCAGCAACGTTAGTCGAAAAATTAGGATTGCCGCTTGTTGTTAAACCCGTTGCTGAATCGGGTGCAAGGGGCGTTATGGTACTGAAGAGTTTGGACGAGGTTAAGGCGCATGCCAAAGCAGGACTACTTGCAGAAGCCTTTGTAGAAGGTTGTGAAGTTAGTGTAGAAACGTTAATTCATAACGGTATTCCTATTTTTCACAATATTACTGACTATCTTCATCAATGGAAAAAATCAATCCTTCCAGCAAGTTTAGACCATGATACAGAACAACAAATAATTAAAATAAATGATCAAGTCATTAAAGGTTTTGGTGTTAAAAATGGGATGACCCATGCTGAGTTCTATCTCACCAAAGATGGCCCTGTATTTGGTGAAATGGCAGTTCGACCTCCAGGGGGGTACTACATGGAACTGATTGAGTATGCCTATGGCTTCAATCCATGGAAAACGTATGTAGAGCTAGAAACCGGCGCAACACCACAACCTTTACCTGTAAAGGCAAAAAAATACGCTTGTGTACTGATGTTTCATCCCGGTTCCGGTATTGTCGATGATATTTCTGGTCTTGAAAAAGTCAAGGAACTTAAAGGGATCGAGCGATTCAAATTTACAATTGAAGCGGGATCTGAAGTATCCGAATATGACAGTACAAGTAGTGAGATTGGTCATGTACTTATGTCCGCAGGGTCACGAAAGAGCTTGCTTGAAAAATTAAAAATAATTGAAGAGAACCTTCTGATAAAAATGAAAAAATAGCATTGTAAGTATATATTATGTACTTACAATGGTGTGGTACCTAATTATTATGGTACTTAGGTATATGGTACTAAGTATCAAGAAAAGGAGTATTAGCTAAAGTTTGCGTGTATTTCGCTTCCTTTTCTAGTGCTTCTAAATCTTTAATAATGAGTTGATTACGTTTTTTATCAATGATCCCTACTTTTTTCCAGTGTTGCAATTGTTTATTAATGACTTGTCTAACTGACCCCGTCATTCGTGCCAGGGTCTCATCGTTTAAACCATTCACTAAATGATGCTGATGCTCTTCTTCTAAACTACCACTATAAAATTTAATTTTATTAATGTGTTCTAAAATAATACGGCCTAAACGTGTGGTGACATCGTGCAAGATTAAACTGCTTGCTTGTTGTTCTTTTTCACGCATTTTTTTTGCTAAGTAAGGCATAAACTGTTGATTAAACTCTGGATAAGTCCACAACCAATGACGCATAGTTGCAAGTTTAACTGACAGTAACTTTACTGTTGTTAAGGGCGAAATAATAACCTCATGCGGTTGATCATCAAACAAGACAATTAAATCAAAACAATCACCGGCATAAAACATATCTAAGGTGGCTTCTCTACCTGTTTCTGGATTACTTTGTTTAATTTCTAAACTGCCATCAATCAAAACAAAAAAACGTTTTGTTAATATATCACTATGAATAAAATCACCTTTGTGCCATTCATTGAGCTGAAATTCTTGTTGGAAGTCCTCAATTAATTTTGCCGGTAAATCTGAAAAAAGGCGGGCTTGTTTAACTAATACAGGATTTGCTTTTTGAGGTAAATCAGTAACATTTTTAGACATAAAACAAAATGATTCTAGTAGGAATGAATACAGAGGTTTTATTCTACCGTGTTGTGGCTACATAGCAAAAGATAATGTTATTTATACTTATTTTAACTGATGATTTATTAATTCATTGATTTTTATATATAAAAAAAATAATGAGAAATAAATACAAATCTCTCTTAACTGTCATATTTGTGACAGCAGCATTTTTTACGCTTAGCTATTATAGCTCCACTAACCAAACAGCCAAGGTTAAATCTTCAGTATGAATAGGTTGATACAAGGTTGTTTTTACGGTCAAACTGCTCTTTGGATAATTACCATAAAGCATCAGACCTTTTTTAATAAATGATAGGTGATTATTATGTCTAAGATTATTGGTATAGATTTAGGTACAACAAATTCATGTGTAGCAGTTATGGAAGGTGGCGTTGCCAAAATTATTGAAAATGCAGAAGGTAGCCGTACAACCCCATCAATTGTTGCTTATGCAAACAATGAAACATTAGCGGGTCAAGCAGCAAAAAGACAAGCCGTTACTAACTCAACAAATACATTATTTGCAATTAAGCGCTTAATTGGTCGTAAATTTGATGACAAAGAAGTACAAAAAGACATTAAGCTAGCGCCTTATAAAATTGTAAAAGCCAAAAATGGCGATGCATGGGTTGAAGTTAATGGTAAACCTTTGTCACCACAAGAAGTATCAGCACAAATTTTACGCAAATTAAAAAAAGATGCTGAAGCCTATTTAGGTGAAACAGTGACCGAAGCGGTTATTACCGTACCTGCATATTTTAATGACTCACAGCGTCAAGCAACCAAAGATGCCGGTAAAATTGCGGGACTTAATGTTAAGCGAATTATCAATGAACCTACGGCGGCTGCATTAGCCTATGGTGTTGATAAGAATAACAAAGCAGATCAAAAAGTCGTGGTTTACGATTTAGGTGGTGGTACCTTTGATGTGTCAATTATTGAAATAGCCAATGTTGACGGTGAAAAACAATTTGAAGTATTAGCAACCAATGGTGATACCTTTTTAGGTGGTGAAGATTTTGATTTACGCTTGATTAATTATCTTGCAGATGAATTCAAAAAAGACAGTGGTATTGATGTTCACCAAGACCCTTTAGCGTTGCAACGTATTAAAGAAGCCGCTGAAAAAGCAAAAATCGAGTTGTCATCAGCATTACAAACTGACGTAAACTTACCTTATATCACAGCAGATGCCAGTGGTCCTAAACACTTAAATGTGCAAGTTACCCGGGCGAAGTTAGAGTCATTGGTTGATGACTTAGTTAAAAATACTATCGCACCGTGTGACCAAGCATTAAAAGATGCCGGTTTAAGTAAAGGTGATATTGATGAAGTTATTTTGGTAGGTGGACAGTCTCGTATGCCAAAAGTACAAGAAGCAGTTAAAGCCTTCTTTGGTAAAGAACCGCGTAAAGATGTAAACCCAGATGAAGCAGTCGCTATAGGTGCGGCTATACAAGCAGGGGTGTTATCAGGAACAGTGGGGGATGTATTATTACTTGATGTAACGCCATTATCACTGGGTATTGAAACCTTAGGTGGTGTAATGACTAAGCTTATTGAGAAAAATACCACGATACCCACACGTGCATCTGAAACGTTTTCAACGGCGGAAGACAATCAAGCGGCAGTGACTGTACATGTCTTGCAGGGGCAACGTGAAATGGCAACCGATAATAAATCGTTAGGTCAATTTAACTTAACGGATATTAACCCAGGTCCTCGTGGTTCGGTACAAGTTGAAGTAACCTTTGATATTGATGCTGATGGCATTTTAAATGTATCTGCAAAAGACAAGGCAACAGGTAAAGAGCAAAGTATTAAAATTACCGCATCAAGTGGCTTAACCGAAGATGAAGTGAATCGTATGGTCAATGATGCACAATTGCACGCTGATGAAGACAAACAAAAACGTGCGTTAGTTGAGCAACGTAACCAAGCCGATCAATTAATTCATACGGTGCAAACCTCAATGGCGAATTTGAGTGATGATCATAAAACAGAGCTTACAACATTGATTGAACAACTAAAAATGGCGGTTAATGGCAGTGATAAAGCCGCGATTGAAATGCGACAAAAAACATTGCAAGAAGCTTACAGTAAAATGATGGAAGCCGAGCAATCACAGCAACAGGCACAAACAGAGCAGCATCAAGGTAATGCTGCTAATGATAGCGCAAAAAACGAAGATGTTATTGATGCTGATTTTGAAGAGGTGAGTAACGGGTAATCATTAAATGATTATGGATAAAGTAAATTACCTTAATAAGTTATTATTTAGATAACGAGAAAAAGAAGAACAAAATCCCTACTATTCATTATTAGGGTTTTTTATTGCCAAATAAAAATTAACTTTTGTCTGCTTTGTCATCCGTAAGTAGCTTGGCCTTTTTTATCAGAGATACTCGATAGTCAACTACTGTTGAATTATAAATACCATAGTCGTTGAAAAACTTAACTGGGTATCTTTGCATCCGACGTCAAGAGGTATTGCGTCTACGTAAACCGAGCCTATCTAAAGATCATTGGACGCACCGAAGCAGAGGTGCTTGCTACCCACTGGAGTCTGGCGATAAATCCGCAGGAACGCCAGCATATTATTGACGACTTGCAAGCTACCACTGAAGATCTAAAGGATTATAAAACGGAAGCGCTCTTCCAGCGCAATGATGATAGCCAATTGTGGATAAGCTTAAATGTAGCCGATAGTACCAGATAACAGCGTGCTAGGTTATATGCACTCGGTGGAGGACATCAGCGCGCGCAAAGCCACTGAGCAAATTCTGCTCAGGATGGAAGAATACTTATTTGTCGAAAAGGAACGTGCACAAGTTACCATAAATTCTATCGGAAATGCACGGCGACATAAAAATCAGGTCGCATTATTGTATATGGATCTAGATGCTTTCAAGCACATCAATGATTCGTTAGGACACGCCATCGGTGATCAACTGCTACTCGCTGTTGCCGCAAGGTGCAGTGTGAACCACCGACACGGTGTGCCGGCAGGGTGGTGACGAGTTTGTGGTATTGCTGGCGGAAATTGAATCGCCTGAAGCTGCCGCTCATGTTGCAGAAAACTTGCGTAGAAGTGCCAGCAAAGTGGTACTAATTGACAATCATCAGTTGCACGCTTCCTTGAGTATCGGCATTAGTTTGTTTCCTGATGACGGCGACAACGTTGACCACCTGTTGCAAAGCGCTGACACCGCCATGTATCACGCCAAAGGCATGGGACGCAACAATTATCAGTTTTTCCGCGCCGAAATGAACGTTCAAGCAATAAAACGCCTATTCATCGAAACAGGTATACGACGAGCCTTGATGAAAGGGGAGTTCCTGTTGTATTACCAGCCGCAGATTGATCTGTTGTCAAAAACCACGACCGGCATTGAGGCCTTAGTGCGTTGGCAGGATCCAGAGGAAGGGCTTATAAGTCCAGCACAGTTCATTCCTATCGCTGAAGCTAGCGGTTTGATCATGCCGTTGGGTCGGTGGGTTCTGCGAGAAGCCTGTAAACAGTTACAGGCATGGCACGAAGCTGGCCTGCTGACAGTACCCATATCAGTGAATATTTCCGCACTGGAGTTTAACCACAAAAATTTTATTTCCAACCTTACTCAGATTTTGCAAGAAACCGGTTTAAGCCCAAACATGCTCGAGTTGGAACTAACTGAGAGCGTCCTGATGAAAGATGCTGAAGCCGCTATCGCGCTGCTCGAGTCGCTAAAATTGACGGGAGTTGGCCTCGCAATTGACGATTTTGGCACTGGTTATTCGAGTCTCAGCTATCTGCAACGCTTTCCCATCGACACTGTTAAGATTGATCAATCATTCGTGCGGGATCTTGCTACGAATACTGACGACGCTACTATAGTAAGCGCTATTATTGGTATGGGGAGAAACCTCAGTCAACGGGTGATTGCTGAGGGGGTGGAAACTCAGGAGCAGCTAGACTACTTGCAGTTTCATGAATGTGCCGAAGGGCAAGGTTTCTTCTTCAGCGAGCCGTTGCCAGCCAAAGAATTCCCTCTATGGCTGCAAAAACGTTAAGCGCTTGTTGTTGGTCAACTGAAAAAATTGTCAGTCGCGTGAGTGGAATTATACCAATTGGCGTAGTTAATCCAATTGGTATTAAACAGTGTCTTGTTATGGAATGCCAAAACTTACTAAGTTCGACAGCGAACAGACATTGCAAATACATTCATTGATAATTACGGCATCGAACGACGCACCTAATTCACTATCATTAAAGAATATAGATGCAGTGAAATAATATTTCAGTAACGTGAATGTGACCGTGACCGTTGTATTTTTATAACAACAACCACTTTTTATGGAGTAGATAATAATGTCAAACGAAGGCTATCACGAACCAACAAGTGAACTAACAGTTGAAACCAAAGATATGCACAGAGCTATTATCTCACTGATGGAAGAGCTTGAAGCTGTAGACTGTTATAATCAAAGAGTTGATGCTTGTAACAATGAAAAATTAAAAGCAATTCTTGTACATAATCGAGATGAAGAAAAAGAGCATGCCGCAATGCCGCAATGCTGCAAGAATGGATCAGAAGGCAAGACCCAACCTTTGATAAAAAATTAAGAGATTACCTATTTACAGATAAGCCAATAACTCAGAATAACAGGGAGATTGGCAGCGCGTAGATGTTTAAAAAAGAGACTAATAATTCAACGTAGGTGATTAACCTAGTATTGACAATATAGCATTGAAAATATTTACGATCGTCTTTGAAGTGTTATCGGTACTCAAAAAACTACCAACTGGTTTTTTATGATTGCAACAATTCTAGCGTTGTGGTCGGTAAGGCTATCTCCGAAACAACAGTGGAAAACTAGTCGTTAAAGCAAAGCTAAATATCAATTATTCTAATGTTCGCAAGCGTACCGACTGAGTAATCAGATCGGCGTATTAATATCTTTATATCTAACCAATTTACCTATTTTTTGAAGGAGAAAGACCGCATGTTACGAACGATTAAAAATCTAGAAGGCTATACTATCCAAGCGACAGATGGCAACATTGGTCATGTTACAGATGTATATTTCGATGACAAAACTTGGTGCGCTCGCTATCTCGTTGTTGACACAGGCACTTGGCTTTCGAGTAGAGAAGTACTGATCTCGCCTATCTCGATAGGCCTAGCGAACTGGGCGGATAAGCTCCTACCGGTTTCGATCACAAAAGTTCAAGTCGAGAACAGCCCAGACATCAATACCCAAAAGCCAGTCTCTCGACAGCAAGAAATCCAGTTACTTGAGTACTACGGCTATCCATATTATTGGGGAGGTTATGGGATGTGGGGCGGGGGTATGTACCCGGATATGATGTTAACGGGATATGACGGCTTTGTTTCACCACCCCATGACGAAGATCTAGAAGCGAGGAATATTTCTAAGGCCGAGCAGCACCAAGATGACGATATTCATCTGCGTAGTTGTCAGGCGATAATCGACTACCACATTCATGCTACCGATGGTGACATCGGCCACATAGAGGGCCTACTTATCGATGAAGAGACTTGGGCCATTCGATACATGATAGTGAATACAAGTAACTGGTGGCTTGGTCATCAAGTACTCATTCCTCCACATTGGATCCAGGATGTGAGTTGGGCGGATGGCAAGGCGTCTGTAAATTTGACACGACAGGCAGTGAAAGATGCTCCACCGTATAACCCAGCGATGCAAGTGGATCGTAAGGCTGAAATGGTTATCTACCATCATTATGGCCGTCTCGGTTATTGGGTGGAGGAATAAACATGACATCGAGAAACCACAGCTCTAGTATCGTGTTGAAGCGACTGACTACAATGTTATAGGTGATAAATGGTATCCGAATCAATGTCTAAATCCACAAAAGTAAAAAGTGTCGCTGTTTTTGGTGGCGGTATTTCTGGACTAACGGTAGCGCATGAATTTTCAAAGCGTGATTATAAAGTCAAAGTGTTCGAGGCGAATTATGATGCGGGTGGTTTTTTTAGAAGTGCCAGAAGGAAAGAATATGAAGGCATGCCTTCTGAATACTCTTGGCATGGAATGGGTCCTTGGTATAACAATTTTTTCGAAATCATCAAGGAAATACCCTTTGATGACTGCTCCAGCCTCTATGACAACATCCTTTCACGGCCAGTAATATTTGGCTTGGCGCCAAATTCAGGTACGGCTCATTTTGTTGGCGATTCTAATTCCAACAATGTCGATGTAGAAAATCTTTTTAGTATGACGGCCAAAGAAAAATGGCTGTGGAGTTGGCTTATGCTAAAGGCCTGGTGCTCAAATAACCGCAGTACCTATAAATACAGTACTATCAATGCTAAAGAAGCTTGGCGGCCCTATTTATCTCCTTCGACACTTAGCACGTGGAGTTCCACCTTTGGCCCTTGGGTTGGCTCTGACTGGTGCCATGTTTCTTTTCATCATGTTGCTCATTTTTTTCGCAAGCAATTAGTCACCAAGTATTCCTATCATCATTCAGGAGACAGTGAAGGTGGACAGTGTGATCACACGGCGCGCACCGGATGGCTGCTTTTGAACGGGCCCAGCAGTGAGGTTTGGTTTGATAAGTGGATCAATCACCTGATGCAAAAACAGGTTGAGTTCTTCTGGCAGACTCCACTTCATCGTTTGAGTTTTGAAAAAAACAAGATAACAGTAGCAGAATTAGCCAATGGAGAAACCGTTCAGGCCGATATCTATGTGCTTGCACTGAATCCCTTTAGTGCGGCAGATATCTTGGCGAGAACCCCTCTGCTTGAAGATAAACCGCAACTTAATCTTTTTAAATCCTTAGTTCAACAGGGTCCTCACACTCAGGTCTCCTTTCGAATTGGCTTCAAAGAAAAAATGCTTTGGCCTCGAAAAAGATGTGCGCTGGTTATTTCAGATTCCGCCTTTAACCTGACACTTTTTTCTCAGGAACAAGCTTGGGGACAGCCTAGTGCTCTAGGCGAAGATATTCAAGCACTGTGGACAGTAACGGCTTGCGCAGTGTATGGCCTTTGTTTGGAACAATGCACTGAGGAACAATTCCTTGATGAAGTGTTATTTCAATTAAAACAGAGTCATGCCTTGGACGATTTGGTGAAAAAGGTTAACGAAGGCAAAAGCTGGCAAGATTTTTCCATTGTAAAATTCAAGGTTTGGCATGAATGGGAATTTTCTTCTGAAGGAATAAAAACGGCGCAACCAAAATGGGTGAACGCGACAAACACCCAACAATATATGCCCAAGCAAAAGACGACAATATCTAACCTTGTTATTGCTGGTGCTCACACGAAAACAACGGCGGATGTTTGGAGCATCGAGGCTGCGGTTGAGAGTGGAAAGCTTGCGGTAAAGGTTTTTGAACCACAACTCAACGTTATTCCACAGTCAAACTTTCTGGTGTTTAAAATCCTTGGGAAAATTGATGACTTTCTTTATTACTTTAAACTTCCTAACGTGTTGGATGTTGGTTTGATATTCATTGTAATGCTATCGGCGAGCATAATAGCCTTTTGGCTTGCCAGATAAAGCGTTGCTTTTGTAAAAGACAAATAACGGAGGGCATATGAATAATCATAAAAATAAAAAGTCCCACTATCAAAAAGATAGTCTGACATTAGTTGGGGCAACATCGCTTAGTATTTTGGCCTTTACAAAGCATAAAGAGTGTGTTGGCAAATGGATGCTCAAGCAACTACTAACAGTATTGATTCTATGCTGAATTTTCAAACATTTCCTTTCTGGCTAAACACAATATTATTTATATTAGCCGGAATAACGGTATGGATCTCTGGTACACGATTAACTGCCTATGCAGACATCATCTCTGATCGTAAAAATTGGGATAAAGCGAGTATGGGATTTATATTTCTAGCCCTTGTTACACAACTCCCAGAAATAGTCACCAACACTACAGGTGCTTTACATGGTAATGGCGAACTTGTTTTAAATGCTATGTTTGGCGGTATGACGATGCAGACTGCTGTACTTGCTATCGCCGATATATTCATTATTGGCACGGCAACGTTGAGTGTTGCGGCTCGAAAGTCTATCAACTTACTTCAAGGGGTCGTATTGATCTTGTTGCTATCTTTGGTTTTAGTCGCAACGATGCTGGGTGATACTGTTGTGTTTGGGCATATAGGAGCAAGTCCTATTTTATTAGCCATTTTGTACATACTAGCAATCTTTATGTTTTTAGATTATGGGAAAAACAATGGTTGGAGTGTCGCAAATTTTTCTGAAGATATAAAACAAAAAGCCAACCCCAAGAATAAACGAGCTAAAAACTCACATACTACCAAACAACTTTATTTATTCAGTGGTCTTGCCAGTTTAGCGATACTCATTGCAGGTATATTACTCGTGCAAACAGCGGAATCTATCGCGACACAATCAGGCTTAGGGGCAAGTTTTATCGGTGTAACCTTACTAGCAAGCAGTACCTCTTTGCCTGAACTTAGTGCGAGTATAGCAGCAGTACGTCTGGGTGCGCAAAGTATGGCCATATCCAATATCTTTGGTAGTAATCTTATTATGATATTTTTACTTTTACCCGCAGATATTTTTTATCTCAATGGCGCCATACTCAATAGCGTGAACGACTCTGCAAAATTAGCGCTTGTCTCAGGCATAGTTGTCACGGCTATTTATGTTATTGGACTTATTGTTAGAAAATCTCAAACTTTTCTGAGAATGGGGCTGGACTCCATAGCCGTTTTGATTATTTATATCATCACGATCTACATACTCTACACACTAAGAGGTGCATAAATGTCAGAAATAAAACTCAATCGTTCCATATCGCTGCCCATGCTGATCCTTTATGGACTAGGCACTATGATCGGCGGAGGGTTTTATGCCTTGCTTGGCGAGATCGCCGAAGAGGCCGGACTTTTTATGCCGTTGGCTTTTTTACTTTCAGGGGGATTGGCATTTATTAGTGCCACCTCTTTTGCTGAGTTATCATCACGGTTTCCTTTTAGTGCAGGTGAAGCGCGCTACACTCAGGAAGGATTTTCAAGTAAAAATTTCTCTACGCTTGTTGGTTGGTTGGTTATCGTAACAGGGATTGTTTCAGCTGCCACTATCACCGTTGCTACGGCTGGTTTTATACAAGACTTTATATCTGTCTCGCAAACAATTACGATACTTTTTTTAGTGCTTGGTATGGGTATTATTGCAGGATGGGGGATTGGAAAATCCGTCGCTTTTGTTGCCGTTATAAGTGTCATACAAATAGGCGCATTAGTCTACATTGTCTTTGTTGCCGGAGACAGTTTACAAGCCTTACCAAGTAGATGGACAGAGCTGTTTATCCCAACAAGTAGTACCGTTTGGCTGGGGGTATTTTCAGGCGCATTTTTAGGATTTTATGCTTTTATCGGTTTTGAAGATATGGTCAATATGGCTGAAGAGGTCAAAGATGTCAGAAAAAACCTGCCTATTGCCATCTTAGTGAGTATTGTCCTAACGACTATTATATACATAGTCGTATCTACCATCGCCGTATTAACCGTATCGCCTCAGATGCTCTCAAGTAGTAACACCCCCGTTGCAGAAATTTTGCGTGGTCACGGCGATTTTTCTATGAAAATACTGGGAATTGTCAGCATTTTAATTATCAATGGCGCATTAGCACAGATTATTATGGCTTCACGTGTTATTTATGGTTTATCTGAAAAAGACCAAGCACCGACTTTTTTAGGAAAGATCAATGCTAAAACCCAGACACCGCTTCGGGCAACCGCTCTCATAACCGGCATTGTACTGGTTTTAGCCACCTTTTTCCCGCTACAAACCTTAGCAGAATCTACCAGTTTTATTATCTTGATCATTTTTGCCATCGTAAATATCTCTCTTTGGCGTATTAAAGGAAAGGAAAACCGTGATAGCGAACAGAGAATATCCTTTCCTCGTTGGGTCTCACTCTTTGGTTTTATAACTTCTATTGTAGTCCTAGTATTTCAGGCGTGGCAGCGATTTTTTTAACACGTCCTTTGCTAAGTATTAACGGTGAAAACTGCTTGTTTTTTACTCGTATAAAAAGGATTTATGAATACATACGAAGATATAATTCGGTCATGGTGATACGAAAATAATTAAACAATAGGTGCTTACTATGGCCTAGGTAAAATCAAAAAAACAGGAGGGATTATGTCAAAAAATGTATCAGAACATTTAGTAGAAATGTTGGTAGAATCGGGTGTTAAGAGAATTTACGCGGTAACTGGAGACAGTCTTAATCCGGTAAATGATGCTGTGCGAAGAGATGGTAGACTGCAATGGATACATGTCAGGCATGAAGAGGCTGGAGCTTATGCTGCTTCTATGGAAGCAGAGTTGAATGGCATTGGCTGTTGTATGGGCAGTAGTGGTCCGGGTCATATTCATTTAGTTAATGGACTTTATGATGCGAATAGATCTGAAAATCCTGTGATTGCTATTGCTTCAACCATTCATACCGAAAAAATGGGACTGGACAATTTTCAAGAGACAAGACCTGAATCGTTATTTCAAGATTGTTCAAAATATGTATTTCTAGCGAATACGGCCAAACAAGCTATTAATGGTTTGCAAACGGCTATTCAACATGCCATTAGCAAGAAAGGAGTCGCTGTTCTGGGTCTTCCTGGTGATGTGGCTGCAGCGATTCTAGAGCCTGTGCATACGGCTAATAAAATTTTCTATACCCAACCCAGAATAACACCAAGCTATGAACAGCTTAAAGAACTGGCAAACGTCATTAATGGCCATGATAAAGTGATGCTGTTTTGCGGCCATGGTTGTCGTTATGCCGTCGAAGAAGTGATGCAATTGGCAGAAATACTTAAGGCTCCTTTGGGATATAGTTTTCGAGGGAAAATATTCTTTGAACGTAAAGAAAATCCTTATGCTGTTGGATTAAATGGGCTGTTAGGCAATAAATCCGGTTTTGAAGCCATGCATCAAGCGGATGTCCTTTTAATGTTGGGTACTGACTTTCCGTATAGTGAGTTCCTGCCCGAAAAATGCAAAATTATTCAAATAGATACTAAAGCAGAAAAGTTAGGGCGTAGAGCTAAGGTCGACTTTGGTTATTGTGGTGATATTAAATCAACCCTTGGAGATCTCATGCCTTTAATTGACGTAAAAGCATGCACTGATTTCCTCGACAAAACCCGTGCTCTGCATCAAGAAATTGAAGATATCTATGAGAGCTATGTGGAAGATAAGGGCTCTGAAAAAAACATTCACCCAGAATATGTTGCCTATTTGGTGGATAAACTAGCCGATGACGATGCGATATTTACCGTTGATACGGGTATGAGCGCCGTGTGGGCCGCTCGTTATTTAAAAGCGGGAGCCAATCGCTACCTGACCGGCTCCTTTAATCATGGTTCTATGGCTAATGCAATGCCTATGGCGATGGGGGCAGGCTTATCACAACCAGACCGACAAGTGATTGCATTTTGTGGCGATGGCGGTATTTCAATGCTTTTGGGCGACTTAATGACGATTAGCCAATATCAAATCCCCGTAAAAATCATCATTTTTAACAATCGTTCTTTAGCTATGGTAAAACTTGAAATGCGAGTAGAAGGCTACATGGACTGGCAGACGGATATGGTTAATCCTGATTTTATAAAATTGGCAGAGGCGATGAACATTTCTGCATGGGAGGCTAAGGAATCTAAAGAGGTGGAATTAGCATTGTTAAATGGCTTCAAACATAAGGGGCCTGCGATAATCAATATTTTTACCGATCCCAATGCATTAGCAATGCCACCTTCAGTAAGCTTTGAGCAAGTGAAAGGTTTTGCACAATCCATGGCAAAATTAATGGTCAATGGAAAATTTGCAGAAATAGTCGATACGACCAAAAACGATCTAAAATACTTACGGGAGTTATGATAGCCATTATGAATAAAACCATTCAATTTACCCTAACCGCTCTGCTAATCTTTGTCGTATTCGTCGGTATACTCATATGGCCTTTACCGGGCTTTATCGTGCTTTTAGTCTTATTGGTGATACTTGGCTTCTATGATCTTGTTCAAAAAAAACACACGATACTCAGAAACTTTCCTGTTATTGGTCATATGCGTTACCTATCAGAAAATATGGGTCCAAAGCTTCATCAATATTTCGTGGAGTCTAATACAGATGGTAAACCCATTAATAAAAATCATCGCCGTTACATTTACGAGCGGTCTAAAGCGCAAAACCAAACACACCCTTTTGGCACTGATCTCGATGTACATGATGATAATTACATATGGATGCAGCACAGTATGTATCCTTCCAGTAAAATGAAAAAACCGCCACGGGTTGTAATTGGTGGGAAAGATTGCCAACAACCTTACAGTGCTAGCTTATTTAATATTTCAGCCATGAGTTTTGGCGCTTTGAGCAAAAATGCAATCCACGCATTAAATTTGGGCGCTAAAGCAGGTAGTTTTTTTCACAATACAGGTGAAGGAGGTATATCAAAATACCATTTACAAGGTGGAGATTTAGTGTGGGAAATAGGTACAGGTTATTTTGGTTGTCGCGCTGAGGATGGCAACTTTGATGCCGAAAAATTTAGAGAAAAGTCAAATTTGGAACAGGTAAAAATGATTGAAATCAAAATTTCACAAGGTGCAAAACCCGGACATGGTGGTTTACTTCCCGCCGCCAAAAATAATAAGGAAATTGCTGAAATAAGAGGTGTTCAACAAAATACCGATGTTATTTCACCACCAGGGCATTCAGCTTTTAATAATGCTGAAGAATTATTGCAGTTTGTTCAGCAATTGAGAGTTTTATCCAACGGAAAACCTGTTGGCTTTAAACTTGCCATAGGAAATAAACAAGAGTTTACTGAAATATGTGAAAAAATGGTGGAAACAGGTATCAAACCAGATTTCATCACTGTCGATGGCGCAGAAGGGGGAACAGGAGCTGCGCCCATCGATTTCTTAAACTATGTCGGTATGCCTTGGGAAGACGCACTGATTTTTGTAGTGGATACACTCAAGACATACAAACTCAAAAAAGAAATAAAAGTGATTACAGCGACTAAGATATTTACGGCATTTGATCTATTTAAAGCCCTTTGTATTGGAGCCGATGTCTGTAATTCCGCCCGGGGTATGATGCTGGCTTTGGGTTGTGTTCATTCCCTGAAATGCAATACCAATAAGTGCCCTACAGGAGTAGCCACAAATAACCCAAAATTTGTGAGGGGTTTAGTGGTTTCAGATAAATGGAAAAGAGTTAGGAATTATCACAAAAACATGTTGAAAGATTTTTTGGAATTATTGACTGCATCGGGCTGTAATTCACTTGAAGAAATGGATAGAAGTTTAATTTATAAAAAGTTGGATAAGCAATGGCTTTCTTATGTTGAAGTAACAAAAGGCTGAAATGATAAAAGGCCAATGATTTTCTACTTCACCCTATTCATCTTCTTTGTCTGTCGAGTAGGGGATTTTAATGCCAGGTTCGGTGCTGCGTCCGTATTCATGGCCTATCAGGGATTTCAACTACTGACCTACGGCTACCAGGATATCAACAACCAAAAAAAACATTGCCTCGTGCGGTGATCGCCGTCTACGTTATCGTTGCCCTTGGCACGGTTGGTCTCATTATCGTCACTATTGCCGCCGCGTTCTCCACGGGCTCGGCCATTAATGCCACGCTGTTTGCCACGGCACGTCTTACGCACTATGTAGCTGAGAAGGGCGAGTTCCCGGCAGCTCTGGTTCACAAAAATATAGCAAGCTATTTGATTAAAGCTTCAATTTCCTCTGGTGTTAGCACAGGTTCCACGATCAAAGTTCGTTCAGCAACCTTCTTTCGACGGTCAACTCCAAGACGTGGTTTTATAAACATTTTAATTTTTTGGATTAAAGAAACCTTCCGTTTACCAGGCGTGCGTATATCACTGTGGCGCTCTATTGAGGTTCGTCGGTGCTCACCAGACCAATCGTAGGCAGGAAGCTGTTGAGCATCAGTACCAGCTATTTGTAATTTAGATGTATTGTGCATAACCATGCTTCTCGATGATAAATATAATAGATAAAGGTACTTCTCCATTAGTGAGACATTATGTTCAGGCTTTTTAGACGCGTATGCCATTGATAATCTCCTAAAAGTCATTTGTTTAATTTCATTATTTAGATTAATTAGCTGGGTGTTTGAAGGTCATAATGCCAGCAAACTGAACACCATTCAGTTACGACCTATGCTAGCAACATTAATGAACCCCGTCAGTACGCCAGAACACACAACCGCTACGATAAAGGGTTGGCAGCAAGTTATCTAAATAGTTCTTTGTGAAATTTCGCTTGAGTTGGCACCTTGTATTTCAGTAATATCACAGTAACACTGTAGAAATAATAGATATTAGCGGGCAAAGAGACTATCAAAACTTAATCCTGTCGCCTGCCCACTATGTCGATAACAGTATTAAGATTACCAGAGTAAATATGGGGAATATTAAACAACATGTATTGTCATATTCTCAAAATGGCGTTTTATCCGACTAATTTTTCAGTCATGGATCAGTTCTGTACAACAACCTGACCACGAATTTCTCCTTTTGGGTTAGCTGTGGTGTGTAGATTTACATACCATTTTCCAGCTTGTACTTCCTCCATTTGTGCTGCGGTAAGTGTTGCTGTTTGTTTAATCGGGCTGACGGTTAGATTGCCAGTTATTGGAAGCAGCACTTCGGCATTTTCTTCTACCAGTGCCGGCCCATGGAAATGAGCGCTCGTAACTGGACCACTTAAACCAGAATAAGTTATTGTCCATTTCAAAATTCTAGTTTGCTGATCAAGGCTTGCCTTGAAAGAGCCGCTGCCCTGACCAACAACAGCAGGTACCTCACTCGCCCCTGAAAGTTGGGCCTTCAGGGTATTAGACGCTGGTGTGATTGAATTTGACGCTGCTACGGTTGGGTTTGTGTCGCATGCGCTTAATACCAGCAAACTTGCCAGTAAAGCGCCGTTAATCAATGTTCGATTATGGTTCATGATTATTTCCTGTAAATTAAGGTAGAAGTACCAGATATGTCCCAGATTTACCTATTCTAGGTTCTCATAAACATATCGACAGCATGGATCATCCGCGCAATGCTATCACTTGTCGGTGCGTTATCGTACCTAACAGGGAAATACTCAGTTATTGGCTTTATTGCAATATCCTAAATCATCTCAGATAACGAAGCTAACTACCCGCTAAGCTTTCGCTGTATGAATTGATAAAGCTGTGATCATTATATTTGGCTGCGGTTGTTGAGTAACATCGAGGCATATTTAATGATTTTTAAATTGCATCGCACTGTGTGCGGCTGCACACAGACGGCTGATAAACTTTCATCATAAACTTAATGTTCAACCGTTTAAAACGGGTCATCTATGAGGGAAGTCTCATGAATCATTACATCCATTATGTCTCCGGCTTTTTTGAACATCAACGAGAAGCAGATGATGTTTTTGCAAAACTTATTTCACAGGGACTGCCACACGAACGCGTGCAAAATTACCGACATCATGCTCCTGCACTTGCTCATGAGCCTAGCGAAGGGAGCAATGAAGTTTTAAAAGATATATTGGTGGACGGTAGTATTGGTGCTGGCGTAGGAACAGGTATTGGTGCGTTAATGGAGGTAGCGCTGATCACGACCAATGTTACCTTATTTGTGGCCAGTCCCTTGATTGCACCGCTGGTGCTACTTGGTTGGGGAGCCAGTGTTGGTGGCGTGGTGGGCGCCAGCATTGGTGCGGCTGAAAATAAAAAACCTTTGTCAGCATTAGTTGAAGATGCCATTGAAAATGGGCAAATTGTACTAATGGTTGAAACGCGAACAGCAGCAGAAAAAACCATTGCACAAGAGCTTATAAAAGATTCAATTGGTGACTATAAAGCTATTGATGCCGTATAAAAATGAATTAGAGGGGATAATATTTTTTCAATTTTAAGTACCAATTATCCCCATATTTACTCCTATTATTTTTGGGGATTACCTGTCGATCTCGTTAGCTACTGTCTGCTATCGAACAGAACTCCTTATAATTTACTGTAAAATAAAATGCTGAACTTTAATCCACGAGAATCCACGAGGAGCAAATGAATGTTGCATAGCGCTGATGATTTGAAAGCATGTCAGATCCAATCAATAGATGGTGATTTAGGAAAAATTAATGATTTATATTTTGACGATGAAGCTTGGGTTATTCGTTATCTTGTAGTCACCACCAATAATTGGTTTTTCAAACGCGAAGCATTAGTTTCGCCCATCGCATTGGGTAACCTTGATTGGTTAAATAAAACAACGCAAGTCACCTTGAGCCAAAAACAAGTCGACGATAGTCCTGACATTAGCGTGCATAAGCCAGTATCAAGACAGCAAGAGATAAAATACTTTGGTTACTATGGCTATCCCATTTATTGGGGGGGAAGTGGTTTATGGGGAGAAGGTCTTTACCCGGGCGGTTTAATGCTAGAAAACGATAATATTGATGAACGCCCCAATGCCGCACAAGCTAAGGCATACGCTAAATATCAAAATAATGATCCGCATTTACGCAGTTGGCAAAAGGTAAAAGGGATCGTCGTCAATGGCTCTGATGGTGAAATAGGGCATATACAAGACTTATTAATTGATGAGCAAACCTTTGCCGTACGTTATGTCATCGTACGTACCACCGATTGGTGGATTGGTCATAATGTATTAGTGGCACCCCAATGGTTTAATGACATGAAATGGTCTGATTCATCCATCAAAGTTAATCACACACGTGCAGAAGTTGAAGAAGCGCCAATGTATGATTCGATGGTTAAAATGGATCGAGAGTGGGAAGTTGCTATGCACAAGCACTATGAAAGACAAGGATATTGGAATAAAGAATCTGATTCGCCATCGAAACAAAAAACAACGTCGCCATAACTATAAATATAACGCCATTAGCCGGCTGATTTTTATTCACAATTTAAAGAGAAACTATCTATGCTTGAATTAATCCCTAAATTTCCCCCCAATGTGCTGGCGATCAGTGCATCAGGACAAGTAACGGCAAACGACTACGAAAACGTTTTAATTCCTACCGTTGAATCCATGTTAAAACAACACCCAACAATTCGTATTTTCTACCATTTGGGACCTAAATTCACAGAGTTTAGTATGGGAGCAATGTGGGACGACGCAAAGTTGGGTGTAGACCACTTTAAGGCTTGGGAAAAGATAGCAATTATTACCGATAAAACATGGATTAAATCAGTAAGTGATATTTTTAGTATTGCCATACCATGCCCGATAAAGGTTTTTGCTAACAAGGATTATGCCGAAGCTGAAGTTTGGATAACCAACTAAGTTATTGTTGTTAAAAATAAATAATAATTATTAATAGGTGCTTTTAATGAATATCGATCGTTGGATTATACGAGTTGCTGGTTTTATGGTGTTGCTCAGTTTATAGCCAAAGTCGATATCGGTGATTTTGCCGACGCTGGCACCGTACTTCTAACCATTACTAGCACAGAACAACGCGCTGGTTTAACGCGGACATAATCTTTTGTACCTCTACTAGTAGGTTGATAAATAGGTTAATGCAAAGAAAATAAACAGTTCAAGTCGAACGAGCTAGTGTCCCTACTCTTACCTATCAGGTTGCGCTGATAGTAAATACTTTTCATGTAGAAAATAGGAAATTACCTTATGCCTAAAAATCAATGCCCGATGATGCATAGCGGCGCCGCCACACAGAGCAGTATGACGAACACCAAATGGTGGCCTAAGACCCTGAATCTCGATATTTTGCATCAACATGATGCTAAGACTAACCCAATGGGCGTTGACTTTAACTATAGAGAGGAGGTCAGCAAACTTGATGTTAACGCGCTCAAAAAAGATTTAAGTACTTTGATGACATCTAGTCAAGCATGGTGGCCGGCAGACTGGGGACACTATGGTGGTCTTATGATCCGTCTATCGTGGCATGCCGCTGGCACTTATCGTATCGCAGATGGCCGAGGTGGTGCAGGTACAGGCAACCAACGTTTTGCGCCCCTTAATTCTTGGCCAGATAATGTAAATTTGGATAAGGCACGTCGTCTACTTTGGCCTATTAAGAAAAAATTTGGCAATAAACTCAGTTGGGCTGATTTAATTACCTACGCAGGAACTATTGCTTATGAATCCATGGGGTTAAAAACCTTTGGTTTTGCCTTTGGACGTGAAGATATTTGGCATCTGGAAAAAGACATTTATTGGGGCGCTGAAAAAGAATGGCTTGCGCCAACTGGCAGTGAAGGTAGTCGTTACAGTGGTGAACAGGCTGGTGAGCGTGATCTTGATAACCCGCTGGCAGCAGTAATGATGGGGTTGATCTATGTTAACCCCGAAGGCGTTGATGGCAAACCTGACCCACTTAAAACCGCCCAAGATATTCGTGTCACCTTTGAGCGTATGGCGATGAACGACGAGGAAACCGTAGCACTTACCGCAGGAGGACATACCGTAGGAAAGTGTCATGGTAATGGCGATGCCGATTTACTTGGCCCTGTGCCTGAAGCCAGCGAAGTAGAAGATCAAGGCCTCGGCTGGGTAAATAAAATTAAGCGCGGTATTGGTCGTGACACAGTGTCAAGCGGTATTGAAGGTGCGTGGACAACACACCCCACCCAATGGGACAACGGTTATTTTGAGTTACTCCTTAACTATGAATGGGAACTCAAAAAAAGTCCTGCTGGTGCATGGCAGTGGCAACCTATCAATATTAAGGAAGAAGATAAGCCGGTTGATGTCGAAAATCCAGCCATCCGTCTTAATCCGATCATGACTGACGCTGACATGGCGATGAAAATGGATCCACAGTATCGCAAAATTTCAGAACGTTACTACAAAGATCCTGCGCTTTTTTCTGAAACTTTCGCAAGGGCATGGTTTAAACTTACCCATCGAGATATGGGGCCTAAGACGAGCTATATCGGTCCTGATGTACCAACAGAAGATCTTATTTGGCAAGATCCCGTGCCAAGCGGAAGTAAAAATTACGATGTTCAAACAGTTAAGCAAAAAATTACTGCTAGCGGCCTAAGCACCAGCGAAATGGTGATAACTGCATGGGATAGTGCCAGAACTTTTCGCGGTTCCGATAAACGTGGCGGAGCCAACGGTGCGCGTATTCGTTTAGCCCCGCAGAAAGATTGGCAAGGTAATGAGCCTGAACGTCTGCGCAAGGTGCTAAGCATTCTAGAACCTATTGCGACCGAGTGCGGTGCAAGTATTGCCGATGTGATTGTTATTGCAGGTAATGTCGGTATTGAGTCGGCGGCAAAGGCTGCTGGTGTGAATATTAGCGTTCCTTTCTCGTCAGGTAGAGGTGATGCCACAAACGAAATGACCGATGTCGATGCTTTTGCCGTGTTAGAGCCAATTCATGATGGCTATCGTAATTGGTTAAAACAAGACTATATCGTTAGCCCAGAAGAGTTAATGTTAAATAGCACACAGTTGATGGGGCTGACCGCTCCAGAGATGACGGTATTAGTTGGTGGTATGCGTGTACTGGGTACTAATTACGGCTCTAATTCTGGTACTGACAAACACGGGGTATTAACCGATCGCGAAGGGCAGCTGACGAATGATTTCTTTATTAACCTGACTGATATGCACTATACATGGAAGTCGGTTGGCAATAACCTATTTGAAATCTGCGACCGTGAAACGGGCAACGTTAAGTGGACGGCGACTAGCGTTGACCTCGTTTTCGGCTCTAATTCAGTACTTCGTGCCTATAGCGAGGTTTACGCTCAGGATGATAACAAGGAAAAATTTGTGCAAGATTTCGTCGCCGCATGGACTAAGGTGATGAACGCAGATCGCTTTAATCTAACTTCTCAACGTTAACTCGTTTAGCTATTCAATCTGAATATAAATTGAAATCAAAAAAGGAAATATATAATGAACATGAAAGAAGCTTACCTAAATAAACTACAATCGCGAATAGACGAGTTGGGCGCAGAAATAACTAAGATCAAGGCAAAAGCTGATCAAGCTGAAGCCAATGTACAACTTGAGTATTACAATGATATTGAAGAATTACGCTCCCTGCAAGATGACGCTAACAGTAAACTTGCCAAACTAAAAGACACGAGTGATGACGTATGGGAAGAGCTCGTTGCAGGCATCGATAATGCTTGGGATTCGATCGAAAACACGCTTAATTCAATTACCACCAGAAGAAAATAAAGAGTCTGCACTTCTCAGCCATAATGAAAAAACAGTAGGATCTATTAATAGCAGGGGTCTAGGTGAAATTAGTAAAGACAATAGTTTCACGAATTGTTTTGATACTTATTACTCTTTCGGTAGCCAACGCTGGAGTACATGATGAACAACAAGTATTTGAGCAAATAAAGTCCGCAACCGACAACATAGTCGCCATTTTGGTTGATCCTACACAATCTAAAAGTGTTAAATCAAACAAAATATTTTCAATCGCTAATGGCTTAATTGACTTTGAGCTTATGGCGAAATTGAGTATCGGCGGGAGCGCATGGAAAGAACTCAATCCCAAACAGAAAAAAGAGTATCTAGGCGTATTTATAGAGCGTATTAGGTCCTTGTATTTAAAAACAATGTTTGCTTTTTCGCCACAAGAAACTATTGTCGAAAAAGCTGAGCAATATAAACCAAAACGCATTGCTGTTACCACTTATATTCTTGATTCGAACGATAGAATCAAATTGTTGTATAAATTTTATCTGAAAAAAGATGATCTATGGCTAGCCTATGATATCAGAGTAGATGGAGTAAGCATTGTTCAGTCTCAACGTTCTCAATTTAAAGAGCTATTAAATACCTATTCAATCGATGAATTCCTAGAAAAACTAAGACAAAATAATGAATCAAAACGATAGCACAAAATTAGTCCCCCTGATTAAGAAATTTTATAGCCGAATGGTTATAGAATATCCCTATCAAGTCTTGCTCCTTGTTTTACTAACCGTTGCAATTATAGGCAGCCAGGCATTAAATATTAAGATAGATGCTTCAGCTGAAACCTTGCTGCTCAAAGACGATAAAGATTTGGCCTTTAGCCGAAAAATTAATAGCAACTACTATAATCCCGACTTTCTAATCGTGACCTATTCTCCCAAGGAAGATCTGTTGCTGGATAATATTGTACTTGAAGATATTGAACAACTTACCAATGAAATCAAACAACTTGATTTAGTTGAAAGCGTTACTTCAATACTCAATGTTCCATTACTACAGACGCTCAGCCAACCATTATCTGAGCTACTAAAAAATGTTCAAACATTAAAATCAATCAATATCGAAAAAAATAGGGCTAAGATTAAGGATGAATTTTTATCAAGTCCTCTCTACCAGCAGAACTTAGTTAGTGATGATTTCAAGACGACAGCCATACAAATATTTTATAAGCAAGACCAATCCTATCTCGATCTACTCAAACAACGTAACCAGCTATTAGAACAAAAATTATCTCATGGCTTAACTGAAATGAGTGAAGTTAACCAAGCGACACTTGTTCGTTTAGAAATTGAGCTTACCAATCACCGAGAAAACTTTCGTGAAAAGAACCATCTAACGATTAGCCAAATACGAAAAATTCTAAGCAAACACCAAGAAAAAGCGGTTGTTTTTCTTGGCGGAATTAATATGGTCGCGGATGACATGATTAGTTTTATTCGCGATGATTTAAAGCTATACGGTAGCACCCTGATCGGACTATTGATTGTTGTTTTGTTTATTGTTTTCCGCCAAATGAGATATGTCGTTATTCCAATATTAATTTCTGCCTTGTCAATCGTCGTCACCGCTGGACTACTGGGGTACTTCGGCTGGGAAGTCACAGTTATTTCTTCAAATTTTATTTCAATACAACTCATTATGACCATGTCTCTGGCGATCCATCTTTGTGTACGCTATCGTGAATTAATCAGAAAAAAGGAGAGTGCTTCCCACAAAGAAATAGTGCTCGGGGCAACCATGTCGATGTTTTTACCTTGTTTTTTTGTCGTGTTAACAACTATTACAGGATTTAGTTCGCTGGCCATTAGTAATATTTTACCCATCATGACTTTTGGTTGGATGATCAGTGCGGGCATGATTGTTTCTTTCGTCATTACTTTTTTAGTATTCCCCGCTGCAATGAGCTTATTAGATAAAAAAACAGTCTTCTTAGGTTTTGAAAAAAATATTAGCTTGATCCGTCTACTTGGCAATATGGCTGAAAAAAACCGAGTTGCCATTATTCTATTTAGTATTGCCTTGCTGCTGTTTAACGCCACTGGCGCAAATCGGCTGATTGTAGAGAATAGTTTCATTAATTATTTTAAAAGCGACTCTGAAATATATCAGGGGATGAAAGTTATTGATACGTCGTTAGGCGGCACGACACCATTGGACATTATCATTGATTTTCCTGAGGATGAAAAAACTAATAAGCCTATAGAAAACCAACCAGCAGACTCCAAGTCTGAAGCAGATACGTTTTTTGATGAGTTCGAAAATGAATTCAAGAGCGAAGAAGACGATCACGCCTATTGGTTTACTGAGTTTAAGATGAAGCGAATAGAGGCGGCTCATGACTACCTGAACTCACTAGAACACACCGGGAAAGTGCTTTCTTTCGCCAATATATTGAAACTTGGCCGAAATATAAACGAGGGTGAATCTCTCGATAATTTAGAGCTTGCGCTGCTTTATAAAAAAATGCCGAAGGAATTTCGTGATGTGACCATTACGCCTTATCTCGATTTAGAAAACAATCAAGTTCGGTTGACCACGCGTATTGTTGATTCTAATAAAGACTTACGACGAGACGTTTTACTCAAAAAAATTAGTCAGGAGTTGCCAGGTGAAGCTGATCTTGAATCTGATAACGTACACCTTTCTGGCATGATGCTGCTTTATAACAATATGCTCCAATCACTCTTTAACTCTCAAATAAAAACACTAGGATTGGTTGTGTTTGTTTTGAGTATCATGTTTTTAATATTATTTAGATCTATCAAAATCGCTTTGATTGCCATGTTGACAAATATCGTTAGTGTATCGTGTGTTTTTGGCTTAATGGGCTGGATAGGGATCCCGCTTGATATGATGACAATTACTATCGCTGCGATAGCCATGGGCATTGCGGTTGATGATACCGTTCATTATATTCACCGCTATAAAAAAGAATTCGAACTTAAACGCGATTATGTAAAGGCTATACACCTAACTCATAACAGTATTGGCTACGCTATTTTCTATACTTCAATGACCATAGTGATTGGCTTTTCACTATTAATGCTCTCTAACTTTGTACCCACTATCTATTTTTCTCTACTAACAGTTTTAGCCATGATAATCGCTTTGTTTGCCGATCTACTGTTGCTTCCGGTGCTATTAGTTTCGCTCAAACCTTTTGAAAACGTAGTAAATATACCCTAGCATACATGGACGAAAACATAATGTAGCAGCCTAAAAAAGAGCGGGTGACATGTTTAATTATATAACAATCAGTAGGGTGTTTATTATAAATGAGACTCGAGTCAAATAATTTATCATGGTAGGTAGGTAGATTTGATAAGACAGGATAAGTTAGTGATACGACCTTCGATGTACACCTGTTATAGAAAGATAAGCCTAGCTGCAACCGATAGATAATTGACGATGTTATATTAATTACCGACTTAATTGATCGGGTCGCTCACAGCAGGTTCGTTAGCATCATAATATTAAAAGCAATACATTTATTGCTCAAATCAATGTTATTGCTCTTTATAACGCACTGCCAATACATCACATTTTGCGCCGTGTAAAATGGCATTAGCGGTAGAACCTAATAATAATCGTAAACCATGTACGCCATGGCTACCTGTTATAATTAAATCGACACTTTCGTGCTCTGCGAAAGCCAATATTTCTTCGTTAATATATCCGACCGATATACACAAGTGTTGTTCGGTGATATTTAGCCTTTTAGCTAATGGTTGAAGTATCTCTTTGGCTTGTTCTTTTCGTTTTTCTGTATTACCAAAACTGCCAACTGGCTCTGGACTAGCAACAACACCGAGTGCTCCACCATAATTAGGTATCGGCTCTACCACATGAATAATACTGAGTTTAGCTTCGGTGAACTGTTGTAATTGCGCGACTTTATCTTCAATATAGCTTTTTGAATCATGAAGTTCTGTGGCAAATAAAATATGTTTATACATAACGTTTTCCTCTATTAAATTACAATGGTTTTTATTGGTGACTGGCAAAGCATTAACGTGTTGTTTTACCTGTTTTCAAGCGTGCTACGTCTGTAACTTAAGTAAAACTTTTATGGTTTTTCATAGTCTTGTCCATTAATGAATAAAATTTCATATTTCATAACGCTAAGCACTAAATAAATAACACCTTGTACTTAACGTAAAAATATATCTGTACGGTGTCACACATAACCAAATAATTATCGTACTATTTTTTATGCGAAAGCCAATAGAACAGTAGGCTATTACTTCGTTAGCCATACAATAAGGCAAAGTTTAAATTTTTGTCTATAAATGTTATTGTTGTTTGTTATGTTGTTATCTGAATTTAAGGGCATGTACTTCTGGTGGTATAAATATTGATTACTGCGATATATACTTTTTGTTTACTTATTGCCTAAAATAAAGAGTACTGTGTACGGTATCGAACCGAACAGCGAGATTGCTTTTGTTAACATATAATAATCTTTAGCAACGTCATTTAATTATTAAGAAGGGACGCCACACGATGCAAAAAATAATCGACACCCAAATGACTCCTTTACAAAATCAATTACTAGCTGTCTTGCCTGATGAAGTAAAAGAACGACTTTTTCCTTTTGTTGAGTTAGTAAAATTAGAGTTAGGAGAGGTGATGTATGAAGCTGGTGATAAGCTCGCTAATGTGTACTTTCCCGTTGACTCTATTGTGTCTTTATTATACGTAATGGAGAGTGGCGCATCGGCAGAAATCTCTCTGGTAGGTAATGAAGGCGTTGTTGGTATTGCGTTGTTTATGGGCGGGGAAAGTACGTCTAGCCGAGCCGAGGTTCAAAATGCGGGTTATGCTTATCGACTTAAAGGAAAGCGCTTAACCGAAGAGTTCCATCGGCATGGAAAATTGTTAGGTGTAATGCTTCGTTATACCCAATCACTCATTACTCAAATGTCACAGACTGCAGTATGTAATCGCCACCATACGATTGATCAGCAATTGTGCCGTTTCCTTTTACTGTCGCTTGACCGCTTACTGGATAATAACCTAACGATGACTCAGGAACTTATTGCTAATATGCTAGGGGTACGCCGTGAAGGTGTGACCGAAGCCGCTGGAAAACTGCAGAAGTTGGGTGTGATTGATTATCATCGCGGTCATATTACCGTGTTAAATAGGCTGAAACTTGAAAACTTAAGTTGTGAGTGCTACGCGGTTGTAAAAAAAGAAACCGACCGATTGCTCCCTCATTGAAACGAAAAATTTTATTATCACTCACAAAACGTTATTAATCTTTAATCAACGTTATTTATTCTAATGAGTAACACTGTCTTTTATCTTCATAAGTTGTGCTTTTCATGAGTATTAAAATTCACTTTTAATCAATTTATGATGATTAGCACAATATTAGCTACTGTGCTAAATAAGGCAGCCACTCTATTTACTTTTATCAAAACTCTTCCTTCAATATCAGCGTCAAAACGTTATGACTTAGCGCTGGCATTGAAGAAAACCTCGCTACATTTTAGACACAGCTATTGCTTAGTGAACTAATCATTTTAAATATTTAAGTTATAACGTCATATAAGTGAGCAGTGTTTGCCAGCGCACAGAACCCCTATTTAATAACGCTTATACTTGACTATTTCTCCTACAAATTTCAATTGTTTAGCGCAATATCATTTTTCTGTATAAGAGAGCAAGCACATGCGATCAAAAGAAAAGCAAGAAGTCACCAATAAGCTGTTAGATGGGCTACCTAGTAAACTAAGAAAAACTATTTTAGCGCAATGCGAGGAGGTCCATTTAACCTCCGGTGATATATTGTATGAGCGTGGGCAAGGCATTGACTACATATTCTATCCTTTAACAGGGTATATTTCACTGGTCACTACAGGAACGAGACACCCGCCGCTTGAACTGTGTATTATCGGTAATGAAGGTATGTTGGGTATTTTCAATATTTCAGGGGTGCAATCGGCACCTGATAGAGCTGTTGTTCAGGGGGCCGGAACGGCGCTGCGCTTATCGGTTAAGCAATTTCAGTATCAACTGAAAAACTTTCCATTACTGTTAAAAAGATTGAATGATTACCTTTATATTTTGTTTGTGCAATGTTCACAATCATTAGTCTGCATGCGATTTCATCCAATAGTATCTCGTCTTGCTCGTTGGTTACTCATGACTGATGATAGGGCACATTCTAATCATTTAAACCTAACACATCTATTTCTTGCTGATATGCTTGGTGTTCGAAGAAGTGGGATAACAGTGGCCGCTTGCATATTAAAAGATAAAAAATTAATTAGCTACACACGAGGTACCATTCATATACTTAATCGTAAGGGCTTAGAGCTGGAAGCTTGTGAGTGTTATCAACTGATGAAAGGTAATTATACCAATATGTTAAACTAGACTACTTTAGCCATTCGTTTGTTTTGAATAAGCGTTAGTAAAGACCTTTATCATAATCTCGAACAGCATTTTACACTTTTTTTAGTCTGTTAATCAGCGCTAAGACCACCGTAGAAAACCTCTATTTCAACTTGCCAGCATTAGTTTTAAGCCGTTTAGGTTAAAACACACTTTTTAGACAGTACGCTAACGTACAGATCGCCCCCACTAGTCACCGTATAATATTTTTAGATTTAGCTTAATAAATCAAAGATAACTGTTTTTATGTTAACTGTCCTAGCCGTCTCTAAAAACAGATAATACGGTTGAATACATTAATCGGAGAAAAATACAATGCAAAGTGAAAAGCATTTACAAAGAGATATCTCACATATTCAAAAACTCATTAATATAGGTGATGTAGCAATGCTCGTTTCTAGGTCTGTTGATGGAGTACTGAAAAGTCGACCGATGGAAACCGTTGAAGTTAGCGCTGAAGGGGAATTCTTCTTTTTTACAACTATATCTTCAGAGTTGATTTGCGAATTGACTGAAAACAGCTTCGTAAATCTTTGTTTTATCAAAGAAGATAACAATTTCATTTCGGTATCTGGGAACACTCAGGTAATTAAAAGTAAAGCGATGTTGATTAAATTATGGGAGTCACATTATGAAACGTGGATTCAAGATGGATTGGATAACCCAGAAATTGCTTTGTTGAAAGTGAATTTAGTGCGAGCAGAGCATTGGAGGCATAACACGATGTTAAGCAGCATCAGACAACTATTTACTACGGGAGTTTCAGCAGTAAATAATGTTCATGAATCAATTGAGCCTGATTAAAGTCAATAATAATGAATCAATATAATTTTTAAATTGAGAACGCTATGAGCGTTGTGCTTAATTAAAGTACATCTCGATGAACTTATTTTAAATTGAAAGGGGAATACATGTCTACAATCAAAAAACGTAAAGTTGTCGACCACATTGTAGAGACACTCTACAAATATGGTGTCCGCCATGTCTTTGGTATTCCAGGTGATGCGATTAATGATTTGATGGACGCTATACGCCGCAATGGAGAGATAGAATTTATACAAGTTCGTCATGAAGAAAGTGGGGCGTTTGCCGCATCAGCCCAAGCAAAATTAACAGGTAAGCTTGCCGTTTGTGTCGGTACTGCTGGAGGTGGAGCCATACACTTACTTAATGGGTTGTACGACGCTAAGCTTGACCACGCACCTGTCCTAGCAATAACAGGGCAGTTACCGCGTTCTGAAATGGGTAATAACTCACATCAAGAAATCAATTCATCGGCTCTTTTTTCTGATGTCGCTGTATTTAATCAAACGTTGTTTGCTGCTGATCGTGTCCCTAAAATCATACAGCAAGCGTGTAATAGTGCGATTATTGAAAAGGGTGTTGCTCATATTGCCCTACCTGAAGATGTGGCCACGGAGCAAGTAGAAGCAGGTATTACTTGTCATCCAATCGCGGGCAGTACAAAACTTTTAGCATCAGCATTAAACAAAACACTTAGCTTAATTGAGCAAGCTGATAAAATTGTAGTTCTTGCGGGTGTAGGGGCTATTCCAGCGCGTCAACAGCTACTTATTTTGTTGAAAAAATGCAATGCACCACTTATTAGAACATTAAAAGCAAAAGTATTACTCCCAGATGAGCATGAATATTCCTTAGGAGGACTTGGCTTACTTGGTACGCGACCATCAGTTGAGGCAATAAATAATTGTGATTTACTTATCATGCTCGGTACTGATTTTCCCTACAAAGAATATTACCCTGGAAAAGCGAAAGTCATTCAAGTGGACAAGGATATTCGTCACATAGGTCGACGTTGCCCTGTCGATGTATCGATAGTTGGAGAGGTAAGTGAGGTGCTAGAGCAATTAATAATTGATTTACCCCAAAAAGATGACAATAATTTTCTTGCTGAATGTCGTCACCAGAAAATGAAATGGTCAATAGAACAAGGTGAAAAAGAAAGCTCGCAAGCCACGCCAATAAAACCGCAGTTCCTAGCACGAGCAATCGGCGATCTTGCTAACAAAGATGCGATTTTCCTTTGTGATACTGGCACGGTGACTGCGTGGGCCGCACGTCATTTACCCGTAACTGAACATCAACTATTTATCCTTTCAGGTAACTTGGCCACGATGGCATTTAGCATGGCTGGCGCGCTAGGCGCACAATTAAAATTTCCTGACCGACAGGTAATAGCACTTATCGGGGATGGTGGTTTTAGTATGTTAATGCAAGAATTTATTACGGTGGTCAATCGTAAATTACCGATAAAGGTTATTATTTTTAACAATGCTAAATTGGGGCTAATTCAACTCGAGCAAGAAAGCAGTGGTTACCCTAATTATAAAACGGCATTAAAAAATCCAGATTTTGCTGAATTTGCTCGATTATGTGGTGGTGAAGGTTGGAGTGTAGAGCGTCCTGAAATGCTAGTCGATGCATTGAAAGAGGCATTTAGTAGTACAGAGGCCTGTGTGCTTGATGTCCATGTCGATCCAAATGAATTGGTTATGCCGCCCAAACTTGAACTGTCACAAGCAGTAAATTATTCGATTGCTAAAGCTAAAGAGTTTTTAAATTAAAAGGACGAAGACTTTGTTACGTATCTTGTCGGCGATGATTGACAACGAGCGAACAAAGCAGTCGTAGCATAGATAAAATTGTAATCACTTAAGTCATTACAAAATACTATTTAATAATTTTTTAAGGATAACTATATGCTTTTTAATGGTTCGTTTAATACAGACTGTCCTCTTCGTCAGAAAATTCGTGAGTTCTACCGTATTGATGAAAAAATCGCGGTAGATCATATTTTACCATTAGCAGAAGTAAATGTTAGTGCTAGAAGTCGAGCGTGGGAAAGAGCGCGTAAAGTGGCTGTTCAAATTCGTAAAGACGAGTCAGGTAATGGTGCAATAGACGCCTTATTAAAAGAATATACACTCTCAAGTGAAGAAGGTGTGGTCTTGATGTGTTTGGCCGAAGCCTTGTTACGAGTACCAGACAAACATACTCAAGATGCTTTAATTCGTGACAAAATTTCTCAAGGACAATGGAACAGTCATTTAGGCAGCAGCGATTCATTGTTCGTTAATGCCTCGTCATGGGGCTTGTTAATTACCGGCACTATGCTTAATTATGCCGATAAACACAAAAAGGAAAGCTTTGGTTTATTGAAAAAGATTGTCGCTCGTTTAGGTGAACCTGTTATTCGTAAATCAATGAACTACGCCATGAAAATTATGGGTAAGCAGTTTGTGATGGGCGAAACAATCATTGCTGCAACTGAGCGTGCTGCCGATAAAGAGCAGCAAGGCTATGTGTATTCATTTGACATGCTCGGTGAACGTGCCCGTACGATGAATGATGCTGATAAGTATTTTAAAGCTTATCAAGAGGCAATAGATGCCATTGGGAATATAGCTCGTGCTACG
>JBLHNB010000021.1:0-63754 GCA_047621305.1 Alteromonadaceae bacterium | reverse complement strand
TAG
Organism: Alteromonadaceae bacterium; assembly: GCA_047621305.1. Lineage (GTDB taxonomy): Bacteria > Pseudomonadota > Gammaproteobacteria > Enterobacterales > Alteromonadaceae > Colwellia_A. The sequence goes on along the minus strand of JBLHNB010000021.1, from coordinate 63,751 downwards.
TATAAGGATAATGGCAAAGGCGAGTAAATAAGGTAAGGAGAAAAATAAACAACAGATGAAACAGTAAAAAATTAACGGGCGAAAAATGGTTTTATTTTTCGCCTTAACTTCGTGCGTCTTGTGATCAAGTAATTGATCGCAATCCCTTCGCAAAACAAACCGCTATTTGCATTATAAAGTAGACACCGGGCTTGTCCAACACCCGAATAAGGTGTCGGCTACGCGACACCTATTCTTATTTGTTATGTAGCCGATATTAAACACCATAATTTAAGGTCGTAAATTCAGTTACTTGCTTTTTAAAGGCTACACTATCGAAGTCTTTAATATACTTTGGTAAAGCATCAAAATTAGTTAATGAATTGAGTAACTCCGTCGCTAAAAATTGTAAACATTCTTGCTTTGAGCCACTAACAAAACTATCGTATTTTTGCCCATCAATTTTGATATCAAAAGTTAGAAGCTTGCTTTGCTTTTGGAACCTACGTTTTCGAGCTTTATACCAGTCTTCGTAACCCGAAACCGTTTTAACACAAATTAGACCGACAAGGACAGAATTAATATCAGATCCAAAATTTTTCTCTTTGAGGTAAGACGATAATTCATCAGAAAAGAATTGAATCGTAGAAGATTTAATATCTGCTTTTGAATCTATTTCAATAGTAATTCCGAAGTCCATACTTACTCGATCTATCCTAGGCTACATAACAGCTTAATAGAGAGAATAATTCCGTGTTTAAACACGGAATTATTCCGTCTATCATGATTTTTATTTTACATTAAAATACTCTCTTTCATCTTAAACATCAAAGACTTTAATAACTTTTTGATTGTTTCACGATTGCGTGCATTACGGAATATTTCCGTCTATCAAAGACACATTTACATTTTCTACTGTACTGTATGTAAAACCAGCTATTAATGATGTGATTTTACTCTGCATAAATCTTTATTTTTAAATAGTATCAACGAATTTATGATCACACGTAGATTTGCTAAGAGGACGATTCAAACTTACATTTATTGGTTCAAGCGATATATTATTGTTAATAACAAGCACCATTGATTGATTAATTTTAATTAAGGGGGCATATAAATGTGGTCATTTTTTAATACTAATAAAAGGTAAATATGGACAAAAAACAGGCTAAACGAACCGTTGAGTTGTTTTTTCCTTATTTATCACATGTGAATAATATCGCACAAAAAGAGCAGCCTTGGCACTCAATGCCATTGTATTTATATATAATTTATTATACCCGTGGTCATTGAAGATGCGTGATTTTGAGCATGGCTAAAAATTTTAGCTACAAGATGCATGATTGAGTAATAGCTGGCTATTAGGATTGAATGCAACGCAGTAGATGAGGTTTTTAGACGGATCAAAACCTGCATCTTCAATGAGTACGGGATATGTGTGGCATAAGCTGTGATCGAAAATAGACTTATATGTAAAATTGAGCTTATATTAATAATGAACATTAAAGCACATTACCGTTACTGTGCATTGAGCGTAAAACGGATCTTATGTTTACTTTAGGCTTATATTTATTTATTGCTTTATTCTTTTCATTTTTATGCTCTATTGCAGAAGCTGTATTGTTGAGTGTTTCTTGGGTATATATTGCCCTAATAGAAGAAAAAGGACATAAATCAGGTAAAATTCTCCGTGAACTAAAGAAAGATATCAATAAGCCCTTGGCCGCTATTTTGACCTTAAATACGATAGCGCATACCGTCGGAGCAGCAGGAATAGGTGCTCAGGCAACGTTAGTATTAGGAAATGTCTCATTAGGTGTTGTATCCGCAGTATTAACTTTCCTGATCCTAGTTTTTTCAGAGATAATCCCAAAAACACTTGGAGCATCATATTGGAAACTATTGGCCCCTGTTACCGCCCATAGCCTGAAGTTTATAATATATATATTATACCCTATAATCAAAATGTTAGAGTTTATTACTCGCAATATGGTAAAAAAGGGTACGGTCGGGTTTAGGCGCAATGAGTTTTCCATTATGGCGCAGTTGAGTGCAGATGAAGGACTTATAAATCAGCAAGAAGCTACCATATTACAAAATCTGTTGTTACTACAAGAAGTAAAAGTCAAAGATATAATGACACCAAGAACGGTGATGTTTTTTGAGTCTGGGCAACTTCAAGTAGGAGAGTTTTTTTATAAGCACAAGAAAAATCGTTTTACTCGGATACCTATTTATGACGATAAACCAGATGATATTGTTGGTTTTGTGATCCGAGCCGATTTATTGTTAGCGCAGGCTCGTGGTAATAGTCATAATACTTTACGCAACTATATTAGAGAAATGCCAACCTTACTCGATACTATACGGGTGTCACATGCCATGAGAGAGTTATTGCTTAGTGAAGCTCATATTTCGCTCGTTGTAAATGAGTATGGAACGGTACGTGGGATATTATCATTAGAAGATATTTTGGAAACTTTAATTGGTCATGAAATAATTGACGAAGGCGACAAAAATATTGATATGCAAAAATTGGCAAAACGCTTGTGGAAAGCTAAGGCCAAAAAACACGGCATTGACTTAGAAGAAAACAAAACTAATTGAATCAAGTTATTTTTAGTAAATTAGCTGTTATACCTCTTTATAGCGTGTAAATATCATAAGGTAACCATAGTGCTAACGAGCGCGCCATCGAATAATACGATAAATGATGCATGGCTCGCATTGCGCCCCAAAATGATCGTAAAGTGATTGTGAATTGCCATAAAAACATAGAATATATTGCGGTTAAACGTGTATCGTGAATAGTTAAATAATACCAATACAAACATTACGACATAGGTTGATTAAATAATTTCTTCCCTTGGGTCAATAGATGTTGAACAGCAGGATGTTTAACTTTTCGTTCCGGTGATATCAAATAATAATGTTCGGTGATATCGATTGTTCTGCCAATAAGTTCAACCTCAAATTGCTCTATCACATGGTTCTCAATAATGGTTGGCGCGCAAAAGACACCGTACCCCGCTTGGCCGAAATATTTTGTTAATACTGAGTCATCAAATTCGCCAATAATTTTAGGTGTAATGTCGAGTTCATTAAACCAATATAATATGTTCAAATGCTGATTAGAGCCTTCACCAGCAGTAAAAAATGGTTGTCCATCAAGTGATTGTGGAAAATTTTCTTTTAATGTTTGAGCAAGGTTTTTATGAGCAAAAAAACTTAAGCCACATTTTCCAATAAGATGACTATATGCTTTTATCCCTGAACCAATAGGTAATGAGGTATCACTTAACACCGCGTCAAGTTTATTCACCGCTAACTCACCCAATAATATAGCTAAGCTCGTTTCTTTACATACTAACTTAATCGAGTCATCCATAGTGTAGACCGATTTTAATAAGTTAAATGAAAACACCTTCGCGATTACATCGGTGACTCCGATAGAAAAACGAAAAGAAAAATCTGTTGAATGATTTTTCAAAGAATGAAGAAGTTCATCCCCTAAGCTAAATATTTCTTGTGCGTAACTTAATGAAATATGGCCCATTTCATTAAGCACCAAGCGTTTACCTTTACGATCAAATAAGCTATACCCTAGTTGTTCTTCTAAGAGGTTTAACTGCGCACTAAGTGTTTGTGGAGTGATATGCATCACTTTTGCTGCTACAGCAATACTGCCATGTGTCGCTATAGCATGAAAATACTGCAAGTGATGATAGTTGAGCTTCGCCATAAATTTACCTTACCCTAATATACCTTTCTCTCGTCTAATTCTTATACCCGCACCACATATTGTCAACTTTTTATTGATGATAACGCAATTACAATCGACTTTTATTGATATGTAAAATTAGCTATAACTTAGTTTAATCAATCGAAGGAACATATATGACATAAAATATTATCATTCAACGTTGGGAGAAATGATACAAACAGATGCTAGTTACGCCATTACTCTAGTGATAGCTGCAGTATTTGTTAGCGGTTGGTTAATCCGCCAATTATCAAAAAAATTAACCGTTAACAGCTCATATTTCACAATTTAAAAAAGATAAAGGATAAAAAATGAATAGTTTAAAACGTCTGATACTTAATACAGCATCAATAACCTTATTGGTGATGCCTATGACGGTACTCGCTGATTTTAAATCTGACATTATTAGTTCGTGTAAAGCGTATCAACAAGGTGAAGATAAAAGTGAAATCAATGCATGTAAGTTATATATCGACGGTTTTATCGACTCATCTTTGCTCACAGAAGATGCTGTCGTACAACCCAAAGCAATGATTGAGCGTAAATCAGCACCACAAAGTGACTTTTTAAAACGTGCTTATCAAACACGAGTATTAACTACATCGTCAATGCTGATCAATGAAGAAGCACATCAATTTTGTATTCCACGTGAATATGACAGAAAAACAATTGCGTCAACAGTTGCTAAATCTATGGATACTAGTCAATTAGCGACTAAAAAGCTAAAAGAAGTGTTATTTGAAACCCTTATTGCTGACTTCCCTTGTCGGTAACAATTGATCATTATTTTTAGACGCAGATATGAAACTTACGATTACTGACTTAAATGTTAAAATGTGTAGTGAAAGCATCTTGCGCATGCGCCACAAAACATGTCAGGTGTTTTGCAAGGTTTGTGAAGGTATGCAAACAATCAAGGTGACCATAGATGATATTAACGGCTCGAGATCAGGGCCGTTTTTCCAGTAAATCAATACAAGAAATGTGGTTTTTTTTGACGTTAACAGACGATATACTGACGTTCTAAGTATTTAATAAAAACAATGAATCTTTAGGGATCAATGACATGTACATGATAGTTAAGCACACCCACCTCACCATAATTGCGCTGACGTTTATCTTTTTCATCATTAATTTTGTATTGACGATGAGAGGATCTGACAAGGTCAATAATAAACTGCTCAAGATTGGGCCACACATTTTATATACTCTTTTTATCTGTACCTTTATTTACATGATGATAGTTAATCCACTTAACTTATATCCCTTCGTTAATGGCTGGGCATCCTCTAAATTAGGCGGATTCGTTATCTATGTGCTCTCGATTACTTTTGCGCTTAAGTGGGCAAAATCAACATTATGGCGAATTGTTGGCTTAATTAGTGCCATATTCTGGTTAGCCATGAGCGCACGACTTGCTTTTGCCGATCACCTTAAATCAAAAGGCGTTAGCGAAGATAGCAATGCTTATATTGATTTAGGGCAGTCAATGTTAGCGGCGATTTGCTAGGGAGTTATAGAAAGGCCACTTAAAATAATGAATCGTTTCATTCTTTTAAGTGGCCATATTTTAAGTAGTAATATTTCAAGTGATCATATTTACAATAGGTATTATTTCAATCTGCAGTACTTAACGTAATTCAAATAAATTGATTTCATTTTCAGTCGTTGGTAATAATATTTTTGATTTGAAATTAAAGCCTAAACCTTCCAATAGCTTAATCGAGGCATTATTTTCTGGCGAAGTGATTGCTTGAAAAACGTTAATATTTAACGTTGATTTTGCATAATTAATAACAGCATTGATAGATTCTTTAGCGTAACCCTGACGATAATATTGGCTTAACATAGAAAAACCCACTTCAACTTCATCAATACCGTCTCTTTTGATCAAACCCGCTAACCCGACCGTTTCATCACTTCCTTTTAACTGACAACAATACAAACTAAAACCAAGCTTTATTTGCATGGCTAAAGGACCAGACTGAATATAATGCAGCGCATCTTCACTCTTTTTTATGCCCTTATCACCCACAAAGTTGATCACATCGGGTTCATTAAATAATGATAATACCATTGCTGTATCCGTAGCTCTCAACGGACGAATAATGAGACGTTCGGTCTCAGCAATCACTAAATCGTTTAGTGCTTCTTGTTGAGCGCGCACTTCTTTAGAAACATATTTAGGTTTATTACTGGTATGTAATTTTGCATTCGCTCTTTTTAATCGACTGTTAAGCGTTTTATTTAATTTTTTCTTACGATTCATTTATATACAACTTTTTCTGGGACTGATAAAACAGAGACTAAGATGAAAAAGCAATCGGGCGATGATCATTTTAGTCTAACTATTTAGATTAAATTTACTTAAGTAAAGGATGATCTGCAGGTAATTGCTTAGCAATCCATAACGCCAATTTATGTTTCATGTGTACATGATCTTCAGAGTCGACAGCTAAAGGCTGGATCAACTTATCGTTTACTAACAAACGATATAAACTTTCAATTTTATCTTTGGCTGCATTGGTTGCTGAAAACCCTTTATAGCCTCTATTAATTGCATATTTTTCCGCAATTTCAACAGCTTTCTTTACTAGTTCAGCTTCATTCTTAAGTTTTTTCATTCCATTCCTAGAGGTTTACAATGACTTACTTTCAATTTTTCGGTCATTAATAGGTATATTTATATGCCCAAATTACTTGGCAGTGCAGATTTGAGCAACAACTACATTGAAGGTATTCAATGCTAATCGTATTATTTATACGATGCTAACATTTCTTGTTCAAACTGGTCGCTAGTTATTTTAATATTTTTACGTATTAATATTGTATTTAGCTCTTCAATATTTCGATGTAAGGTCGATATTACTAAGGTGTTATCATCCAATAAATACAGCTGTTTTAAACCAATATAGTAATAATTTAAAACAATTAAGGCATTAATATCAACATTACTCTCATTTTTTGCTGCCGCTTTAATCTTCTTTAAACGACGATAAATAATATTATGTATTTGTTTAAGTCTCCATACATAATAAATTTCTTTAAAAAAAGGACTATGCCTCAACTGATGTAATATGCCGCCACTTGCTAATAAAGCAAGAATAACCCCGAGTAAATTAGTTTTAAAATTACTCGGGGTTTCCCTTGTTATCTTATCAACAAGCGGTAATTCATTAGCAAACATTGCTATCAATGCCATGCCAAAGGTCACCGCTAATATCGCGAAGGTAGCAATAAAGGCAATAATAACGATGTTTAATCTTTTACGATAAATTTGTTTATCAATTTCAATAATTTTCATGTTTTATAATGTTCTACATAATTGTGTAATAATTAGTTGTGTGATACATAGTTGTGTGATGCATAGTTTTTTATGCATCATTTTTTATACATACTGTGATTGTATGAGGCAAAGTATGTTCACCTAGTTTGATTAATATTTTACGTTAAATTAATGCAATTAAACTAGATTTAATCGAGGTTTAGTTAATATTTAGCTAATAACTAGCTCAGGTTTAATCGATTTAGTCGAGTTCCAGCCCAGAATAACGTATGACTTGTGATTCAACGCCTTGTCGCCAAACATTGGCCGTCGCTGCGATACTTAATTTCTCCTTTGCTCGAGTAATGCCGGTATACAGTAATTCCCGTGATAATAAACGATTATCTTTTTGGTTGGGTAATAATAAAGCCACATGTTCAAATTCACTGCCTTGGGTTTTATGAATGGTCATCGCATATACTGATTCAAATTGTGGTAAACGTGATGGCATTATCCATTTAGTTTGCTGTACGCTATCTTCAAAAACAGCCATTAAATGCCCTGCTTCATTAGACCAAATAATACCAATATCACCATTATAAAGCCCAAGACGATAGTCATTTTGATTAATCATAATAGGTTGACCATGATAAATCCCATTAGGGAGTGGTCTATTTAATTGAGCAAACAATATGCTTCGAATATGTTCATTAACCTGCTCAACGCCCTGCTTCCCTTGGCGAGTTGCGCATAATACTCTAAATTTAAGTAATAAAGAAAATGCTTGTTCTACCTGAGTACATGCAAAGAGTGGGTAATAATATTTATCCACTAAGGGCGCAAGCCACGATGAGGTATCATCGGTTAATAACGTTAATTGTGAGTCAGTTGCAGACTCTTTCAATAATTGCCAACTTGTTTTAGCGTTACCTTGAATAACCGCACTGGCAATTTTTCCGATACCACCGGCATCATCAAACCGTCTACTTTTCGATAAAAATGTGACGTGATCAGCCCCCCCCTGCTTTTTGAGTTTTGTTTTATTCTTATACAAAATATCTTTTGCGAATATTGTACCGGTGACTTGCGTTAAATATTCAATATTGTCACGGCTATACCCTAAGTGTGGTCTCGATGCCAAATCGGCCAAAACACTGCCCACAGATACAGAAGGTAGTTGGTCAGCATCCCCGAGTAAAATAACCTTACAATGCTTAGGTAATGCTCTGAAAACACGAGTCATCATCGCCAGATCAACCATAGAAACTTCATCAATAAGTAAAACATCGACATCAAGTAAATTGTCCTGATGAAATCTAAAGTTAGGACTATTGGGGATCACCCCTAATAAACGATGCAGTGTTTGCGCTTCAACAGGAATTTGCTCAAGTATGTGTTCATCTATCTGTTCTTTAAACCCTGATATCGCATTAATAACTGATTCAGATAGTCGCTGCGCCGCCTTACCCGTTGGTGCAACAAGAGCCATAGTCAGTGGTTTTTTCATCGATGAGTGACTATGTAACATCACTAACGCGGCAAGTAGTTTCGTTACCGTATAGGTTTTCCCTGTGCCTGGACCACCAGCAATAATACAAAAATTTTTATTAATAGCATTCGCGACTGCGACTTTTTGCCAATCAATTTCCTGTATTTCATTGTCTGATTTTTCTGTTTCCGTCGTTGGCGGAAATAAGCTAGCGATACACTCCCCTATTTGCTCATTATTAAAGCTTTGAATGTGCTCGTTAGCGTTATTTTTAGCTGAAATTGATTGACACAGTTCATGCTCAAATTGAAAGTATCGGCGCATATATAAAGCATCATGATGATAAACAATAATTTCTTGATGATCGGCTTTGATATTAAGTGCTTGTAGCACGTTATCTAGTTGCGCTGTCGTGGGCAACAGATAACCATGTTGCAATACAACACCGGTGTCATCACTGGCATAGCCGTAACACTGCCCCGCGATAGCGTTCAGCGGCAAGCAGCTATGACCATTACGTAAACTTTCACTTAACGCTAATAATAAATGAAATAATAACGCAGGTTCAGCGCAGTTCATTGACGCACTAAGCTCTTTCGCAAAAAAATAATCTATTGCTTCAATACCCGCTATGTTTTGCTGTGCCTGTTTAAACGATGCGTAAGGTGAAGTATTAGCGCTAGTATTTATAGTACTAGGCGCAGTTTCTAAGAGTGGGCCTTTTAAAGGACCCGTTTTTAAAGGTATATTAGACATCATCCTTAACTCCTTTGAACATTTGGTCAAGCTGATTTAATTCTTTAAATGTGATGTTACGGTGATACACCCCGCGTCCTTGGTGTTGTTTATCATCTGTCATACCTCGTAAATATAAGTAGTATATTCCGCCAAAATGCTGATGTGCATCATAATCATCTAGTGCATAACTTAAATGACGATGAAGTGCTAAAGAATAGATGAGGTATTGTAAATCATAATGGTTTTTTTCAATGTTGGCGCGCATCGCTGGCTGTTCATAAGCTTGGAATTGCTCTCCTAAAAAACTAGATTTATAATCACAGACATAATATTTACCATCATGTTCAAAAATCAAATCAATAAAGCCATGCATCATGCCTTTAAGTTTTTGCCCTCTAGGTAAACTTACTTGTGCTTGATAAGATGTGTTATCACTGAGGCCTTCATTACGATGATCGGTTAGCAATTTAATTAATTGACTGCTATTAGCAGAGATCATCGGGAAATAGAATTCACTTTCTCTTAAGCATTTATCCGCGCTGACATCCGCTAAACAAAACGATTTTGTTGCCTCTATCCTAGTTGCTTTTATGTTAAGTAGCGGAGCATTGATAACCTGCGTTAACCACTGTGCTAAATCGCTTTCTGTATAGCCTGGCGTTAATTCCCCGTATTTAGTTAACGGCCATTTCATTGTTTGTTCAAAGTCGGCATCGTTAAAATTGGTGTGTTCTAAAATGTCATGTAATAAATTACCGGTATGTGCGCCTTTGGCGATGTTAAAACGCAGCATATTACTTTCAGCATCACTTATATTATAGCTTTCGCCCCCCTCAATACTGCCCGTAACACTGCCTTCAAAAAGAGCGTCAACCGTATTATCTGCATGCAATCCTGGTGTCTTTGCTATATCACTGTCTCGGTCAGGGCTTGATACACCGACATGACGTAAATTTCGGCTTAACGATGAAAATGAGCTTAACCACCAATCACGCTCAATTTTACCGCTAAACTGAGCAACGTCACCAACAAGTCTATTTTCTTGTTGATGATATACTGCTTGGCTATCAATAAACTCTTCAATATGTATCATCGAAATATCATCAGGGTTGTCATTAACTATCGTCTGCAGGCTGTCGATAATATTTTGATCTTTTTGCCACTTTAGGGTGCGACCTAGTGGCGAATTTTGGCACTGTTCAAAACTCGTCGTTAATAGATAACAGCGCTGCTCTGCACGGGTAATAGCAACATAAAGCAAACGTATCGTTTCCGCATAAATTTCATCTGCCATCGCCTTTTTAGCTTGCATACTGCCGTCAAGACTCATTTTTAACATGCCGTTATCATCGTGATATTCGATAAAATCTACCGACTTGTTCCCAAACTTTAATGGGTCTTTAAACCGCGATGCAAACGGCACAAAAACCACCGGATATTCGAGCCCTTTAGCACCATGCTGAGTGACGATGCGAATAAGGTTATCATCACTTTCCAAACGTAATTCCGCTTCGAGTTCAGGGTTATCTTGTTTACTTTGTTGTTCAAACCAATAAAGTAACTCTTGTGGCTGACGATGGCGCTGACTCGCCGCTTGCAAAATTTCAAAGAGATGTAAAAGATTGGTCAATACTCGGTCTTTATCTCTTTCTGGCAAAGAAAAGTGTTCGTGCATCAGCTTTAACGCCATGCCAATGAAACCTTTATTTTGCCATGCTTCGCGAAGTTGATAAAACGTAAATTTTAGCTCCTGCCATGCGAGCTCATCTTGTTGTTTATCAAATAATTTTTTTGATGAATAGCCTAATAAATCTGACGCTAATGCAGCACAATAAAGGCGTTCATTTTCAACAAATAAAATGCCCTTTAACACCTGTAACAATTGCATGGTTTGTTTACTTTTCATCAAATTAGCACGGTTACTCATATAAACCGAGGCCAGACCTTTGTCTGCTAATGCTAATTTAATTTCAGCCGCTTCAGTGCCATCTCTAACTAAAATAGCAATATCTTGCGCATCAAGTTGCAATGATGACGAATTTAATAACCGTGTAATTTCATCAGCACACCATAACGCCATGATTGGTCTAAAACTCTGCTTTACCGCGCCCTTTTGCTGTTCGCTTTGAAAATGAACAAACTGTAAGGCGTTAAATTTTGCATCATCAAAATGTTTATCTTTTGCAACATGAGACGCTTTAACAGGCAAATAAGGAATGTCATAACCAAAAACATCTTTTGTATCCTCAGTCAGTGTATTGCCGTAAAACAAACGGTTATAACCTTGGATCATTTCGGTACTAGAGCGCCAGTTAGTATCCATCAACCATTGATAGTCACAACCTTGTCGAGCGGATAAATAGGCAAAAACATCGCCGCCACGAAAACCATAAATAGCTTGTTTTGGATCGCCAATCATAAACAGCGCAGCATCACCTTGATGATAATAAATAGCTTTTAAAAGATTAAATTGTTGTGGGTCGGTATCTTGAAATTCATCAACTAATGCAACCGGATACTCTTTATAGAGCAGTTCAGCTAACTCCCCTTTTGGTTCATTAGCTAAACTATTGGCCAAGGTTGAAATAAGATCGTCAAAACTTAATACCGCTTGTTGCTCTTTTTTATCAATGACATTGGCGCGAATATGATAAATTCCTGTCCTAACAATCGCAAAAGCCTTCGCTTTGTTTATATCTTTAGCCAGTGACTTAATTGCCATTTTTACTTGTTTTGCGGGTTCAAAAATTTCGAGTAATACTGTTTTATATTGCGACCTTGCATAACGTTTACCGTCAAAAAACTTATCTGGCATAACGGTTTTAATCGTTTCAATAATCCCAACGCTACCTTGAGCAGGCGTATTGGTATTATCATTGTTATCTAGGAGTAAGGTTTCAAGCCATGTTTTTAGCGCGGCTAATTCTTCTAACCTCACTTCACGGTCTTGGCCTTTTTTGACATCAACTAACGCGGTGATCAGTAAGTCGTGGTTATTTAACAGCGAGTTCAGTGCGGTTTGTACTAGGGTTAAAAACGTTTGTTCAACGTGCTGTTCATCAATAACATCAAGTTGATGATGCTTAGATAACGCCTTAGAAAATGCGTTAACAAATTGTGTTGGTGTTGACCAAAATTGTGCAACTAACCGATATTGTGCTGCTGATTGCTGTCCCAGAATACGATACCAGTCCTGACAACTCTCCAAAACGATGTCTTGACAATTATTTTCCATGGCCGCATTAAAAGATAAACCATTGGCAAAGGCATGTTGGCTTAATACCCGTTTACAAAAACCATGAATGGTATAAATTGCCGCTTCATCTAAATACAGTAATGCTTGTGTTAATAATATTTTAGCTTCATCTGCTGCAATATGTTGTGCTATCGCAATAAAATAGTCATCTTTAACAACGAAAGTGTCCCAGTTAGCTAACGCTTCACGAATAAAGCTATCGATGCGACCTCTTAACTCCTCGGTAGCATCTTTAGTAAAAGTCATGACTAAAATTTGCTCTACCGATAAACGTTTTTCTAATAATAAGCGTAAATAGATACGGGTAATATTAAAGGTCTTTCCGGTGCCGGCACTGGCTTCAATTAAGTGTTTACCTGTTAATGGGATCGTATGCGCAACAAGGTTATTTATATTAGCTGTGCTAGTTTTGTTAGCTGTATGCATTATTTTATAAACTCCCTTGAGTTGACCATATTTTCATATAACGCGGTAAGATCTGCTTGAATATGTTCAAATTGCGGGCACTCTGGCCAAAAGTAATGCATGTAAGGGTCGTCACCTAAGGACATGACGGCATTGGGGTCTGCCCAATACTTTTCAAAATCAGCTTGTTCAAAAGCTTTAGCTTTAAGATATTGCTCTGCCAGTTCAGCATTAACGAGCAATGCTTGTTGTTGACCAAGTAAAAACATCGTTATAAAATCAACTAACTGTGTTTTTACATCGCTTACTTTATCAGTAATTACACCATGACGATATTGAGTGACCTTTTGCTTTTTAGTATCAAAATAAAAACCATGGCAGGCATCTACTTGCTGTAATTGAGCATGCTGCGCGAAGTCAACTGAATTTGCAGCAACCGGGTCGCTATTTTGACTTTGCCATATTTGGATAAATAATTGATGAAAATACAGCATTAAAAAGTCTTTCGCTTTGGCTGAACTACTTCGATAAAACACTAGTTTGTGGTCTTTTACTGGCAATTTAGCATGGATAACCATATGATTTACAAGCGGCTTCGCTCCTGTTACCGCTCCTGTTACCGCTCCTGTTATAGCTCCTGTTATAGCACTCTTGATATCCGTTCCATCATCAACAACAGATGGGCTTGGCATTGTTATGGTAATAGAGCAGTTAACTTCGGTGGGATTATCAGCGTTATTAATGATGAGTGCTTGGCTAAAACTTTCACTGTCTGCGCGCCACTTTTCAAAATCATCGCTTGTTGTAGGGGCTTCAGGAAAACAACCTGATAGACCAGCAGCGCGTAAAGTATTATTGATACGAGCTGACAGTATTGGTTGCTCGGGAGCACCTATTTCATCACTTTGCGTTACGGTTAGATAATCAGCTAATAACTGCTGTCTGAGTAAATAACTTTGCAGACGATTATGTTCAAAAGGTTCTATATCGTCGAGTTCAATATCACGTTGCTCAAAATATAAATTTAATTGTTGTTGGGCAAAAGTTTTGCTGGGATGTTGAAAAAATGAAATAAGCTGTGTGAGCGATATTTCCAATACGGTGTCTTCATTTTGCTCAGCAGATATGACTAACGTTTTACTTTCTTGCTCGCTTTTGTGCTGGCTGGTGAGTTGGTTCTCATGCTGATATTCTTGTGCCAATGCCAGCCAATTTTTATCAAAACTTGGATAACGGCCCACATAATTTTTTCGACTAAAGGCTTGCATCGCTAATTGACGTAGATCCCCACAATCTCCTGACTCGGTTAATTTCCAGCCATAGCCTTTTTGCAAGTATTCCATCAATTCTTTTAATACCAGAGACGCCTGTTTATCGGCATTATTTTTAATGTTTCGACCTTGAAAACTCAAATACAAGGATTGTCGGGCAGAAATTATCGCTTCTAAAAATAAGTATCTATCATCGCCTCGACGCGACCTATCCCCTATTTTCACTGGCGTAATCGACATTAAATCAAAACCTAACGGTTGTCTTTGTCGAGGAAATTCACCATCGTTTAATCCCAAGACTGCAATCACCTTAAAGGGAATGCTGCGCATCGGTAACATCGAGCAAAAGGTGACTTGCCCAACAATAAACTGACGTCCAGGGTCGGGCTGACTAAAATGATGGTCAAGAAAATCTCTAACGAGCATTAGCTCAATTTCGTCATTAAATTCAGCATGAGCGCAATACTCAACCATAGACTCAATCGCTTGGGAAACAATAATAAAACCAGGGTCATTATCAACAATAAAGAGCTCTTCAAGTAAAGAGCATAAAAATATTTGCCAGTTTTTAACCGTACGGGCCGTTGATAAAGAACGAGCATAGTTTTGTAACTGCTCAATGATCAGCATCAGTTTACCTAACAATAAACCATCACTGCCTTCTACCGTCGGTAGTAATAACTGCTCATTATAAATTACGCTTTGATCGCCAAAGGCAAAACCATTGAGTAATTTTGCTAAACCCTGCTGCCAAGTGAAATTGTCGCTCGCGGTGTCAGTTTTTAAGACCTGCTGTTTGTGTTGTTTATCTAATCCCCAATGAATTGATGCTTGTTCAAGCCACACGGATACTTTATCGATTTCTTCAATACTGATAGCAAACTTAGCTTGTATTGCTGGTAAGCGTAGTAAACTAATAAGCTGTGATACTTGAAAGCGACTATCGGGTAAATTGAGTAAGTCAGCAAAAGCGGCAACAAAAGGCTCAGAGTCTTTACTCACTCTATCAGCGATAGAACAAGGTAATGGTGGTAGTTTTGCGTCGATGTCTTGCCAACCGCGCGTAAAAACAGCATTAACATAAGGCGCATACTGTTCTATTTGTGGGCACATCACTAAAACATCTTTAGGCGTTAGCGAGGGATCGTCGTTAAATTGATGCAAGAGCCAATCATGTAAACCTTGAACTTCTCTCAGTGCACTATGACAACTGGTAATAACAATTGAGTCATCCACTAGTGTTTGCGGCTGGGTGCGAGCATCACTCAAGGTTAAAATGTCATGCTGAACTTGTGTCAATATACTGGGCTTTTCATCACCTTGTATATTGTCATCTATCGCTAATTCAAATACATCAATATTGATGGTACTGTAATTGTGCAATAACGCCATAAACTCACGTCCTTGTTGACCTAAATTGGCCAACAAAGGGTTACCTACCGAGCGAGCAATATCATCGTGCCCATCAATCCAGTTTTTAATAGATTTAATCGCCTGCTTCTCAGAAAGAATATCTCCCCAGTAGGCATAACACGGATTTAGATGGAAAAAATGTACATCGGTATAGGCGCTGATTTTATCAATAAAAGCTAGCCAGATTGGTGCCATGACGTTGATACCAAAAAACGAAATTCGCTTGGGTAATATTGACGACTTTTCAGCTAAGTTACTGACCGCTTGCTCAATTAAAGTTACGGGGTTATAAGGCTGTTGCTGGGTCAATAAATACCACAGTTTACCCTGCCATTTAGCTATTTCCTGTACGTATTCATTAGCACCGTTACATTCATCAGTGCTTTTATCTGAGCTTTCAAAATTTTTACCTTGCTGCCAAGCATCAACCCATTGAGGTCTAAATATTAAGTATTGCTCATATAAATCAGCTAATTGGCAGGACAATTGATAACGTTTTAAATTGGCATCACCCGTTATATTATTTGAGGTATTGTCAGTATACGTATCGGAGTCGGAGGCATTCTCACTTATGGTTGCGGTGGCAGCATCAGCGCCATACCAGTAACGTGTTGCTTGGCTGAAGTCCTCATCATTTATAACTAGTTCACTAGCAAGTAGTTGATAAATACGCCACGTTAATACTTCTCGAGAATACGGGGATTGTTCAGGCACATCTTCATCACTTGCCAAAGTTCTAATTAACTTCCACAGAAACTGAGATGGCAGTGCGTAACGAATATTCATGCTAATGCCACGTTGCTCAGCAAGTGATAAATTCAACCAATGCTGCATGCCTGCATTTTGAACAATAACAACTTCATGGGCAAATACGGGAAGAGGAGAGATTTGTTGAATTTTATCTAACAAGACTAACAAATTTTCCATTTTGTTAGCCGGATACAGATAGATCAAATGATAGCCTTAACGTACTTTTTATTATGGCTAAATTTAATCACATGAGCATCATTAACACTAGATAAATAATGTTAAAAAGTGCTAAAAAACATCTTGCTTAAATAAAATTATTTAATAAATAATTAAGAAATAAAATCCAAGTGTTTTTGGTAGAACTCGCCGAGAATAGGTAAAGGTTGCTGATGACGATGAATTGCACAATTAAGTGCAAAAAACCAAGCAACAAAGACACCGATACTCAGTAGCCAACCTACTAAAGGAATAAATAAAAGCAGTGCTGCGGTGATGATAAGTCCTAACGATTGCCGTAAATGAAAGCTGGCTAATGAAGATTTGTGATCGCCATACATGACCATCGCAATTAACCAACCGACTGGCGTAAAATAGCATAATATTGCCACTATTTTTTCCATATCATAATGCACTTTACTATCTGAATGATATTGTCCCATTTCACGTCCTCTACTACTGTCCTTAACTCTAAAACTAGCTGAAAATGTTCTTTCAGACAAGCGATATTTTTTAGTTTTTAATACTTAATGATGAGAATATCTTGAATAATTCAAGCAGGACATAGTGTTATAAATAACAATTATATTTTTTATTTTTCATTGAAGTTAACTACTTTTCAGACTATGTGACTTTAATTTTAACAAAAGTATTTCCATCTTATTTATCTTTTTTAAGGTCTCATGAACAGTTAACTTTTGATAGTTTAATGCGACATATAATGTTGTAAATTCCGTAAAAACATCGGAGATACTAGGTAACTTATCTGAAACATAAATAGAAAATTGCTCTGCTGTCAATATGTTAGGTTTGTTAATGTCATTTTTAGCAAACAGTGCCAGTACTTGATGATAATACTGCTGATGAAGTTCATATTGCTTGTCTATTTTCTTATTTTTATGTCTACTGCGTAATAGAAAAAACACAGCGACGAGCAAAATTAGTAAACCCACAATAACTTTCCACCATGATAAAAGCGCAACAAGCTTAGCTAATAAATCAACTTGCTTTTGCGCGCTATAACCAATTACCCAGCGTGTCCACTGATAATCAATAGCTTGTAATTGCAACCTTATTTCATTTATCCAGGTAAACTGTTTATAGCGCATTAATGAAAAATAATTGTCAGAATAAAGTGATAGTTCTTGTAATAATTCAGACGAAAAACCGCGCTCAATTCGCTCGGGATTTATCATCGCGGTTGGGTCGACTTTTAACCAACCTCGCCCCTCAAGCCATACTTCACTCCACGCATGAGCGTCACGTTGATATACGCTGTAATAGTTTGCATTAGGATTGTACTCAGCGCCCATATAACCGGTCACCATACGTGCGGGTATGCCAGCGGCTCGCATTAAAAAAGTAAACGCACTGGCATAGTGTTCACAAAACCCTGCTTTAGTATCGAAATAAAACTGGTCAAGGCTGTTATTAAATAACAGCGGTGGCCGTAACGTATAATGATAAAGTGCCTGATTGAAGTTTTCTAATACGGCCTGAATTAAATCAATATCATTAACATATAATTGCTTAAGCGCTTGCGCTTTTGCAACTAGTTGAGGGTTTGCTGATGGTGGGTATTGTAAATTGTCACGTTTTTGTTCCTCACTCAGTGTAAGTGACAAGGGAGAGTCTAAATAACTAAAGACATGGTAATTTAAGGTCTTTGTCAGCCGTTTTTTATTATAAAGGGTATGATCTTTTTTAATAATGATGCCATCACCATTTTGTTCGCTTCGGTCTACATCTGCTACACCTAAGGCATATAACCAATGTTGCTGACTTGGTGATGCGATCACTTGATAGTTAAGCGCTGTACCCTTAGCGCTTATTTTTAAGCTTGTTGATTCATCTGTTTCGTTATCTTTAGGTGAATTATTTTTAGGCGATGTACTTTTAGAGCGATGACTTGTAGATGGTTTACTTCTTTGCCATGTTCGACCATCGTAATTATCAAGCACAATAGTACGCCAATACAATTTCGAATAGCGCGGCGCTTGACCAGCAAACTTGATCCTAAAGGCCAGTTCATCAGACAAAGCTAAGTTGGCAATATCACCAATACTTACCGAGTCTGATAAACCCGACTTAGCTGATTGCGCAAAAGGTACTTGCCATAATGGCGCAAGTTTGGGGAAAACAATAAACAAAAATATGGCTAAAGGAAGACTTTGTAGTAGTAGCTTCGTTGTGTACTTAGCTGTTGAAATTAGCGTTTCACTTGGCGAAAAATGCCAAAAAACCACCATTAAATTTACCATCACTAACACAGCAACATAAAAGGTAAAATAGAGTGTTTGGCTGAAGATTAACGATGAGGCAGCCACAAATAGGCTCAATAATACGATTTGATAAAAGTCATTGCGTTGCCGAATTTCAAAGAGTTTCAAGACATAAGCAAAACATAACAAATGCACCATGGTTGCTAATAAGCCTAACTGCTTTGCTGTTATGATTAATAATATGCAGCCACAAAGTGACAAGAGGTTTATCAAAATTTTTGATGGTTTAGTGACTTTTTTCAATAAAATACTGGTATGCCATATTAAGCACAGTAATATTATCGCTAACATCCACCATGCGAGTTCTTGTACTAAACTTATAAAGTTTAGAACTTGTGCAGCCAATAATAAAAACAAAATATTTTTATCGGGTACAAAAGACGGTTTATTGTCAGTGCGCGAGGTTACTTTTTTACGTGTAAATAAGCGTTTAATGAAGTTATTATCACTGTTCATTTAACACCTGCTTATGTGGGTAATGAGCAAGCATTTTTAAGCAAGCGGTTAAATGTTTTTTGCCTGAACTGGGCGATAATTTTTCACGACCTAAATCGATTCCCCAGTTTTTCCCTTGCTGGGATTGGTCAAGCATTAAATAACAGATCATTTGCAGTTTAATTTCGATATCAACGGCTGGTAAATCATGTAAGGTTAACCAAACATCACTGCCCTGCTGCTCTTGCGTGGTTTTAGTTAGCCAACCTTGCCCTCGGGCTAGTTGTTTCCATGCAACTTGAGATAAAGACTCACCCGCACGATATTGGCGTAATTCACCAAAGTCATCTCCGTTGTCAATGATATTAACGCCATGCTCATCATCTTGATGGTTAACTTTTGCAATAGCTAGGTTTTGAAATAACCCTTGTTCCGGATAAGTGATCACCTCACAGCCAAAATCTAGCTGGGTCCAACAGGTAAATAGACCTAAGGCGTATTCACTTGAAATTCGTAATCGTCCGGGGTTATTAACGCCTCGCTTTTCAGGGCAATATCCAAGGTTAAGCTCGGTACGACCAATAGCTAAACTTTTCTGTAAATAACGCGTTTGCTGTGGAAATTGAAACGATAAACTATGCCGTTTTTTTTCACTATCAATGGTTAATGAAATCGAAATTAACTGTTTAGCATAACCACAGCTTTGTGGTTGGCATTTAAAGGTTAATCCTGAGAGATTAAAAAAGCTTTGTAACATGGCACTAATAAATACACTAGCAAAAACATAACTTAATAAAATGATCACGTTATTTTGATAATTTGTGCCTAATAAAAATAAGATCAGTACAAAAAGCAAATAACAAAGTCCAAAACGACTTGGCAAAATAAAGATATTACGATTACTCAGCCGTTGAGTATTCGCTGCGGGTATACGCCGCGTTAACCAATGATTAAAGCGTTTTTGTAACAAACGATTAAGGCTTTTTTTAATCATGATAATGACCATAGAAATAACATAGCCGGTATTAACAATGCGCTGTTCATCATCAACCGAATCATCTATGCAGGGAAAGGATTAGTAGGGTCAACTTGTTGTAATATCTGTGTTGATAATTTCCCCTGATTTGACGATGATATGCTTGTTGCCGATTCCAAACGGTGATCACTCACTGATGGAAATACCGCCCTAACGTCTTCTGGAATAACATAATCTCGATTATCCATAAACGCCCATGAGCGCGCAGCAGCTAACAGTGCTTTTCCTGCCCGTGGTGACAGTGGATTCATCTGTGAATTTTCTTGACGACTAATGTGGCACAAGGCAATCACATATTCTAATATTGACTCCGAGACGTGTACGTCTGTAATCATCAATTGAATATTTTTTAATTGCTCAGGTGTAATACAGGGGGTTAACTGTTGTAGTAGTTCGCGGTGATTACGACTTTTAAGAATTTCTTTTTCGGCATCAATACTTGGAAAACCCAAAGAGATCCTCATCATAAAACGATCAAGTTGGGATTCAGGTAAGGGATATGTACCCGCATGAAACAGTGGGTTTTGGGTCGCAATCACAAAAAAAGGCTGAGGTAGTTGGTGAGTTATACCATCAATACTCACTTGGCCTTCTTCCATGGCCTCTAACAAGGCGCTTTGCGTTTTTGGACTGGCGCGGTTAATTTCATCAGCGAGTACCACCTGATTAAATATGGGGCCTTTATGTAATTCAAAGTTATTTTCTTTGACATTAAAAATGGAAATACCAACCACATCAGCGGGCAACATATCGCTGGTAAACTGTGTTCGTTGATAAGATAAACCTAACGTTTTGGCAAGTACTTGAGCAAGTGTGGTTTTGCCCATTCCAGGTAAATCCTCGATTAAGATATGCCCTTGTGCCAATAAACACGCTAGAGATAACTTAATTTCCACTTTTTTACCTAAAACAACTGTACTGACTTGTTGTGTGATTTCTGATAGTAAACTTTGCATATGACCCTAATCAATTCTTTGGCATTTAACGACTTAAGCTGGTATTAAGCGAGACTTTATTGACTTCAATCAAACCTTTGTATCAATAGTTTATGACATGCTATCGGCAATGTATTTCATCGGTTAACTTTATATAAATATACTTTCTAGCAACAAACTTTATATAAATAATACGATAGCAGCTATAACGTTTGGATGAAAATAATCCGATGATATTCCCTTAACGACTCAGAAATTAACATGGACCCCGTATGGACATAGATTTTAGTGAAATAATTTACCTAAAAGATCCTGAAGCTTTAACACTAAAAGCTGATTATCAGCAATTTTTATTGTCTTTGATGGCACCAACCGTGATAGATGTGAGCGGTAAAGATAACAAAAGATGCCGGGTGTTTATCACTTTATTACATGGTAATGAGCCTTCTGGTTTAATGGCGATTCATCGCTGGTTAACAGCAAATCCTCAGCGCAGTAAACCTGCTACAAATATACGTTTTATCTTTTGCTCTATTGAAGCGGCCAGCTTGTCACCCTTTTTTAGTAAACGCTATTTAGACGGTCATAAAGATATTAATCGCTGTTTTGGTACGATCCATGATCATAGCGATTATCAACGAGCAAACCTTTTAGAGAAAGCCATTAAAGAGGTTTCTCCTGAGGCGATTATCGACTTACACAATACGTCGGGGTCAAGCCCTGCTTATGCCAGCGGTTCAATTATTACAGCAAGCGTATTATCATTGGCATCCTCTTTTTGTCGAACAATGTTGTTATCAGATTTTAAAGTTAATTCGTTAATGGAACAAAAATTTGATTGCCCCTTTGTCACCATAGAATGTGGTGACAGCCGCGATCAACAATCTCATGAAATTGCTTATCAAGGTATCAAACATATCTGTTCTTGCGAAAACATCAGTAATTTCCACCAAGAAAAACAACTCGAAATTATCTATGAACCTTTGCGATTACAGCTCAAAAAAGATGTCCTTTTGTCTTATAGTGATCACGATGAAGGTTCATTAGGTGTAACACTTAAAAATAATATTGAACAATATAACTTTGGTGGCGCCGCACAGGGTCAAATGCTTGGTTGGCTAGACAGCCATTTATTAGATAATTTACAATTACTCAATAGTCAGCATGAGAATGTCGTTGATAGTTATTTTTCAGTACGTGGTAATCAATTAGTCTGTGCGATGAATTTACGTATTTTTATGGCAACAGCCAGTGAGAACATAGCCAAAATGGATTACTTATTTTACGTAGTCAAATCGACTAGCTAACTGGACTAGCTAGTCGGTTCATCTGGGTAAATAATAAATCATGGCGATACAAAAAAGTGCTATAACCCAAAATGCCTTCACAAAAAATCCTGTTTTATTTTTGTAGTTTTCAGGATGATCTTTAGCTAAAGCCATACCGCAATTTGAACAATTCACTCGTATAGACTCATTTTTGGTATAACAGTACAGACACGATGTTAGGTTGTTTTTCATCGGTTACATTCCTTTTACTTCTACTTTAACTTTTGATTGTACTTTCAGCATTTTAAACGGCTGTATTTTTAAGCACTTGTTAATTGATGATAAAGCTGTGGTAACTTCAAAGGTAATTGGCTTGGCTTTTTGATCAGTGTATAAAAACCACTACCAAAAATATAAGGTAAGTACTCTTGAGCATCTTGATCTATGGTAATGCAGAAAGGTTTTAAACCTAACCGTTTTGCTTCATTGATTGCCTGATGAGTATCCTCAATACCAAAACGACCTTCATAATGATCAATATCGTTGGGTTTACCATCGGTTAAAATTAACAACAATTTTTGTGCTGACTTTTGTTCATTTAATACCTTAGTCGCTTGCCTAATTGCTGCCCCCATTCGGGTATAAAAACCTGGTTTAACGGCTTGTATACGCCCTCTAACATCATCATTATAAGCTTCGTTAAAGTTTTTCAACATACTCATACGAACATGACTACGCTTTACTGACGAAAAACCGTACATCGCAAAATCATCACCAACGCTTTGTAGTGCTTCGCCAAACAATAAGAGGCTGTCTTTCACCACATCAATGACTTGTGAGTCGTTGTCAATATAAGCTTCAGTCGACATTGATAGATCAGCGAGTAATAAACATGATAAGTCACGGTTATTGCCGCGAAAGCTTTTATATAACCCTTTTTCATTGGTTGCGGAAATTTTGCTTTCAACATGAAAGTCCAGCCACGAATTGAGATCGATTTCTTCACCTTGTTGTTGCGCGGTAAGCCAAAATCGCAACGATTGCATTTGTTCAAACTGTGCTTGAATAGACTTTGCTATCTTTTGTAATTTTTCCGGTAACTTTTGTGGTATTGCCCCCCTGGGTAACATAGGTTGCAATAAACAGCGTTCAGGCTCTAATTGTTGTGTTTTATAATTCCATTCCGGTAATTTAATACCTTCACCCATAGGTAAATCATCTTCAGATGGTGATGGTAGGTCTAAATCAATTTTAATATTGGCACTTTTTTGATCTTGCTGTTGAGACAAGGTGATTTTATCTAGATCTTCAGCAATACGTTGATTGTCTTCTTCATCGTCGTCACTATCATCTGAGCCTCTATCGAGTTTAGAAAACTCACTCCAAGAAAACATACTCTCCAATCTAAAAATCATCATGCCATCACGGCCATCAGGACAATCAACCCGTTCAGCCTTTTTTCGACTACTTGCACTTTTATTAGCCATTTTTTTCTTTTCTTGCGCTACTGCATTAAGAGGAAATTCGTCATATTCAGGCAATAACTGGGGATCAACATGGGCTGAGGGGTACAACCATAAATAAACCGCCTGTGGAGCATAGTTTACGCTAGGAAATTCAATTTTTGTTTCAGGGTTTAATACGGCTTGGGTTATCGCCTTTTCCATCAACTGTTCTTCAATTGGACGTTTTTTATCAACAATTCGTTCATCAATAAAAGCTTGTGCGAGGCGTTTATAACGAGGTATTAATGCTGGATATTGTGTCAGTACTTGTACAACCAGTTGTTGGTTATCTTTAGCCCAATGCGTAAAACGCCCACTGTGATGTGCTGCGAGCACGGCTAGCCAGATGTATAAATCTCTATTGAGCTCAGTACTTGAAAACACGGCTAATGACTCTGGTAAACGTAAACTTTCAGGGTCTTGCCATGCCAAACTTATTTGTTGGTTGTTACCTGAAATTTTTTGTAAAAAACTACGTCTAACAAGGTAATCTTGTGGGCTTGCTGACTCTATGCGTTTAAAAGCATCACCACCAAGGGAGCGAAAAACCATCGCCACTGATTTACTCACCTCGGTAAAATAAACCTTAGCTAATTGATGCTCAGTGTTTGCTTTACCTGTGATATATTTATGCCAAAGCCCACCGACCCACTCTTCCATAACAATGCATTCTTATCTTAAATATTTTTAGTATAAAGATGATAACAAGTTAAATTTTTGACGATATGATTTATATCAAATGTTCTGCTGTGATCATTAGCTTATTGAGTGAATAATATAAAAAGGGATGAAGCAGCTGACGCACATCCCCTTTGAAACGATTTAAAACTGATGACGATAACCTAAGCCATATGTCATCGCCGTGTCATCAACAACTATTGGGCTATCTTTAATCTCTTTATCGTATTTGGTAATACTCGCAAAGCCTATGATCATGCTATTTTTATCAATAACATAACCTGCCATAAGCCCTGCTTCATAGTTTACTGTTGAATCAACACGGTAAAATGCTCGATCAGCGGTAACATCTGCCTTTGAAACCCCGTAATAATAGTTGGCGACATCATCGCTTGCATAAGTTACTGATACTGAAGGTTCAACAAAAAAACGTCCAAATTCGATATTATAACTATAACCAGCCGTTAAGCTATGTCCTTTGTGTTTATTGCTAATATCTTGTGCATAACCAAATGATAATTTGCCCAAGTCACTTTCATAATTGAGGTCAATATTGGCAGTAAAAACGTTATCAAGCTCCTTCATGTCTTTTAATTTTTTACTATCTCCTCTGTCAGTATCCCCCATATAGTCACCACCAACACTGAGATCTATCGATAAACCTTGGTATTTTACCAAGTTAATACCTATTTTACCGTTGGCAATAAACATGTCTTCCCAACGTAATTCAGGTACGGGAAAGAAGCCCGAATTATTTTTACCTCCGTCATAAATTGACTGTTGAGTATAAGCAACCGGCATAATTGCGAACGAAAAATCGTCCTCAGCAAAAACTTCAGTACCACATGAGAGTAATGGAATTAACATTGATAATTTAGTGAATAAACGCATAAAAGCTCCTTAAGTAATTGACAGTAATTATACGTTTCATCTTTAATAAATCTGTGAGCAAGGTGTTATGTTTATGTAGAAAATATGTATACTAAATGTAAGAAAGTGTAGAGATTTATTTTTTAATTACTATTTGGCCATGCTTCAATACTGGGGAGGTAAAATACAATGTAGGCACACTCTCTTGTCAATTAATCAAACGACTCAACTCTGTTGCCGATATTTTGCTGATATGGTGCGGAAGGTTAAATTAACGCGAGGTTTTTTCTCAGATTTGGTGGTCGGTAAACGATGTAACCAATTTTTCTGAGTACAGCCTTTCATTACCAGTAAGCTACCATTTTGCAGATACAGTGATACGGTTTCTTGACTTTGTTTATGTTTAAAACAAAATTTACGTTCTGCCCCAAAACTTAACGAACCAATAGCGCCCTTTTCTTTTAAATCTTTCTCTGCATCACTGTGCCAAGCCATACCTTCTAAGCCATCATGGTATAAATTGAGTAAACAAGAATTAAAGGTTTCTCCTGTTTCCTTTTCAACTAAAGCTTTTAATCGTAATAACGTTTTTGTCCAAGGTTGTGCTGTTTTTGTGGTATTGGAGTAAGAGTATTGATAGTTACTTTCACCGTACCAAGCAACTTTTCTTTTGGTGACTATTTGTTTACCATAGATGATAGCAACATCATTTTTCCATGCGATATTATTCAGTAAATCAATTAAATACAGATCAGCATCCGCTTGCGAAATGATAGCGCCATAATAATGAACCGTACCATCTTTGTGCAATAAATTCGCAGGTTGTCCTATAACACTTGTAAATAAATCCATGGTTAAATTACACGCCGACTGTTTATTTTTTAGTTGAAACAAAGGTTTTATTAATAATCTTCCACTGTCCTTCACGTTTATACATCACGAGGTAATCAACGTAATGCGTTTTGGGTGTATCAAAATCAAGCTTTACCATCGCCATTTTATCATCAACGATATCAACCGATAATATTTTTGCTTGCCAACTATCCACGGTAGCTTTTTTAAAAAAGGCAGAAAACTCTTTGAGTGTTAATGAGCGGATCGTTTCTTTACCTGACACTTTATCAATGATGTTCATTTTAATATGACCAAATTCCATATCAAATGCCTTGGCAAGCAATGCTTGGTCTCCAGTGGCGGCACCATTAAAGTAACGATATGCCGTATCAACAACAGCTTGATATTCACTATTTATTTCAGCTTTTGCATGTACTAAATTTGTAAAACCCAGTACAACAATGCTAAGTAGTATTATTTTTATGTTTTTCATTTACATAATCCCTCATTAAATTAAGGCAATGATTAAACGATTATAATCATGAAATGTAAATACAATAGTGTGTAACAAAACGTTATGACAAGCCCTTATTTATATCCAGACTTGTTTATCAATAATAACCGGTAATTGAGACTCTTTTTTCCCCGTATGTGCGGTATTTTTGGGTTCAAACAGCAGCACTTCTGCTTCTTCTGCCGCTTCGGGTAAATGCTCGACCCCTTTAGGTACAATGAAACACTCGCCTTCACTTAGGTGAATGCTTTTATCTCGTAAATGAATAACGATATTTCCTTTAATAACCTGAAAAAACTCATCTTCATTATCATGAGTATGCCACACCATTTTACCTTTAAATTTGGCCAGTTTAATGTATTGACCATTTAGTTCACCGATTATTCTCGGCGACCAGTGATCGTCAAATTGCGCAAATTTTTCACTCAAATTAATTTTATCCATATCCTTTCCCTATTTAATTTATGTATTCCAACTTAACTACAATAAATTCAAGCTAATCAATTCAACAAAAATCAGCATTAATTTTAATACAATCGCTTTACACCGAATAGCCGCTATGTACACCTGCCGTTTCATGCGTCATACAATACCCACAAAAAAATTAATTTAGCATAATATAAGAACTTATTCTTTATTAACAAGTTAGATGCAATAAAAGTTGGATTTTATGGTTAATATGCTAGTGTGGTCAATTTACATAATAAGAAACTTTGCAATGCAATCTGACCATCTGGGACCTTCTTTGGAACAACAATCACGATTTACCCTTAAACCACTGTTACTCACTTTACTCGTACTTCTTTCTCTCGCTATTTTTGTTAATTTTCAATATTCAACAACCCTTTCACCTGTCAAAGCGGACGCCCCCGCTGATATTTTTTCAAGTGAACGAGCTTTTGATTTTTTACAACAACTTACCAAAGAACAAGTACCGCATCCTGTTGATAGCGTCGCTAATCGTCTAGTTGAACAACGTATTGTTACTTTATTACAAGCAATGGGTTACCAACCGGAAATTCAAGATACACCCATGTGCCAAGATTCTGAGCGAGGCTTTGGGTTATGTACACGAGTTAGAAACATTATTGTAAATATTCAAGGGGCAAGCGCAAATAAAGGTATTTTATTAGCTGCTCATTATGACTCTGTTCCAGCAGGCCCCGGTGGTAGTGATGCTGGCGCTGCTGTTGGTACTTTATTAGAAACAGCGCGTTTATTATCGTTAACGGAACAGCCATTAAATTCTATTGTTTTGTTGTTTAATGAAGGTGAAGAATTTGGTTTATTTGGTGCGAAGGCATTTATGGAACAACACCCCTTAGCTAAGCAATTAAAACTCGCTATCAATGTTGAAGCGCGAGGCAGCTCAGGTAAAAGTGTGATGTTTGAAACGGGTGAAAACAGTGGCTGGCTGGTGAATCATTATAGTGAGACAACACCGGCACCATTAAGCAGTTCATTATTTTATGAAGTTTATAAATTTTTACCCAACGACACTGACTTAACCATTTTCAAAGAGCATAGCTTACAAGGACTAAACTTTGCCCATGCCGACCGCTTAGCTCATTATCATACGCCATTAGATAACCTTAAAAATCTTGACCGTGGCAGCTTACAACATCATGGTGATAATGTTTGGGGTGTACTAAAACGAATTAAGGATCTAGAGCTAAGTCAAGTAAGTTCAGGTAATTTAGTTTATAGCGATATTCTAGGTTTATTTATTATTCAGTGGAACGAAAACCTCAGTTTATTGGCCTCTCTTTTGGCTTTCGTTTCGTTTAGCTTAATCACCTTTTTTTATAGAAAAACCCTAGGATTAGATATTAAGCAGCAAGCTCAAAGTTTTTCCATCCTGCTTGTTGTACTCATAACTTCTGCAATCGCAGCCTTTATCGTATTACAAGCGGTACGGTATTTCAGCGGACTTTATGCGCCATGGCATACCAACACATTACCGATGCAATTATCTGTATGGCTTGGGGTTTTACTGCCTGGTTTACTTATAGGTAAGTGGCTAGTAAAAAGGTTATCTGCAATAAATATTTTAAGCTCAATCGTTCTACTCTGGGTAATATTAAGTGTGGTGACCAGTATTTGGCTCACCGGTGTCAGTTTTTTATTCTTAATACCAGCCATTCTTGGGCTCATTGGATTATTTCTATTCGTAGTCTTAGCCCCGTTAAATAGATCAGAACAGCCATTTAATCAAGCAGCAACTTTAGCGCATATTTCAATATTTATCATTTTAGCTATTGTTACGGCAATATTATTTATGCCCATTGCTTATACATTAGAATTAATGGTTGGCTACGAAATGTCGCTGGCCATTGGCGTAATGCTTGGCTTTATTTTAGTGGCTGTACTGCCCATTTTAACGATACAAGAACAAGTAAAGCGTTTTAATCACTTAATGACTGTATTAGGCGTTTTATTGGTAGGAAGCATAACGTGGACCAGTATTCAGCCAGCATACACAGCATGGATGCCTCAACACCTCAATATCAATTACGTGCAAAATAAAACTGACCACGCTTTTATCACCTCTGGTTATGGTTACAACAACATCCCCAATGCGTTAAGCGCTTCATTTACAAATCCGGTAGAGCTATCGTCGATATTACCTTGGAGCAAGAGACGTTATCACACCAGTAAGGTACCGGCACAACAACAAGTGACATCTACGCTGGCGTTAGTTAATAAGCAAACGTTGAAAAACGAAACGCGGATACAAGTACAGATAACGACACCACAAGTTAATATCGAAAACGCCCAGTTAAGTGATGTGAAATTATTTATTCCTGTTGATAGTGGCTTAATGTCAATCGAAATAGGTTCTTACAACATTCAATACCAAGGAGAGAACGTAAATAATAAGGGCTACTACGAATATCATTGCCGTGGCGTCAGTTGTAAAAGTTTAGATATAACAATGAACTTTACCCAACAAGATAACAGTGATGAAAGCCAAGCTAGAAGCATCATCGTGATGTCAGCCTATCCAGGGATACCGAGCATATTTGGTCAATATCTCATAGCAAGAGGCGATAAATCAGTGCCTGCACACGATGGCGACCAATCACTTATTTACGAAGAAATTAAGTTTTAAGCGTTTATTTATTAAAGACGCTATTAAATAATCTACTAATTAATAAACAGCCTACGAGGGGCTGTTTATTATAAATGTAGAACTATATCAGCTCACAATACTACTCATCTCGCTCAGTTATACATTCATATGAACCCATCTCAAATTCTCGACAAACCCATGGTCGACTTTCATAGATAGAACACAAAAATGTATCTCTATTTAAAGCCGAACACCAGCCATCATCTAAACGTAACATAGTTTCACTGCCATATTGATCAACATAAATATGGTGATTAGGAACACCTGTATCTGAAAGGATCCTCACTTCCAAACGACAGCAACATGCCTGACAAGTTGAGCATGTAACTTCTGGAACGGGTATATTTTGTACTTTAATAGTCATAATCAACAACAATAAATTCAATTGTGCATAGGATACGCTATACCGCTAGGCTTCTCGAGAGAATAGAACACTACCCGCTAAGAAATATAGCGTGATGCACACTTAATTTACTTGTTGAACAAAAATACTGATATTTATCATTAAAGCCAACTTATACCATTGAATTAAAGTAGTGATTATAAACGAGGGTAAATGTTCAATAGCAAGGCGCTTGAGTGAGTAATAGTCAGCTATTGGGATTGGTTATTTATTATTTCAATTGGTATTACACATACATATAAAGTGACGGTTATTTGGCATGAATCTACGGCCTTTTATAATAAACTGACAGCTCCTATGTTCATGCGATATTTATAAAACCAAACCTAAAAATAGCTGCTATAATTAACAGTTGATGCTAATTTAACTAAAGTAGTGATCAATTTTAAACGAGGGTAAAGATTCAATAACAAGGCGCTTGAATGAGTAATAACGAGCTATTGGGATTGAAAGTACCGGTTTTTAGTTCCAGACAAGATCTAAATACCTACATCCGTGTGAGCAACGTAGGTACTGGATATTTATATCGCCTTATAATGACAGATTCATTATTTTAATTGGTATAAGTCCCTTCTGAATGCTAAGTATTTATTCTTACCCCTAAGCGACTACGATAGAGTATTATCCTGTTTCAATTAATGGCTGGGACGATTTTTTTTGCCGTTTTTCTCTAGCATTCAAGGTATATACCCAAATTCCTTAGAAATACAGGATCCAGATAAGTGATGGAGTAAAATATATTATCGATGGAGATCTTCTCGCCAATAAAGAATTCTTTCTTTGCTACCAAATAAATCAAACGTCGTTAGCTTCTCGTTTCTCTTCAAACGTGTCTATCAGCATTTTGGTTAATAGATAATACACATAAAAAATGGTCATAAGCAAGATGAAAAAAAATCGTAAAATATTTATTTATTTGATTCAAATAACGTTACTTTTTATAGTTAACGTTGTTAATGCTAAAAATAATCACTATGAATCTGCCCTGCGAGCTTATAACCAACAGGATATTGAAACGGCTTATATCCATTTAAAAAATGCCTTACAAGACAGTGAACTAAATCTACCTGCGAAGTTGTTGCTCGCAAAAGTTTTGATAGATAAACATTCTTACGCTGCAGCAGAGCAGGAATTAAGTGACCTAATTTATCAAGGGGTTGATAATAATTTAATAGTTTTTCCGCTTGGCGTGAGTATTTTAAATCAAGGTAAATTTGATCAAGCTTTAACTTTTGCTGACAAAATGACGCTAAATAAAGAAGCCGTATTAGCTTATATGCATATTAAAGCAAGAGCTTATATCAGCTTAAAGCATTTAGAAAGCGCCGAGTTAGAGTATCAAAACATTTTGGTTCATCATGCCAATAATGTAGAAGCATTACTTGGGCTAGCCACTGTTTATATTTATCAAAAAAAGAATGTCAAAGCTAAAACGTTGCTTACTAAGGCCGGTATAGTTGCTCCTGACAATGCAATATTTTGGCAATTAAAGGGCCATCTTGCTCGTCGCGATAGCCAATTCAATGATGCAATTATCTACCTTACTAAAGCGAGAGAGATTGATCCTAAAAACATTGAAACTTTGCGAATTTTAATTGGTTGTTATGTAGATATTAAAAACTTTGATATGGCTAATCAAGTAGCTGATAAAGTGCTTGAAATCGCGTCATATGACCCACAAACCAAGTTTATGAAAGCCCTTATTTTAAAAGAGCTTAACCAACCAGAGCTATCAGTAAAAGTTTTAGCGGAACTTAGTGATCAGTTATCGCATATGGATGAATCATATCTCCTGTCTCAGCCACAATTATTATTGCTTGATGCTATGAGTAGTTATGCTCAAGAAAATTGGAAAAAAGCGGAAAGAAAATTCAAAAAATATTTAAACCAAACATCTGACCAAACTGAAGTTAATGAAATCATGCTATTGGCCGATGTTTATCAACAACAAGAGCCAAAAAATGCGTTGTTATTACTAGAAAAAAATGAAAAAGAACTCATTTTCAATAAACAGTACGCATTGATATTAGCGGACTTATATCTTAAATTTGATCAAAATTATAAAGCCGACTTTGTGTTATCGAAATTACGAGTTCATTACCCTAAAGATGAAGCGGTGTTAATTCTATCAGCTAATGTACTCGAAGGCTCTGGCCGTATAAAACAAGCGCTTGCTTTATTAGAGGATGTAAAAATTAAGGGCGGCGAAAGCTACCAATACGCGTTGTCACTACTATCATTAAGGAGCGGGAATTTCCAGAAAAGCTTAAATTACATTAAACCGTTGACGGATCGTTATCCAGATAACATCAGTTATCATTTAATAACGGCTCAAATATTGACTGAATTACAACAATTCGCTCAAGCCCAAAAAATTATAGAAGACCTATATTTTAAACAGCCAAAAAATAGTGAGGTCAGTACTAGTTATGCATTACTACAGCTTAACTTGGGACACTTAGACACGGCAAAGAAAATATTAACTGGTGTGCTAAAGCAGAATAAAGATAATAATCAAAGTGCATTGTTACTTGCCAAAGTAGAATATCAGCTAGGTAATAAAGAAACGGCTATTGCAGGATTTGAGCGAAAAACTAAAATTTCATCGGTAAGAGCGGTTGCCCTCACTGAGTTAGCTAATATCTATATTGCGGAACAAAACTGGCAAGAAGCGCTTTCAGCTATAGATCGAATACTTAGCGATAACAGACTGGATATTCAAGCACTCTTCAAGCAAGCAGAAGTATTATTATCATTAAGACAAACTAAAAAGGCGAAACATAAATTAAATATATTAGCTGAGCTTGTTGATGAAAGTCTCCCTATGCTAATGAAACTAAGTCAACTACAACTACAGGTCAAAGATTTTGCTGGCGCAGAATATAGTCAGCAACAAGCAGTAAAATTGAATCCTAATGTATTACCTGTTGTTATTGAATTAATTAAAACTAAAATTCGTCTAAATAAAGTTGATGAAGCAATTAAATTACTCGCTAATGCTCAAAAAATAACAGATAAAGATAATGTTAATCTTCTTATTTTACAAGGAGATATTTTTAACGCGAGCAATAATACTTTGGACGCTTTTAGTTCATATTTAAAGGCCGTTAAGCAAGAACACAATAATGTGAACGCATTAAGCAAGCTATATCAAACCAGTTGAATAGAGTCTTTATCAGTAAAGTTCATTGCAGAATTAAGCACAATGCTCGCTCAGTATCCTGAATTATTATTGCATCGACATCTGTTAGCGGACCATTTTTTAGAACATAAGCACTTTCAAAAAGCAAAAGTTCAATATCAGATACTGTTAAAAAATAATATACCAGCAATTAAAAGAGCGTTAGCACTCAACAATTTAGCTACTATATATATTAGATGGTAATTTTTCTCTGGCAACAGAAACAGCTAAGCAAGCTTTGGTGTTAGATCCCAAAACGCCCGCTATCATAGACACCGTTGGTTGGGCATTAGTACTCGCGAAAGAACTAGACTTGGGCTTGTCTTACTTAAGACAAGCATTTAGTTTATCGTCTACGAGCCCCGACATTCAGTACCATATTGCTTATGCTTTGATAAAACAGCAACGTGTAGATGAAGCAAAAAAAGTCTTAACTAAATTGATAGCTTTACCTGCTAATTTTGACGAACATCAACTGGCGCAACAATTGCTTGATAAATTACAAAGTAAATAAATAATAATTACAATGACTTATTGACCATTCATTTAATTGACGCACAAAAAGCAATGTATTCTGGTATTATATACACAACTCAGGGATTAAGTTTTTATTATATAAGGATTAAGTTTTTTTATTCTGAAAATATCAGATATACAAAATGGTGTCTAATATGAAATTGGTAAACACATTCCTATTTATTTCGATGTTATCTATTGTGTCTAGCGCACAAGCGAGTATTCAACCCCTGCTAGGTTCAGACCTAAATAGCCAGTCTCTCTATGCCAGTGGTTACATAACTATGGGCGCACGTACAGCTGTTGGCGGTAATGTTCAGAGTGCGACTGCAATAACACTTGCAGCAAATGCAACGGTTAGTGGTAATGTCGAGGCTGGAACCACCGTAACCCTAGGGGCTACGGCCGGTGTTAATGGCTCTATTCTAGCTGGTTCTACGGCAACCCTTGGCGCGGCTGCAACGGTTGATAGCTCTATTCAGGCTGGAACAACAGCAACACTTGGTGCGGGTGTGAAAGTTAATGGTGCTCTTGTAGCTGGTACCACGGTTACGATTGATGCGACGGTAGAAGTTAAAGGAGATGTTTTGGCTGGTAGCGCAGTAACTGTTGGTGCTGGGTCCATTTTCCGTAAGGATGTTGATGCCGCAACCACTACCACTATCGGTGCTGGCGTTCAAATCGATGGGGTCCTTACTGCTAATTCTCTGAAGGTTGTCCCTCTTGCTCCTGTTGTAAAAAATCAGGACGAACTTATTACATCGGTACAAACGACTTTAAAGGCACTTGGAACAGGAACTGAGCTAGTGTCGACATCATTTGGAACCAATAACGAGGTACTAGAAGCTGGTATCTATAGCACTATTAATTATCTGACGATCGCTATTGGCAAAACTCTCACGCTTGACGGTAAAGGTATGGATGGTTCTTGGGTGTTCAATATTGCGAACTACTTAAGCTTTTCAGCCGACTCAAAAGTCATCTTAAAAAATGTAACTGATAACAGCAGTATTATCTGGAATGTTTTGGGTGATAAAACGGGGGCTGCTGGCTACACACAGCTAGGCGCAGGCGCGGAAACCAGAGGCTATATTTTTTCGAAAGGCTTTATCCAAACTGGGACCAATACCCTTATAGGGGGTATTGGTAATGATTGTGGCGGTGCTTATTCAGCAACAAATTTTATCGAATTTGGCGCAGATAGCGTAGTTGGTAAAAAAGGCTGTACTAACGGAAATGTTTCCGCCTCTACTGAAGCACCTGAGCCTGCATCTATTTGGTTATTGGGGGTAGGCTTTTTCGTTATTGCTGTTAGTACTAGACGAAAGACAGTATAAGCTTCAAATATGAATAAATAGTAGCTCTCTAGAGAACTGCTATTTATCGTTATCAACGACTAATCTTTCTTGTTACCACACAAAATATAATAACCTCTAGCACCGATAGATTAAGTGAACTGTTTGAACTTGTATCACTTAGCTAAATCTCATTAACGTGTGGGTTTGAATAATAATGAAGGCTATCTTTATGCTCAAGTGCCGCGTAAACCATTAAGCAGCATGTCATGACCATCAATAGCGCTTCAATTCTTTCTGGCTTTTTCACATAAAGTGATGAGGTTAAAAAGTTGGGGCTCTTTAGGAACCTGAAGCCTTTTTCTACGCTTTGTTGTGATTTGTAGAGGCTAAGCATTTTCTCCATCGTGAGTGTTTCACTCACGTCATTGGTGGCTAACATAAACATACCTTTTTCCTCTAAGCGCTCCTCTCTATTCTTTAGCGTCCAATACAGTTGTCCTGTTATTTGGTATTCATAACAATAAGGTTGTTGATTGATCTTAGGTCGACCACTTTGTTTAAATACGGCCAGCTTGAGTCTTTCGTCCTCACGGATAGCAAGCTCATTATGTGCTTTAACCAGATTTTTAATGCCTTATCAGCATCTAACGAACAAGAAAAAGGTTCACGGCTCAGCTTTTTAACGACTTCATGGCTTCAGTTGAGGCTTTATCCATACGTCTATCGAGTGTGTTTTGCTCCCGTTTTTTGCTTGCTCGCTTTCTATTAATAACCACCGCTGTTTTACTTCGCCATAGTCAGATTCAAGCCATGCTGCGCGGTAGCTATTATCAAGTGTATTAAAATCTAACGTGCTTTTCTGGGCGATGGGTGCTTTTACTTGCGTTAATTTTTGCGGGCGCGAGAAATAAATAACTGTTTTTGCTCATTTGAATGCTTTCTGCGGTATATAGGGCGGTATCTGCAATGAAATATTGGCTGTCTTGAGCCGATTTCAAGCTGCTAATGTGGTGTTTAACAATATTTTTAAAACCTTCATTGTCGTTAATGTTGCCACTGGTCGTTGCATGTACACAGGGAGCCCCGCTTTGTTTTCAGTGTTCAGGTTAAGCACCACTTGATTTAACTCTGGACGATGATCTCGACTATATCCTCGTACTAACTTAACCGCTTGGCTATTTCATCCTGATCATATTTACCATCAACATGAATACTGGTCGAGTCTAAATTAATGCCTTCACATGGCACTCCTAAATGTTCAATAACACTCGCCGATAATATTTGATAGATGCCTGATACGCCCGTTTCATAAAGTTTGTCAAGGCAACGCCCTAACGCATCGTCATTAATATACTCAGCCTTGATCCTTTTACAGATAAGGCGCTCAACAGGCAGTTTTTAAAGTATTGCGGGTACATGTGCAAAGTGCGACCACAAAGCCTAATCCATTTAAAATCATCGCCTCAACCAGTTGACCGTATGTAATAAGCTTATCGTCACACTGCTCAGGGAGCGTTTTATCAATAATCTTGGCAACACCAAGCTCTTTGTTCATGCCTGCAACCAAACCTAAATGATCAAGACCCTTTGTTGAATACGACGCCATTACTTTTCATCACCCAAAGATAAGTAATAGATCAAATATGGAGATCTGCGTCAAGCTTTTTTAATTAAATTTTTGAGTGCGGAAAGACAGTTATACAGTGGGTTCGTTGTATACCCTACATGCTCGCTAAATTCACATAAATGCTTAGCGATACCTATCGCGCCTGTGAAAAAACCTTCAAAATCAGTGGTTAGTTTGAACCAACTATTATCACTGATAGGTATATAGCTAGAATAGGTGTTGTCGGGGGTGATAACATCACGTTAATCCTCACGAAGTACACACCCTGTTTCACCAATGTTAGATAAACTAAGGCGAACACCTGTTGTTTTGTGTTGGTGTTCATTACCTGTAAAGGACAATAACAGGGAAATTGTGCTTCAGAGACTGGATAAAATTGCAGCAATAATTATTCCAATTTATACTCGAATCCATCTAAAATGTTTTGCAGAGTATTATCGATGTATAAAATTTCGATAGCCAAAGCCTACTTAAATTCACCTTTAATAATGAAAACTAGTTATTAATTTGGATTAATAAAAGTTCTATTATACTAGCGAATTTATCAAGGGAAAATTGTATCATCGAAAAATACTACTTTATTTTGGCCATATATTCAAAGTAAGGTATGTAATTAATTCAGAAGTTAATTTTTAAACTGAATGAACAATTTTTTTGATTTACTCACTACCAAAACACTTATCTATGTGTCATTGTTTGTACACCAGTTAAGGGAAATGTTTTTGCTAATTCATTGGTAACAGAAAGTGTTCTTTTCTGTTTTAAAAACTCCAAAGCAGTAGTTAACACTAAGTCATTGTTTGACAAATAATACGAAATATCCCGTGCTACATAAATATCAGGTTTTATCCCGTAACCAACAAAATCACGACCATCGGCATAGCTGTCTCTTTTTGTACATATTTTTGCTGAGCCACCACCCGGAAGATCGATAATCAAAGGTTGTCCAGTACTGCCAAATGTTGGCTCTCCTATCGTGGTAAAATGCTCTGCTCCATCTGCATATATCAAGAAATTTTCTGCCGAACTTGATGTATTGCGACTAATTAAAATTGCCGTTGGTACTACGTTCTTATCTGATATATCAACATCATCTGAGGAAATAATATCTGGCGGTAGCTCTACCCATGCCTGTCCTAAAAAATAGTTTTCGTATTTCTTAGCCCATTGATAGTCATTGGCAAATTTACCCCAAGCTTTAAACGTTGCATTATGTATACGCATTTTACTTTTGGCACCAATTAAATCGTGAAACGTTAAATACTTGAGTATATCCTCAACAATGATAGTGTTACCGCCCCTGTTAGAGCGTAAATCTAAAATTAGTCCTTTGGCAGATTGCATTTGTGGGATCATAGCTTTAAATTGTTCAACCAGATCAATATCTGAAAAATTGTTCAGCGCAACGTAAAAAATGTCATTTCCCATTAATTTTCCTGTAACAGAATCAGTATTTTCTAGATCTTTACTAGCAACATCTTTAAAAGAGTGCCAGTTTATATTTCTGTCACTTAAGTTGCGTTTTAATCGGATATTTTTGATGGTATTATCAGGTAATTGTAATTTTATATCGACATAAGTGTTAGGTTTTCCTGCAAGTAAACCGTATCCATGGGTAAAACTTCCTTTAATTGCAAAATCTAGTTTTATGTGCTCAGTAGAACTACTGATATATGGAAAGACATCTTTTTCTAACACGTCAAAAGTAGTACGATTATCAACGGAAATTACAATAGATCCTAAAGGGATTTGGTCTTTTAATACGTCTTCAACTGCAATAATTATTGCCTTATTTTCTGCCTCAGCTAATTTGATTCCTGGAAAATCAACATTTTCTCTTACTAGTTTTTCTGGAATATTTACGTAAGTCATACCATCATGGAGCTCAGCGGCTAATTTGCTTAATACTCGGTAATATTCAAAATTATTTTTAGTATTGGTAACTTCTGAAAGATAGGAAATATAGGTCGCATCCCAATCGAGGTCTTTTACTTGATCAAAATAGGCAAAGTTATAGCTTGCTTCTTTCCAAAAAAGAGAAAGTCCATAAATTTTCTGCTCTAAAGTTAATATCTCTTCTTTAATGGTGTAACAAAAACCGGAAAAACTTTTCATTAAAAATAACAACAATAAAAGTACTTTTATTTTATTCATTTAAATAACCCTTAAATTTTTACTACATCAATTACTAACAATTGTTAATTTTGTCTGAAGTGTTTTTTCTTTCGGTGCTACGTTTATTTCGTCACCGCTTAACTTTGTTAGATCTATAATCCTATCTGCCATTTGAATGGTTTCTTGTCTATGTGAAATCATGATTCGGGTGATCCCTAAATTTTTCAACACATTGTTAATTTTTTTCTCTGTTGCTGAATCTAAAGCACTACTTGCTTCATCTAAAAATAATACCTTAGGTTCTTTGTATAGAGCGCGTGCGATTAATATACGCTGAACCTGCCCTCCAGACAGAGTACTGCCCATATCGCCTGCCAGCGTATGAAACCCCATAGGCATTGCCACGATATCTTCATAAATTAAAGCATCTTTGGCCACCTGCTCTAAACGATTCATATCTTGATCTATAGAAAAAAAACTGATGTTGTCCGCCAAAGAACCTGATAATAAATCATCCCCTTGCATGACCGCAGAGGTGACATTTCTATAATTATTTAATCCAATTTGAGTAATGTCTTTATCGTCTATCAGCACAGCGCCAGACACAGGTGGTAATAACCCCATGATAATTTTCATTAATGTCGTTTTGCCAAAACCTGAAGGGGCTATAAGAGCAACACATTCACCAGCTTGGATCGTTAGCGATAGGTTTTCAAAAATATAAGGTTCATTTTCGTTGTAACGGTAAGAGATGTTTTTAAGTCCAATTTTGCCTGCAGCACTATCTAACTCAGGATGGTTCGTTTCAAGAGCATGTTCTTGTTCCTCCAAGGCAATATCCGCTATTCGACTTAAATGTAATCCCATCATTCGCCATTCAAAAACCTTTTCTAATAAAGTCTGCGCACTGACAGTGAATTGTTGCCTGTATGCCAAAAAAGCAAACAATATCCCTAAGGTCATAGCCTCATCTAAGACCAAATACGCTCCTATCCATATTAACAATACATATTCCATTCCTTCGAGCAGTTCCTTAAAGGTACCGTAAGCAATAGTTAATTTACCAAGTTTAATATCAGCATTCATCCAGTCAGCATTAGCATTTTCTAATTTTGATTGTCGAATAGCCTCGCCACTGAATATTTTTACTGGTTGAACCGAGCGTACAGATTCATAAAAAAGGCCGTCAGAAATAGCTTTTAGCTGGAGTTTTTCTTTGGTGTGATTACGCATGGGTTGGAATAAGACAAAGCGAGCTAGCGTATAAAGAGACATTGCAGTTATCGTTATCAGTGCGAGCTCCGGCGCAAAAACAAACATCATAACTAAGGTGATTATAGCCATAACACCATCGATTATTCCCTCGACAAAACCATTACTCAACAGTTGTTTTATGTATTCGAGCGAGTTGAATCGTGACGTTATATCACCAATAAAGCGTTTGCCAAACCAAGTCATAGGCAGCCGTAACATATGCCTGAATAAATTTGAAACCAGTTGAATACCTAAGGTTGTCCGCAGATAAATAATAATCCAAGAACGGAATGCTTGCGTGGCAACTTTTAATAATAACAGTAAAGAAAAGCCGACACCTAAGACCAATAAAAAACGTCTGTCATTTGTTATAACAACATTATCAACTACCAGTTGAATAAAATACGGTGCTAGTAAAGCAAGAAATTGTAGCACTAAAGACAAAACAATAATTTGTACTAAACTACGCTTTAAGCCAGTGATACTTTTCCATAAAACGCCTAAGCCAAGTTTTAATTCTTCGTCTTTTTCGACGAAGTCATCTGTTGGTCTGAGCTCTAATGCGATACCAGTAAATGACTTTGATACCGATTCCATCGATACAAAAATTTCACCTTTAGCGGGATCGTGTATAACAATTCCCTTCCTTTTAACGGCTTTGAGTACCACAAAATGATTAAGATTCCAATGAAGGATCACCGGCGTATTAAGGGTTTTAAGTTGTCCTAAATCGACTTTTAACGCTCTGCCTGATAATTTTAACTGGGATGCTATATTCACCAGCTGTTTTAACGTGGCACCTTTTAAACTTATCGGATATTTACGTCTTAAACTGAATAAATCAATTTTATGACCATAATAATTAGAAATCATGCAAATGCAGGTTAAGCCACACTCAGCCGCTTCGCTTTGCAAAACTACCGGTAATTTTTTTTTATTATTAAAAATCAGCTTACTTGTAATATTTTCCATATTTTATCCATACAGGTGCAAATTAGCTATTACCCAGAGAAGCCATCATTGGCGAAAAAATCCAGCCAAAGAATGAACGGGTATCACCGATAATATCCGCGTCAAGCAGCATACCGGTTTGCAAGTTAATCGCTTTGTTTTTGATATCTATATTTTGTTGTCCAAGTGTCACTACGGCTCTATATGAGGGAGCTTCAACAAGCTCAGCAACTTCCGCTTGAAAAGGCTGAATCAGAGTTTGTGAAATATTTTCAACGGTACCAGCAAAAATGCCAAACTTTTGAAAAGGAAAAGCCTGATACCTGAGATTAATTTGGTGCCCGACCTTAACTTGACCGATGGCGCTGGTGGGGATGTAAATCTCTGCAACCAGTTGGTTATTTTCTGGTAGTAAAACCATCAGTGGCTTATTTACATCAATAAATGTACCTGTTTTAACAAAAACATTAGCGACTATTCCCGTACTTGGAGCGGTAAGTATATAGAATTTATCAGATTCTTTATTCGCTAAATCTCTTTGAAGGTTCGCCAAACTTTGTTGATAACCCACTATCATAGATTTACCTTGAACGGTAATATTACGGATACGCTTTTTAGCCGTTTCAGCTTGTTCAAGAAATTCCAATTTAGCTCTACTAAGTGATTTTAGAGCCAAACGTGCTTCAAGCAATTGAGCATACTTAGCATTGTATTCAGTTTGAGATACTTGCTTTTTAACTCTTAACTTTGAAATTATTGACAACTCTGAGGTTAATAATTTCTTATAATCATTTTTTATTTCAATTTCTTCCTGCACATACATTGCTTTTTGTTTTAACACTTTCACAGAGCGGGTCAAGTCTTCGATATCAAACTGATTGAGTTCCTTTTGATAAAGAATTTTTTCATTCATCAAAGCGATACTTTTTTTGAGGCTACTAGTCAGTTTGTTATTTATAGAGCCACCTTCACCTTGTCTATCTGTTCTTATTTTATATAAAGGCGTGCCCAGCGACGCAAAGTCGCCTTCCTTAATATATATTTTTTCCACTATACCGGGTTGATAAGCCATAATTTTTGTATCACCTGTACGACTTTTTAATACACCTTTTACCGGAATAGCTCGAGTATACTGACCAAAAGAAAGGAACATAAAAATAATAAACAAAATGATAACGATGAAAGTGGTGATCAGGCTAAAACTGACGGGCCTTATCAAGATTATCTCACCATGCCTTGATGACATGGCTTCGATCACTTCAGTTCTAAAAATTTGCTTTTTCTTTTTAATCATTTATTTTCCTACCTAAATTAACTCGTCGGCTTTTAGTGCTCTGTTTAACATGTAATTAACTAGCTACTCTTGCAAATCCCTAGCAATTAGCGCCGTAGTATGAATATAATTCATTGTTTCTTTAAACCTAGTAAAAGTGAAATTTAGGTGAAATTTGAAAATAACTTACTTTGTATGTTACAACTAATAATATTCCAGCAATAACGAAATCCAGCCAATTTACAGATGTTTTTAGCCATAAAAATATCTTAGCTTAAATTTAAGACAAAAATTAAAAAGTAAGGAAAAACGCTTGAATGATACTGTTCAAGTTGAATTTTTTGTTCTATTCTGACTTTTGACATCACACACTAAATAATTTTATAAGAAGGGGATCTGTCATGAAGTTTTTTAAATCAAAAAAGGAAAACGAAAAAAAATCTTCAAATGAAGTCATCGAGGTTGAACTATTAGATTTAGAAGATGCTATTTTATCTGAAACTGGTGGTGGTAATACGCCAAATATTGGCTGTGGTGTGGTACAAGACAACGATTCCAATAATGGCTAAAACAGCAAAAGCTTATAAAAATCTCGGTCACAGAGACCGAGCTTTAAAACAAATTCAGCTACTCTGAATTAATGTCTTTACGATATTTTATAACCTGTTGATTTTGGAAATACTGACTAGTGACTTATTCAGTAGCATACTTAATTGTTTCAAAAAAGTAACTTTGTGTTTAGCCCCCCACCCTAAAGTATTTTTTAATTTCAGAATAATTATAAAATATCACGCTAAGTAATATCTAAATTACCTGTATTACATCACTAGTTAACTGTTTAATAAGCCATATGCATATAAACTTTTGGCATTTCAAATTATCCAATATCATAGTCGTATCCGATCATCTGAAATATTGCCTTCATTCTTTCACGATAGGCTCATAAAAATTTCATACCAATTGAATTAAGAAATGCGGTGTATTTCTTTAAGTTTTCATGAGCTTTACGCTTCGCTAATTAAGTTAATTTTGATCATGGTTTGTAAAATCCTGCTGTTATTATTTCAGGCTTTCTATTAAATCTGCCTTTAATTTAAGTGCCGCAGATTTTGAGTCTTTGTTTAAAATACCTAAATTGTGATCAGGAATATGAGATAGATCAGCTTCATTTTCATTGAAGATGTAATACTTAAATAGCTCTAACCATGCATCACGTTGTCTTTGCGGTAGTGATCTCATGGATAATACCGCATGTTTAAAAGCCATATTGGCTGAGGTTCCATAACGTGGTTTTTGATCCCACCAATAGTTAACCAGCATATTTAAAGGTGCTAAAGCTTCAACTTGATGCCACCAAATACTGGGGATAAAAATAGCGTCTCCAGGCGATAATTCTACAACGATCACATGCTCCAGCGCGGTTTTAAATTTAGGGTGTTTTACAAAATCAGGATTTTTCATATCAACTAAGCTCATAGAGCGTCCGCCAGGCCCATTATCTAATGCGCTAATATAAAGGTTTTTTACTTGGTTAGGAGGAAAAAGTGTAAAGCGCCTTTTGCCTGCAACCACACAGGCAATATTATCTTGCTCATCAAAATGGGCGGCAACCGTAGTTTGAGATCCTATCCAAGTATTAATTATTGGCTTAGTATTAGGAATATTCAAATGGTTCATTGATTTAAAATCAGG
Organism: Alteromonadaceae bacterium; assembly: GCA_047621305.1. Taxonomy (GTDB): domain Bacteria; phylum Pseudomonadota; class Gammaproteobacteria; order Enterobacterales; family Alteromonadaceae; genus Colwellia_A. The sequence continues at coordinate 19,406 of JBLHNB010000021.1, read as the reverse complement.
TAAACAGAAATCTATGTTGGTTGACCCCATGAAGATCATCTCAGGCTTTTCATCTTGTTGAGCGCTCAGAATCGACTCCAGCATAGTCACTAGATGGGTCGTTTTTTGCTTAAAGTTAAAACCGTTGTGATCGCTGTTATAAAATAGTTTGCCATTATACTCCGGCTCACCAATAAGCATGCTAATCTCATTATCGGTAGCAAATTTTCTTAAATATTGAATGCTTGATGTTATTGATTTTCGGCATGCTTTTACTGCCGGCCAGTCATTGACTAGATTTTTTAGCAGTATCGGTTCATTAGAATGAATTATTTGTTCATTAATATTATTAGGGTCACATTTCTCGATTGTTTTAATCTGTTTTGTCTTCATATAAACGTACCCGGACACATTGAATTTATACTCTAGCAATTTTTCAGTAATTTAATAGGTTGGTCACCGAGATTTAACTCTGATAACCTCTTTTTATAAAAAACTTTTGATTAAAGGCCTAATATTTTTCCGCAATTAGATGAAAACGCCTTGCTACTTCTTTGTAAGGGGAGACTTTACCCGCTTGCCATTCAAGTTCTCGCAGTTCATCAATATTGCAAAAAGTTGACTGTTCATTCAAATGATCTGAAAAAATACCGACACCGTAACAACTTTTTATTTTACAATGGTTGGCCGATAATGAAACAGCTATATCATCATATTTATGCGCTTTACTTTGAGTATACTTACTTTCAGATTGACCACCGAGCCTAAGCATTGCATCAGAATAGTTCCCTTGCAACCCACTTCTCATTGCCATGGCTTGTGCATTAAGAGACAGAATAGATATCAACCCGCCATCGGCGACAATGTTGGTCATAGCCGTTATAAAGTTGCCAGGGATTTCAAGGTACATTAAAACACTATGACAACAAACAAGATCAAATTCAGCATTGAACATTTTATCGCAGTCACCGCCATCTCCTAACTTAAAATCAATATTATTTTGTACTTTAAGACTTTCTTTTTTAACTTCGTCCACTGCAAAATCTAACATAGTAGCGTCATTATCGAGGACAACAACTTGATGACCAGCTTTCGCTAAAATGATTGCCTGACGGCCATAACCACCGCCAATATCAATAATACGTTGAGGCTTAGCGGGTAAATGTTCCATAATAGCTCTTGAAACTAAATCAAACCTTAAATCGCCACTGATACTTTGAGCATGTAGGCAATAAGCCTTTGCTAATTCATTAGATCGTTCACCCCAGTAATTCCGCATTTCCTTATTCACTATCTTTTTTAAAATCAATTGCATTAGCAGCATATACACTCATATCTGTTCCACCTGCTTGTGGAAAAAACTTACGTCTATTACCCTCAAAAATCATACTATTGACATTGTTTAGCAAATTTAATGCTCCTGTATTAGTTAATTCCGTTGAGGACTCTATGCGATGAAAGTTTAATTTCTCAAAGGCTATGGCTAATCCGCCTTGAAATGATTCATTAGCATACCCCTTTCCTCTGTACTCAGAAAGTATTTCAATACCTAAATTACCCCATCTAAGTTGCTTATTTATAACTAACAACTCAAGTTCTCCTAGGTGATAATTTGTTTTATTACAAAAAAGTCCAAAAGTAAATTCGACGTTTAAATCCCAGTTGTCATTATATTTTTTGACTAATTTACAAAAAGATTCATTTGAAATGGTGTCCGCTTTCTGCTTGTTTAACGTATTTTCACAAATAGGCCGGTATCGCTTATCATCCTCGATATTGTAGGGTCTGATAATAAGCCTATCGGTTTCAACGAGAAAATTTGAATAGCAGATCGCGTTTTGATTTATATGCTTATTTTTCATTTAAACTCCTAAACATTAGCTATATCTAGGCAGGACAAATGGTGCCGCAGCAATCATCAAGAACAATGTCTGTTTTTGGTGAGAATACATCTTCATCATATAATTTCTCTGGATGTTTATTGGTCGAAGGGATAATGTTGTCAAGATCAATTGGCTTTGGCTCATCATCAATCCAAATAAAACCACCCTTGGCTATAAGATCCATATGAACATCACATTTATAATCCAGTAATCCGCGCTGGTTATGTTGGCCAAATCCTATATGTATACCGGGGCGGCGTTCATTGACATGTGAATTTATTGGTACAGCTTCATCAACACCGTGATTAGTGCCAAAACCAAGTTCACCAACATTTTTAGCGTTTTCTTTGTTAAAGTTATCAGTTATGTATTTTAATAATATTGGATCAGAGCAATGATAATCAACAACTTTATTGTCAACAATTTCAACCGTTACAGGATGCTCTTTTAGTCTGGTATCTCGCTCGATAATCGTATTGATATGAAAAGCGAAATTTGCCACTAAGGTACCAGTGATCTTTCCCGGATAAGTAGCAACTTCTCCTGCGGGCAGAATAAGAAAATTTCCCGGCCGGTGGATGCCTCTATTACTAATCCATCGATGTTTTGGATCTAACTCTACGCGCAAGTCAGTACCACTTTCAGTGGTAAGGTGTAATCGTTTTGCGCCCATACATCGTTCCAATATCGTAGTATTTCTAGCTGAAAGTTCCTCTGGTTTAGCTTGTATCCCATAGTTGAACAACGCATATTCTTCACTCATGATCCGAACTACATGACATTGCCGCTCTGAGTACTTTTTCATTGCAACTCTGAGTTCATCTGTATTAGACATAGTATCTCGCTCTAATGTTATTATCACGAGCTTATTCTTTAGCGTTTTGGGATCGGGAAGAGCAGAAGTTAAATTTTTAAAAAAATATTTATCATCTAAAGGTATCGTCCTAACAAGTTTTGTTTCTATGCCGCGCTGTTCTAGTGCAGTCGAAATCCAGCCTGTGGCTTCTAAACAATTATGGGTATAAGTGATAACAACAATATCTTCAGTTGTTACTTGTGCATAATCATCTAATAATATGTTTACACCATCCCAAATTTTTTGATTAATCATTTACGGGAACCTTTCATTAATATTATCTTGATTTTTTGGCAGACAGGCAAATTAAAACCTGTCTGCCCACTAGTAAAACTTAATATATTTATTAAGTTTCGTAGCTTACTTTCCAAGCAGCTCTATCTAAAGCGGCTCCTGTAGTTCCGCCTGCAGTATCTTTAAGGATATCTTCAGAATCTACCTGATCTTTTTCAATTGATTCATTTTCAATTAATTTTTTTGTTACATCGGCTGCTTTTTCAGCATCTTTTGCCGTAAGTATTTTTTTAGTCATTATTTCTACCTTTTAACATTAATTTTTATTTTGAACTTCTTCTTTTAGGAAGACTCGTACACGCTAAAATAGTGAATAACTGCCTTAGGTGCATTGATATATTACATTGAACAGAAAGTTTCCCACCTCAATTTCAAGCCCAGTTGATGTAAATATTAGCCAAGGCAGTGACCTTTTTTATCATTGTGGCTGATTTATTTAGGAGCTGAATTGTATTTTCACCTAATAAATAGCATAGCTATGACTACGAAGTTTATTGCAACAGTTGGATGTTTTTATTCATATACATTTGGGTGAAATTTTGAAAGGAATGACTTTATAAAACAAAGCCCGTACTAAGTGACAACAAAGCTATTAGGGTAGTTGCAACCATGCAGAGCATTAATGAGCAGACTTGATATAGGAATAAAAAAATGATTGAGGCAATTCTTGTATTAACGTCCGTGATGCTAAGTTTATTCATGATATTAAAAACAATAGCAAATTGGAAAGAAAAATCATGAAGCAAACTGAAATTGTAAAACATCTTAGGTTTGTACACTTTTCTTTAGTTGTTTTTTGTTCGGTATTTTTACTTTTCTTATTTACTGATACTCCAGCTAGAGAGCTAGACAACACATAAAAATGTATTATTATTCTTAGAGTCTATGTTAGCTTAAGACATATAAACAACATTAGTGGATAGTTAAATCAAGGGATTAATATGAAAATAATAACAAACTCTATGATACTCGTTCTCTTTCTTTTTGGTGGGTGTGCAACGCCTCCTGAAGTAAAGCAATTATCTCAAAGTCAATTGGAGTATTTTGAATCAGCAATAATCGCTGTAACGATTCAGTCAGAAGCGCTTATTAAGGCAACTGAGATCATCGTAAATAATGGAAAGAATAAACTTTTAAAAGCAGAAGCTGACATGAAAAAAGACGTCCAGCAAGCTCTTGTCGATGAATTAAAAGACAACAATGAAATACCTCAGATAAACAAAGTGGCATTAGAAGTTTATGGTTATGTAGATAAGTATTCGGTAGATAAGAATAAGAAATTAAAGATGTTGGCAAATAATTTAGAGTTGGTTAAGTCAAAATCTAATGAGTTGACTGAATATTTAAAACAAATGAGGGATGTTCAAAAAACTCTTGATGCCTACATTCAATCTGAAAAAGCTGGCGAAAAAATACTAAAAGATACTCTTAAGCATCCTTCTATCAGTGCCCTTCTTGATAAAGCGAGTATGTATAAAGAAAAAATAATTGAACGTGGGGCCCAAATAAATAAGATATTTGAAACGATAGAAGCGGAGCAATAGATTATGACTAGAGAAGAGTTAGAAAATAAAATAGAACTTTTAGAAGGTGTTGCTGATAGTTTATCTGGATTGGCTAGGCTAAAAGCTAATACAGAAATTAATTTAATTAAAAATGAACTAGCTGTTAGAGGTGTGGAAGATATTTCAAATTTGATGACAAGTATTTCCTTACCTGAGTTAGCGGATATGGACTCTAAAATTTTAGCAGCAAGTGATGCAACTAAAACCCAAGAAGAACGAATCGGCTATTTAAATACAGCAGTTGGTTTTATAAAGAATGCGTTAGGTGTAGCGTTGTAATTGTATATGTTTCATTTAGTGGCACTAACTTTTAGAAAGAAATAGATAACGATTTAATAATACCTACTTAAAAACAAAAATCCTTGCAACCTTTGCAGGTCTAAACCTAAGAACCAAAGGTTTAGACCTGCAAAGGTTAAATTTTTTCATCAAAATAATACCCTGCTATGAGTGGAATATGAATCAGGCACGCATAACGATATTTGCTCGGTATTCGCTAGGAGAAATACCGATATTACTTTTGAAGTTATTTCTAAAATTAACTGCATTGCTAAAACCGGCGGCACCAGCAATATCTTCGATCCCCATTTCCCCGATTTTTAAAAAATTAATCGCCAATGAAATACGTTTATCTGTTAACCAGGCTTTTGGACTTTGATGATAAATAGCTCTGAATTGACGATCAAAATTCCTACGCGACATAAAGGTACGTTCAGCTAACTGATCTAAGTTATCTATCTGATCTAAATGTTGTTCTGCCCAGGAAAGTGTTTCCCTTAACCGTTTAAAACAATTTGAGTGAACGACGTTCGTAATGATATCGATATTAAGTGGCGCTACCTGTAAAAGATTGGCAACCTTGGTGGCTGTATCACTTTCTATATCTTCGCTAATAAGATGGATGCCTAATTGTAAAGCAGCAACACTTGATGCCGAGCAATAAAGGTTATCCTCGCCACTAAAGACAATGTCCGTACTAAAATTAACTTGCGGAAATCTAATACAATACTCGTCAAAATAACGTTTATCTACCGCAATGGTTTTACCGTTCAATAAGCCAGTTTGAGCTAGCAGTGAAACACCACTACCAAAGGAAACCAAGCGGTTACCCCTTTGATGGAACTCTATCAACAGATGCAGAAATGCGGCTTGGTTGCTAATTCCGTCAGGGTCTACATCAAGCAAAACAAGGGTCTTGTTTTCCAGAAGAATTTCTGAGTATTTCGGAGTAAAGCTATCCCATTGAAATATTTTTGATTTATACCAGTTTTCAATATTGGCAATATTATTGACAAAAAGCTCTTGAGCACAACTTAAACTAAATGACTGATAGTTTGTGAATGAAATAATAGCAAGTTCCAGCTTATTATTCTTTTTATAAGTCGTTAACATGATACTAGTCCTTTAGCTTAATTTTTATTTTTCTAAGGTACTACTTTCAATTACAGTAAAGATTATTTTTTATTTTAGCAAGTATTAACATTAAATTAATCTTAAATTATCATAATAGTAACTTACTTCAAAAGGTTTATTGATTCTGGATATTATTTAATGGCTTTATATAGAGGTTATATATTAAATTAAAATCAATGCTAGTCTGTTGTTTTATTTATACAATATATTATTCTGGCAACATCACTCTTTTCATTTTTAATTTGGTGTTTGCACCCATATATGTATTTTTAGCCTTCTACCATAAAAAGATCACATCATAATATCGACTTTTTACCGTCGTTTAAAGTTGCTGGTGGTCTAGCTATCAGAGTTATAAGTTCAAATACAGCTTTTAATAGTCTCGTGATTTGTTGGTGGCATATTACTGGCTTATTTTTGTTTATAAATGGCTGAAACATTATGGTTTATTTGCTTTTATTTTGTTAATTTAATTACTTATTCTCTTCAATCAATACCCTGTAACTAACCCTTTTTCGACTTTCTGAAATCTGCAACTTGAGATGAGATGATATATACGAAAGAGTTGCTGCAGTAGTTGGTAATTTGTATTTCATTGAATATAGGAACACTCATGACAAAAAAGATACAGCCTTCAGATAAAGAGAAAATAGAGAAAAAAAGACGAGAGTTCTTAAACGATCTTAAATCAGATGAACATAAAATTTTAAATAGCACCACTGATGGCAAATTACTGGATCGCTATACTAAATAGCATTAATAACTAGTCTCCACGCCTAAAGCCTTGAATCTTTATTCTTTGCTTATTTAGCTCTGTCAGAGAATAATATCATGGATAATTTTAGCGATAATTTTAAAAAAAACTATATCACATCAACCAGTGATGGCTTTCTGCAACTTACACTTTTACCAACTGAAAAGTGTAATTTTCGCTGTGTTTATTGTTATGAAGACTTTAAAATAGGTAAAATGAGTCGAGATACCATTACTGGTATAAAATCTTTATTATCAAAATCAGCACCTGAATTAAAAAAACTAATGATTCAATGGTTTGGTGGTGAACCAACATTGAATAGACAAGGTGTGATTGAAATTTCAGATCATATTAGCACCCTGCAGAAAAAGTATGGCTTTCAATACATGGCTCATATGACGACAAATGCTTATTTACTCGATCAAAAAATGTTTAAAGAATTTGTTGCTCTAGGTATTAATGCTTACCAAATTACCTTAGATGGTATTGCAGAACAGCATAATACGACTAGGAAGCAGGTTAACGGGAAAGAGACTTTCGATATTATCTGGCAAAATTTATGCAGTTTTCAAGAAATAACTGACAAATTTAAGATTGTTTTTAGGCTACATGTAATGCAAAACAATTTACAATCAATGTTACAGTTAAGTCAAATGATAAAAAAACAGTTTGGCCTCGATAGTAGGTACAGTAGCTTTATTCGCAACATCTCAAATTTAGGAGGTCCGGTTAAAAATACAGTAGATAAATATGTACCAAATGAAAAGAAAAATGTTGATAGCTTAATAGATGACATGAAAAAAATCATGGAATCTAAAAGCAATACACCATCTAAAATACAAACAAAAGAACCTTATATTTGTTATGCCGCCAGCCCTAGACATTTAACCATTAGAGCCAACGGCGGTTTAGCAAAATGTACGATCATGTTCGATGACGAACGTAATGATATAGGAAGAATCACTGCCGATGGTTCACTTCAAATAGATGGTGAGAAGTTTGATTTTTGGACCCGAGGCTTTGCTAGTTTAAATTTAAAAGAGTTAGCATGTCCAAAAAATAATTTACCTTCACTTAAACCGAATAGAGGTAAAATAATAGTAGTTAGTTCAGTATAAAAAGTACAGTTTCACTTAATATCAGTCAATTAAGAATAGAGTTTACGTATTGGAAAACATGTACTCCATACAGTAAAATAAAATACTCGGAAGCCCTTAGAAAAAAACACTCGTCATTAATTAAATTAACTTTTGATTTAACATCTCATACAAAAAAGCCCAATAAATAATTGGGCCTTAAATATTTCAAACATCAGTAATAAATACTAACCGATTTGGGTTAAGCCTTTCATGTAAGGTTGTAATACTTTAGGAATTTCAACACTGCCATCGGCTTGTTGATAATTTTCTAAAACCGCGACTAACGTACGCCCTACGGCTAAACCAGAACCGTTTAAGGTATGAACCAGTTCAGGTTTACCTGTTTCAGTATTTCTATAACGTGCTTGCATACGACGTGCTTGGAAGTCCCCCATGTTTGAACATGATGATATTTCACGGTAGGTTTCTTGTGCAGGCAACCATACTTCAATATCAAATGTTTTGGTGGCGCTAAAACCAATATCACCTGTACATAAAATTACGGTACGAAATGGTAATTCTAATTTTTCTAATATTTTTTCTGCGTGACCTGTTAACTGCTCTAATGCCGTAAATGAATCTTCCGGTTTAACCACTTGCACCATTTCGACTTTGTCGAACTGGTGTTGTCGAATTAAGCCGCGAACATCCCTACCATATGAACCCGCTTCACTTCGAAAACATGGGGTATGTGCACACATTTTCAAAGGTAATTCTGACTCATCTAATATTTCATCGCGCACTAAATTAGTCAGTGGCACTTCAGCTGTTGGAATTAAAGAGAAAGCTCTGTTATTTAATTCCGTATGAAAAAGGTCTTCACCAAATTTTGGTAACTGACCCGTGCCGTATAACGACTCATGGTTAACCAAGTAAGGCACATACATTTCTTCGTAGCCGTGTTCTTCACTATGCACATCTAACATGAACTGGGCTAAGGCACGGTGTAATTTGGCAACACCACCGCGCATTACAGCAAAACGAGTTCCCGCTAGCTTTGCGCCGCTTTCAAAGTCTAAGCCATTGTCGATTGCACCGGCAACATCGACGTGATCTTTAACGTCAAAATCAAATACGCGTGGCGTGCCCCATTTTTTTATTTCAACGTTATCATCTTCATTGGCACCTGCGGGTACCGACTCGTGAATTAAGTTAGGAACAGCGGAGGTTATCGCTTCAATTTTTTCTAGAACCGCATTTTGCTCTTCTTTGGCTGCTTCTAATTCATCACCCAACTTACCTACTTCAGCAAGTAATGGTTGAATATCTTCACCACGAGCTTTAGCTTGGCCAATCGACTTAGAGCGAATATTACGCTGACTTTGTAGCTCTTGGGTTTTAATTTGAATTTCTTTGCGTTGCACTTCTAATGCAGATAATTGCGCTACGTCAAGTGTAAAACCACGTTTTGCTAATAATTGTGCCGTTTGTTCGATGTCTGTTCTAAATAATTTTGGATCAAGCATGAGATATCACGTATATAGTAAAGTTAAAAATATTGGTTAATCATATTGGGTAATGATACCAACTACTTATTAAAAAATGTCACAATAAACATGCCTAAACCTGCGGCAAATATACACAGGCTAACATTAAGCAAAATGTTTATCATTGCTTTAAAAAAATCACCTTGTTGTACTAATAACAACGTATCTAATGAGAATGTTGAAAAGGTGGTGAATGCGCCAAGAAAACCAATACCAATCAATGTTCTATAAACGCTTACTTCTACAATACCTTGTTCGATTAATCCGTATAACATGCCCATCACAAGTGAGCCCGAAATATTAACCGCCAGCGTCGCAAAAGGGAAACCTTTTCCGAGCCAATTTAAGATTAATTGCGAAATAAAAAACCGTAGGCTTGCTCCACAAGCGCCACCTAAAGCCACAAATAAGTATAAAGAAAAGTTACTTATCGTATTAGTCATAACGTTGTTCACTACTTTGTTTATTTAATTGCGTTAAGTATTCAAGTTTATCTTTAAGCTGTTTTTCTAAACCACGATCGCTTGGTTGATATAATTGTGTTTGGGCAATTTCTTGAGGAAAATAATTTTCTCCGGCTGCAAACGCATTTATTTCGTCATGGGCATAACGATAACTGGCTCCGTGACCAAGTTCTTTGGTGATGCTACTGGTTGAGTTTTTTAAATGAAAAGGTACATCTAAGTTAGCCGTTTCTTTAGCCAATACTTTTGCTTGATTAAATGCTTGATAAACCGCATTGCTTTTTGGTGCTAACGCCATATAAACACAGGCTTGTGCAATGGCACGTTCACCTTCGCTTGGACCAACACGTACAAAGGTATCCCAGGCATTAATCGCAAGTTGCATTGCTCGAGGGTCAGCATTGCCTATATCTTCACTTGCAATCGCTAATAACCGTCTTGCAACATATAAGGCATCACCGCCTCCGGTTAATATACGTGCATACCAATACAAAGCGGCATCGGGGTTTGAGCCGCGAACTGATTTATGAAAAGCGCTGATCATATCGTAAAAGGCATCGCCACCTTTGTCATACAAGGCTATTTTATTACCAGCGACCTGCATCACCTGTTCGATAGTTATGGTTTTAGTGTTATTTTGGGTACTAACACTGTCTAAACAGTTCTCTAACAAATTAAGTAGTCTACGCGCATCACCATCGGCACAAGCTATGAGTTGTTTTTTTGCAGGCGACGCGATGCTAATACTACATTGATGTTCACTAGCCAATGCCTTATTTAAAACCAAAGCCAGATTATCTTTGCTTAGTTTTTTTAAGGTGTAGACACGGGCGCGTGATAAAACGGCTTGGTTTAATTCAAAAGCAGGGTTTTCGGTGGTTGCGCCAATAAATATAATGGTGCCGTCTTCGATGTGAGGTAAAAATGCATCTTGTTGGCTTTTATTAAAACGATGTACTTCATCAACAAATAACACAGTGCGACGTTGTTGGTGAAGTGCGCGTTGTTTTGCGCTCTCGATAGCTTGTCTTATTTCTTTAATACCCGAAGTAACCGCAGAAACACGTTCAATATCGGCATTAGCACTATTGGCTATAATTTCTGCAAGGGTTGTTTTACCCGTGCCGGGCGGTCCCCAAAAAATTAATGAATGGCATTTGCCCTGCTCAATAGCAACTCTAAGCGGCATACCGTGCGACAATATATGCTCTTGACCGACATAATCGTCTAAATTAAGTGGGCGCATTCTTGCTGCTAAGGGCTTAAAGCTGTCATCCACTTCAAACTCTAAAGGTAATGAACCATTAACGTTGGTCATCTAAATGAGTACCTTCAGGTAAAACAAATTGAAACAAATCAAGCGCCGGTGCCGTTGTAAAATCAACCTCTTTAAGACTGATAATACTTAACTGCCCTGTAGCATCTAAAAACGTAAAGCCAGAAAGTTTATCTTTCACAAAATGTAACTCTAAGGTTTTAATTTGACTGTTAACATCATCAGCGTGAATAAGATATGTTGCTTGGTCTATTTGGCTAACTCGGTAATGCGCCCAAAGCGCTTGGTCATCACTGGTTAATAATAAAATGGGGGTATTGGCAATCGCATTCACTAGTTTATAAGCAATAGCTTGTTCGATAAAGGGATCATAAACCCATAAAGTTGACCCGTCAGATACAATTAACGACTCATCGGGTGTTTTGGTATTCCAATGCACTAAATTGGGCTTGCTTACGGCAAGTTCACCGCTGCCCTCTTGTAACACGTTACCTTTTTCATCAAGGGTTTTTTGCTCAAAACCTGCACTGAAAAAATTTATTTTCTTAAGTTTTTCAATAAGTTGTTTTTTATGGTCACTCATAGCACTTGTCTGAGCATTAACGGGTAGCGTTATTATTGCTTTGGCTTTATTTTCTATTATTTCATCCACAGCATATGATATTTTCATACTCAACAACTGCGTTGTGAACATCATAGATAGTAATAATGGCTTGCTAACTTTATACATGTTAACCCTTAACTGGAGGTGGTGCTAATACTTCACGTGCACCATTATTTCCGGGACTACTTACAATACCTTGTAGCTCCATTTGTTCGACAATGCGTGCTGCCCTATTATAACCAATTCGATACTTACGCTGCACACTAGATATTGATACACGTCGTGTTTCTGTTACAAAGGAGATAGCTTCATCATATAAAACATCTAATGCTTCTTCTTCATTTTCAGATTGCTCGCCTGGTAACAATATTTCGTGGTCTGTTTCACCTGTGGTAATGGCATCGATATAATCGGGCTTACCACGCATTTTCCAATCTTTTACAATGGCGTGTACTTCATGATCATCAACAAATGCACCATGTACACGTGTCGGTACGCCAGACCCTGGAGGTAAATAAAACATATCCCCCCAACCTAGTAGCTGCTCTGCGCCTTGTTGATCTAAAATGGTTCTTGAATCTATACGTGAAGATACTTGTAGCGCCATACGTGTAGGAATATTTGCCTTGATCAAACCTGTAATAACGTCAACTGATGGACGTTGAGTAGCAAGTATTAAATGAATGCCTGCCGCTCGTGCTTTCTGGGCTATTCGACCAATTAATTCTTCAACCTTTTTACCCACTACCACCATCATGTCAGCAAATTCATCGACAATAACGACTATGCTGGGTAATTTTTCTAATAGCGGTGGGGTTTGATCTAAACCGTCACTTGTTTGCCATGTAGGGTCAATTAACGGCTCGCCATCGGCTATAGCTTTTAAGACTTTGACATTGTAGCCTTTAAGATTTCGCACACCTAAAGCTGACATGACTTTATAACGACGTTCCATTTCCCCCACACACCATCTTAGCGCATTAGCAGCGTCTTTCATGTCGATAACCACTTCAGATAGTAAATGTGGAATACCTTCGTAAACGGATAACTCCAACATTTTTGGATCTATCATAATAAGTCGTACATCTTCAGGTGTTGACTTATACAACAAGCTTAAAATCATAGTATTTACTGCAACAGATTTACCTGAACCTGTTGTACCAGCCACTAATAAATGTGGCATTTTACCTAGATCAACCACGACGGGCTCGCCCGCAATATCAGAGCCGATAGCCATCGTTAATGGTGACGGTGAATCTATAAAGGCTTTGCTGGCAATAATGTTACGTAGCGGCACAATTTCACGATGTTTATTGGGTAGTTCAAGGCCAATGACCGATTTACCCGGAATAACTTCAACCACTCGCACACTTTTAGCGGATAATGAGCGGGCAAGATCTTTCGACAAACCTGTTATTTTACTGACCTTTACGCCTGGCGCTAAATCTAATTCAAAGCGTGTAATAACGGGGCCAGGAAATACCGAAACAACTTGAGCAATAACGCCAAATTCTTTTAATTTAACTTCAACTAAACGGCTGACTATATCTAGGTCTGCTTGGCTAATAGGGTTTTCAGCTTTATCGGGTCTATCAAGTAAATCTAATGAGGGCATGCCCTCATACTTTTTCGACAGTTCGGTCGCTGCTTTTGGTATCGCTGCGCTTTCATTTACTGTTATGGCTTCTACATTCTCAAAAGCGGCTGCAATTTCTTCTGCGCTAACATGCTCTTGTACATTAAAACCTAAAGGTTCACCCATTAGATCACTAATATCAACAAAAGGCTCAAGTTCGTCATCAAGCTCATACATGACATCATTTTTACTGGTCGCTATAAAGTCTTGTTCATCCGGCGCAGCAATCGATGAAAAAGCATGGGATAGTTTATCTTGTTGATCCATAAGATCATTAATTTTATTAGGTATTTCTTTCGTTAGGGTATCGCTAGGTTGTGTAAAGAGGTTGTCAGCAGTTTTATCATTTTCATTATCACTGGTGTCAAATTGTTGTTTTAGTATGGCCGGTACCGTTAATAAATATTGAGCGGTTGTAATAGTATAAGCACCCGTTAAATCGATAAACCGTAATAATGAAAATCCAGTTAACAATACAAATCCTGCCCCACAAAAGGTCAAGAAAAGTAATGTAGAGCCAACAAATGAGAAATACGGTAACAAAGTACTACTTAACACATCACCGAGTATGCCACCTGCAGAAAAATAAAAAACATCATCAAAGTTCATACTCGCAATTGAGGTAATACCAATATAAAACATAATAAAGCCAATGAATTTAAGCCCTAGTGTTAAATAATCGAGTTGCATTAATCGATAGTACTTTTGAAAGAGTAGCCAACCTATAATTGCAATCACAAAGGGTAAACTATAGGCAATTAAACCAAATAGATTCAGTAATAAGTCAGATAAATAAGCACCAACAGCACCACCCAAATTACGAACAGGTGTCTGATAGCCCGTTTGTGCCCAGCCAGGATCCGCCGGATCGAAGCTAAAAAGCGCCAACATGATGAACATGGCAAAAACACAAGAAACCAACAAACCTGCTTCAAGCAGTCGTTGTACGCCATTTAATTTTGAAGATTGAGAAGACAATTATAGTAACCACAGAAAATGTATTGTTGTTATATACAGTAAAGTACCAAAATATAGGGTAAATTACCAAACTATTGTGCTGTGATCAGCTTATTAAAGAGTAACATCAGCGATTTATTATGAATTTATCGTTTAATAGGTAAAAAATTCGTCGACTTAACTTCTTCCATTACCACATACGTTCTACTTTCACTTACCGCAGGTAACCTGAGTAACGTATCACCTAGTAACTCACGGTAAGCGACCATATCTGCAACGCGTGTTTTCAAAAGAAAATCAAAATTTCCTGACACTAAATGACATTCTTGTATCACATCAAGTTCATGTACTGCCTTCGAAAATTCTTCAAACACATCTGGGCTGGTTTTAGTTAAGGTGATTTCTACAAGTACTAATAATGCAGCCTCTAACTTTTCAGGATTAAGTATGGCTTGATAGCCTTTAATGTAATTTTCTTTTTCTAATCGTTTAACCCTTTCAAGACAAGGTGTTGGACTTAATCCTACCCGTTTTGATAACTCAACATTTGATAAACGAGCATTTTTTTGAAGTTCAACTAAAATATTACGGTCTATACGGTCAATACCTTTACTTTGATAGCTTGCCACTTTATAAAACTCTGAAATTTTTACTGTAAACAGGATTATATGTCGCCTAACAAAATAATACGATAGGTTAATTCGAGAATAACGCCTTATAATAGCCGCAAATATTACAACAGTTATACAACAAGAGAGATTGCAATGATTATTGGTGTTCCTAAAGAAATTAAAAACCATGAGTATCGTATTGGCTTAACTCCAGCTGGTGTTAAAGAGTTAACCGTTAATGGTCATGAAGTGATTGTTGAAAACAACGGCGGTGCTTCAATTGGTTTTGATAACGAGCAATATGTAACTGCTGGTGCAAAAATAATCAACTCTGCCGCAGAAATATTTGCTGCTGCTGATATGATCATCAAAGTAAAAGAACCACAACCTATTGAATGTAAAATGCTTCGCCCAGGTCAAATTCTTTTCACTTATTTACATTTAGCCCCTGACCCGCAACAAACTGAGTTATTAGTTGCATCAGGTGCTACTTGTATCGCTTATGAAACAGTAACCTCTGCTACGGGTGGTTTACCGTTATTAGCACCTATGTCTGAAGTCGCTGGACGTATGTCTATTCAGGCGGGCGCACACGCTTTAGAAAAAGCACAAGGTGGTTTAGGTGCTTTATTAGGTGGCGTTCCAGGTGTTGCCCCAGCTAAAGTATTAATTATTGGTGGCGGTGTAGTTGGTACACAAGCAGCTCGTATGGCTGTAGGCATGGGCGCTGACGTGACCATTTTAGATCGTTCTTTACCGCGTTTACGTCAATTGGATACTGAATTTGACGGTCGTTTAAAAACAGTTTATTCAACAGCTGATGCGATGGATCAATTAATTGTTGAAGCTGACTTAGTCATTGGTGCTGTTTTAATTCCTGGCGCTGCCGCGCCTAAATTAGTTACTAAAGCACACATCAAAATGATGAAGAAAGGCGCTGTGGTTGTTGATGTTGCTATTGATCAAGGCGGTTGTTTTGAAACCTCTAAAGCAACAACGCATCAAGACCCAACCTATGTTGTTGATGATGTAGTCCATTATTGTGTAGCAAATATGCCAGGTGGTGTTGCGCGTACTTCTACGATGGCACTAACAAATGCCACGATGCCGTTTGCAGTTACACTTGCCAATAAAGGTGCTAAGCAAGCGATGCTTGATGATGTACATTTAATGAATGGATTAAACGTTTTAGGTGGAAAGATCACTTATAAGCCTGTTGCTGATGTACTAGGTTACAGCTACGTTACACCTGAAGACGCTATTGCGACGCTATAAGTTTTATTGGTTAAATTTATAGTGCGGTATAATTTTGTATAGCTCTTTATAAAAAACATTAAAGAAACGTAAAGCCTCGCTCATTCTATGAGTGGGGCTTTTTACTTTCAGCGACAATGTTCAGGATCAACATACCCATTGCCCACACACATCCGCAAAAAACGACAAACGTACAAATAACCTTGCACTTTGCTACTTTCGCTTTAATTTATTATAAAAAACTGTTTTACCCTCTTGAGATCTTTGCTTAGAATCCCAATCAACTAACTATCTAAAGCACTATTATACTTTTTGGAGTAATTCATGAGCGAAGCAAGACATTGCCCGTTACTCATTTTGGGTTCAGGCCCTGCTGGTTACACTGCTGCTGTATATGCAGCGCGCGCAAATTTAAAACCTGTGATGATCACAGGTTTGCAACAAGGCGGACAACTTACTACCACCACTGACGTTGAAAACTGGCCAGGTGATGCTGACGACTTAACAGGTCCAGCATTAATGGAACGTATGCAAAAACATGCGGAAAAATTTGAAACAGAAATTATCTTTGATCATATCAATGAGGTAGATTTTTCTGTTCGCCCTTATCGTTTAATTGGTGATTCTTCTTCATACACGTGTGATGCTTTAATTATTTGTACCGGAGCTTCTGCACAATACTTAGGTTTACCTTCTGAAGAAGCATTTATGGGCAAAGGGGTATCGGCTTGTGCAACATGCGATGGATTCTTTTATCGTAAACAAAAAGTTGCAGTAGTTGGCGGTGGCAACACGGCTGTTGAAGAAGCTTTATATCTATCTAACATTGCCTCTGAAGTACATTTAGTACATCGCCGTGAAACCTTTCGTTCAGAGAAGATATTAACTGACCGTTTATACGAAAAAGTTAAAAATGGTAATATCGTCCTGCATCTGAACCAAACTTTAGATGAAGTATTAGGTGATAATATGGGCGTTACCGGTATTCGTTTAAAAGATACGCAAACCGGTAGTACGAACGACCTTGACGTGATGGGTTGCTTTATTGCTATTGGGCATAAACCTAATACCGATATATTTAAAGATCAACTTGATATGAAAGACGGTTATTTAACCATTCAAAGTGGTACACAAGGTAATGCAACACAAACTAGCGTAGCAGGTATATTTGCCGCAGGGGATGTTGCTGACCATATCTATCGTCAAGCTATTACCTCTGCTGGTGCCGGTTGTATGGCGGCACTTGATGCTGAGCGTTACTTAGACGCTAAAGTATAAAGAAAGCTATTCACTTATGAGCCAGACACTTCACTTTATTGAACCTAACAGTCTGGCCTTTCCTCCCCTTAATCAAGCATTAGAAGAGCCTAATGGCTTGTTAGCCTTTGGCGGTGACCTATCACCTCAAAGACTTTATAATGCTTATAGTCATGGCATATTCCCTTGGTATAGCGCAAATGAGCCTATTATGTGGTGGTCACCTAACCCAAGAGCGATAATTCCAACATCCACCGTTAAAATAAATAAAACACTTAAAAAAATATTAAATAGACACTCTTTCCAGGTATCTATAAATAGATGTTTTGATCACGTTATTGAGCTCTGCGCTGATGCGCCCTTTCGCTCAGACTCAACTTGGATAGTTACCGATATGCTTGATGCGTATAAAGCACTTCACCAACAAGGGCATGCGCACTCTATCGAAGTATGGCAAGATGATAAACTTGTAGGTGGTCTTTATGGTGTCGCCATTAATGGCTATTTTTCAGGAGAGTCAATGTTTTATAAAGCAAGTAACGCTTCAAAAGTAGCACTTGTTGCTTTAGCTAAACTATTAAAAGAAATTGATGTTGAGTTTATTGATTGCCAAATGACTAATCCATTTCTTGAGGATATGGGCTGTATAGAAATTAGCAGAGCAACCTTTGTTAAATACCTAACAAAAGCTAAATGCGTTGCTGTTCCTAGTCACTTCTGGCAGGCTCGCTATTTATCGGAAATACGATGAGCGAAGATTTTACATTAGGCATTACAGAATCCTTTGCGTGCAATTATCTTCCTAATCAACTTGAGCGTTTATTGGTTGCTACCGATCCAAGGTTACAAAATAGTAGGCATTATAGTTGGTTAATAGCACAAGGTTTTCGACGTAGCGGCGAGCAAATTTATCGACCTCACTGTGTCAATTGCTCAGCTTGTCAATCAATTAGAGTCTTGGTGAATGATTTCGCCTGCTCAAAAAGTCAAAAACGTAACGTTAAACGTAATAATCAATTTCATGTGAAAACATCCTTACAACAAAAAGATTTATATTACCCTTTATACGAAAAATATATTAATACCGTACATGCTGATGGCACTATGTATCCTGCAAATTACGAACAATTTGAAAGTTTTATAAAGAGTGATGTTACCCAACAAATGTTTCTTGAAGTTTGGGATGACGATAAATTAATATCTGTCGCGGTAATGGATGTTTTAAATAATGCATTGTCAGCCGTTTATACTTTTTATCATCCTGAATACCGTAACAATGCTATTGGCATTTTTTCTATCTTAATGCAGCTTAAATTAGCAAAAGAACACAACAAAATGTATCTTTATCTTGGTTATCAAATCGATGATTGCCAAAAAATGAATTACAAAAACAAGTATCATCCCTTCCAAAGACTGGTACTAAACAAATGGCATACCGTAAATAAATAACACAATAGCTTTACATTAGGCGCTCAATTCGGCATCATCTGCGCAGCTTTTTATTTAGTACTAATTTGATCCAATATCCGCTATTAAAGCAGGTAATAATTCATATTAGTTACAGCATAACTATAGAGGTTTTACGCCCAATGGCGAAAGAAGAAAATATTGAAATGCAAGGTACCGTGTTAGACACACTACCTAATACTATGTTCCGCGTTAAATTAGAAAATGATCATGTGGTTACTGCTCACATTTCTGGAAAAATGCGTAAAAATTATATTCGTATATTAACCGGTGATACAGTTACGGTTGAATTAACACCTTATGACTTGTCTAAGGGTCGCATTATTTTCCGCGCTCGATAGTTTTTGTATATGGTACAAATTTAAAGCCCTGTAATTGTAAAATTACAGGGCTTTTTTATGTTAACGTATTTGTTGAACGAAGCCGCTCGCGGCAGAGTAATACCAATTGCATTAATTAAGTTCCCACTTTTATCCAGTCGCGATCACATAATTTCATTACTCTTGACAC
>JBLHNB010000020.1:0-66035 GCA_047621305.1 Alteromonadaceae bacterium | reverse complement strand
ATTGCTGACAGATGAACCACTCGTAGGGTTCCCGCTAACACCTGCTATTGTACAACTTGTAGCACCGGTTGAACTCCATGATAAGGTTGAAGTTCCTCCGTATTCTACCGTCGAAGGAGAAAAACTGGCAGTTATTGTAGGAACTGGCGGCGGATTCACCGTTAAATAAGGGCTAGTAGTGTTAGAAGTACCACCTAGGCCTCCACAATAAATTGGGACAGAGTAACTGGTTGTCCTGTTATTGCTGACAGATGAACCACTCGTAGGGTTCCCGCTAACACCTGCTATTGTACAACTTGTAGCACCGGTTGAACTCCATGATAAGGTTGAAGTTCCTCCGTATTCTACCGTCGAAGGAGAAAAACTGCCAGTTACTGTAGGAACTGGCGGCGGATTCACCGTTAATGTAGCGTAAACAGTACTCGACGTGCCGCCCGGCCCTTCACAATAAAACGGGGTTGTTTGGTTTTTTACTCTGCCGGTAGCTAACCATGAACCACTCGTAGTAGTAGGGCTTCCGGACATTGTACAACTTGTAGCATCGGTTGAGCTCCAATATACTGTTGAGCTTCCGCGATATTCAATCGTCGAAGGTGACCAACTGACAGATGCCGTTGGAACAGCAGCAAAAACAATAGAAGGAAAAGAAACAATCAACAACATGGTTGTTCGAAAAATAAAGTGGCGCATAATTATCCTTTTATAACAATAAAAGCTCAGGATAATTAACAGAAATAATAAGAGGTAATTTATATCAAACGACTACTGTTGTCCCTAACAAGATTGATTTATTTTAATTTTTAACCCGCGTATATTACACAACACATTTATACATGTATATATTTATTTTACATAAAACATACAAAAACACCGATAAAATATTTGTTCTTCGACGGTTGATGGTTTAAAAAATTCTTGCTGGTTAAATTGTTAATGGCTATTTTAAGTACAGTCAAAACAGCCGTATTACTCGCTGCCTAATAGTGTCTATTTTGAGTCTTGAGGCTAACTAAATAGCCAGTTCGTGTAGAGTTCTAAGACCCAAAACAAACAATTTTGACTCATGCTGGGATAAATACATTACATAAAATCTATCTCGATTTGTGCCCCAAACCGCCTTGGAATGAGTAAATTTATGTCCGCTGTATGATCGGAAAGTTGACGTTTGATATTTTGATTGATCTTATTCCGCTTTGCGCACAAAGTGATCATAATTGCTGTGGCGCTAAGTGCCCCTTAGCGAGATAGAACAAAGAACTAGATTAACGACCGCTTCAGGCCTTGAACTGCCGTTAGTAACTCAAAAGCTAATGTCAGCACTGCAGACCTTAATATAGAATGTTGATAAGGGATCGCTTTGCCAAAAACACCACAATAGCGAATATGACGCTATACTTTATTGATTTTTTTCTCGTTAATAAGCCGTTTATGCCAGCTAAAGTCAAACTACAACAAGCGCTCATTCAAAATTACCCCGTAAAACACCCGACCACGATATAGCATTCCCCATAGTAAGCACTTGGTTCACGCGGTTTCCTTCTCTGAGGTTTGTTAGACACCAGTCTGAGGAGTGAAGCTTGTTGAACCTATGGTGTTTTGTCGCGCCTGGTATCTAACAAACCTAAACACTGCAGACCTTAATAAATAAAACCCCAATGACCGAAATGGTGGTTTTTACGACTGTCAGGTTTGATTAAAAGTTATAAACTAAAAATGGTTGTTCAAAACTGATGTTCGATATTTTCCATTAAATTAAGGAATCAAGCTGAACTCTTTCTATTAAAATATCTGACTCTGAAGGTTTTGCTATTATGTTTTCTAGTACACCCCCTGTATAGAAGGTGTAACCATCTTCTTCATTTATTGGTAATTCATAGGTTGAGCCTGAATATTGTGGCCAAATCCAAAAGAGTCCACATTCTGATAATGTCGGAAATTCTGTTGAACCCGAGCTCAATCTCCAAGAGTCACCATTTAAAAATCACCACGCCAAGTACCAAATATCTTGTAAAAACATTCTTCCTCAGATATAAATTTTAAAATTACCCAGCCATCCGGATTATATGTACTCATTTTTTATACCGCCATTTACATTTAATATATTCAATTGTTCAGCTAGCTCAATGCAATGCACTTTCTTGCCATAGGTTTTGTTTATCTACAGGCAGTTCATCTTTAGTCATAAACACCCGTATTTTGATAGTTTCACCATCTTTTTTTGAACATTCACAGACCATAAGCCCTAAGGTATCCATTGACGCAGTATTCCAATCCATAAAACTGTCATGGGACTTTTTCTTTCGCGTTAATCGTTTATCATCTGCTCTTAGTTTTATCATTTGCAGCGCTAAATCAAAACTCACATCACAAGCTTTAGCAAGACGGTAAATTCGAGTGTAAAAAGCTTTATGTTTTCGGAGTGTTTTTTTCATATTCGTTATTCTATTTTCTCATTCAAATCGTAATAATTAACGATTTATACCCTTGATAACTGCTCAAGTTTTTCAGCCAAAACATTATCTTTCACATAAAATAGCGTTGTATTTTCATCATGATAAATTTCAGGAGATAATTGTTGAAGACTCATGGCATTTACTAATAATTGTCCCAAACGTAATTCAGGATATTTAGCCATCACATTGGTAATGCTCATTAACAAGTGGCTTTTCACATCATCAAGATTACTCTCTGTTAAAGCTGAATCTCTTGACGATTCATCATTAATTTCAGTATTTACGGGGATGCTTGATAACATGCCACTTGCAGATTGTTCTTCGTCACAAGAGAACTTTGATTTGAAATTTAACCTGGCAGGCATAAAATCATCATCCGCGATTGGGGCTTCTTCAAAAAAACTGCTCCAACCTTTCTTTTCATAAGCACAAATCAAATCGGCAAGTTGATGAAGCTCATTACCTCCGGCTGATTTGTACTGTGCATCCCAAAGTTGCTCTACACGTTTCAGCGCAGCCGTTAGCTCATTATTATTGGTGATTTTATTTTTCGATAATAACTCCCTTGCAGCTAACTTTAAATCACAGTCCTGTTTCAACTGATGTGCTTTAGTCTTTGACTGGCAAATCACATCAAAAATATTGCTATATTCAAGCTGTTCTTTATCACTACTTTCACTGTATTCAGTAGGGGCATTGCTTTCATCCGTTACCCTGAGAGTGTCGCCACACATATCCGCAAAACATTGTTGGCATAAATCAATCTCAATTTGTTTACCATCACCATGAATCGAGTCATAGCCGCAATGATGCGCTATTGAAATAAACTCATGAAACTCATAGTCACCGTCAGCACTTGCTTGTAACCCACAACCATCACAAACCATAGCTGTTAGTTCTTGCGTAGTGACCGTTTTAAACGTTTTCATCACTGCTCCTATTATTTATTTTTTGATGCCATCTATTTTTCCAAAACTGCTCTGATACGCCCGTTACCTCAGCAAGCTTATTGATTAGGGCTTGAGTCATTACTAATTCATCTTCTCTGAACAGCTCAAACTCTTTTGCTGTTAACCCGAGCTTTTCTTGAGCATGTTTATCGGATAGTTGATGCGTTCTTTGCCAACGAATAAACAAGCTAGAAAAGTATATTCTTCGAGTGCTCGTTTCAGCTTTTACTACATCCTCATCTAATTTTACTGTATAGCTATAAAGACTTTTTCCTTGACCAATACGCAGTGACTTTTCGTGTTCTTTAAGATAAAGCTCTCCCTGTTTAATCATTTTTAGTGCGCAATTTTTGATTTCTGGCGCATATAGTTCAATAGGAGAGCAATTTATATTGGCCATACCACCATTAACAATGATGTATAGTTGGCTTTCATCTTTTGAATCGACACCAACATGTAACCAATCAGGATGATTAGGTCGTATTAAACGGGATGTAAACTTTTCAACAGACAGCATAATTACCTCAATTCACTTAGCCGTAAAGTGATGGCTTTTTGTAAAACTCAACCAAGAAAGATGGATTACTATTTTCAAATCAATCATCTTTTAATTTCATTAACCATATCCACTTCAAACCGTATCAGCATTAACGGAAAAAAAGCCCTTACTGATAAGGCATTGAATTAAAATAATTAACCCCGCCATTTGAAGTAAACCAATTTCTGGCAATGGAAAAATATCGGGTATGATCCAATTCCAAAGAAAATACGCAGGAATAACGGCAATGATCAAATTAAAAATTTTAACCGGTATCGTTAATATCATTACTTCATATAGTTTCATTCAAACCTCTCATTTTTAACATTCAGCATAATCACCTCAATTCACTCAGCCCTAAAGCGATGGATTCTTGCTGAAATCGACCAAAAATATTAACGACTTTTTCATAAGAGCTTGTCAAAAAATGTTCTTCAACTGTATCACTCGTTTTGTTAAAGGCCCGATGCTCAATATGGTTATCAAACCCACCGAGTTCCAGTTCAGTTTTAGCGCTAACTTTGCTTGCCTTGTCGAATATAACAGTATCGGAACATTCATCATCAATATCCTCTTCAATAGAATTCTTCATCTTTTCAAACTTCACAACATCAGCCTCAAAAGGTACATTTTGCTTAACTCTATAAGCATATTCCAACAACTTAGGCTCAGCAGGCATATACATAACAGCTTCTTGATTCTTTGAACTTGTCATTCTCAGTATTCGACCTAGAATCTGTCTAAAATGCATTTCAGTTTTTATATTGGTCAGGTGACAACAAACCTGTAATCGAGGGATATTAGTTCCCTCGCTTATCATCCCTACGGAAATAATCCATTTAGTTTGTGCATGTCTAAACTGTTGAATAATATTGGTTGGTTCATTTTCTCGATAGGTAACCACAACAGCCTGTTCGTTAAAGCAGTCTTTCATTAAGGCTCTAATCTGTTTTGCATGCTCGATAGATGACGCAACAATTAATCCTGCGGCGTCAGTGTTTTTCGCTCTAATTGCACTTAGTTTTTTCTGTGCCGACGAAATTACGTATTTAATGACCTTTTCATTTTCAATAATCTCCTGATACGGAATAATTGATTGCGATAATAAGCATTTAAAGCTAGTAAATGTTTTGGTTTCCTCAATATCAACGACAGATATATTATTGTTATCCACCGCTATAATCTGCGGTATACGACAAACATTATCTTGAATAGCCTCAGCAAGCCCATAAACGTAATCACATGATATTTTATTGCTGGGATGCATATATTTTGAAAGAACGATAGGAGCAGCATCAGAGCGCCAAGGTGTTCCTGTTAATGCCAATGTATATTTAGCTTTATCTTGAATGTTTAGTATTATCTGCTCTCCCCATGCATTCGCATTATCAATATTTGAGCCAGCACAATGGTGAATCTCATCAAAGATCACGAACACTCGATACCTTTGAAATAGCTGCCAAAAATTTTCATCGAGATACTGTAAATTTTGGTAGGTAAGAGAATGTCCTTTAGCCCCAAGTAAACCATCGAATCGTTCATTAATTCTCAACTGCAAACTTTGACTGAAATCTTGAGATACAATTGAAGAAGGTGAAAAACAAATAATTAAATCAACATAATTATTCTTTAATAACTGATCTCCCAATTCAGATGCCATCAAGGTTTTACCTGCGCCTGGTGTTGCTAAGGCTAAAAAATGGCTATTGCCATTCAAGTACTGCTTTAAAGCCAAGCTTATACAATCAGCTTGCCATTCTCTTAGTTTCATATGTTATTACTTTATTTCATCATTAATTAAATTTTCTACTGCTTTTATTTGTCCAAGCAATCTAGAATTTTGTTCACGAGCATTGTTGTACTGAGGTTGTAGAAGTTCATATAGATCAGGAAAATCATCACAAAGTCTCTTGTATTCACTAGATTCGCCATAACTTATTAATAGCTCATTTTTATACTGATTTACACGTTCCCGTAGAGATTCTTGTATCGATTTATCGGATGAAATGGTTTGGCAATTATCATTACATTCATCAGGAGATCTATAAGTTATTTTATTCACATTAAATAAGCTTGTTTTAATAAAGGTTGTGATCTCTTTTTTCTTTGAAACTGTTTTTCTTAGCCAGCCACTATTTACTAATTTTACTAACTCTGCGTAAACAAATCGACGCGCGTCACTGGGGATTAAATTTTTATCGGAATGTAGAGTTATATATGCCGCCCTTAGCTCTACAGCAGAAAAATGATCAAAATTAGGGGCTGACATAATTTGGCCCAGCAATCTGTTTAGTTTCATTTGGCATCCAAGAGAGTTATTAAAGAAAAGTTATTGCTGATTTAGTTTTTGATATTTCACTACGAACCCATAAATACCGATTATATTCGGTGGAGTTAATAACTGCAACTATAGATAGTTTGTCTTCTCTTTGGAGGAGAATAATGGAAAGTAAAACGTTAGCTATCGAGTTTGGTAAAAAAGTAAGAAATAAACGTAAATCTCTTGGAATCACCCAAGAAAACTTAGCACTTATTTGTAAATTTGATCGAACTTACGGGGGAATAATAGAACGAGGAGAGGTAAACATCACCCTTGAAAAAGTTTACCGACTTGCTGTTGTTTTAGAGTGTGAAGTAAAGGATTTGCTACCTTAATAGTTAATAATCATAGTGCCTACTTCCAACCTTATATTCACCAGACTGAATATTTTAATTAAAGATCTTTGAAGGCTTTAGGCTTAGAAAAAACTCTTGGTATCAACATGTCATCTTGTGACATAGCATTTGAGTTATATCTAGAACTTTCTACAACCTCGGATATTTCGATTTCATTCATTTCCTGAATAAATGGATTATTCTTTTTATTTTTCCCATAGATAGCATAGTAGGCATCCTTGAAACACTCCTTATCTAGCTCAATTTTACCTTTTACAAAAGACATTTTTATTGCTTCTAATAACAAATGCTTTAGTGCTCTGTTTTCACCTCGACAAGCAGAAAAAATAGCAATTGATAAATGAGGTTCTTCAAGTTTAGGCGTTAGTTCAAAAGGCATTTTTTTAGCTAGCCCCATTAAATACTGGAGGTAATACTTTCTCTTATTTTTTAAACTAAAATATTCAAGATTTCTTCTTCTAATAAGTCTAGAAGACCATTGTGGCTCTTCTGCTATTTGTTCAGACGATGGCATTCCAACTAAAACTATAGGAACTTTGGCTTCCTCACTTACAAATTTCAAAGCATTAGCGATAACCTGCCTTTCTTTTGTTGATTTGAATTCTATCAGCTCCTGAAATTCATTAATAATTAATAACTCTACATCTGCACGAACTAAATTATCTACAACCTTTTTGATTAGGTCATTATCGTGACCTTTTGTTCCCCTATATTTAGCTCCAAATAGTTCAAGGTCTGTCAGAATTTGAATAAGTGTACTACTTAACCCCCGACTACTTGAAATTCTGCTTACTAGAACTGGTACTTTTTGATTATTTGTATTCAACGTTGCTAATGAGCGTTTTTTGTAATGATTGATTAAATGACTCTTACCAACGCCGGTATCTCCAATAAGGAGCATGCATTGTTGATCAGACTGAAAAGTTCTATTTTGCCTCAAATCGTCAAAATCTTGATAGATTTCTTTTACTTGTGGGTGTTCAACCAAACATTCGCTAAAGTTTTTTAATTGTTCACTTTCACTTAAAGTTAAAGCTCTCATTCAAAAGCCTCAAGATCATCACACCAAGAATCAATTATATTTGAAGTAAAGCGAGCCTTATCGCCATCTAATAGTTTCATATTTTCATCTTGCTTTATTTTAATTGTCCCTTTACCCGTATTACTGATATCTGCCAATTGGGCTTGCTTTTTAACGGCCGATATTTTTGCCGTGCTTTTAGAAGCAATAAAAAATTCTTGTTCTTGCTTTACTCGTTCATGAATAGCCATCCTAGCTTTAGCTAAACCCAAACTATCTTTAGATTCTCGTATAATTTCTCTGTTAATTTTTTTTATTGTTTTATGTTCATAGAGGCTCAAGCCCTTTGTATAACCTGAGGGGTCTGTACAAGGTACTTCAAGATAACTATTCAGTTCTTCAAGATAGACATAAATTTTTGAAATATCATCCGGGTCTACCTTGATGATTTTTTTTATCGTCTCTTTGGTTTGTGGGTAATGTTTACGATAATCAGCTAAAGCTGTCGAGTCATACATCAACTCTTCAAATTTAAAGCCATTTCTGGTTAATGTTCTTTCGTCAGAAATCCTCATTAGGACAGAAAACCTCTCCTCTTCTTCTTCATTCATCTTAAGTGGAGGGTAAACATCAAAACCTGCTTTCCATTGTATTATTGGAATACGGGTTTCTCGTGAATCACTTTCTTGATGGTGTACATCAACAATCCAACGATGAAACTCTTCAACAAAAGTTGAAAAACGCATAATTGCATCTTTTTCAGGTTTATATTCCTCTTTTTCTAAAATATTTGAAAAGGTTTTACCTGGTAATTCAGATAAAAAATATTGGTTAATCACCCCAAAAAAACGTTCCACAAATGGTTTTAGCCATGGTTTTCGAACTGGGTTATATTGAATATTTATTCCTGCTGAGTGACAAGCATGCTCTAAACTTTTAGACCAGAACTCAGCACCATTATCCACAACCAAATTTTCTATCTTACCGTAACAAGGCCAGTCATTTTGTAACTCTATAGCAAGAGAGTCTAGTTTTTTTGGCTTGATTGCATGGGAAATTGCTTTCGCAGCAGATACATAAGAGGGGCATTTATAACTTAGATGAAACCCCATAATACAGCCACTAAAAACATCTATAAGTAATGTTAAATATGGTCTACCAATAGGAATAAGTAATTCATCATCAAGAAGAATCAAATCAAGTGGTGTATGATCTATTTCTACACGCTCGAGTATTCTCGTAGGCGGTATATGTGAAGAGCAATAAGCAAACCATTGATCAGCCTTGAACTTGCCATGCCTTGCAACTGCTAGGGGATATGGGGGGAGCGCTTTGATTCTCTTATTAAATGCGGTATAGGATATCGTTGGTATTTTACCCTCAACTATATTTTCATTTTCAATAATAATAAGATCTTTGTAATACTTATATGCTGTAGATACTGTAGGCCTTTTAGCATCTAAAAATCGCTCCAGAGCTTTGTCAAAAAAAATTTCATCACCTTGGGTACGCTTTACCCTGTTACCCATTTTATGCCGTCCAGTAACAAGTGAAGCAAGATCTCCGCTACTTTCAATATACTTTTTACGCCAACGAACGACAGTCCGCCAACTAGGGTGGGTTGAGCAATCATTTTCAAATAATTTTTCAAGAATTGGCTCTATATTTTTTTGAGTCCATCCGCCTGAAAGTTCTTTTTCTATAAAACTAATAATTTTATATTTATCTAACGCATTGTCTTTTAATGAATCCGGAAAGGTATCTAGGTCTCTTTTAATTAAATTAGAGTCTTCCAATTTAACATACTGAATGGGTGTTTCAGGTTTATTCGGTACTATCGATTCATCAAACTCATCATCAAAATCAGTCATAAACTGGCCATAAAGTCGGATTACTAGCCAAGTCATCACGGCTTAAGTCTGCTTTTACAAAACCTTTATGTATTAATGCATATAAGAAAGATCGTGCTTCACCAGTTGATAATCCCAATTGAGAGCTAACATCATTAAACTTAATAGCACCTGATTTTTGAATAAGGCTAAGCAGTTCCTTCTGAACAGTATTAACACCATATATACCTGAATATCTATGCAGTAATTTCAAGTTATTCAAAATAGGGTTAACACGAATTTGTTGATCTGTTACTAGGATGAGCTCTCGCCCCAATTTTAAAGATGCTTGTCTTTTTGACTTAAATTTCTCTCTAAATAATAGAGATGAGATCTGGCTATACGGTTTATATTCGTGATATTTCTCAATACTATTTTTATATAGAATCAGTGCATCAGGGGTATAAGGTAAAATTTTTCCATTGAATTCATATTTGAAACCTTCCGGCTGACTGCCATAACTTTCAATTTCATCGTTGTATTCATGATGAAAACAAGCATCAAATTCTAATGTACTCTCACACATAATGACTTCACCAACTTTTGCGCTAGCGAATTTGAATACGTTTTTGTTTGGTGAAGGCTTTCGTAAATTTCGTATATACATCGAATAAACCATGTGTTTTGATTGATACAGAGTATAAACCAAACAACAAAATTAAACAATTTGTCAATGTATGCTTTCATTTCATAGTAAACGGTTGATTTATAACAAATAGCCTTACGTTGTAAAACTACAAAACTATATATTATGTCAAAGTATGGTGTAAATTTGTCACACTATGGTTATATTATGTCAAACTATGGTTTCAGCGACAGCCAGCCACTGCGCTTTGATATGATCAGCAACGCGAAAGGCATTAGCATAAATAGTGTAAGTATAAGGCACACTGCCACCCGTTGGCATAAAGGAACCATCAGTAACATATAAGTTTATCACTTCATGTGCTTGACAATTTTTATCTAATACCGATGTTTTAGGGTCGTTACCAAAGCGGCAACCGCCCGCCATTAAGTTTGTCGCAGGATAACCACTAATCGCCGAGGAGATATTTTTTGCGCCCATGGCTGATAATAACTTTTCAGCTTTTACCGCTAAATATTCACCTACTTTAAGGTCATGGTCATGGTTGCCAATACGTATTTTAGCTACAGCATCGCCCCATTTATCTTTTACTTCATCATCTAAAGACACAAAACAATCGTCGTTAGGAAGCCAATCATTAAAGACTTCAAAACGTAACGTTTTATAGGTTGTGAACTCTTGTTTAAGATTTTGTTTTAACTGTTCTCCCCAAACTAACTGTTCATTTTCATCCCATTGACTACCACGGGCACGGGCAATGGGATTTTGATGAAACAGAAAATCTATGGTGCCACCTTTTGCGCTACCTTGTTCATTAGCGCCATTGAACTCTTTATCATCAATACGATACCAGTCTTGCAGTGCTCGATTAATAAATGGCCCCACCTGTTTTAGCTGTGCTTGTTGTATATCGGTTAAGTCTTTATAGAAAAAATCACCTTGGCCTGTACCTCCGCCACTAAAGACGAGATTTTTTCCTACTTGACCACTGTTATTCGCTAGCCCATTAGGAAACTTTGTGCCCGTTGAAGATAATAATAATCTTGATGTTTCAACAGCTTGGCAAGCGATTACATAGGTTGTTGCTACGGCCTTTTGTTTACGGCCATGTTTGTCGTAATACAAAATCCCGCTGATTTCACCTGCATCATTAGTTGCAATTTTGTATACTTTTGATTCAGGTTTTATGATGCAGTTACCGCCTGCTACAGCGTGGTTTAATAAAGCGGCTCGGCCACTACCTTTAGCGCCAGAGGAGCAACCATAACTACTACAGTACCCTGAATATTCGCAACTTTTACGGCCCATGGCCGGTTGTGATAATACCGCACGGGGAACGGGAATAGCATGATAACCTATGCTGTTAGCGGCGTTATCAATCCATGTTGATACACCATGTTCGGCCAGTGGAGGATAAGAAAAGTCAGCTGACCTAGGTTCTTGATTAGGGTGGTCAACTACTCGACCTGAGACCCCTACGTCTTTATCTACTTTGGCGTAATATGGTTCCAGCTCATCATAAGAGATCGGCCAATCGACAATATTTGCACCATTTATTACGCCAAATTCAGATTTCAAACGAAAATCTATGGGTTTTAAGCGATGAAAATAACCACTCATAAAATTTGACGAGCCACCAACGACATTACCATTCCAAAAACTCCAGCCTGACTCACTGGTAGGCTCCCCTTGCCAGTAGTTCTCACCATCATCTGTTTCATAAAGTTCTTCGATAACATGCTGTTGCTCTGACAGTTTAGGGTTGTATGAATCACGTAAACTGATTGCTAACTCGTCTTTAAAAAATTCTTTTTCTGTTAACCAAGGGCCCTTTTCGAGTATCAATACCTTAGCACCTGCTTTGGCCAAAGTATAAGCAACCGGAGATGCACCTGCACCACTACCTACTATGCAAATATCAAATTTCATGCTTTATGTCGCCCTTGTTTTAAGGTCACTTTAGATAAGTAATTCTTCTCTGGAATAAACTTTATCGAAATTGCTTGCTGTCCCGGTAATTCATAATAACGGTCGCCAACTTTTGGCAATGGAAACCCCGCCTGATGATCAAGCCATTGCCAACCGATACCTTCAGGATTCCCACCATAAATAGGCGGTGAT
The DNA here is from genome assembly GCA_047621305.1 of Alteromonadaceae bacterium. Taxonomy (GTDB): domain Bacteria; phylum Pseudomonadota; class Gammaproteobacteria; order Enterobacterales; family Alteromonadaceae; genus Colwellia_A. Next base: position 53,801 of record JBLHNB010000020.1, on the reverse strand, counting down.
AACATAGCTTCATACAGATAGTTAATTAGATTGTTTAACCAGTTTTGACCCGCTTGTGAACCGCTAATCGCACGGAGCATCGTCTCTTTTTGATCATTTGCTAATGTAAAAAAATCTTTTTTTACTTGGCTCTGGGTATAACCATTTAACCACCCGACACCTTGATAGATAAATTCAATTTCATCTTTTGCCGTCGGTTGTAGGTGGACAACATTATATAGATAGTGTGTTGCTTGAATTTCTTTTGCACTCGGTCCAGTAGCTGATGCTGGCAATAAATGCATCAAAACAGCATCTAATGTTTGCCAAGGCTCACTTTTTAAAGCTTGCTTAATTTGACTATCAACTGATGAGGTAATCGCCCTGATAGGCATAGCGGTAATAGCCATAGCGCCAGCTGCAGATTTTAGTGCCTTACGTCGTGTTATTTTTTGTTGTAACCACCTAGGGGTTTTATAACTATGATCAAAAAAAGAACTAATCACTTTCATTTAAGGCCTCACCTGTCTCTTTTACCTGCCATTTATTAATAAACGCCAACCAATGCTCTCTTGAATATTGGTTATTTTCTAATAGTTCGGCTGTATCTTTAGATAACAACATTTTACCACTACTGGTAGAAACGTACATATGTGGATAACCCAATACCGGCGGCAATGATTTCATGAACTCTTCGTTTTCATTAGTATCACTGACATTAATTTTTAACAGGACATATTTACTATGGAGTTGCTGGTATATTTCAGGGTTATTTTCAAGAAAACTATCCATTTTGTGGCACCAGGTACACCAATTACCGCCAATTTCAATAATGACATTTCTATTGGTTTGTTTTGCTAACTTAATTGCTGCTACCGCATCTTTGAAGGGATCTCGTTGTTCATCATAACTTGTACTGTAAACAGGTAAATTAAGTGCTCCTGCTGCTTCGACGTAATTAGCACCGTTTAGTGTGATCACTATGCTAATAAATAATTGATAAAAATGTTTCATAAAAAGTCTCCTTAACTGCACTGCCTTAAGAAGACCTTACTTTAAATAACTATATTTCAAAAATAGTTTTCATCTCATTATGTTAAATTAGCAGTTGAACGATTATAATGCGCGCAATTATGTAAATTTAGGAATTTAAGATGCGACCAAGCGGCAGAACATTAGGACAAATACGTCCTGTAACAATTACTCGACAATTCACTACTCATGCTGAAGGTTCAGTATTAATAGAGTTTGGAGATACCAAGGTTATTTGTACCGCTTCGGTTGAAGTAGGCGTGCCTCGTTTCTTAAAAGGTCAAGGTAAAGGCTGGATTACCGCAGAATACGGTATGTTACCTCGTTCAACACATACCCGCATGCGCCGAGAAGCAGCTAATGGCAAACAAAGCGGACGAACATTAGAAATTTCCCGTTTAATTGCTCGTGCATTACGCGCTGCGGTTGATTTAAAAGCCCTAGGTGAAAATACTATAAGTTTTGATTGTGATGTTATTCAAGCCGATGGTGGCACACGCACAGCATCAATTACAGGTGCATGTGTTGCTTTGGTTGATGCATTAAATTACATGCGCGCTAAAGATATTATCAAAACAAATCCTTTAAAACATATGATTGCAGCTGTATCTGTAGGTATTTATAAAGGTGAGGCGGTAGCAGATTTAGACTACCCTGAAGATTCAGCTGCAGATACCGACATGAATGTTGTGATGACCGATACCGGCAAATTAATTGAAGTACAAGGAACCGCTGAAGAAGCACCATTTAGCTTTGATGAAATGCAAGAGATGTTAGTACTTGCTAAAAACGGTATCGATGAACTATTTGATGCGCAAAAGTTAGCACTTAATTAATTTTACGTTTATAGCGGGAACATAACATGAAAGATTATCAACGTGAATTCATTGAATTTGCATTAAGTAAACAGGTATTAAAGTTTGGTCAATTTACATTAAAATCAGGCAGAACAAGTCCTTATTTTTTTAATGCTGGTTTATTTAATACCGGTGGCGATTTAGCACGCTTAGGCCGCTTTTATGCGACGGCATTAGTGGAGTCAACTATTGCTTTTGATTTACTTTTTGGCCCAGCTTATAAAGGTATTCCTATCGCAACAACTACAGCCGTTGCTTTAGCTGATCATCATAATATTGATATGCCATACTGTTTTAATCGCAAAGAAGCAAAAACTCACGGCGAAGGCGGTAGTTTGGTTGGTTCAGAACTAACCGGAAAAGTGATGTTGGTTGATGATGTTATTACCGCTGGCACCGCAATACGTGAGTCGATGGAAATAATTAAAGCGCATAACGCTGAGCTGTCAGGGGTATTAATTGCACTTGATCGCCAAGAAAAAGGTAAAGGCGAGCTTTCTGCTATTCAAGAAGTAGAACGCGATTTTGCTACTAAGGTTATTTCTATTGTCACTTTGGCTGACTTAGTTACTTTTCTTGAAGAGAAGTCTCAGAACCAACCTGAAATGCTTGAAGCTTTACAAAGCATCAAAAAATATCGTGAAGATTACGGGATATAATATCAAATAGGCTAATACCTGTTTCATTAATTAGGTGTTCTACTTTATACGGAGGGAGAATGGCCAAATACAGGGCATTTATTTTAGTAACTAGTTGTTCTAATTATTAAATAAATAACGAAGTCGTTGGTCATTTTAACGAGTAGAAATGATCATATAGTTAGTGAGATTGGTATAATTAAGTTTGTTGATATGTCTTTCAAAAATAAACCCGTACCATTGCTATGATGCGGGTTTATTCTATTAATAGACTCAATAAAATAAGTTTAAGCGGTTAATTGAAATTGATAGTTTGGCTCTTTTGCATAAGCCAATGTGATACCTGAATAAAAACCTTCAACACGTAAAGCACGCTGAACAATAACATCAGAGCGACTGGGTGCTATTTTTTCTTGCGCATCCAGTGTTTTCTTTATTTGCTGGTCAAAGCTTTTACTTTCATCATTTAATGTATTTTCTGAGCCTTTTTCTGAAAAATTAGGAGATACCGCAGAATTTGAGGGTTTATTAGGCGACTCTAAATTGGAAAATTCAGTTTGAGCTTGAGCAATAATTTTTACTGCAGAAGCCGCAACTCTTGAATCTTGAATAGAAGGATTAACTGGCGCCATTGCCGCTGCATGCACTTTCTTCATTTTAGCAATAGTAGCTAATGGGTCTCCTTCTACAGCCGAGAGGTCTACGGAGACTTCACCACTCACTGCATATTTTTTACCATCAGGACCAATTTCATAAGAATATGATGGTGCACCTGTAGCAACACCACCCACCGAGGAGTGCGCCATTTCATGAGCTTTAACTTCTGCATCACGACTTTCAAGTTTGGTGATCACTAACTCTTCGGCACGTATTTCTTGCTGGCTTTTGGCATTGTCCTCTGCAGAATTACTTACTGATGTACTCTCTGTTGACTGAGGGTTTTCTTGGTTTGCTTGTTGATCTGCAGACGAACCATTATCGGAATTTGAATCAGCAATCGTGGTGTTTTTTTCTTCGGCTTGTTTTTGTAATCTTTCAAAATCGATTTTTTCATTATCTTGTGCAGGTGTACGTGCTCTGTCCTTATCAGAGGCCACACCCTTTTCTGCCGCAGCATGACTAACTGCTTCAGGTGGAATAATCCTTTCCCTGAGGCTGTTATCACGACGTAAGCTATCTGTTGACGGGTTAACAACCGTTGCAACAGGAATGCTATTGTTATGCGACGTAATATTCATTTTATATTCTTACATCAACCAAAGTGCCTAATGTTTCATCAGCAGTTTTAATCACTTCAGCGGAAGCCTTTGCCTGAACTTCGGCAACTTTTAGCTCTACGGCTGATTGTGTTAAATTAGTCGGCTCTTTTACTGGCGCTGGCGCTGTATTGCTAGCAAGTGTTGATTCCTGGCTTTGAAAAGCCTGTTGCTGTTGATCATTAACCGCACTTTGAGACGCAATATCTGTTGCGGCTTTAGTCGCATCTTCAGTTGCTTTATGAAACCCTTGCACTCCAGAACTGAAGGCTGATTGAATTTCCATTGGACTCTCCTTAATGTCAGAGTAAATAACAATATTTAAAACTACATATACATTTTAAGATTACCTGGTTGATTATTGACCAAAACGAACAAAAAGTAAATGAAAAAACGCATTAAGTGCAATAATAAATCCAGCTAAAACTTAGCGCTAAGCCACGCAGTTAGCGTTATTACGAATTCATCGAGGTGTGAAATAAACGGTGCATGCGAAGATTTTTCAAAAATATAAAAGTCGCTATTAGGTGATAAGTCATTGATCATAGGAATAACTTTTTTAGGAACAAGACCATCAAGTTTGCCATACATTCTTAAAAATGGTTGCGTAATAAGTGATAGTTGCGCTCTTTTATCAACGGTTTCTAATAACCGCAAAGAATCATCTAATGTTTGTCGACTTGCCATGGGATATTGCATAATAAGATCCCTTATGACTTTAATATCTTGACGAATATGAGGACTCCCCATAGCCTGAATTTTTAAAAAGCCTTCGATCGTTTTTTTAGTATCTTCCGCAAGTTGATGGTGAAATAAAGTTAGCATTTCAGGCGCTATACCTAACCATGTCAATTGTTTCGTAAAACAAGGGCTGCTGGCAATCGTCACTAAACCTAAAACCTTCTCGGGGTAACGCAAACTTATTTCTGTTGCAATAAGACCACCTAGTGACCAACCAATATAAATTGCCGGTTTATTGATCGCTTGTTGAATTTCTTGCACAACAGATGGTAAAGAGTAGGGTGAGATAATGTTATCGACATTAAGGCCAAAACCCGGTAAATCGATAGTAATCACTTCAAATTGCGTGCTTAATTGTGCAATCGTGGGTTGCCAGACCGCGGAATTAAGTCCCCAGCCATGAATAAAAACAAGGGTAAGTCCCTGTCCTTGACTCGTAATTTGTAAGGTTTCTGCCATGATTAATATTAGGCTCTAATGATCGTTGTTATTCATAAGGACATTAGTTTACTAAATGCTTGCTGATAAGGGAATTTAGCATGTTAGAAAAATGGATCAGCTTTATAAATAAACACTTACGACTATCCAATATTATACAATACGTAAAACTCAATTTATCAAGCTGTGACTTATGTGGGCAACCATGTCAAACCTACCCGCTTTTATGTGAACATTGTTACCACGATCTTTCACTATTTAAGTTGGATACCGTAGAAGGAGATTTACTTAATTGGCCTGCAATTGACAAGGCTTTACCTAAACATGCTTTTGATCAGCTTATTTGTCTAGCTCCCTACCTGTGGCCGTTCACACTGTGGATGACACAACTTAAGTATCAAGGTCGATTTGAAATTTCCGAGTTATTTGCGCAACTATTAAACGACTGTGGGTTAGCACTAGCAACGACATTATTAGCTGAAAAATCACCTATAATACTAGCCGTGCCCTTACATAGTAAAAAGTGGCAGTCTCGAGGTTTTAATCAAGCACACTTAATCGCCCATGCATTTTCAAAGCTAGTTAAGATCCCTTACCAACCAGACGTAATAATACGCACAGTACACACAGATAGTCAGGTTGGTCAAAGTGGTGGAGGACGAAGAAAAAACTTACGTAATGCGTTCTCACTACATTTAGATAACTTAATACTGCCAGAACATATCATCTTAATAGACGATGTGGTGACAACGGGTTCTACTGCCAATGAAATCTGTCGGTTATTAAAAAAACACGGAGTAAAACGCATAACGCTACTCAGTGTTTGTTTATCATTACCTAAATAAGCTCAGTCCGAGTTAATAACCACCCTGATACCAATTGAATGAAAGTAGTTAGCAACTATAAGCTAGGGGAAATATTCAATAACAAGGCGCTTGCATGAGTAATAAACGGGCTATTGGTATTATCACTCAATTGGAGTACTGAATGCTTTTGCGAAAAACAAGCTATTAGCCAGTAATTTAGCGCTACCATGCCAGTAACCTCTAAAGGCTAAATTGTCACTCGTTGCAATGACTCTTCCTTGTCCCATATTATGGGCAACAATTGCGGGGTTATTTGCCAAACGATTGACTAACGTTTTGTCAGTATAACCACTCATTAGAGGTGCAGCTGTGTAGGTAGCTACTTCAACAAAGGGTGTTGAAGGGCGATCCATAATTAAGGTGCTATTACGAAATAGTGGTAAATGTTCTTTGTTATAACCGTAAGCTATCGGGTGACTAATATCGAGCGATGTCTCAAATATAGCTCCAGCAATTCTTTTACGTGCTGCCAACGCTTCTTTATCTTTGTACTGTAAATTATCAGTATCAAACATTTGCTCTATTTGGTCTTTGCTGGCAAATTTAACTTTAAGTATTTCTTTTTCTGAAAGCCATTTTGCGGCGCGTTTTTGTCCAAAAATCACCCCTCCTTGCTTGATCCAAGCCGTGACTTTAGTTATCACTTTATTACTTAAATCGCTATAGTCGCCATCGACCATAAGCACATGACTATATTGGCTAAGATCTATATGCTTAAGACGTTGTTTTTCAATTACAGTAACAGGAATATTTAAAGTATCATCTAAATAAAACAATATTTCCGCCGCTTCATATTGAGAAACCCCCTTACCACCAACCAAGAGTACTTTGATGGGTGCGATTAAGCTTAATGAACGGCTGCCGAGATCGATACCCGTAATTGTTAATCCCGTAGATAACGCGTCAAGCTCAATTGAATTTTTATAACTCGACATAATTAGGCTCTTTCGCCAATCTTTAGTTACCTGAATACCAGCTGGAACAATAATACTTCCTGTTTTAAATTGTTTTTTAATACCAGCAACAATGGAGCTAAAAGGTTTTGTCGCAACTTTTACTTGGATGTTTTTATTTAATAAGTCGTTGAGCAATTTTGGTGACATAAAATGGTGCCATTCAAACGCATAAGCATAGGCGTTTTCATCGACCGCTTGTGGTATAACAGCAGGTTTAGACCAAACATTATCAGCCAATTTTAAACCTCGTGTACGCGCAACTTGATGAAACTCCAAGTTCATCGCTAATGGCATAGTCCAGCCAGAAACATCATAAAAGGTATTATCTTGAAAATTGGTATCTTGACCAAACAAGGCTTTAATCAAGCGATATTTTGGCTGCGCTAACGGTACATAGTAGCTATGTTTTTGGTTAAAAACTTTACCCTCTAAACGAAAATCTTCTGTTAAGGGATACACATTAATTTGGTGCTGTTTAAGCTTACTTAGAAAAATATCTAAGCGGTATTTATCAGCGTTTTCACTAATCAAGTAACCGCTAAACTTTTCTTTTTTGGCAAGCTGTGCTGATTGTTTATAAAAATCACGACGATAGTTTTTCAACTGTTCACTATTTTTCCATGCACCTTCAATTGTCGATAAAGAGGTCAGTACATGGTTTTGAATGCCATATTCAAAAGTCAATAAACCGTTGTCCGTTGCTTGTTGCATGCCGCGGCTACTCGCTTGTTCAAACAAAATACCAATGCCACCATTTATATCTGGATAAGTAGAACCTTTTCCGTAATAGAAATCATCATAGCTCTCCTGACTGTAGTACAAGCGATTTGACTTATCTAATGCGCTAGCATGATACGTTGCTAATAGTTGGGTCAGCTCAGTATTCTTTTTCGGTGTTAATGGGTGGGTGCGACTTGGAATGCCGGGTTGAAAGAAGTAACTCCCATTGGCGCCCATTTCATGAAAATCACCAAGCACATTGGGTTGATAACGATGAAAATAAGCAACACGATTAACACTCTCTTTTTGAGATAATAATAACCAATCGCGATTCAAGTCAAACCCAAAATGGTTGGTACGACCCGTTTTCCAACCTTGATGATGCTCAATATGATTAGGATCTGAATTTGGTGTCGTGCCACGATGTGTAGATACCCAATTTACAAATCTATCCATACCGTCAGGGTTAAGGCTTGGTTCAATAACAATAATGGTATTGGCTAAAAGCTCTTCAACCGTTTTGTCCTGACTAGCCGCTAAATGATAAGCAACGACCATCGCCGCATTTGCACCACTAATTTCATCACCATGGACACTGTAACCAAGCCATATAACTAGAGGAGATCCCGTCGCATTATCATTATTTCCTGAAGTATCCATCGACCGCGCAGCGAGAATATGGTCTAAATTATCTAAATTTTCAGGGCTAGAAATGGTCAATATAATTTGTTTACGTAATTGCTGCGTTTCACCCATTTCAGTCAGTTGAATTCGTTCAGATTGTGCGGCAATGGTTTGTAAATAACGTAATAATTGATCATGACGAACATGGCGTTCGCCGATACCAAAACCTAAACTTTCTTTTGGTTTGAGTATTTCATTTTTATAGTTATGCCCTACAGGTAAATATTTTTCAACCGAGGCCGCCTGTACTGTAGCAACAGAAAAAAGTGCAAAGAGGCAAAAAAAACGTAAATAAGGTACTAACATGAATAATCCTGTTGATAGACTGACAACAAATGTAATTGTTGTACTATATTTCTATTCTAAAAGAAATTTATCACTGCGCCAAATTAATCCAAGGTATTTATAACCTTAATAGCAATAAATACCCTTAAAATAGCGTTTGTTTAATAAATAAGTACTTTTATACTAATCTACCACTAGCAACAATGATATTTGCAGCGTAAAATAGGAATACTTGAGTAATTTACTCGGGTATTACTTATCACGACCATGTAGAGAGTATAAGGCGCTATGATCACTATTTCTGAATCTGCCCAAAGTCATTTTGTAAATCTATTATCACAACAAGCAGAAGGTACTGCTGTTCGTGTATTTGTTGTAAATCCTGGAACCGCTAGCGCTGAATGTGGCGTATCGTATTGCCCTCCTGATGCTAAAGAAGCTGATGATATTGAGATTCCTTTTGAAGGCTTTTCGGCTTATGTAGATGCTGATAGTAAATCTTATTTAGAAGAAGCTGAGATCGATTTTGTTACAGACCAAATGGGCTCTCAATTAACACTTAAAGCGCCAAACGCCAAGCTACGTAAAGTAGCTGATGATGCGCCTTTATTTGAACGTGTTAATTATTTCCTCAAAGCAGAAGTTAACCCTCAATTAGCGGGTCATGGTGGTGAATGTTCTTTAGTTTCGATTACTGACGATGGTTACGCTGTTTTACAATTTGGCGGTGGCTGTAATGGTTGTAGTCAAATTGATATCACAGTAAAAGATGGTATTGAGAAACAACTCATTGATATTATGGGTGGTGAAATTAAAGGGGTTAAAGACGCTACTGAGCATGAACGTGGTGAACATTCGTATTATTAAATACAAGTAACAACCCTTTATATTTCTCCATAAAATTAGACCAAGCTACTACTATTTAGCACTTGGTCTTTTTATTTATCCATTATAAAGTGGCTCTACTCACTGCGATATTTTTCATCGGTGATCATTCGATATTGATTTTTATGATAATGCCAAGCTAAAGTAATACCGCGCACTAACATAAAAATTGAAAATGCAGCCCATAAACCGTGATTACCCAAAGGTTTGAAGAAAAACCATGCAGGGAAAAAACAAACAAAAGAGGCAATGAGCATACTATTTCGCATAATAGAAAATTGCATCAAACCTATATAAATACCATCATATAAATAACACCAACAAGCAATAAGTGGCAATATAACAACCCAGAACAAGTGTTGATTTGCAAAACTAATTACAGCAGGTATGTTTGATATACTGCGGATGAAAAATTCTCCGCCCATATAAAAAACCGCTGTATATACTAACGAAAATATAAACGTCCAAAATAATGAGATACCTACAATCCGTTTTATTTGATGACTATTTCTTGCTCCTTTTGCCTGACCAACCATAACTTCTGCGGCATTGGCTATACCGTCTAAGCCAAAGGAAATAAGTAATAAAAAGTTCATTAAAATAGCATTGGCGGCAACCACATTATCCCCCAACCTTGCCCCCTGAAAAGTCATAAAAACAAAGCATATTTGTAAACATAAAGTACGGATCACAATATCCCGATTCATCTTAAAATAACTTTTTAATGCCACTTTATCTACAAGTGCAAGCCAAACATCTCTTCGATATTTTAATAATGGTACCCGGTATTTATTCCAGATAACAATCAGCCCCAAAACTAAACCAATATATTCTGCCAACAACGTCGCTAACGCAACGCCCTGTACTTGCCAGCTAAAACCCCAGACAAAAATCAGATCTAAAGCTAAATTAACAAGGTTGGTTGCGATTAAAATCCACATCACTGATTTGGCTTGATGATTTCCTAATAACCAGCCTAAAATGACTAAATTAGTCAAACCCGCAGGCAATCCCCAAATACGGATATCACTATATTGCCGTGCATAAAACTGTACTTGCTCTGAGCCTCCAGCCAACACCATGGCTAAATCTAAATAGTAATTTTGTAAAATAATAAATATTGTACCAATACTGCCTGCAACCAACAGACCTCGCGCTAAAATACTGAAACTTAAACAGCTATCATTCGCACCATAAGCTTGCGCAGAAAGACCCGTGGTCGACATCCGTAAAAAACCACATAGCCACACCACAACAGTGATCACCATAGCGCCAACACTGCTACCTCCCAAATAATAGGCATGAGGTAAATGACCAATAACAGCCGTATCAACCAAACCTAAAAGTGGCACCGTGATATTTGACAAAATCATGGGAATGGCAAGCGCAAACAAACGCCGATGTTGTGATTGATTATTAGTTTTAAACAAGTTTTACTCTTTTATTGAGGATTTTTTGTAAAAAAAGTACTATTTTAAATAGCTCAATAGTATTAAAAGTGAAATTTATGAAACGATGTAAGTTAACATTATTATTCTTACTCTACAGTTGTAGCTACCTAGCCCATTGTGCAGTCATACTACAATACCATCACGTGCTAAAGTATACTTCATCAGGCACCAGTATTTCACCAAGCCAATTCGAAAAACACCTGCAATACTTAGAAGATAACAATTTCAACGTAGTACCCTTGTCAGATATAATGAATTCAATTAAGAAACAACAACCCTTATTAAATAAAACAGTAGCAATTACCTTTGACGATGGCTACCGTGACGTCCTTGATAATGCTAAACCTTTACTCGATAAATTCAATTACCCGTACACCATTTTTATTAATCCCACGATGATAGATAAAAACTTTGCTGGTTTTTTATCTTGGCAGCAACTCAAATTAATGGCTGACCAAGGGGCTATTATTGCTAATCATGGTTTAGACCATCACTCCTTAGCAAGAATTCCTCAAGGGTTCAGTGAACAACAATGGCTTGAAAAACAAACGATATTATTAATTGAAGCCGAACAGCTTATTCGAGCCAATACCGGACAAAATTGGCAATATCTCGCTTTTCCCTTTGGCGAGTTTACACCCGCGGTACAAGCATGGCTTACAGACCTTGATTATATTGGTTTTTCTCAGCAATCGGGCGCCGTCGGTTTAGCTACAGATTTAACTGCGGTACCGCGCTACCCTGTTTCTGCACCTTATGACCAAATACCAAAATTAGTCGATAAGCTCAATTCATTACCCTTTACTATGAGGTTATCAAATGATCATGCAAAAACGGTTCACAAACACCAGCAATCAAAGTCAATTACCTTTGAGGTAATTGTTGATGATTTCAATCCAACACAGCTCAACTGTTATATTTCTGGATTAGGTAAACAAAAAATTGACTGGCTCAATCAGGAGAGTTTTACAGTAACTTACAGTGCGCCACTGCCCGTTGGCCGAGTGCGCTGCAATTGTACCGCACCAAGTATTAGTGAACCGGGTCGATATTATTGGTATTCAAAGCCTTGGTTTATTTTGCAAGAAAATGGTGATTGGTATCCGCTATAAATGCAATGTAATTTATTTAAATAAGTTAACAATTTTTTTGAAATCGCTAACTAATTTATCCCCTTCAATGGTCGGTAGCTTTCCTAATACTTGATTGGGTTGAAAAATTGCCGCTATCTGTCCTTTAGGGTTAATTAATATCATTGAAGCACTATGATCAACAGTATATGGCTTACCATCTAGTTGGTCATTTATGGCGTACATTAACCCTAAGTTACGTGCCAATGGAAATAGCACCTCATGACCGGCGGTAAGCGCGATGAATTCTTTATTAAAATATTGAATATAATTGGCTAAAGCATCAACAGTATCTCGTTGTGGATCAATTGAAATGAGCAGCACTTGCGTATCTCTAGAGACAGCTTTAAAGTCATCATAAACGTAATTGAGTTCTTGTAATGTCGTTGGGCAAACATCAGGACAAGAAGTATAGCCAAAAAATATCCACGACCATTTGCCTTTTAAATGCTGAGCAGTAAAAGTATTATTTTGATGATCCGTTAACCTAAATTCATTAATATCTCGTGGTTCTTGATAATATAAACCATATTCAGGTAGTTCATTTTGCGATAATTTCGCAAAAAGTAATGCACCAGTAGCCAGAGCTACAAGCGCAACAATGGCATAAAGTAATTTAGTCATAAGATTTAATATTCACTATAAATAGTTAAGCCATTGGCAATAAATAATGGTCTAGCAATAAAATAATAAAGAGTGCCATTAAGTGAATAATAGAAAATTTAAAAGTATCCATAGCGGTAGATTCATCAGCATTAAATTTAAGTTTCCATGCATACATGAAGAAGATTAAGTTCAACACTACAGCACCAATTAAGTATAACCAATTAGACATACCCACTAAATAAGGCAGTAGACCAACAACAAATAACAGCACGGTATAGAGCAAAATTTGAGTTTTAGTAAAACTAACACCATGTGTTACCGGTAACATCGGAATATTTACTTTGGCATAATCATCTTTACGATGAATTGCTAATGCCCAAAAGTGTGGTGGGGTCCAAGTAAAAATCAACAAGACCAATAACAAAGCATTAGCGTGTATTTCACCCGTCATTGACGTCCAACCTAACAAAGGTGGAATAGCACCAGCAAGACCACCAATGGTGATATTTTGTGGTGTAGCACGCTTAAGATACATTGTATAAACAAAGCTATACCCAACCAAACCTGCAAAAGTTAGCCATGCAGTAAGTGGATTAACAAAACTATATAAAACGGCAAAACCAGTTACCGCTAACATCATCGCAAAAATTGTCGCATCTTTTGAGCTTAATCGCCCCGTAGCAACCGGACGATTATATGTACGCCCCATAATGCTGTCGATACGTTCATCAACAATATGGTTAATTGCTGCAGCTGCTGATGATAAAAAGCCAATGCCCAACATTGATGGAATTAAAACCTGCCAAGGAATGGCACCCGGTACAGATAAACACATCCCCACTAGAGCTGTTAATACTAATAACGCAACCACTCGCGGCTTAGTAATTTCGTAATAATCACGCCAAGTAGCACTCGGAACTGATTGCACGCTTATATTTGAATTTGTTATTTCGCTCATCATTCCTTCCTATATCTTTCGTTTTAAACTGTACGTTAAGGTGATTAACATCAACATTAAACACGCGGCGACTACGTTATGACTAACGGCAACAATTAAGGGCAACGAGAACCATATATTACTAATACCTAAACTCACTTGGCACAACAAGACCACACCAAGCCCTACGGCTAAATTTTTAAAAAATCGAGATTGCGCACGGCCAAATATTACAATCACTAACCATAATAAATAAACAGCCGTAATAATAGCCCCGATACGATGCACAACATGAATAGTCACCCGTGAATTATGGCTTAAGTGCCCATGTTCATATGTTGCACGCTCTGGTGGCACCAAATCAAATGAGTCATCAAACGTTATACGTTCTTGCCATCCGGCTTGGCATATCGGTAATTCAGTACACACAAGGGCAGCATAATTAGATGATGTCCATCCTCCCAATGCAATTTGCGCTGTTAATATTGCTATCCCTAACATACCAAAACGAGCATACTTTTTAAGGGAGTAATCACCACCAGGAATACGGAAACGTCTTAACCTTAAATACAATAAAAATAATAAACAGAGTGTTGTAAAGCCGCCCATTAAATGCCCCATAACCACAATAGGCATTAACTTCATGGTCACTGTCCACATACCTAATGCAGCTTGAAATATAACGACAGCAAGAATAAGAATAGGTAAAAATAATGGTGTACCTTCTTTTCGACGTTTAATCGATAAAAAGGCAATAGCTAAAATTAACAACCCAAGTGTCCCTGCAAAGTAACGATGGATCATTTCATTCCATGCTTTATGAGGTTCAACGGGGCGGTCTGGAAATGCTTGTTCAGCCTTTATGATCTGTTCAGTCGTTTCAGGCACATCAAGTAACCCATAACAACCAGGCCAATCAGGACAACCAAGACCAGCGTGTGTTAGTCGGGTATACGCACCTAAACTTACTACGACAATCGCCAATAAAATACTAACAAATACGAGCTTTTTCAGATCAGAATTTTGAGAAGTTCTCATTCTAACCAATCCTTGAATATTTCAATAATTTTTTCAAATCAGCTAATATTTCTTTCCCAAACATTGCTTGTGAATTTACATCAGCGGGAGGTTGATGTGACAATACTACGTTCCCTAATGAGTCAACAATTAATACTTGCGGCTTTTGAAGTTGATTTAAGGCTTGTGTTGTTGTCGCCACAATAGTCCATTGTTTTTGTTCTAATCTTGAACGCTGTTTATCTGATAAAGTGCCTTGCACCAAAGCAACATGTTTTACTCGAGGCTTTTCTTTGCCTAGGGCAACATAGGTATTGTGCACACTTAATAAGGTTTGTTCACATTGTTCATCACACTGCTTTGGCAATGCATACAGGATCAGCCATGTTTTTTCGAAATCTTCTTGGGCTATACCTAATTTTGTTAAGGTCAACTCGCTTTCTACCAAAGTCCCTTTATTGGTAACACCATAACTAAACCAATGTTGAGTTAATGCCAATTTTGCTAAAACAACGGGGAGAGCGAATGCTGCAAGGACTAATAACATGTTAGTACGGGATTTTTTTTGTTGGGTCACACTCATACATCTAAACCTTATTATTATTGTTGTTACGTTTGGTTTTCGGCTCTACTAAACTTTATTGATGCCCAAAACATCAACATCAACCATGCTACTGCTAAGCTATACCATTGAAACGCATAGGCTCGATGTTTTTCGGGTGGCATCACAATAGGTTGCCAATTTTTTTTATAACCTACCTTGTCTGTTTTATCTAAGTAAACGACAAAGGGCAAGAGCTGAACATCAATTAATTGTGAAAATTTATCAAGATCGATCTGTTGAACACGTAAAGGCCATTGATTTTTAGTAAATTCTTGTTCCATTAATAAAATGCCCGGTTCAATAAGTCGTACATGACCTTTTAACTGATAATTGCCAACAATAGGCTTTATGTCTGGTAATTCTTGGCGGCTAATTGAACCTAAGACCCAACCTAAATTAACCAGTACGGCTTTATTACCAAGATTAAAAACCTGATAAACCCGATAACCCAATTGCCCTTTATTCGTTTGGTTATCTAACAAAAATTGTTTACCGTCATTAAACTCACCATCGAGACGAATAGGCAAGTCGTTAATTTCATCAGGTGATTGTGCCAATATTTGTGGCAAGGTTAAGGCATCTTTATTACTCAGCTCTTCAATACGTTCTAAGCGCTGTTCTTTTTGTAGCGCACGATCACTTTGCCATAAACCCAAATTGATTAATAAAGCAAAAACCAACAGTGTAAATGCCAACCAAGGCAGGCTAATGTTTGTTACAATGTTTTTCAAAAAGATAAGTTCCTTACAACAATATTACGTCTTTTTAGCATTTAAAATGACCATAGTCACTCCTTGCCATCAATGGCAGTGTGACATACCGTTCATCGTGAACATAACATTAGGAGGTTTTTAGTGATTTTTAAAATTATACTCGTCGGTTGTTTGTTTTATATGGTCTATAACTTGTTCAAAGCATTATTAATTATGAATAAAAACGACCCTAACAAACCATCAATGTCTAAATTTATTGGTCGTCGAGTGATGATCTCTGCTTTTATGGTAATTCTGATGTTAATTGGCATTATGACTGGGCTAATTACGCCTAATCCCCACCCTTATTAAACGCCACATATCATTAATAATAGAGAAGGCGCTAACTTATATTATAAGTAGCACCTTCTGTTAGCTGAATTTAATCCACTTTCATTTATATTTATAACACCATTGTCAAAACAAGTGTCATCTACAATATATAAACGAAGACGAATAGCATCACCCAAACAACATCAACAAAATGCCAATACCAACTAGCTGCTTCAAAAGCAAAAGCATTATGCGGAGTAAAGTGACCTTTTAATACACGCAAGAACACCACAATTAACATAATGGTTCCTAACGTTACGTGCATACCATGGAAACCAGTCAACATATAAAATGTTGATCCGTAAATACCACTGGTCATATACAGTTTCATCTCTTCAGAATAACCGTGCATATACTCAACAACTTGTAAGCATAAAAATGATAATCCTAGTAAAATAGTTAAACCTAACCAAATTTTTAGCTTCTTACGATTATCTTTAAGTAATGCGCTATGAGCAAAGTGTGCGGTAATAGATGATGTTAATAATAAAATGGTGTTGTATAAAGGCAGACCATTCCAACCCATTTGTGTTGTTTCTGTACCATCCGGTGTTTTTAACAACGGCCAACTTGCAACGAAATCAGGCCATAAAACAGCACCTGTCATCGCATTATTATCTGCGCCACCTAACCAAGGAACAGATAATGTCCTCGCGTAGAACAAGGCACCAAAGAATGCAGCGAAAAACATCACTTCAGAAAAAATAAACCAACTCATTCCTTGTCGAAATGAGTTATCCATTTGATGGCTATACTTACCTGACATGGATTCATTAATAACATTACTAAACCAGCCATATAACATATATATGACCAAACAAACGCCAGCCAAAAATATGTAGCCGCCAAAGCCACTTTCTTCACTATTTAGTTGAGAGACATAGTTTCCTGCCCCAACAGCAATTAAAAATAATGCCACAGCACCCACAATTGGCCAATGGCTTTGTGATGGTACATAATAACTTTCATATTCTTTTGTCGTCATTGTTATTCCCCTAAACTTAATATATACGCATTAAACGTACATAACGCTTATGAATCTTTTTTACCGGTTACATCATACAAAGTGTATGACAACGTCAGTGTCGATATGTCTTCTGGCAACTCAGGGTCAACATAAAACTGCAACCCCATTTCAACCTCTTCATTGCCTTTTAATGGCTGCTGTGTAAAACAAAAACATTCAATTTTTTGAAAATATTCAGCAGCTAACCCGGGTGACACAGACGGTACAGCTTGACCGATAATGTCACGATTTGATTCATTTTTAGCGTAAAATTTAACAAATTTCATTTCACCGGGATGAACTTTAACTTCTCGTTCCATTGGCTCAAATTGCCATGGTATACCTTGTGCAGTTCGACTTATAAATTGCACGGTAACTGTTCGAGATTTATCGATACCGTCTGCGGTATAAGCCGCAGAGGTAGTGTTCGTTTTTCCATTTAACCCGGTAATATCGCAAAACACATCATATAAGGGCACTAAAGCAAAACCAAAACCAAACATACCAAAAACAATCAATACAAGTTTTTTTACAACTTTACTATGGCTCGTCGGTTTTTTCTGTTCGGTGCCTTTATCTATTTGTGTCATTTCAATTAATCAATTTTTGGTGGTGTTGTAAATGTATGATATGGCGCAGGACTTGCTACTGTCCATTCCAACCCTTCAGCACCATCCCATGGTTTAGCGGGTGCTTTTTCGCCACCTTTAATACACTTAATCACTAAGGCTAAGAATATTAACTGTGATAAGCCAAAAGCAAAACCACCAATACTAACCCACTTGTTAAAGTCTGCAAACTGCAACGCATAATCTGGAATACGACGTGGCATGCCAGCCAAACCTAGAAAATGCATAGGGAAGAACAATAGATTTACAGAGATAAGTGAACACCAAAAATGCCATTTAGCTAAAGGTTCGTTATACATATGACCAGTCCATTTAGGCAACCAGTAATAAGCTCCAGCAAAGATAGAGAACAATGAACCTGTTACCAATACATAGTGAAAATGAGCCACTACAAAGTAGGTATCATGATACTGAAAATCTACTGGCGTCATTGCTAACATCAAGCCAGAGAAGCCACCGATAGTAAATAGTATGACAAAAGCTAATGAAAACAACATCGGTGTTTCAAATGAGAGTGAACCACGCCACATTGTGGCTACCCAGTTAAAGACTTTTACACCGGTAGGAACCGCAATTAACATTGTACAATACATGAAAAACAGTTCGCCAAACAACGGCATACCTGTTGTAAACATGTGATGAGCCCAAACAATAAATGATAAGAACGCAATCGATGCTGTAGCATAAACCATTGAGCTGTAGCCAAATAAAGGTTTACGTGAAAACGCTGGGATTATGGTAGAAACGATACCAAATGCAGGCAAAATCATAATGTAAACTTCAGGATGACCAAAGAACCAGAAGATATGTTGGAACAACACAGGGTCACCACCACCAGCGGCATCAAAGAAGCTAGTACCAAAGTAGGTGTCTGTTAACAACATCGTTACCGCACCTGCGAGCACTGGCATCACGGCAATCAATAGATAGGCGGTGATAAAAAATGTCCACACAAATAATGGCATTTTCATATAAGTCATACCTGGAGCACGCATATTCATAATGGTAACAACAATGTTAATTGCCCCCATTATTGAAGATATCCCCATAATATGTACTGCAAATACAAAGAATGCGGTACTACCATTTGAATAGGTGGTTGATAATGGTGCGTAAAAAGTCCACCCAAAGTTTGGCGCACCTGACTCCATGAAAAATGAAGAAAGTAGGATGGCAAACGCAAAGGGTAATATCCAGAAGCTCCAATTATTCATTCTTGGTAAAGCCATATCTGGTGCACCAACCATCATTGGGATCATCCAGTTAGCAAAACCAGTAAAAGCTGGCATTATGGCGCCAAATACCATAATTAAACCATGTACTGTGGTTAACTGATTAAAAAAATCTGGTTCAACAATTTGTAATCCTGGCTGAAATAACTCAGCGCGAATAACCATTGCCAAGGCGCCGCCAATAAGAAACATAATAAAGGCGAACCACAAATACAAGGTACCTATGTCTTTATGGTTAGTGGTATATAACCAACGTTTTATGCCGGTCATTTTCCCGTGTTCATGTGAATCATCATGATCGTCGTGCGAATCGTGAGATTCTTGTTCTATAACATCTGTTGTCATTTTGTCTTCCCCCTACTTCGCACTGGCAGCATCAACTGCGGCTGGTTGAATTAAATCACCGGTATTATTACCCCATGCATTTCTTTCATAGGTAACAACTGCGGCTATTTGTGTTTTTGTTAACTGACTACCAAAAGCAGCCATAGCAGGATTTGTCTTACTGCCATTAATTACCATATCTATATGAATAGCAACATCACCTTTTGCAATAACGCTATCCTTTAGAGCTGGGAAAACGGGTGGTAAACCGGCACCTGTTGGTTGGTGACAAGCAGCACATGCCGTCATGTAAACTTCTTCACCCATTGTCATTAATTCGTCGTGACTATATTCTTTGCTTAAGTCTTCTCTAGGAACCGCTTCTGCAACTTGCGCAGCAACATCATCAACAACGTCCGTTGCTTTTTCTAACGCTTCTTCGGGCATACTATTACCAACAGCAGCTTGAACATCTGCGGCTTGAACAGCATCACCGGTATTGTTACCCCAAGCATTACGTTCGTAAGTGACTACAGCTGCAATTTGTTTAAGGCTTAATTGCTTACCATAACCTTGCATACCTGTACCAGCACGACCATTAAAAACTATGTCAACATGTTCACTTACATCACCTAGTGCTATAGAACTGCCTTTTAATGCGGGGAAAGCAGGCGGTAAACCATTGCCCGAAACCTGATGACAAGCGGCGCAATACGCAACATAGGTTGTTTCACCTAATTGCATTAATTCATCCATAGATACCGAAGCGTTTAGTGATGCTTTTTCTGCTTCCGCTGCTTGCGCTGTCATTTGATGTTGTTCATCAATCCAGGCGGCATAATCTGCTTCAGATTTAACTTCAACAACAATTGGCATAAAACCGTGATCTTTACCACAAAGTTCAGCACACTGACCGCGATAAATTCCCGGTTCAGGAACAATGGCCCATGCTTCATTAATGAAACCAGGATTTGCATCTTGTTTCACAGCAAATGCTGGCACCCACCACGCATGAATTACATCGTCTGATGTAATGAGGAAACGAACTTTTTTGTTAACCGGTATAACTAGGTGATTATCAACTTCAAGTAGGTAATTTTCACCTTTTTCAGCAGAACTACCTGATTGATTTTCGTATTGGTCACGAGGAGTGGAAAGCACGGAATAAAACTCAATATTTTGGTCAAAATATTTATAATGCCATTTCCATTGTGAACCTGTAATTTGAATAGTGACATCAGAGTCATCATTATTTTCCATCGCGATAAGTGTTTTAGTGGCAGGTACTGCCATAGCGATGAGAATAATTATAGGAATTGCAGTCCAGAGGATCTCAACTTTAGTACTTTCATGAAAGTCTGCCGCTTTTGCTCCCTTAGATTTCCGATGGAAAGCCATAGACCAAAACATCGCACCAAACACCACAATACCAATGGCAGTACATATATACATAACTAGCATATGTAGGTCATAAACTTCCCTACTTATTTCAGTTACACCTTTGGTCAGATTCAATTGCATATCTGCCCAAACTGAGCTGGAAAACAAACTTCCTAACGCCAGCCAACTTAGGTTACGTCTTTTCACACGACATCTCCTTTCACCCTTCTATCAAAAAAGCAAAATATAAACTGCAGAAATAGACATAATTTCTTACATTCAGGTTTTGCTAACTATTTTTGTTATTATCAATTTCGCGTTAACTTCAAGATCAACTACGAATTATTCTTATTTTTGTACGTTTTACACCCTAGAATTACTCAAAACTTGATCTAGGTCAATTCCTAATTTGTGAGAACACTGAAATAAAATCTAACAATTACAATAGAGTAGTAACTCTAATTACATTTATACTAAGTAAACAAAGGGCTATGTAGATTGTTTTATTTTTATACTGAAGAAAAATACGAAGATAATTTTAGATTGAGTCGCCTGATTATAAAGTGTGCATTTTTTAATCTATTTACAGGGATTGTTATTAACGATGATAATTATTTGATAAAAATGAAGGTTAGTGAATAGAAACTGAGCAAAGACATAAAAACAAAAAATATATCTTACAAAGCAGTTATAAATCCTACAATTTTGTTTGATTAAAATACATTTAATACAGTTGATGACGTTAAAAATTAGTAGCGCTATAATGCCCACAAATTAATAGTCTCAAAGGTAAATCAATGACAATACGTACTCCAACCACCGCTTTATGGGCTTTAGTGCTGGTAAATCTTATTTGGGGCGTCGGCTTTGTTGTAGTTGATGGTGCTATTGATATTATGCCCGTTAATACCTTTAACGCTTTTCGTTTTGGTATTGCGGCATTAGCGTTATTACCTTTATATTTTCTGCAAAAAAAACCAGCCAATTCAGAGAACGATTACCGAGTTGCCGAGCTACTCAAAACAGGTTTTGGCTTAGGTTTATTATTATTCTTAGGTTTTTCCTTACAAACCAAAGGATTGCTTTACACTAGTGTTTCTAATACCGGATTCATCACTGGCCTATGTGTTCCTTTAGTACCTATTATTGGCTATCTACTTTTTAAAACTAGAGTCGGTGCAGAAATTTGGGTAAGTGTTGTTGCTGCGACTATTGGATTATATTTTTTAACCATGGGCGACAAAATGGAATTTAACTTTGGTGATATTCTTGTTGCTATAAGTGCTGTTTGTTATGCCTGCCACATTACCTTAATGGCAAAATACGGTGGCCGCTTTGCTGTTATTCCACTGAGTATAATCCAATTAGCTGCCGTTGCTGTTTACAGTACTATTGCCGCAAGTTATGAAGCGGTTGCCAATATTAATGTAAACTATCCGCCGTTCATTGAACAACTATCAAATACCGATGTTTGGGCTGCAATATTATATTCTGCTATTTTAGCCAGTGCATTTGCATTTTGGGCACAAACCTCAAGCCAACGTATACTTGAACCTCATAAAGTTGCCCTGATTTTTGCATTAGAACCAATATTTGGTCATCTTGCTGCCTTTGTCATCTTAGGGGAATATCTTGGCGTAAAAGGATGGTTTGGCGCAGGGTTAATCATTGCCGGTATGCTTTACTCTGAACTCGGTGGTCGAAGAAAAATTAAAATACAGCCATTAGACCAAATGGCTGCACCCATAGAGAAATAATGCCCTATGCATGGTATTAGTCATGTAACCGGTCAATACTTAGAAAAGGTAATGACCGTGTATCTGCCATGGTATTTTTAATAGCACAGAGCAAGCTGTTCATTATGTTGTTCTCTCAACGGATGATATTTCATGGGACTAATCGTTGCAGGTAAATGGGTTGACCAGTGGTACGATACTAAAGGTAATAATGGTGAATTTATTCGACAAGAAAGTCGCTTTCGCAATCAAATATTTAGTGGATAAATATAATTCAAGCTTGTAAATTACAAGTTGAGGTGAGTTTAACGTAATAGTGTGGGAAGTTGTTTCCAAAAAACAACCAATTACATTAGCAACTTATGGAATAACAATGCAAACTAGCAAGAATCTCCAACCTCTAGATGAGGCATTACAGAGCAAGATGAATATTGAGATTAGACACCGTATGATAACAAAACTTGATCATTCAAATAAAGATGTTGCGAACCAAATTTTTACCATCTTTCAACGTTCGTATAAAGTTGAAGCTCAACTGATAGGCACTCTCAATTTTCCTCCTCTGTTGCGAAGCGCTATAGATATAAAAAATTCACCAACACAATTTTATGGTTTGAGCGAAAATAAATGTCTCGCTGCAGTGATAGAAATCACCGTAGAAAATAAGCATTTAGCAATTGATAGTTTAACTGTCGACCCTCATTATTTTAGAAAAGGGTTAGCAGACAAATTAATAAGCTATGTTCTAGAGGTAATGTATTTCTCTCAAGCCATTGTAGAAACAGCCGTTGTTAATATACCCGCAATAAACTTATACAAAAAACATGGGTTTGTTGAATTTAAAAGGTGGACTCCATCTCATGGCATTCAAAAACTAGCAATGTCGTTAGAGTCTGTATCCTAGTAGATATCATATTATTTTATTAACAAAAAACTCATTCAACTCGGTTTTTACAACCTCGCTCAATATCTTTTTTGCACTATATATCCGGTACCCGCTATTTTATAGCGACTACATTTAGCGAGTCCGCCTAACCAAATATACACCTGAAACAAGCACCTTGCGATCGATTCAGATACACTAAATCACCACCATGGTTGACCATTATTTGCCTTGAAAGGCTCAAGCCAATACCTGAACCTTGTTGCTTGGTTGTAAAAAAAGGGACAAAAATCATCTCTAGCGCATCTTCGCTAATCCCCATGCCATTGTCAGCCACTTCCACATAAAGTTGTTGAGCGCTGTTTTGTCCTACGGTTAATGATATATCGCCTTGAATAATCTCATTACCTCCTAAACCTACCTGTTGTTCAATATGTAATTTCACCCCTTCAATAGCATTTTTTACCAGGTTAATCAGTACTTGTTCGATTTGGGCGCTATCTAACATGACCAATTGTTGGCTTTGGATATCAAGCGTTAAAATGCTATTACATTCGTTAAGTTGTTGCTGATGAAGGATTTGCATACGCGCTAATATCGTTGCCAATTGAGTAGGTACTAAATTTGGCATAGGTAAGCTGCTAATTTGCCTAAAACTGGCGATAAACTCACCTAAGTATTGAGTACGAGCAGCTAATGTATTAAGTGCTAAGGTCAAATCTTGTTTGTTTTCTTGATCAGTAAAGCTTAAGTTTTTAGGCATAAGCCCCTGACACGTTTCCGCAATAGAGGCTAACGGGGTAATAGTATTGGCCACTTCATGAGTGAGCACATGCGTTAGGCGTTTGTAGGCTTGTTGCTCTTTATTTAACAACAACTCGTGAATTGATTGTAAAGTGACAATTTTACGCTCCTGCCCCTGAATATCAGCGATACTCACTTGCAAGGTTAACGTATCTTGCTGTTCGCCATGTAACCATTGCACCGTACTCTGTAAGTTCTTTTGTGCGGCTAAAATTATAATACCAATATGCCTAAGCTCATTAAGATGCGCTGCACTTTTGCCAAGTAATCGAGCAACCGCAGGATTAGACTCAATAACATTCCCTTGAGCGTCACACACGATGACAGCGAGATCGACATGTATCAATAGCGCTTTTAAAAATTCGCTTTGTTGTTCAGCAACAAAACGTGCTGACTGCATTTGTTGTTTAACCCCTTCAAAATGCTTACGCATTGGATGATGAGTGCTAAATCCCAAGGTATTGTCACCATTGGCCAGCGCTCTTATCACTTGTATAAGTTGCTGGTCTTGGCGCTTAAAAAGTGAAAATAAAGAAGCGATTAACGATATGGATAGTACTAATATCAGCAACCAAGTAGCCGACACGCCCATGGCAATATAAACTTTTGTCAACAGTGCGGCACAAACCAGTACAGCAACAAGATTAATGGCCAGTAATAACGAGGGGCGTCTGTTTAAGAGGTTCATAGCATACAATTTATTGAGTGAGTGAAAATATTCAGAGCAATTAACCTTCTCTGTTTCAGTTTATGTTAATTAAAAGCCTAGAATCAAAGATCATATTTATCTAATCGACGGTACATAGCGCCTCGAGTTAAACCCAATGCCTTGGCCGCTTTACTGACATTACCCTGATGATGTTTAAGGGCTGCACGTACTGTACGTTGCTCTAATATTTCTAAATTATAGCTATTCTTCGTATTCGCTACATCACCCCCCAGTAATTGGCTTTGTTCAGCGACATCAACTGCTTTATGGTTTAGCGGTTCTTGGGGCATTTGTGCCCCCACCACTGAACGAAGATCTAATACACCACAGTCACTTAAAATAACAGAACGCTCAATAACATGTGCCAATTCACGGACATTACCCGGCCAAGCGTAATGGCAAAGCGCCTGCATATCGTCGGGTTCAATATTCAAGCTTCTTTTATATTTATGGCTAAAGTGTTCAAGGTAATATTCTGCTAATAAAGGAATGTCATCTACCCGCTCACGTAATGGCGGTAAGCGTATTTCCACGGTATTAACGCGGTAAAGTAAATCTTGTCTAAAGCGGTTTTCCAATACTGCTTGAGACAAGTTTTCATTCGTAGCACAAATGAGACGAATATCCACATCTATTGATTGTGTACCACCAACAGGAGTAATTTGACGGTTTTGCAATGCCGCCAATAAAGTCGCTTGTTGATTTAAAGGTAAATTGCCCAGCTCATCTAAAAATAAACTACCCTCGTGGGCAAGCTCAAAGCGACCGCTTCTATCCGATTTTGCATCGGTAAATGCGCCTTTTTTGTGACCAAAAAGCTCACTTTCAAATAGGCTTTGCGCAATAGACCCCATGTCGAGGCTAATAAAAGCCTGCTCACGTCTATTACTCGCTAAATGTATGGCATGTGCTGCCAGTTCCTTACCTGTACCACTTTCACCAGTAATCAAAATGTTAGCGTCGGTTTGTGCCGCTTTTTCAATGGTATCAAAGACTTTTTTCATCGCCAGACTTTGACCTAAAAAATCAAATTTTTGGCCACTGAGTGCTTGATTTAACCCTTGGGTTTGACGAGTGAGTTTACCTACTTTTTGCTTATCCTTTGCATGAGCGAATGCTGCCGCAATGGCACCTAGCAGTTGCTCATTTCGCCAAGGTTTAGCGATAAAATCCGCAGCACCCGCTTTAATTGCATCCACAGCTAACTGAATATCGCCATAAGCTGTCATCAATACCACAACGATGGAAGGATCTTGCACGAGAATTTTCTTCAGCCAATAAAAACCTTCCTGACCACTTATAGCATCACGGTTGAAATTCATATCGAGTAAGATCACTTCTATTTTCTGCTCGTTAACTACCTTTTCGATGTCAAAAGGGTTATTTGTTGTTACAACGGTTTGATAGTGTTGTTTAAGCAATAAATTTACCGCAATCAAAATATCAGGGTTATCATCAACAATTAAAATTGAGCCCGCTTGCTTCATCCCATAACCCATTAATATCTTTTTTTTAGTCTACCTCACTTATCATTAAGTCGTCTAGCCACAATCCGTCCATAAGTGGACACTTTGTTTTATTAAAAGTGTTCTATAACTGGACACTAGTCTCAAATAGCTAAAAATAAAAACACAACAACACATTGTTTTATATCAACTTTAAGTGTTGGCACAAGTATTGTAAGTACCTATGACAATCAAGGTAATATTACCAACCAAGCTAAACGTAAATACCTTGGAATATGCTGCATAGATGACTTGAATAGATAAGTTAACTGAATGAACTTTATGGCTAAGTATTATGGATAAAAAAGTAACCCGCTCTCCGCTACAAAAATATTTTAAATACAGCCTCTTTAGCATGATTGTTTTTGGCATCGCGGGCGCGGCTTATAGCTTTAGTCAAGCAAGTGCTGGCGGGCGTAGTCATAACCTAGATATCAACAGCGTTACTATTAGCTCAGTTACACAAGGTGACTTTGTCGATGCTTTAAGTCTGCGTGGTCAAGTTGTACCAAAAACAACTATTTACCTTGATACCTCCGCAGGTGGTCAGGTAGAGCAACGTTTAGTTGAGCAAGGTGAGTTTGTCGAAAGAGGTCAGCCTTTGGTACTTTTGAGCAATACAAACTTACAGCTTGATGTGATGGGCCGAGAAGCACAAGTAACTGAACAGCTGAACTTCCTACGAAATACCCAAATGAATATGGCAACCAGCCGCTTAAATTTACGCCGTGATTTATTAGAGATTGAACGACAAATCAGTCATCTGCAACGCCGTGTAAAGCAATCATCTCCCTTAGTAAATAAAGGGTTGTTGGCTAAAGACAGACTCGCAGAACTAAAAGATGACCTGAGTTACTACCAAGCCAGAAAAAAACTGACTATTGAACGACAAAAACAAGAAAACAGCATACGTAAAGTACAAGTTCAACAACTTGAAGAAAGCGCAAAAATGTTAGAAAAAAACCTTCAATTTGCCCGTAAAAATTTAGAAAACTTGTTAATAAAAGCACCTATTTCAGGTTATTTAAGTGAGCTGAACGTTGACCTTGGTGAATCAAAAGAGCGTGGTGCCCGCCTTGGGCAAGTTGATATCCCCAATGAATATAAATTAATGATTCGTCTCGACGAATTTTATTTAAGCCAAGTACAACGAGACTTAACCGTTAAAGTTGAATTAGAAACTGGCAATATAATGGCTAAAGTCAGCAAGATTGATAGCCGTGTTAATCAATCACAATTTCAAATTGAGGTTGACCTGCCAACAGGTGCCAGCAATATAAAACGAGGCCAAAGTATTGATGTTGAATTGATGTTAGGGGGTAATAAAGACCACGTTTTATTGCTTAAACGTGGCGCTTTTTTTACCAATAGTGGTGGCAACTGGGTGTATGTACTTAACGAAAACGGCAATAAAGCCGAACGACGTACGATTAGTTTAGGTAAAAAAAATCAAGATTATTTTGAAGTATTGTCAGGCTTGTCACTAGGCGAACAAGTAATAACATCAAGCTATGGTAATTTCGATAAAGCCCGACAACTGCAATTAAATTAACTTACATTAACGTAAAGGAATAATAATGATTAAAATAAATAACTTAAGCCGGGTATTTCGAACATTAGATTTAGAAACAACCGCGCTAAGTAATATTAATTTAACCGTTAATAAAGGAGAGTTCGTTGCCATCATGGGCCCGTCTGGCTGTGGTAAATCAACCTTATTATCTATATTGGGCATGCTAGACTCACCGTCAAGTGGCAGCTTTGAATTCTCAGGCAGTGATATATCAACATATAGTGAAGTAAAATTAGCCGAGTTACGTAAGTCTTCCATTGGGTTTGTTTTTCAAAGTTTTAATTTAATTGATGAATTGACCGTTTATGAAAATGTTGAACTACCACTGCAATATCAAAAAATTAGCAAAGGCGAGCGAAAACAACGTGTTGAAGCTATTTTAAAACGCGTTGGTATTGACCATAGAGCCGATCATTTACCTCAACAACTTTCAGGAGGTCAGCAACAACGTGTTGCCGTTGCGCGCGCTCTTGTCAGCAAGCCTAAATTGATTTTAGCCGATGAGCCAACGGGTAATCTGGACTCAAAAAATGGTGATGAAGTGATGGCGATGTTACGAGAGTTAAATAAAGAAGGCACTACCGTTATTATGGTAACTCACGCTGAAAAAGACGCTAATTATGCCGACCGTTTGGTACGCTTGTTAGATGGCCAAATTATGTTAGATAAAGCAAATAATGCACCCCAACAATCTGATTTTCCATCAGAGGTTGCTTAACATGATCGTTAATTATTTTATCACTACACACCGCGCAATAAAAAAAGACAAACAACATTTTTTTCTTAATGTCATTGGTTTTAGTATCGGCATAGCCGCGGCCATTTTGATGGCGTTATTTGCTCAACATGAATTGTCATATGATAAACACCATCCAGACAGCGAACGTGTTTACCTTGGTCTTACAGATTATACAGCGGTAGGTTTACAAGCCATATCTATTAGTGGTTTTAGGGTTGCCGAGAAAGTTAAAAATAATAGTCAGGTAGAATCTATATTCAGGCTTGTTAATACGCAAAGTATTGGACAAGGGCTGAGTAACTTAGTTGAAGTGGCTGGCAATCTTCATAGACTAAATGACTTTTTTATGGCATCTGTTAATATTCTTGATTTTGTTAACTTAACTACTATTGCGGGTGACATTACACAAGCGTTATCAGAGCCAAATCAATTAGTGTTAAGTGAACGTGAAGCCATTCGGCTTTTTGGTCACAACCAAGTGATTGGTCAAGTGTTACATCGTGAAGAAGAGCAATACACCATAGGCGCTATCTTCAAAAATTTACCTGAAAACACGCATTTTAAGTTTGATAGCCTGATTCATATGCCAACCCAATTGATGCTAGAGGGTAACGGTTATGTTTATTATAAATTATTGACAGGTACTGATATATCGACATTTACTAAGAAATTGAATAAAGAAAGTCATGCCATTTTTCCTTGGCAAGTTAAAAAAAAGGTGAAAATGGCATTAGTTAATATGGAAGATTTACATCTTAATGGCAATGATCCGGCAGCAATGAAAACTGGCGGTTCGTCAACAGTGCTACAAATATGCATTGGACTAAGTGTTATTTTGATCCTCATTGCCAGTATCAACTTTATTAATTTAACTATTGCTCAGTCAGTAAAACGTGCCAAAGAAGTTGGGGTTCGTAAAGCATTAGGCGCAACAAAAACACAGCTAGTTACCCAGTTTCTCACAGAATCATTTGTGGTGGTCGCACTCGCAGGGTTAACTGCATTTGCACTAGTTGAATTAACTTTATCTGAATTTAATGTGCTTATGGATAGAGAGCTTAGCTTAAGTTACGGTTCAATATTTATGTGGATGAGTGTTGCCGTTATTTTAGCGGTAGGCTTACTTTCTGGTTTATACCCCGCACTATTTATCGCCTCTTTTAGCGCTAAACGTGTGCTCAGTGGCGATCTAATTCGTGGTGGTACGGCCATTTTTGTCCGGAAGTTAACTCTATGTTTACAAAGTACTTTATCTATTGGCTTAATTATCGCCTCAGTGTCTTTATATCAACAAATGCAGTTGATCGATAATTTGCCTGTGGGTTATGAAAAATCATCAAAGCTCATCGTTAAGTCACTGCCTAGTGACGTTATATATAAACAAGATCACAATAACTTGTTCGATGCGATTAAAGACTTACCCGGTGTTGAGCAAGTTACAGCCTCCAATACCAATTTTACCGATGATATGGAGTCTAGTCTGCAATTCACTTGGCCAAACGGAGAGGTATTAAATGGTATGCAACCCTCTGTTGCAACGGGCTACTATCCTATTGAGACCTTAGGTCTTAAATTACTTGCAGGACGTGATTTTTCCCCAAAATTCAGTGGTGATTGGTATTATAGAGATGAAGAAAGGGTTCGCACCGTCAGTGTGATTGTCAGTCGTCGTATGGCTGAATTAGCAGGTTATCAAGACGTTGATTCAGTTATAGGGTTAACTCTCATAGAACCAATGCGTAATATGAAAGCTAAAGTGATTGGTGTTATCGAAAATGTCAAAATTGGCTCTGCACGACAACAAGTATTGCCGATGTCATTAAATTTAGGTTTTTTTGACCAAAGTGTTACAAGTGACCTCGTGATAAAAACTAGTAATGTCGATATGGCTGAGCTTAGCAAACAGCTACAACAATTAATAAGTACAGAGCTAAATTTAAGTGATGTCGACATTAGCCAATTAACAGACGATTACGCTAATGCTCACAAGAACGAAAAACGAGCATTAGATATGGTAACTATTTTTAGTTTATTAGCTATTTTTTTAACCTGCTTAGGCACTTTTGGTTTAGCATCATTTGCGGCCCTGCGTCGTCAAAAAGAAGTAGCCATTCGTAAAGTGCTCGGTGCGACACGCTTAAGTATCGTGAACTTACTCGCTAAAGAATTTCTTCTCTTGGTGGTAATAAGTATTATCATCGCTTACCCATTAAGTTACTGGTTAGTCGGTGACTGGCTAGCCAATTTTAATGAGCGTATCGAACAAACTGTTTGGGTTTACGTTATTGCTGCAGCGATTATCACGGTAATTACTTGGCTTACTGTGGCCAGCCTTGCCTTTAAAGCGGCTAGTTACAGACCCTCACTTATTCTTCGTGATGAGTAATTGTTCTTGGTTTGTCTTTGAAACTGAAGGAGCAAGCTTCGAAGACAAATTTTTAAAAATACAATAGCAAAAATAATATTGGATTAAAGGAATAATAACCATGATTCAACTATCTAACCTAAATCGAGTTTTTGGTACTGTAAACCAAAAAAAGTCGCACTGAGTCATATTAACTTAACGCTTTATAGAAAAAATTTTTTATCCTGAAGCCTTCAGGTCGTGGTCAAGTCATGTTAGATAAAGTCAATAAGTCACAATACTTTTAGTAGTCCTTCAAGGTGCTTAACATAGTAGTTAATTATTTTGTCACTGCACTGCGTGTGATAAAACTAGGTTTACTAGATTTATCAAAAAATGTCCGAATGATTTATCGATTCATATCACTCTAACCAAAGAACCTGCCCAAACGATTGTTGATAAAAATTCCGAAGCACTGTGAATTAGAAAAGAGCTTTCTTGGCTCATCATCGCTTTCGTTGGTGCCAGTGAATATTTGATTGCCACTTAATCTGCTTATCAGACTGAAGTGCTTATCAAACCTAAACTAAAAATAATAAATTTAAAATCGGAGATTCTCCATGAAGAACAATTTACTCAGTAACTCTTTATTTTATATTGTGTTACCCGTGCTACTTTTAGCACAATCAAGCACGGTTAGCGCCATCATCATGCGACATGATGTTGACCGTGAGCAATATCTATTAGACCCTTACAATTACCAATCAGCCATTCATTCGGGTGATTGTTCGGCAACACTCATTGCGCCACGTTGGGCGTTAACAGCAGCCCATTGTATTGGCCCAGAATTTGGCGAATTGATCATATTTGATGAAGTTATAACCATCAAAAAACTCCATGAGCACCCAGGCTATAACACTGAAGACTATGAATTCATAAGACATGATATCGCACTTATTGAATTGCAAGAGCCCATTTATAGCATGGAGTCTACCCCTCCTTACGAAGGCTCAGATGAATTGGGGAAAACATTAAAATTAGCGGGTTACGGTGATCTTGGTAACCCAGTCGACGGATTAGAGCCTTATGCAGGCCTTAGCGTGTTACATGGGGCGGATAATATTACCGCAGGAGTGAATGAGTACTTGCTAGGATTTCTGTTTGATAATCCTGCTGATGGCAATAGTTTACCCCTAGAAGGTGTTGGTGGCCCTGGTGATAGTGGCGGCGCTGCCTATATAGAAACAAGTGAGGGCCGTTTTGTCGCAGGTGTTAGCTCATATGGCGCTTGGCAATATGGTGATTACGACTATTATACCCGAGTGAGCAAAGAGCTTAATTGGCTAAAAGAGGTAATGAACGATGAATATCCGGGAAACTATGGTGGTCCGCTTTATTCAGAGCCAAAACAGAATGATAACGCAGCCGAAACCATAACTAAGAATGAGGGGAGCAGCGGAGGATCATCAAGTTCAGTCTATTTGCTTTTTCTTGCCATTATATTATTTTCCCGTAAGAGCAAGGTACTTGATTAATGCCACGCTTTATCGCCATCGATATGGCTTAGGGTTACAGGAAATAATGTAGTCTAAAAAAATTGAAACATGCCAGAGCATTTTCTGGCATGTTAATTCTTATAAGAAAATAGCTTAGTTCGACAACACTACTTGTTGAGTATAAGTAACACCCCAGTGAACTCTCCCTAATTAAATACTAACAAGCGATCCACACATCTTAAATAGGTTAATAATCAAAAATTTCCGAAGGATTTTGTAATTATGATCACTCTAACCGAATAACCTTAGCTAAAACAACTGTTGATAAATATTTCGCGGCTTAGGCATATGTATATCGTAGCTATTTATCATCAATATATAGGAGTTTATCATTTTGAAAAAACGTAGTTTATTGACAATAAAAAACAACCAAAGGAACAGCCTCCCATGAAGAAAAACTTACTCAAGCACTTTTTGTTTCATATTATGCTACCCATACTATTTTTAGTACAATCAAGCACGGTTAGTGCCATCGTCATGCGACATGATGTTGACCGTGAGTTATATTTACTAGATCTCTACAATTACCCATCGGCCATTCGTTCTGACCTTTGCTCAGCAACACTGATTACGCCGCGCTGGGCATTAACGGCGGCTCATTGTGTTGACCCAGAGTTAGGCTGGAGCGTAGCAAAGTTTGGTAAATTGGTTATTCTCGACCAACAAATAAGCATCAAAGCAATTTACTCACACCCCGCCTACAGCACTTCAATTCATGATATCGCCTTAGTTGAACTGCATGAACCGATTTATACTATAGAGCCAACGCCACTTTATGAAGGCTCAGACGAATTAGGTCAAACATTAAAATTGGCTGGCTTCGGTGGACTTGGTAACGCCGTGGACGGTTTAGATGTTAGTACAGGTTGGAGCTTGTTACACGGGGCAGATAACGTTACTTCACTTGCGAATGATTACCACCTAGGGTTTAAATTTGATAACCCAGCTGACGGTACTAGCTTACCTCTGGAAGGTGTTGGTGGTCCGGGTGATAGTGGTGGCCCAGCCTATATAGAAACAAGTGAGGGCCGTTTTATCGCTGGTGTTAGTTCATTTGGGGACCAGTTTTATGGCGGTTCAGACTATTATACCCGGGTCAGCCAAGAGCTTGATTGGATTAAAGAAGTCATGAAGGTAGAATATCCAGGATATTATGCTGGCCCACTTTATTCAGAGGTCGAACATAATGATAAAGCGCCCGATTACGCCAATAACGAAGACCGAGAGGGAAGCAGTGGAGGATCATCAAAGCCAAGTTATTTACTATTGCTTGCCTCTATACTCTTTGCCCGTAAAAGTAAGGTACTTATGCGTAACAGATAGCAATTACTGTCCGGGAGTTTTAACGCCTTAATCATAGGTTTTAAAACTCCCAGACAAAACCTAAGGAAGGTATAAAAGGTACTGACCTATCATCGAAACGC
Source organism: Alteromonadaceae bacterium (assembly GCA_047621305.1). Classification (GTDB taxonomy): domain Bacteria; phylum Pseudomonadota; class Gammaproteobacteria; order Enterobacterales; family Alteromonadaceae; genus Colwellia_A. Next base: position 19,790 of record JBLHNB010000020.1, on the reverse strand, counting down.
TCTATGCCTTCAACTGCGCCTTGCTCTGAATATAATAACTCCGCTTCAGATAAGCTTGAAACATTCTTTTTACCAAAGAGGTTAAGTACTTCAAAAAAATATCGAATTCGAGAGTTTGTTAGCTTTTTCTGACAAGCTATGCGCATATCGACCCGAATAAAATCGGGGTGTTTTTCAGAGTAGGTCTGCGCTAATTTCAACAGTGGGTGATTATCATCCACCTTTTTTTCGCTTTGATAAAGATAAACGGGGGTATCGCGCCAGCCAGTATGGTAATTTCCCATGACATTAACATTACAGTTTTGTGCGAACTGATAACTGGCTGATAAACTAATACTATGACGCTGATCCCACAACCTTGCTTGAGTATGTCCGTTAATTTTTTCTTCTGCTTTACTTAACGAATACGCTAACCACCAATTTAATTTTTTTTCTTCATTTTGTTGTAAAACGATTTCAAAGCCCTTCACCTGCGCGTTTTGTGGCGCAATTAAACGTCGATCAGGCTGAGCTTCATAGATATAACTATTATTACCAAAAATGTTTTCATAACGGGGCGACACCGAGAGATAATCCTTGTGGTACAAGCTCACTTTATAGTCAAGGTTTGCTGTCAATTGACTTTGGTAGGAGAAATTAACTTGTGTTACCTTTTGTGCAGGGTTTAATAACTTAATTTTATTAGCTACTGGCTGCTCCTTTGCCAATTCATGGATACCCTGAGCTTGATGATAACGTCCCCAAGAGAACTTGTAATTACTGCCATCATGGTTGTTATAATCAACATTTATACGTGGACTAATTTGTGTTTCACTACGGGCAAACTTATTTTGATTAGACTGATCAGCAGAGCTAAGTTGGGAATAACGTTGTTTGTCCCAGCGCAAGCCCATTTCGACGGTTAGTGCGGAATTAACTTTAAATAAATCAGAAAAATAGACTGAATAATGCTTACTTCTTGGTTTTAAGTTTGTCTGATAGGCCTTTTGCAATGATTGCTGAGCTATGGGTTTAAACAGATCATAGCCTTTTGAAAAAAATTTGTAGTCATAAGCTGCTGACAGTATGTTTACACTAAAGCCCGCTTTGATGATCTGTGATGACGATACTTTATACTGCCAGCTTTGCTTTAGTAGTTGAAAACGCCAGTTTAATTGATCGTCAACACTGGCATTAACAAATCCATTCCGATAATCATTGCTGCTATCACCACTATCGTTGGTCTCCATTAAGCGCTCATCAAGGTATTCATCCCCATAGTCTTTGTGATTAGAACCATTACGGTTATTCTCCAATTGTCCCAACCCTATTAGGATATTGGAAGAGAGTCCTGGCAGCCATAGTGTTTGAGCTGTTAACCAGTGATAACTCGTTAATGAATCATCATCAGCGCCATTAATACAGGCAACCATACAAGTTTTCGAGTCTTGAGTAATTAAGCTATGCCAAGTCAGTAATGTATTATCGCTGAGTTCAATATTAACTTTACCAAAACCGCTGGTATATTCTGGTTTATATGCATCGAAACTCGCTGTAGAAGTTGCTGATATAGCCCCTAAAAAACCTCGTCGTAAACTAAAGAACCAGTTATTATTCTCGTTACCAAAGCCTAAGCGGCCACTCGCCTTTGCTTTAACATCGAGAAAGTTAATGCCTACTGCCCAAGGCTCATCTTCATGCCAATCGTTAGACGTTATATTAATCACACCACTGAGATGATTACCAAATTCAACTGGTGCCCCCCCGGTAATTATTTGCGCCTCACCAATGTTAAACGAATCAATTATACCAAAAAATCTACCAGCAGCTTTTATATGGTAGGGGTCAAATAACGGCATGCCATCAAATAAAAAGCTATTTTCTTCAGCTGTACCACCGCGAATATGAACCTGTGCAGAGATATCCCCTCCTGCTACGCCAGGTAAATTAGCAACCGCACGGTTAATATCGCTGGTCAAATGGGCCATGCGCTCAATATCTTGTTGATCAAAAAATTGCTCATTTGAAATTTCAGCATAAGAAATTCCGTATTGGCTAGCAGAAATAACTACTCGCTCTATAGACTCAGCCGTTAAATATAGCGTAACCCGCTTGTCTTTTAACAGACGATTATCTTGATAATTTTTTTCTAAATAGCTGTCTTTAATCGGCATTACCGTTTCGCTGACGTCATAACCTTGCGCTTCAACTCGAATAAGATAAACAGCGGCTGCAATTTTTTCAAAAGAGAATTCACCCAATTCGTTTGAATAAGTGCTAGCGATGCTTTTTAAGCCATTGTTCTTGTTCCGCCTGAATAACGTTAACTTAGCATTATCTATTGTTTGTTTTGTACTGAGGCCATTCACTTGACCATTAATGTTATAACTATATATTTTTGTTGGTTTTTTATTGACTGTCCTAACAATAACGACACTGTTATTCGGACCTTTTATCAAGGTAAGGTTAAAAGGCAGTAAAAGTTTTTGCAGTACATTGAATCGTACTTGACTGTTTTGTTGGTTTTTTGGCTCAATTACAACAGCTTTGCTGCTCTGGCTGGATGATGGCTTAAAGCCTGATTCAATACCTGGCTTAGATATGTGTTCAGTTATATTTTTAGATGTGTGCTCAGCGGCTTGTTTATTAATGGTTTTAACTGTTTGCTTGAACAATTGCTCAGCAATTTTTTTGGATACTAACATGCCGCTATGAACCTGTGCACTGCTATAGATGACCTTGTTGCCACGTTTATTCATCCGTTGAAGCACATCCATTAATGGTTGTTTGTCGTCTACACTTTGCATTGCAGCTGCACTAACAACAAAACTTAATGGTCCAATAAGTAAACTAGATCCTAAACAAAACCATAAAAAAAGTATAATGGACCATCTTTTAGGATTTTGTTTAGCTTTTTTTGTGGTCAAGGTCAAACAAGGGCTGTTACTTTTTAAAACAACTAATTGAAAAAAATTACGACAGAAAAGCATAAAGTGAGTTATCTAATGACCTTTAATTTATTTTGCACAATACTATAGGTTAATTCGGTTGTTGCAAACACAGTATTCAACGCTTGCTCTAACGTTAAGCCCTCTATCTCGCCATGCAATATAATAAATTGTGACAGCTTCTCGGTATGCTTTTGACTAAAATAAAGGGTTAAACCATGCTCTCTGGTTATCCACACCAAAAACTGGTGTAGGCTTTTTCCTTCCAACGAAAACTTTGGCGCCGCCTCATTCACCCATTGCCATGTGGGATCTTGCGGTGATATCGCGATTTTTTCGAAAGAGCCACTTGACTGTCCGATCAATTGAAATCCTTGGTTGACCACTTGAGTTCCTTGCTGATTATGTAGATTTATCAGCCCTTCTCGTACACTAACTTGCAGGGTATTTTTATTACTAGACACTTGGAATTGTGTGCCTATATCTTGAATATTACCGTGTAAGGTTTTTATAGTAATGGCACCAAGTTGAGGTGAGATATTGTCTGAATCTGTTATTTTTGAGTGGGAGCTATGTAAATCATCTTGCCCTGAATCGAAATAAACCGTACCAAAGGCAAGGGTAAATTCATTATTTTCATTGATGATCAATTGAGAATTATTGTGCAGACGTAAATTACCGCCGGTTTGTAGAATCAAAGTTGCTAAACCATCATTAAGCGTTTCTATCATAGTGCCTGCAGGTAAAATGAGTAAGTCTGTTGCATTACTTAGATCGCCACTGTTATTCAGGCTTGTTTTGACTTCTCCTTGAGTACGGGCAAGCAGTACTTTTTTTGCTGTTTGATTATCAGAGAACATCTGACCGCTAACTATCAACAACATCAAAACACTGAATGCTGTGGCAAAAGAACCACTTGCTAACCAAATATTTCGTTTTTTTCGTTGATTATTTTTCTGACGCCATTGTGCTTTTAGCTGAATTTTTATTCTTTGTTTAGCGGCTTCGGGGGCATTTTTTCTCACATCAGCATGACGTAACAATTCAGGTAAAATCTCTGATGTTATTTCATGGACAGACTCTACTGCTGACTCGCCATGATCGACAGATGACTTATCATGTTGTCTGGACATTATTTATTCCCCTTATAGTTACTCACCAATGATTCATCAAAAAGTGTTGCTCCGCCACTTAGGCTAAAGAAAGCCTCTTTAAAAACAGGTCGAGATCTGGAAAGTAAAGATTCGACCGCCTTAGCGGATACCTCCATCATGAGTGCAATCTCTTTAACCGAAAAATGTTGAACATACTTTAATTCGATGACTCTGCCATAATGCTCTGGCAAACTGTCTAATGCTAAATGAACCAGCTTATTTAACTCTACTTGCAATAGACTATTTTCAGGCTGCTGTTGAATTACCGTGGTTAACGATTCAAGATAGGCGCGAATTTCAGGTTGATCATCAATCAGTAATGGTTGCTTGTTAACCACTTTAAAATAGGCACTCAATTCGTAACGGCAAAAAGTGCATAGCCAAGTAAGTAAGCTGGCTTCAGCCCGAAAGGTTGATAACTTATCTATCGCTTTACATAAGCTACTTTGCACTATGTCTTCTGCGACATGATGTTGTTGATCAACACGAGATAATACAAAACGATAAAGCTTATCAAAATATTCTTCATAAAAGGCATCAAAACTTGCTTCATCCCCTTTAAGAAGTTTTTTCACTAGTGTTTTATCTGCACTATATTGTCCAAACATACCGGCCTTAAATGAACTGTTAATAATAGTTAGAGTGTTATTGGCAAAAAATCCTTCGTGGATTTTTAACATACCTCAATATACCAGAAACTGATGCTCTTGGTTATGTCCCAATTAACTGTGCCTACGATAACAACAAATTGTTTTTATTGGGGTTGTCTATCTCAATCCTCATAGCTAACTATGAGGATTGAGAGCAACGTAGACCTGAAAATTTTAACCCGTACAAGTGTTCAATAACTTAATGGGTCGATATAACACACTATAAATGCGGAATCCATCGCTGCAAATAACTGAGTCTTTATCTATATGCGCTTTGAGTCATTGATTAAGACATCGTTAATGGTGGCCACCATAACGTTATGGTTTGATCTGAAAACACTAAAAATATAAGGTCATTTTTAAGTAACCGTCCGGTTAACACCAAACTAAATTAGCCTCTTCTTTCGCGAACAGCAAAGCTGCAATTTAGTCAATACCTGAGTTTTCCTCAACGGTCATACCCAATTTGTTTTCTAGTTAGCACATGTTAAATTTGTGCTAAACCACCGTCGACTTGTAAGTCAGCCCCCGTAATAAATGAGGCTACATCCGCACCTAAAAATTCAATTACTTATTAAGCCAACCTGTTTATCGAAGAGATGTTTCCCCTTCGTATAACGAACATATCAGTTTTAGTGATATAACAACCCAAACTTATGCTTTACCTCAGGTGCTTTCGCTTAATGTGAATTCACTATATAATTTTTTATATTAAAAATTAAATTATATTAATCACCGTAAGGTGAATTTTATCGGTATTTATTGTGAAAATAGATCGAAACAAACTTAATACGTTATTGCGTAGTGGTTTGAACCCTGAAATTCTGACGCGTAAACACCTAGCAGCACGTCTGAATTTAGATCCAACGTCGCTAACCCGATGGTTCTCAAGTCGAGATAGATTGGGTAATCCAAGATACCCTGTAATACCTGATCGACATGTCACTAAAATTCTACAGCTTTTCAAGCTAGATCCTAATAGCTTGATCTTGAATGATGAAGAATTTCGTCATTATTGTTTTGAAAATTCATTGTCGCAGACTAATCATCAAAGTGATTTAGAACACAAAAACAAATTAAGACTAGAATGCGCTGCACAAAGAAAATTAAGCATATCGGACTATGCAAGTGGCAGAAAAAAACAGCCCGTTTTAATTGTTTTCACCGTAATAATACTCTTCATCATAGGGTGGTATTTTATCAATCCGTTTCAGTTTAATGACCCGAAATCACTATCTATTGAGAATGAGAGAACAGTAAATATTGAAAAATGCTGGACAGGTTATTCCCCTTCATTAGGTGTTTTTGACTATGAAGATGATGCAGATCGATGTCATTACGGCAAATTGTTTCATAATGCTTTAATGCAGTTAAAAACTGAAAATACCAATCTAAATATTTCAATAAAGACAAACAAACATTCTGCTACTCAAGACTATATAACCTTTCTTTTTGAACAGTTAGAGTACCGCAGAATTAGAGATAATATAACGCTTAGTATTGAACTTGGTAAAAGTGAAATACACAGTTCAAACTACCAAGCAGCACAATCACACTTTCGTAATGCAAGTGAGATGTTAACGTCTTTACCACAACCACCCACCCAAATGTTGATTGAAATATCAACTTATACTGCAAAAATTGCCAACCAAATAGATTAGTTTATTAATTGTTTATCTATTTTTAGAAAAATTATTCTTAATAAAAAATGCATCGCTACTTGCTCACAACACTACAATTGTGTTTTTTTAGTCGTATTTGACACGAAATCGGCCATTTTATAGCAATTAAACCAAAAATAGGCACATATTGGGCCTTTGATCGACAGCAGAATTTGTCTAATTTACACACTATGCTTTATACCTTTGCTTTTTGAAGAAGAGGTAATGCATTAGCACAGTATAAATAACCTAAATTTTAGTTGAGTGAACTTGTATGCATATCCCAGAAAAAAACGTTAAACGACTTCTCTCTTTTAAGAAGGTTTTTGCTGTTATAGCTGTTGTAATAATATTGGCTTTAGTATGGAACCAACTAAAGTCAATGAGTAATACTACCGTGGTTTCACATGAGGACTTCATCATTGCTACGGTAGAAAATGGTGATTTGATTCGGGAAGTAAGAGCACCTGGCACTTTAATCCCTATTGCACTGAACTTTTTATCTGCTACTTCTAGTGGGCGGGTTAAAGAAATACTGCTTAAAGCCAGTGATGAAGTAGATATTGGCACTGTGGTGATGGTGCTTGATAATCCTGAGTTGAACCAGGCAGTTGATGAAGCAAAATTTGAGGTTGAAGTTCTGCAAGCAGCCTATTACTCACTTCAACAACGATGGCAACAATCGATATTAAAGCAACGTATCGTGGTAGCAGATTTTAGTGCTCGCTATGAAATGACCAAGTTAAGAAGAGAAGCGAATCAGCGATTATTAACAACTGGAGCGGTTTCGAATATTGATTACAACGAATCGATATTGTTAGAGAAACAACTTAAGTTTCAACATGAATTAGAAATCGAATTATTAGGTATTCTCCCTACGCTAAAACAAGCAGAATTGTCAGCAGCTCAGGCGCAAACTAATAAAGCGATGCGTCAGTTATCATTACAAGAAAAGCTTGCCGGTGACTTAACGGTAAAAGCTACCACTAAAGGAGTCATCCAAGAGGTAACATTACAAGTAGGTGAACCGTTCAAAGTTGGTACCGTGCTAGCGCGTATAGCAGAGCAGGATAATTTAAAAGCAGAGCTACAAGTACAAGAAAGCCAAGTTAAAGATGTTAAAAAAGGCCAGACCGTTATGTTATCTGTTGGCGGGCATATGAGCCAAGGCATCGTAAAGCGTATTAATCCCTCTGTTCAGCAAGGGATAGTTAAAGTTGATGTGTTTTTTACAAATGCTGTACTAAAAGGCGCTCGTCCAGATCTGCGCATCGAAGGTGTAATAAAATTAGAACATTTAAAGAATGTTTTAAAGTTAAAGCGACCTGTATTTACGCAGGAATATTCCTCAAGTAGCCTTTTTGTGCTTAACGACACACACACCTCAGCTGCACGTCAAAATATTGAGTTCGGTCGTAGTTCTGTTGACGATATAGAAGTACTTACATTTCTAAAAGCAGGAGACCAAGTAATCGTCTCTTCAACCAATAAATATGATGAGTTAACGAAAATAAGCTTACGTTAACCGATGTTAATAACCCATTTTAAAATATACAAATAAGGATGATTCTTCAATGCAAACGTTAATAGAAGACATACAATTTGCTTATCGGAGTTTTTTAAAAACGCCAGCAGTTTGTGCCCTGATAGTGATAACTTTGGCACTGGGAATTGGTGCTAATGCCGCAATATTCAGCATGGTTTATAACGTATTAATGGCCCCTTTACCTTTTAGTGAAGGTGAACGTTTAGTCAAAATAAATACCAACAATCCAAAAATCAATCGAAATGATGTTCAAGTTTCAGTAGCAACCATGCTTGACTACCGTGACAAAAACAAACATTTATCTCACTTAGTTGAATACCATCAAATGAGTTTTACCTTACTTGGTTATGGCGATCCGAAGAGTTTGAAGGCAGGTACTATCAGCTGGGATTATTTTGAAATGCTCAAAATAAAACCTATTTTAGGGAGAACATTTTTACCCGGAGAAGATGAACAAGGCGCAAGACCATTGATTGTTATGTCACATCATTATTGGCGTGAAATGTTTGGTAGTGATCCTGACATTATTGGCACGAGCTTGCAGATGAATAATAAGTCTCACCAAGTTATCGGTGTTTTGCCTCCAATGGCGGCATATCCAGTTAAAAATGACATTTGGATCACTGCCTCTTCATGCCCTGTTCGAGGCAGCAGTGGAGCCATAAATGATCGCAATCGTACGCTATTGACTTTGTATGGAAAATTAAAAATAAACACTAGTTTAGAAAAAGCGAGTTTGGATCTTAATGACATATCTAAGCATTTAATCGAAGGGTATCCAGACTCCTATCCTGAAAATCAGGGATTAAGTAATACATTAATTCCCTTAAAAACCGAAATGGCAGGTGAGTCAGGCGCTACATTTTACTTGTTAATGGCTATTACTACACTGGTATTACTTGTAGCATGTGCCAATGTTGCTAATCTGAATTTAGCTCGTACCGCTAGCCGTAAACAAGAGTTTGCTATTCGTGAGGCACTAGGTGCTAATCCCAAGCGAATTGCAAGGCAAGTATTAACTGAAAGCATCCTTCTGTCGTTATTAGGTGGAGCGCTTGGGCTGGCTATAGCCCTCTTTAGTATCGACTTGCTCGCCGGTTTCGCTGCCCATTACACTTCACTAGCTAGTGAAGTCAAAATCAACTGGAATGTTCTAGCTTTTTGCTTAGTCATTTCAGTGCTAACAGGCATTATTAGTGGTGCAACAGCAGCATTTCAAAAGCGTCATATCAATGAAGCATTGAAGGAAGGTAGCGGTAATATTACGCCAAGTGGAGCAAGTAATCGTTTGCGTAAAGCTTTACTTATTATTCAGTTCAGTTTGGCGTTCATTATCATCACCAGTGCTACGCTTGTTAGTCTAAGTTTGTATCGTTTAAATAATCAAGATACGGGTATTAATAGTACGCAACTAGTGGCTCTACAAATGGGGCCTGGGGCATCGAGTGCAACACTAAAAGACTGGCATAACTTTTCTAGAGAAACGGCGCATCGCTTAGAGGATAAAGTTGAAATAGAACAAGTTGCTTATTCGACCACCTTTCCACTGACCGAAGGTCGCAGACAATTAAGTTTTTTTCAAATTGAAGGCCACCCACCTCAAGACAGTAGTGAGAGACCAGACGCACTAAGATCGGTAGTGTCGCCCAATTATCATCAAGTACTTGATATTTCTTTATTACAAGGGCGATACCTTAAAGAGAGTGACGATGAAATTAACCCTGGCTCAATCTTAATCAATAAGCGTTTTGCAGATTTGTTTTTTGCGGGTGAAAACCCTATTGATAAGCGCATATCATTAGATAAAGGCAAGAGTTGGTTAAGCGTGCGTGGGGTTGTTTCAAACTCAAGAGAAATGGGCGTTGATATAGCACCAGTGCCAACATTTTATAGCACCTTTATGGAATATTCACGCTGGAGTTGGGTGAAAATGCTTATCAGAACTAAGGTTCCATTAAGTGCTATTAAGTCGAGTATTACAGACACAATCCATGGAATTAATCCTGGACAATCGGTCAATAGTATTACCACATTGAATTTCCTTAAAAAGGAGTCATTGTCATCTGCTAACTTGGTTGGTCAATTGGTTACACTCTTTGCTTTGTTAGCTTTTGCGATAGCACTGAGTGGTGTTGTTGGCATTGTTGCCTATAACGTCAGTCAACGAAGAAAAGAGATTGGTATACGCGTAGCACTTGGAGCAAACCCAAAGCGTATACGTATACTCTTTGCAGTCGAAGGTATGTCACTTTGCGCAATAGGGATCGCCATCGGCGCATTCATTATGGCGTTTATATCACCCGCATTAAGCACGGTACTATTTGCAACTGAACCGCTAAATTTATCCTTGTATCTAATAACAGGAGTTGTCGTTGCTATATTTTCCGCTTTGGCTATTTTACTACCCGTTAAGCAAGCAACAGATATCCAACCTAATCAAGCACTGAGAGAGCAATAAAACACAATAAACACGTTTTAGCTGACGCTCACTTAACTCAATACAAAGGAAGTAAATAATGAATGATGAATCTTTAATTAAATTAACAAAATTAACAAAAAACTTTACCAACGATGCCGGCGTAACCAGTGCCATAAAGAACGTTGATTTAAATATCAATGCCGGAGAATACGTGAGTATTGCAGGCCCTTCAGGCTGTGGTAAATCTACATTATTGTCTATTCTGGGACTACTCGAAACATCGTCAAGCGGACAATATTTATTAAACGGCTATGAAGTTCACGATTTGGATATTTATCAGCGCGCTGAAATTCGTAATAAGGAAATAGGTTTTATTTTTCAGGCATTTAATTTGATTGGTGATCTAACGGTTTTAGAAAACGTTGCGTTGCCTTTAACTTATCGGAAAATGAAAAAAAATGAACGACTGGAAATAGCCATGAACTCATTGGAAAAAGTGAACATGGCTGACCGTGCTAAATACTATCCGGCACAGCTATCAGGAGGGCAACAACAACGTATTGCTGTTGCAAGAAGTTTGGTGGTTGACCCGTCAATTTTATTGGCAGATGAGCCTACGGGTAACTTAGATACAGCCAATGGAAACGCCATTATGGATTTATTTGACGAACTACATAATGAAGGTCGAACTATTTGCATGGTTACCCATGATGCCCGTTTTGCAAAACGTAGCGGACGGGTCATTCAATTAGAAGATGGTGTATTGCGCTAGTTTGATCATTAAGAAAACTAAGAGAGTTAAGCTGATTGTCTTACTAAAAATATTGTCATCGTTTGCTCAGACAAATGACTTAAAAAATAAATTATAATTTACAAAGGACAAGGTTATGTTGATTTTTCATATTATTACAGGAAGCTTAGTTTTATTTTTTGGACTTGTAGCCTTGTTTTCTTCTAAAGGTTTACGGCTTCATAAATCAGCAGGTAATATATTTTTTATCACAATGGTCCTATTATCTCTAACGGCTGCTTATTTGGAATTCCAGTTGGGTGACTTTCCAATTATGGGCATATTTTCGTTATATTTCGCAAGCACTTCTTGGGTGACGGTGAAACGTCAAGCGGGAAAAACTGGACGATTTGAGTTCTGTGCTTTTCTCTGTATTACTCTTGTCGCGATTACTTTTTATAAATGGGGGTGGGACATTATTTATAATGGGGTAGCACTAGAAGGTACGCTGCCAATAGAAGGGTATTTTATCTTGGGAAGCATTGCTGCTTTTGCAGCAGTTTTAGATTTAAATATGATTATACGAGGCGGACATGGCGGCTCTCATCGAATTGCACGTCATCTTTGGCGTATGTGTATAGCACTACTACTGGCAACAATGGCATTTCTTGACCAAGACATATTCCCAGAAAACATTATGAATTCAGGTTTACTTTGGTCACCGATCATTTTACTTTTATTGATGATAATTTATTGGCTATGTCGTTTGCCTTTTATGTACTTCAAAGTTGAATCTACCTAATAGCAAAAGGGCTAGCCTTCATAAGGTCGTTTTAAGTAAGTTAGGGTTAACAGTTTAAATACAAGTATTTGAGTTACACGGGTTACTGGTTTTTTCTAGCTCTGTGGGAAATATGCCGTTCAGCGTGATGATAGAGTGATCGAAAAGCTTCTTAATGACGTATGAAATAACTCGAGAGTAACTTATACGATAAAACTAAATGCAATATATCAATCACGACGAACTGGTAAATATGGCACCACGTTACAGGGCTCAGCTTATAAATAGCTTGTCAGGCTTTAAAAGTGCAAACCTTATTGGTACACGTAACAGGCAAGGTATCAACAATCTCGCCATTTTTAGTTCTGTATTTCACCTTGGTGCCTCACCCGCTTTGGTGGGTTTTATTGCACGCCCAAGCAGCGTTGAAAGACATACTATTGAAAATATTGAGCAAACGAAGCAATTTACTATCAATCAAGTGAATGTAACTATTTGGCAAGCGGCCCATCAAACCTCCGCTCGCTATAATGCTAACGAATGTGAGTTTATACAAACCGGCTTATCTCCCGATGATATTGATGGTATCGATGCGCCATTTGTGAAAGAAAGTCGGTTGAAATACGCCTTAACACTTCGAGAAATTGTTCCTATTGAACTCAACGGTACACAGTTAGTGATTGGCGAAATTACCGATATATTTTGTGATAAAGAAGCGATAAAAAAAGATGGTTACATTGATATAGAGTCGTTAGATACCGTTATGGTTTCAGGGTTAGACAGCTACCACACAAGTAAAAGATTATCGCGGTTGAGTTATGCTAAACCAGGTAAGTCACAGTCAAAAATTTCACTCGACGGTGAATAATGAAATAACGGACACTTAGTACTTAAACTTAAGTTGTTTTTTGGAGAAGTACAATGAAAAGTTGGCAACTGCTTGGTTATCTTGGCTTACTTCCTTTTATAGCCTGCTTATATTTAAGCATTGAAACGGTAGATTTGAATATTACAGCTAAACAAGCTTTTATCGCTTATAGCGCTATTATCATCAGCTTTATTTCCGGCACATTATGGCGTAAGAACAATAATAGCACTTATGTAAATCAACAGATTATCAGTAATATTGTAAGTTTAATCGCTTTTGTTACTTTGCTTATTGAACCAGATGTTGCTCTTATTATTCTAGCTTTTAGTTTTCTATTTTTGTTTATCTTCGAAAAAAAGTCAGCGATATATATTAAAGAAAATAGCGTAATCACGGGTTATATGTCCATGCGATTATGGCTAACCTTGATGGTAGTATCACTACATATTATTGCCTATGGGCTGTGGTTTTTTTGATCTACTCACTTGGTAATATATAGGGAGAAATTAATGCTAACAATATTTTATGATGGCAATTGCCCGATGTGCACCACAGAGATGGTTCACCTCAAAAAACACGACTATAATAACCTGATTTTTTTGGTCGATATACCCGTGGTCATTGAAGATGCGTGATTTTGAGCATGGCTAAAAATTTTAGCTACAAGATGCATGATTAAGTAATACCGGGCTATTAGGATTGAATGCAACGTACAACGGCCAAATGTTACTAGGACTTGAGGTAACCCACCGAGCTTGGATACTTGTTGGTAAGGGCTTTTGGGTTGCCCCATTGAATTGGCCTGTTTTCAAAATTTTAAGTCATTGTATTTACTTAGCACTTGCCAAATACCGCCATAAAATTTCAGCGCTTCTTGCCAAAATTTTTGGTATAAAAACCACTCACCCAGACTGTAACTCAGGAACTTGTTATGATAACTCAACGAACACTGATCATCGGCGCAAATAGCGATATTGGTAAAGCGATAGCTGAGCAAATATCACATAGTGAAAATATTGGCCTGATTATAATAAGCCGCGATATCGTTAATAATACGGGACATATTGACGGTAGCGTTAACAGCAGGGTGAGTAAAATTAACGTTCAAAACTATCAAGCAACGTCAATAGAGCAGGCCATAAAAAAAATCCCACTAAATATTCATGCACCCATCACCCGCGTATTTATCTGTAATGGCATACTACACAGTGATGATTTTCAACCCGAAAAACGATTAGAAGAGATAGATCCTGCTGCATTTATACAAGTGATGACAGCCAACACATTAACCCCTTTGATATGGATACAAAAATTAACCCCAATGTTAACAGGAAAAACGCCCTGTAAAATTGTGGTATTTAGTGCGCGTGTTGGCAGTATTAGTGATAATCGTTTAGGTGGTTGGTATAGTTATCGGGCTTCAAAAGCAGCATTAAATATGATGCTTAAAACGGCGTCGATAGAATTAGCACGTCGAGCAAAAAACATTAAAATAATTATTTTTCATCCTGGTACAACAGATACTCCGCTTTCTAAGCCTTTTCAAAAGAATGTGCCAGAAAATAAGCTTTTTACCAGTGAATTTGTCGCAACACAGCTGATAATGATAGTTGAAAAAACAGCGATCGATGGCACAGCAAGTTACTTGGATTGGCAAGGTAAAGCGATTAATTGGTAGTTATACCATTACGTTATTGCTCACTTTTACTGCCAGCCTATACGCCACTTATGAGTAAGTTTTAATTGACGCCAATCAATGACGTATTCACTCTTAGTCATAACAGCTTCTAAAATACATTCAACAACATTTTGCTGATCATCAAATTTTACAAGCGTAATAATAAAGTGTTTTTCTTTATTCTTTACTTCAACTGCTGTCCACTTGCTGTGTAAAATAGCTTTGGGGTTTACTTTATTGATGCCATTATTCATGTGCCTTTATCTCTGACGCGTTATTTAAAAATTAAGCCAGAAACGGATAAAGAGAATGTTCCAGCAACCTTTCTCGTTACTAAAAAACCGACTTGGCGAATATCTTCCGATTTAAGTACCGGTGCATCAGTAAGAGTACGTCCTCGAAATGACGCTTGAAAGTCAGCCAAGGTAAAGGTCAACTTTTGTCGTTGTCCTGCAACCGTATTGAAGTTATGTTTATAAGACAAACGATAACCGTCAAGACTTACGATCATTCTTAGCTGATAAGCCAGACCATCACCTTGTATATCGATAATAACGGTCTCAAGATCGCTAGATAGGGGCTCAAGTTTACGGAAAACTGAACTGAAGCCTCCGTTATTATCGAGTGAGATGTCACCAGTAAAAAGACCTTGATTTTTTATCAATAAAAAATGACCTTTCGACTTACCTCCCATCACACCATCGTTAGTAATGCGCCAGCTATCAGGATTTTCGAGTTCAGTAAAACCTATCATCACAGTTGACTCTTTTTCGGGAATAATAACCTGTTGATTTTGATTATAACTGCGGGCACCAACATTATGGGTACAGATCATAAATAATAAAAACCCTACACTAATAAATCGCATAATGTTTATTTACTGGCGAGTAAGTAAACTTTAACTTGGAACATGATCATGCTCAACGTTAAATATTTTCCTAATATTATCAATTAGTTCAGTAAGTTCATTGACGACAATATTCGCTTCGCTGGCATAACTCACCGCTTTACCATGGGTAACTAAACAAAACATTGTATTGGCATTTTGTGCTGCTTGTAGATCATATAAATAGTCACCCACGTATAATAAATTTTCAGGTGGTGCACCCCAGTGTTCTGCTAAATATAATAATCCATCAGGAGCTGGTTTGGCTTTGTGATCTTCTCTTGTTAAAAGTATAGGAATATCAATGCTATTATTTTGCAGTTTTAATAGAGCAGCTTGGTGGCAATTACGTGTGACAATAGCACAAGGTATATTCAGTTGAGATAACAACACTAAAAGTTCGTCGGTGCCGATAAGCTTTTTTGCACTGAGCGCATCATTAATTTCATATTCAACTAATAATCTATTGGCTTCAATTTTTTGATTTATTGGTAATTCATCAACAAAATCTAATAAATCCATTTGCTTTGAACAACCTAAAGCGTCTCTAATGTTGTTGAAGTTTAAAGATGAACTCACCAAGGTATTGTCTAGATCAAATATAACGCCTAACAGCTTATGTGTTAACAATGTTTTATGCCTCCTATACCTTTATTAATCAATGTTGAGCCATGAGTGAATTAACTTTTCTTTTAAACTTAGTAAAGGTTTCTTCATGTTTATATTCAACACTAAACTTCCCATGAAACAGCAAAGTTACCGTTAAATCGTTATAGGCTAACCAACAGGTATAACCATCAAAATCATGCCATGCTCGAATACCTAAAAATTCATAACTGCCTTCTGATTTTATACCTTTGGTCGATATTAAATCAAAAATTTGTAAAAAATCTCGCGTTTTAAATGTGTTATTAATCATATCTATAAAACTTAATTAGTAGGTGATACCGACGATTTATCATCATAGTAAAATTCCTTGCTGGTTTCATTATATCATTACGCTGTAACAACGGATTAAGATCAAATTAAACAATGTTATTAGCCTGCGTAACCTTATATTTTTTACTAAACAACTTAAACCCTGGATATTGAGTGCTTGATGTTTAAGTAAAATCAATCACTTATATAGGTAAACAAAATGACAACAGCTTAAATAATGACAAACGTCTTATCAGTTTTTTCTACAGTTTCTTACATATTAGAACATCATTCATACATTTTTTTGTATTACATTTAGGTATAGTCGTTAACATAACAACGGCATAGCGATTTCCAGGGACCTATCATGAAAAAAATATTACTCACTGTAGCCTTATTAAGTGGTTGCGCAACGCAGGGCATTGATAGAAAAGATCAAAATCACGTGATCAAAGAGTTTTATGCCTCAATAACATCAGTCAAACAGGTTCAACTTTCATCTGAAGTTAAAACGGGCATTGTGGGTGGCGCTGCCATTGGCTTTCTTGAAGAGTTAGATGGTAATCACCAGGATATGATCGCCGGCGCACTAGCTGGTGCTGTGATTGGAGGATTCTTTACAGCTTTGTTTGAGGGAAGCAATGAAGCTTACGAATATGCTCTGTATTCAGAAAATGAAGGTAACTTTGCTATTATCCAAAAAGAAAAAATTAACCAACGAACAGGATGTGTAAAAGTTAGAATAGGAAGTAAAACATCGATACTCCCCGTTTTAAAAGATAAATGTATTCCTTAATAAATATCAAATATTTAATTAATACCAATGCCAATCCAACGATTTTTAATTAAATGTTGGCTTTTTTTGAAGTTTACGCTGTAAAGTTCGCCTATGCATTCCAAGTTGGCGAGCTGTTTCTGAGACATTACCATCATTAGTATTTAATACTTGATTGATATGCTCCCACTCTAAACGTTCAGTTGACATGGGTTTATTGTCTGGTTCGTTTTCCGATAACATTTTGCTTTGCTCAGAACTACTGCCGATTAACGCCTTTAATAACATTTTCGTATCAACAGGTTTAGCAAGGTAGTCGTTAGCACCTAAGTTAATTGCCCCTACCGCCGTGACAATACTGGCATAACCCGTTAATAATATAATATGAATATTTGGGAGTAATGCCCTGATCGGCTTAATTAACATTAAACCGTTATCTGAAGCGAGTATCATATCCAAAATAAGATAATCAGGCTTAAACTGATGACAAGCACGTAACGCCTGATCGGCTTGATGACGCTCTTGACAATCAAAGCCATGTTTAGTCAGTCGCCTTACTAGCGTCGCAGAAAAAGCCATATCATCTTCTACAATTAATAATTTCATAGCCTAGTTTACCCTTTAGGATCATGACGAAGAGGATCATCAATAAGGCAAAGTTTTACATGAGCAACACTGCCTTTTTCAAGGTGATTGGACAATTTCAAACTCCCTTGTAAGCGGTTAAAAGTGGTATTAGATAGAAAAACAGCCATGCCAAAACCTTGCTTGCTATCAAGCATCTTCACGCCCAACGCATTTTGTTGACTTTTACTGAGACCCGCTGAAATTCCAGCACCTAAGTCTCTCAAAACCAAATGTAAATATTGCTGACAACAATATATAGTTAAGGTGAGTTTATCTTCATTATTTTCTTTATTGGCGCGAATAGCATTTTGTACGAGGTTTAGTAATGCCGGTATCAACATAGCATCAGAATGAACATTGCCGTTTACCTCACCTTTTTTAATAAATTCAATGACTTGCTCTGGGAAATTCAAATGCACACTATCATTAAGTTGCTCCAATAACATATCAATACTGACAACTTCTTTACTTTCATTACGAATTGAAATGGCTAAATTTCTAAAATAACTTAATTGATTACGGCATTGCTCTAAAGGATGACGCATCGCTTGAACCGCCACATGCTCTGGGTAGTCTTCAAATAATTCGTCAAATAACAATTGAATATTGGCCAGTGGTGTCGCAAGTTGATGAGTGACTTGTGCTGATGCACTACCTAGAGCTAGTAACTGCTCACTTATTAATTGTGCCTCTCTATGCTGGGCTATTGCTTGTTCTCGATTACTAATAATGCGTGCCATAGCGCCAACAACAATAGTTACCACAACTACCGATAATAAAAAATTAATCCACATACCAATAAAATGATTGTTCATATCCATTTGGTGCATGCTGTGCGCCGGCATTCGTATTAACAAAAAACTATAAACGCTAATAGCCGCAAGTGAAATAATAGACAAATAGCGTGAGGGTAAACTGACCGCTGCAATAATAATAGGTAATAACAGCAAAGAAACAAAAGCGTTTGTTGCACCACCACTTAACGACAATAAAACACCAAGAAATAATATGTCGGCCAGCAATTGAAAAACAATGGCTAAATTACCTGCCTCACGTTTTTTGAAAAAATAGACACTAGCGATATGAAAGAGCGTTTCAACCACAATGGTAGCCAATAATGGTTGTAGCGATATCTGCAACGACATAACATAATAAACCATCATCACGGTGGCAAATTGAATGCTAATAGCGACGGTACGTAATAAAAATAAACGCTGTATTACCGTCATCGATTTGAAATCAAAAATGATCATAGTGCATATTTTGAAGTATATTTGGCAAACAGTTTACGCATTTTTATCCTTAAAACTTAATTTTCTCTGACCTACTATCACCAAAGACACCGAGGTGATTTTCAAATTCATATTTTACATAATCATAACGCGCACCTAAAGTTAAATCGAGGTTGTCCGTTAGGCTAGGTTTATGTTAAATATAAGGAGATGCGGCAATGTATTTAGTGCTATCGTCATAAAATTCAAACCCTTTAACAAATTCCTCAAAATCTCCCCGCCTTAAGGGAACAAATTCATCAAGCGGCTGAAACGAATATTGATCACCTTCGGTAAATTCAACATCAATACCTTTCAACATCAATACCTATCGTTGTTTCGCTACTATAACCGTGATCCGCTCAAAATTATCCATATGATTTCCTTCAAGTGCAATGGCATTTGCAGAAACTGAATGACTATATTGACTAACAAACAATGCAATAATAGATAATTGACGGATATATTTCATCACAACGTTTAGTTCTATATCTTTTTAAGTATGCGGTTATGTTAGAACAATTGATTGCCGTTGCAGTGTGACAGATTGTCGCACTTGTATACTTAGTTATATTTTTATTTGATGTAAATCAAAGTGCTAGTCATTATTAATTCATAGAAATTTCGGTATTCATTAAAATTATAAAAAAAATTAAGTAATGCACTTTCTACATTACTTAATAGAAAACGATTGCAAATTTCCCCTAATCACTTTACTCATAAATAGTTTAAATGAGCTATCGACTGCATACCAACTTGGTGACGGTAGACCTGTGACCTGGTCAAGTAAATTCAGACACCTCAGTTAAGCTACTTTTTCTAACTCATTCATTTTCAATTCAAAATCATTAGGGCTTTGATACCCTAAGTAAGAATGTAATCGGTTACTGTTGTACCAC
>JBLHNB010000019.1:0-66472 GCA_047621305.1 Alteromonadaceae bacterium | reverse complement strand
CTATGAGAATATAGTTGATGAATGCAGCAATGCTTGGAATATCTTCAGAAGTGACGTAAAAAGAGTAATGTCGTTATGTAATCGTGACTGGATTAATCTGATTTAATACTTATGCAGATTGGTATTAGTCAATAATTTAGCGTGTAAGTCTTGTAATATACCTTCAACAGAGATACTAGAATAATTCTCAATATTAAGACGACTTTTCAATACCTTGTAATCTTCTTCAACACCCCAACGTTGGAAATATAAATCAGCAAAAAGGGAAGTAGGATAAGCTTCTAGATCTGTTAATGATGAAACCAAAATCTCACGTTCACCTGATGGCAGGTCAACTCGCACTAATCTTAAAAGTAGTGTTTCGGTCGATATTTTATCTTTCCGACATCGGCGAAGAGACTTCTCGGTACAAGGAAAATCAACGACATCACTATATTTGCCACTTTCTAAAAAGGCTTTAACAATATTAGAGCTTTTAACAATGCGCATGCAGAAATCAACATTTTTTAGCTTATGGTATTTATAAAACCAAACGGCGGGATAACCTCTGTCATAAAGGACCAAGTCGCCTGTTTGGGTTTTATTTAAATGCTTTAGCGCCATTTCACGCTCTCCAGTTGAATGGCTTTCTACTTGTAAATCTAGGGTAATATTATTCTTAACATCATAGAGTTGAGAGAGACGCACATGAGGCATAGCAGCATGTGAACGAGCTTTACCGAAATGCTCAAGTAGTCCGTCAGAGATAGGCAGTTGTGTGACTGAGCCATCAACAGCTAACAATCTATGGCCTTGCCATTTATCAATGGTTGCAGCTTCATAGAAGGTTTGAACTAAGTCATCGTTTAACTCTATAAATGCCTGATGAGATAGTTTCATTCTGGCTTTGCAAAAAGCAGCGGTGCTAACTGACTTTGTAGACAAGTAGCTATCATCGATAACGTTGAAAAACCGAACAAGTTCAGCCTGAATTGAACCATTAAGATCATTCAACATAAAACTCATTAAACGAGGGAAAGTAAGCGTGCGATTTCGAGTGAAATCTGTAGGTTTTTTACGGTGATTTTCTAAAAACTGAGTTGAATGAATTTTATTGGTTAACTTTTGTACTATTTGAATTAAATACTGAACAGCTCATTAGTGATTTCTCTATATTTTTAATTCATAGCTAGGTTAGCAACTGGCTAACCTATTGTAAATATGTAAATTAACCTTAAGTTAATGACATTGATACGCGCATGACAGTGGATTTCGCCCCGCGACTTCTTCAAAAAAATCAGCGTATCTTAATCGATTAACATAACTTACCATCGCATCAACCAAATCACCAGCAACACGTGCTATCACTTCATACCATTTTTTGAAGATCGCTGTCGCCTGTAATCCATAGTACCTTACTCGCTGCAAGCCTTTTGGGAGTATATGTTGCACCATACGACCAATGAATACCTCCACATCTACGTACTCATATTCAATTCCTTTCGTACGATGTGACTTATAGTAATAAGTGACTTGCCCATTATCATAATCAGTTATCCTTGAAATACCAATAGGCGGAGAAGCGAGGTATTTCGTTAAATACCGTAATAAACCTTTATAGTGTTTGGTTGGCACTTTTTTATTATTACTTGGATGGGCGTAAAAACCTTTCGGGTACTCATGCCACAGTGTGTCTACCAAGCCATTGAGCGCCCCAAATTCTGTCTTTATAAAGTTGAGTAAGTGTTTTTGCCATATTAACCGTAGAGGCGCATAGTCTAGAAAGGTAAATTGAAGCCATTGAGATTTGTTAGCATTAAATGCACCTTCTCCTAAAATAATGTGTAAGTGTGGATTATAATTTCCATTTCGTCCATTGGTATGAATAAAGACAATAGTGGCAATTTTTAAAGCGTTACTGCGAAATTTGGTCTGTATTTGCTCTTCTAAACATTGCTGTGCCAACATCATAAATTGTGAATACAAACGGCTTTGATCAGGATGGTTATAGAATTTGATTCTTAACTGTGCTGGTAAGGTTAAAACCACTTGTCGATAGCTAACACCAGGAAGTAAACGTGCCGCAATTTTCGTCATACTTTCTCGCGCGTAGCGCTTGCCGCACTGTGGGCAGTCTTTCCCCTTACAACTGAAATGGACTTTATGTTGTCCTTCACCGCACGATAGGCATTGGAAAACGGCAAATCCTGTGGTTTCACTACCACAATGAAGCATCTTTTTGATTTTACTTTGATAATACGCAGAATTGTAATGAGTATGTTTAGCCACAAAAGCTGACCAATGGTCGCTAAAGATAACTTTAAATCGTTTAAGTTTATTTTTTATTTCTTTGAAGTTCATCACACGGACGACTTTCATTCAATCTATTGAGTATGACAATAAATCATCCACACTAAATTATCGACTTAATTTCTACGGACTTTATATCCTGTGGCCTCCAAGAGGAATTTTCTAGGTGTCATAAAAACAAATAGATAAATAAAAAGTATAAAAGTCAGTAAGTATTTATGCTAATTACTGACTTTATAACCGAGGTGTTAATCGTTTTAATCATTAAAAATGAGCGGGTAACTAATCAACTGGTATTATACTGATCTCAATAGAATACTTGTTTCACTGTTAAGTACGCCATCTATTGTTCTAACATCGCGAAGTACTCGATCAAAGTCTAATAAATCTGAAGTTCTAATTTCAACGATTAAATCCCAAGAACCATTCGTCGTATGCACTTTTTCAAGTTGCGGAATACCGCGTAGCTTGTTGATTACTTGTGTGGTTGATTTTCCAACGACTTCTATCATCATAATTGCTTTAATTACATCAGACTCTAGCTGATCATGCGCGCGAACAGTAAAGCCCAATATAGCTCCTGAACTGATTAATCTGTCGAGTCGATTTTGCACGGTGCCACGTGAGACATGTAATAACTTTGCAAGTTTGGAAATAGATGACCGAGCGTCAGTACGTAAAATAGCAATAAGTTCTTTATCGACAGAGTCATATAAGTAGGGACGTTTCTCAATGTTCTTTTCATAGCTCATTTATAGTACCTATTTGTCATTTTGATAAAACTATCAAGCAAAGTGCTAAATATTTATTACTTTAGTATAAAATATTACCATTTTGATTGATGTCTTAGCCAGATACTATAGGTAAAAGTGAATTATACCAATTGAAATAATGAATCGAGCATTCTAAGGCGGTCTAAATATCCAATACCTGCGTTGCTTTCAATCCCAATAGCACGCTATTACTCACTCAAGCGCCTTGCTCTTGAACATTTACTCTCGCTTATAATAGATCACTACTTTAATTCAATTGGTATTAATGTTTTTATAAATAAGCAATATTCTAACTCAAGGCTGACTTGAACTACGCCTTAATATGAAAAAATAAAGAGATAAATTATGTCATTATTTCCACAAGCCCCCTCAGCAGTTGTGATGATCCGTCCACATTACTTCCGCCCAAACGAACAAACAAAACAAGATAATAGCTTTCAGGCCAATGCGCCTTTTGACAAACAAAAAATTAAAACCCTAGCTTACAAACAAGTAAGTCAAGCTGCTGAAATACTGAAAGCAGAAGGCATTACCGTGCATATTTTTGAAGATGAGTCTAAAGAAACACCGGATTCAGTTTTTCCTAATAATTGGTTTTCCACCCATACTGGTGGGCATATTGCTATTTATCCCATGTTTGCAAAAAACCGCCGCAAAGAACGTCGTAATGACATTATTGAATTGCTCAAAAATCAATATAGAGTGCAAGATGTTATTGATTATTCAGGGCTAGAATATGATGGTATATTTCTTGAGGGAACCGGGGCTATGGTCTTGGACCATATTGAACGTGTTGCCTACGCGGCACGATCTAAGCGCACAGATTCTCATGTATTAGAGCGATTTTGCTCACATTTTAACTTTGAGCCCATGATATTTGATGCTCAAGACTTAGCGGGTAATACGGTTTATCATACAAATGTATTGATGTGTATAGGGTCTGACTTTGTTTTAGCGGGTTTCGATATGATGCCAGATATAAAACGTAGGACTGAGATCATTCACCGCTTTGAAAATGCAGGAAAACGTATTATTCATTTAACTGAGGCGCAAGTTAGTGCATTTTGTGGCAATGCGATAGAGTTGCAAGGTACTTCAGAACGTCTGCTTGCTTTATCTATAACTGCTTTTCAAGCATTAAGTGCAGAGCAAATTGGCTTACTTGAGCAAAGTGTACGCCTAGTTCCATTTGACGTATCTGCTATTGAGCTTGCCGGTGGTTCCGTTCGTTGTATGTTGGCTGGCGTGCATTTGTCAAAGCGTTAACATGAATTATTTGTTGCTCATTTAACCTAATTAGAAAAACTAGTTAACAATACATAATTAAAAAGGAGAACAGTCATGTTGAATGAAATTATAGCTCCCATTAACAATCTCTTGTGGGGAGAAGGCCAGGTACTTATTTATCTCTTACTCTTCGCTGGCCTGTGGTTTTCATTCAAGCTTAAGTTTGTGCAATTACTGCACTTTAAATACATGTTCAGTGTAATGAAGGGGAGTAAACAAGCAGATAAATCAGGTATTAGTTCTTTTCAAGCATTATGTACTGGGCTGTCGGCCCGTGTTGGTACGGGAAATCTTGCCGGTGTCGCTATGGCTATTTCACTTGGTGGTAGCGGCGCGGTATTTTGGATGTGGCTTATTGCTTTACTGGGAATGGCGACAGGATTTGCTGAAAGTGTATTAGGTCAGTTATACAAGGTGCGTGATGATAACAATGAATTCAGAGGTGGGCCTGCTTATTATATTAGAGCAGGTTTAGGTAAACCTTGGCTTGCTATCTTATTTTCGCTATGTCTTTTTCTAGGGTATGGTATTAGCTTTAGTGCGATGCAGGCTAACACTATATCTGATGCGTTAAATAATACCTTTG
Source organism: Alteromonadaceae bacterium (assembly GCA_047621305.1). Classification (GTDB taxonomy): domain Bacteria; phylum Pseudomonadota; class Gammaproteobacteria; order Enterobacterales; family Alteromonadaceae; genus Colwellia_A. Next base: position 61,537 of record JBLHNB010000019.1, on the reverse strand, counting down.
CGATCCCTACGCAATATTCAGGCGCTGTTATTGCAATACTCGCTGGTAGTATTGTTATTGGTGGGTTGCGTAGTATTGCCCGTTTTGCCGAACTCATCGTGCCATTCATGGGGTTAGCTTTTGTTTCGGTTGCCATTATCGTTACGTTAATAAATATACAATTATTACCTGCGATGTTCATGGATATATTTTCCTCAGCATTTGGCTTAAATGAAGCTGGAGCAGGGGCATTAGGTGCTGCAATGAAAAATGGTATTCAGCGTGGTTTATATTCAAATGAAGCGGGCGCTGGTAGTGTTCCACATGCGGCGGCGGGAGCTTCACCTGTCCCTAATCATCCTGTTGCGCAAGGTTATGTGCAAATGCTTGGCGTATTCCTTGATACTATGGTGCTTTGTACTTGCACGGCCATGGTTATTTTATTATCAGACATTACGGTTAGTGGTGAAATGGAAGGTATTCGCATGACCCAAGATGCGATGAGTAGCCACTTTGGTTCCGGTGGAAATTATTTTGTTGCTGCTGCTATCACACTCTTTGCTTTTACGTCAGTTGTTGCAAATTATGCTTATGCTGAAAGCAATCTACATTTGTTTAAGCTTGACAATAAAATGGGGCGTCTAGTTTATACATTGCTTTATCTTTTCATGGTTTTTTGGGGAGCTAATGCGTCATTAAAAGAAGTATGGAGTATGGCAGACATGGCCTTAGGGCTTATGACCTTGGTAAATGTGTATGCTATTGTATTGTTAACACCTACCATTGTTAATCTTACTAAAGATTATCAAAGCAAGTTAAAAGCGAATAAAAAAATCTCTTTTAAAGCGTCTGACGTTTCAATTCAAGGAAAAATAGAACCGGATGTCTGGTCTTAAATGTTGATTGGAGCTTAAGGAAGATTTAAATATTATTGAGCCCATATTCGTTGGTTAAATATTACATTTTTGGCGTTAAATTATTTATGATTTTAGTTTATTAATGATTTTAGTTTATTGATACGTATAATGTCGTTCAGGTTTATCTTAATGTAAACGAGACCAACCTCACTTACCTTTTCATCCTTTTCCAAAAGACCTTATTATGCGTTTATTAAAATCAACCATTCATCCTGATATTATTGATCAATCAGCAAAAAGCTATATTCGAAAAGCCACCCGAGCCATAGTGCTAAATGGTGATGATATCCTTTTACTCTACACCAAGCGTTATCACGATTACAGTTTACCCGGTGGTGGTATTGATGAGGGAGAAAGTAATATAACTGGTCTTATCCGTGAATTAAAAGAAGAAACGGGTGCCCACAATGTGCAAAATATACAAGAGTTTGGCTTATACGAAGAATTTAGACCTTGGTATAAAGCCGGTTTTGATATTATGCATATGCAATCTTATTGTTATATCTGCACGATTGACGATGAACTGCGTGATCCACAATTGGAGTCACATGAAATAAATAATGGTATGCATCCTATTTGGATGAATATACATCAAGCCATTAGCCATAATGAAGACACGATTAAAAATAGCATGAAAAAAGGGCTCTCTATTGAGCGGGAAACGTTTTTACTAAAACTGATTGTTGATGAACTGCTAAATATAAATAGAAGCACAAAAACAGCAACTTTACTTTGATTGCCTATAATTCAGCCATGACCTTTTACATCTTATAGAATCTATGTCTCAGAGCTCTTTAAACATAATATGCACAGAGTTACCCACAAAAAATGTGTAAACATCCTTAAAAGTGAACGATTGAGGTATGAACAATAATTGATTGAATTGTGAACTGTATTGGTTGTTGTTGAACTTTTAATGCTTTTTTACTTGAAAAGTTGATGTTTTATACTATTATTCGTTCCCCGCTTTTAGCATTTCTAGTTCTTAGCGCTACTTAAAAATACTTTTCCACAGGGTTAATCCCTATTATTTTTCGAATATATGTTATTTAGCCAAGACTATTTCCACAAAAAAGTCGATAATTCACCTTATTAAGTTCAATGCACTGATTGATTACCACTGATCCTTAGTTAAGGTTTAGCGGCAATCAATTACAGCACTAAATTACGGAAACTATTTAATGGAAATTAAAGTTAATTTTCTCGACAATCTCAGGCTTGAAGCTAAATTTGATGACTTTACAGTGATTGCCGATCAACCTATTCGTTATAAGGGTGATGGTTCAGCGCCAGGACCTTTCGACTATTTTTTAGCATCATCTGCAATGTGCGCGGCTTACTTCGTCAAGGTGTACTGTAATTCACGTGATATACCTACTGAAAATATTCGTTTGTCGCAAAATAATATTGTTGATCCTGAAGATCGCTATAACCAAATTTTTCAAATTCAGGTGGAGTTACCTGAAAGTATTTCTGAGAAAGACCGTAAAGGGATCTTAAGATCGATTGACCGTTGTACGGTTAAAAAAGTCATTCAAACCGGACTTGAATTTAAAGTTGAGGCGGTTGAAAGCCTAGAGGAAGATGCGCAAGCGATGCTTATGGGTCAACCTGAAGGTGAAACTAGCACTTTTATCCTAGGTAAAGATTTGCCCCTCGAGCAAACCATTTCAGAGATGACGGCGATGCTTGCTGACCTTGGTATGAAAATAGAAATAGCCTCTTGGCGTAATATTGTTCCTAACGTATGGTCATTACATGTGCGTGATGCGGCTTCTCCGATGTGCTTTACCAATGGTAAAGGCGCAACTAAAGAGAGCGCGCTTTGTTCAGCATTAGGTGAATTTATTGAACGCCTTAATTGTAATTTCTTTTATAACGATCAGTTTTTTGGTCAAGAAATTGCCAATAGTGATTTTGTTCATTATCCCAGTGAAAAATGGTTTGCGTTGGCAGAAGATGACAAGCTACCGGCAGGTATTTTGGATGGCCACTGTTTAGATATCTATAATCCAGATGGCGAACTGCGTGGTTCACATTTGATTGATACCAACTCAGGTATGAGCGAAAGGGGGATATGTTCAATTCCTTATATACGTCATTCTGATGGCGAAACGGTTTATTTTCCCTCGAATTTGATTGAAAATTTATTTTTAAGTAATGGTATGAGTGCGGGTAATAATTTACCTGAAGCACAAGTTCAGTGTTTATCAGAAATATTTGAGCGTGCGGTAAAAAGACAAATTATAGAACAAGAAATTGTCTTACCTGATGTACCGCAAGCGGTTTTAGAAAAGTATCCAAGTATTGTCGCAGGTATTAACGCCTTAGAAGAGCAAGGCTTTCCTGTAGTCATTAAAGATGCTTCGTTAGGCGGTCAGTTCCCGGTGATGTGTGTCACCTTGATGAACCCAAAAACAGGCGGCGTATTTGCATCTTTTGGCGCTCACCCTAGTTTAGAAGTCGCGCTCGAACGTAGTTTAACCGAGCTTTTACAAGGCCGTAGCTTTGAAGGGTTAAACGATGTGCCACGACCCACCTTTAATAGTTTAGCGGTAAGTGAACCTGAAAACTTTGTTGAACATTTTATTGATTCTACTGGCGTGATTTCTTGGCGTTTTTTCAGTGCGAAACATGATTATCAATTTTGTGAATGGGATTTCTCTGGTACTAACGAAGAAGAAAATGAAAACTTATTAGCGATATTAAAAGACCTAGGAAAGGACGTTTATACAGCGGTATTTGACGAACTAGGTGCCAATGTTTGTCGTATGTTAGTCCCTGATTACTCAGAAATTTATCCGGTTGAAGACCTCGTTTGGGACAATACCAATAAAGCGTTGGATTATCGCGAAGACATATTAAACCTGCATTCATTAAATGACGAAGCTTTAGGACGTTTAGTTGAGCGTTTAGAAGACAGTCAGCTTGACAACTACACCGATATTAAAACCTTGATTGGTATTGAGTTTGATGAAAATACGGTTTGGGGCCAGTTGACTATTTTAGAACTGAAAACACTTATTTATCTTGCTTTAGGTAGTCTTGAAGAGGCGATGGAGCTAGTTGAAGAGTTTTTACAGTTCAACGATAATACCGTTGCACGAGGTTTATTCTATCAAGCATTGCACACGGTACTTGAAATCACCTTAGATGACGACTTGGATCTTGAAGACTATATCGATAACTTATCTCGGATGTTCGGTAAAGATAATATGGTAAATGTACTTGGCTCAGTCAACGGCGAGGTGAAATTTTTTGGCTTAACTAAAACAAGCATGAAACTTGAAGGCCTAGACAAACATTTGAGACTTATTGATAGTTATAAAAAACTTCATCAAGCTCGGGCGTTAAAAGCGAAAAATTAAGTGATGTTTATTTAATAGCTAAAAGCCAACCTCAATATAGGTTGGCTTTTATTGAACTAGTTCTCGTTTTTATTCTGTATTCGCTAGAGGTTACCACTAAGACTCATTATTATTGACTGGCCGAGAATCACTCATTAATTTATCGAGTTTACTTTGTGCCTGTTTTAGATTATTTAGATCAACAGCTTCAATCATTTCACAATCATCTCTTACCATTTCAGCAATACTACTTGGGTAATGTCGACAATCTTCCGGGCGATCTTCATATATCGCACAGGTATATTTTACTTGTACTGTTGATGATGGTTGGCGAGGCATGACTTCTAAAAAGGGGCATTGTGTTAATTGCTCGCCTGTTTTAGGGCTAAACCATATTTTATCATGACGAACATATTGATAGAGGTTCGGTCGAAAAACTGCCCACATTTCTATTTCTTCAAGAGAGGCTTCAATGCCACCATCACCGTATTTGATACAGCATTTTCCACATTGATTACAATCTTTCAAATTATGAATTACCTACTTAGCCATCAGATATAAATTATATCATGTTATAACTAACCAACTTCAAAATACTGAAGACCTCTGGAACTTCTCTCTCGATTATCAATAGATCCACGATTAACGCATAAATCCCCTCTGAACCATCAAAAACAGTTAAGTGAGAACGTCAAACGAATAATCCCCCTAACTTTTAAGTAGTTAAATAGCTCTTAAAAAGAGTTCAGGTTAAGTAAGTACTTCTTTTTAGCTGAGTTGCTGAAAAAACAACCATAAATAATTAATATTAGGTATGGTTAAGCTACTTATTCCTGTATAATGCGCGACTTTATTTTGATGACAAATAAAAGACTTTAAGCAATTCGGGTCTTTGTTATTAAAAATGTTATTTGTTATCAGGTTGCAGCATTTTGCTATCTGATACTCATTAGCAGAGTTGCTTAATTAACTATTTAGGAAGTCCTCTTTGATCACTACATCGAACATTACAATGCAATTTGGCGCAGAGCCGTTATTTGAAAACATTTCGGCTAAATTTGGTAACGGTCACCGCTACGGTTTGATTGGTGCAAATGGCTGTGGCAAGTCTACATTTATGAAGATACTCAGTGGTGAGTTAGTACCAAGCTCAGGCAACGTATCGGTAAGTACGGGCAACAAAGTCAGTACTTTGGGCCAAGATCAGTTCGCTTTTGAAGAACACAATGTTATCGATACTGTGATCATGGGTGATATGCCGTTATGGAAAGTAAAGCAAGAAAGAGATGCTATTTACGCACAAGCTGAAATGAGTGAAGCCGATGGTATGCGTGTTGGTGACTTAGAAAGCGAATTTGCTGAAATGGATGGCTACACCGCTGAAAGTCGCGCGGGTGAAATTCTATTAGAAGCAGGTATTGAAGAGTCTTTTCATTACGGTTCAATGGCGCAGGTTGCGCCAGGTTGGAAGCTACGTGTTTTACTGGCACAAGCACTGTTTGCTAATCCTGATATTTTATTACTTGATGAGCCAACCAATAACTTGGATATTCATACCATTACTTGGTTAGAAGGTGAGTTGAATAAACGTAAATGCACTATGATCATCATTTCGCATGATAGACATTTCCTTAATTCTGTATGTACGCATATGGCTGATATTGATTATGGCGAATTACGTGTTTACCCAGGTAATTACGAGTTCTATTTGGCACAATCGGGCTTATTACGTGAGCAGTTATTAGCTGGAAATGATAAAAAAGTTGCTGAAATAGCTGAATTACAAGACTTTGTTAACCGTTTTGGTGCTAACGCTTCTAAAGCGAAACAAGCGAGTTCTCGAGCTAAGAAAATGGATAAAATTAAACTTGATGATGTGAAATCTTCGAGTCGTATTACACCAAAAATTGCTTTTGCACCGGGTAAAAAGATGCATCGTCAAGCACTAGAACTTGAAAATTTAAGTCATGGTTTTGATGGTAATGTATTGTTTGAAAAGGGTGACTTATTACTTGAAGCCGGTGCTAAATTAGCTATTATCGGCGAGAATGGCGTAGGTAAAACCACCTTGTTACGCTGTTTAATGAGTGAGTTAGCGCATCTTGAAGGTGTTGTTAAGTGGTCTGAAAATGCTTCAGTAGGCTATTGCCCACAAGATAGCGGCTCATTTTTTGATAATGAGTTAACGTTAATGGATTGGATGTCGCAATGGCGTAGACCGTGTCATAACGATTTAAGTGTTCGTGGTATGTTAGGTCGGATGTTGTTTACTGATGACGATGCAAATAAAAAGGCCCGTAACTGTTCTGGGGGTGAAAAAAATCGCTTGTTATTTGGTATGTTAATGATGGCTGATATCAATGTATTGATCATGGATGAACCGACTAACCACATGGACATAGAAGCAATTGACGCATTAAATAATGCTCTTAAAGATTTTGAAGGTACATTAATCTTTGTCAGTCATGACCGTGAGTTTGTTTCATCATTAGCAACACGTATTATTGATATTAAAGATAAAAAATTAGTTGATTTTCAAGGCTCTTTAGATGAATACCTTGATAGCCAACGCGTTGCGCAGCGAGTTGCATAACGCTTTAACTGCCTAGCTTATAGGGACACATTTAGGTGTGTCCCTGACAAACAATTTAGATTAAAACTACTTTAAGCAATACACCGCGTTCCTTCCTAAATCTTTTGCGATATAAAGCGCTTTATCTGTTCGTGAAAATAGACGTTCAAAGTTTTGATCGTTTGAGCGTAAACAGGAAATACCAATACTCACGGTAATATTAATTTCACCTTGCCATAAACCTTTTATCATCATTTTACTTTGCCCAACTCTTATTCTCTCTGCTACGTCTCTAGCTGCTTGGAGCGTTGTTTCAGGTAATAAAATTGAAAACTCTTCGCCGCCAATACGCGCTAATATATCTTCATTACGAATATAAGATGTCAAACACTTACTTACTTCTATAAGTACTTGATCGCCAGCAGGGTGACCATATTTGTCGTTAATATTTTTAAAATAATCAATATCAATTGACATCAGTGCAAGGTTTGACGAATGTCGCAGCGCGCGATTAAATTCACGTTCTGCATGTTCAACAAAATACCTACGATTAAATAAGCCTGTCAGAGGTTCTATATTGGCTTGTTTTTTGAACTCTTCTTTTAAGTTAAATAGTTCAGTAACATCAGTGGAAAAACCGATGAGCGATGGGGGTTCGCCTTGTTGTTGAAAGGGGATTTTAGTACTAATGAAATGGTGAATCTTACCGGATTCATCTTCAGATGATTCTTCTATAGTCACTTTCTTACCGGATTCAAATACTCTTTGATCAGATTTATGGAAATGCTCCGCAGTTTCTGGTGGTAATACCTCGCTATCCTTTTTTCCGATTATATTTTCAGCTGTATCACCAAATAATTCAGCCACTTTGTTGTTTACATACTTAAAAACACGTTCGCTATCTTTCATATAAATATAGGAATCAATATTATCAAGTACGGCATTTAATAAGTGTTTTTGTTTGTTGATGGTATTTTGTAACGTTCTTTCTTGGGTAATATCTGTTGAAACGCCACAAACCCCAATAACCTCGTTGTTTTCATCAAATAATGGGCTTTTTACCGTTCTAAATATATGAATTATTTTACTGTCTTTTATATAATTCGTTTCTTCACTCTCTAAGGGCTTTGCGTCACGTATTACTTTTTGATCATTGTCTTTTAGTTGTTGAGATAAAGTTAAATCGAAGAAATGGCTATCATCAAAACCTATGACTTCTTCACGCGTTTTTTTAAATAAATTAAGTACTGATTGATTGACATAGGTGTAACGTCCATCAGTATCTTTGCTATAAATATAGGCGCCCAGATTATCTAAAATGCCTTCAAGTAAATTAATTTTATTTGATAAGCTTTTAAGTTGAGGTTCTTCTGAATGGGTCATACTGATAAACCTCGATACCATAGCGTGTAAAATAAATTCATTACAAAATTATTATAGCTATTGAATTAATTAATTGCTTATGCAATAGCTATAATAGTAGGTTAAAATTGTAGATGGGTGAAGTTTAATCATATTTTAACCAGTAGAAGAGAACAATAATTTATTGAAATTATTGTTCTTAGAAAAAATGTTCATTTTATTTATACGTTATTTATAAATTATTAGGTGGTTAATATAGGGATTTTCAACGTTTCTCTGGTAAGTAACTTTGCAGCAACTTCAGGAGGAACTTGATAAAATTCATTAACGTACTTATGTGCATTCAAATACGTTTGTATTTGTTTTTTGATATTGCATGGATTATCGCATTCTAGTGTAAAAACAACGGTATATTCGCCAGGTGAATTTTCTGAAAGCGACTTTGCGTATGCTGTTGTATCATTAGGTGTACAACCAATTCTGATCACATCAGAGAAAAATGAATGGGTCATCAGATAAACACTGCCTGTTGTCATGTCATCATCTGTAATGTCTGACGCTAACTTTTTCATTTATTAAGTAAATTCCCATTGTTTAGTGACACACTGTAATTTATTCATATAACTTGAAGAATATACCATGTTGCAGCGATATTCTTCGTGTTTTTCTGTGCAGGAGTATAATGTTTAAAAAGTAATGTTGATACTGAATAGTAACTCTACTCCCTCATATTGTTTACTGTTATACTCCGCGCCTTTGTTCTTCCTTTAAAATAATGTAATGCTTAAGGTTTTAAATGCCATTTTCAACACTTGGATTATGTGATCCGTTATTAAAAGCTATAACTGATTTAGGTTACAGCAAACCTACTGCGATTCAGAAGCAAGCAATACCGATTATTTTATCAGGGAAGGACCTTGTAGCTGCAGCGCAAACAGGTACAGGTAAAACAGCAAGTTTTGTTTTACCCTTATTAGAAAAATTAAATACTGAGCGTACATTGCGCGGTAAACGTATTCGCGCATTGATCCTGACGCCTACTCGCGAGTTGGCAGTGCAAGTTGAAGCCAGTATAAGTCAATACGGTAAGTATCTAGAACTGAGCTCTATGGCGATGTATGGCGGTACTGAGCTTGAACCCCAAAGACAGCGTTTAATATGGGGTGTTGATATTATCGTTGCTACGCCGGGACGGTTATTAGATATGGCGCATCAACGAGCATTACATTTTGATGAGCTTGAAGTATTGGTTTTAGATGAAGCCGATAGAATGCTCGATATGGGCTTTATTGATGATATTAATAAAATAATTGAGCGTTTACCGCAACAACGTCAAAATTTGTTATTTTCGGCGACAATTTCTGATGATGTGCGCGCTTTAGCGAAAAGAACCATCAGTAATGCCGTAGAAATATCAATAGCGAGTGATAGCCATTCAAAGCCTAAAATTGAGCAGTGGTTGATCACCGTAGATAAAGGTAATAAATCAGCCTTGTTAAGTCATTTAATTAAAGAGCAAGCGTGGACACAAGCGCTTATTTTTATTGAAACTAAACACGGCGCTGCTAAATTAGTAAGCCAATTGGAAAAACGCGGCATAAAAGCAGAGTCTATCCATAGCGGTAGAACTCAGGCGATGCGTGAAAAAATACTAGCGGATTTTAAGTCTGGTGATGTTGAGTTTCTCGTTGCTACGGGCATTGCTGCTCGCGGCATTGATATTGGTGATTTATCGCGAGTCGTGAATTATGATTTACCTGATCAGGTCGACGATTATATTCACCGTATTGGTCGTACAGGTCGTGCCGGAGCTTCTGGTGAGGCGATATCTTTTGTGGCAAAAGATAATTTCAGAAATCTTTGTGCTATTGAAAGTCGTTTAGGGCATACAATTACACGCAGAGAGTTTGCAGATTTTCCGGTTAAAAAAGTAGTACCTGTCTCTATTCTAAATTATGTACCGAAAAATAAACGTAGTTAATATAAGTTAAGTAAGAAGGGCATAAATTAAGCCCTTAACGGCTAAGCACCCAGACAATGGAACTGCTATAATATACAGTTATGCGGATAGTTAAGCGCTTTGATAAGCGTGTAAGTTAACAAAAGCAAAAACAAATAACCTTTAATATGATAGATAACTTTAGGCAATTTAATGATAAATAATGATATTCTTCGTCGTGTTAGCACGATTCTTGATTTTAATGATGAAAAAATCCAATCTGTATTTTTGTTAAGTCAGTGCGTAATTAGCGAAGAACAATTGGCTAACTTTTTTAAAGAAAAAGATGAACCTTCCTATGTTGAGATATTAGATTATGAACTTGCCAGTTTTTTAAATGGTTTGATTATTGATCAAAGAGGTCCAAGTGACGGACCCCAGCGTGAAGCTGAACCTGTACTTAGTAATAATGCTATTTTTAACAAAATAAAAATAGCATTATCGTTAAAAGCTGATGAAGTTATTGCTATTCTTGAGCTGGCTGAACTGAGTCTAGGTAAATATGAATTAAGTGCATTTTTTAGAAGTGTAAACAACAAACATTATAAAGACTGTTCTGACCTGGTATTGTCTGCATTTTTAAAAGGTTTAAAAATCAAATCTCTTCAAAAAGATAACGAATCCTAGGCTTATTTTTACAGCTATTTTCCTTCTGATTAATGTAATGGTTTAAAAAATAAAATAGGGCTAAAGCAAAAATAAAGTTTACAGTTGCCAAATATACAAATGGTATATTTCAAAATTATTAATAGGTTTTTTAATTTCATGAAATAAATGAGTGATCCTCAATATATTTTCTAATTGAATAAGGATCACGGCACTTATCGCCATGATAAGAATTCTGTAGCAAAGTCAGTGAGGCTTTTAAGCTTCTTATCATTGAAAATAGGGGCTTTAGTTTTAGGTGGTTTTATTGAGTAATCGTACAATAGCAATGTTTTTTAGGTCTAGTTATTGATTTTATTGTTTAATTTAAAAAGCTAATCATAAAAGATTAGCTTTTTTATTTTGCAATTTAATATTTATTAAAATTGATAACTTACGTTAAAATCAATGCTGCGAGGTAATATGTAACGTCCATTGTCTAACAGGCCTGAAGTTCCGCGTGGATCAGCTTCAGTTAAACCTTTTTTATCCGTTAGGTTATTTACCGCTAATTGCATTTGTACTTCATCAGTAAGGTTGATAATTACACCAAGATCAATTTTCGTATAACCCTCTAGTACTAGCGCATCAGTGTTAGCTGCATCACTGTAGCGATCATCTGCCGAAGAAATCGTACCGTATACGGTTGCATATATACCATTTCCAAACTCCATGTCATAACTTGGCGTGATTCGTACTTGCCAGTTTGGTAGTCTTTGTGCTTCATTGCCAATATGCTCAGGGTTGCTAGCTTCTGTAAGTTCAGTGTTTTGTAGTGTCGCACCTACGGCAACAGAGAAACCATTATCGGTAAAGAAACTAAAGTCAAGTTCTACACCATAGGCTTCGTTGGTGGTGATTTGTGCTGGTTCGCCTGGCCTAGCAACGAAACTATCACCAGTAACTTCATTGAAAAATCCCGTTGCGTAAAGTTCAAAATAATCAGACGAATGTTTATAGCCTAACTCATATTGAGCCACTTCTTGAACATCAGTTTGACCTTCTCTTAAATTATCAAAGAATGGCATTTTACTACCGTCACTGACACGAGCAAAAATGCCTTGTCTTTCAGCAAACATCCAGTTGGCACCCACAGTCCAAGAAGTGCTTGATTCATCAAAAGAGTGCACTTGATCTAGAGTACCGTCTAAACCTTCATCAAGGGTATATTCAATTTCATGGTTTTCACGGCGTACACCACCATCGAGCGTGAGAACATCTGAAATTTCATAAGAAGCAGCGAAATAAAGTGCAGTGGTTTGGCCTTCGCCAATGCTATTGATATCGTAGTTCCAACTACAGCTATCATCATTGTCATTACAATCAATACCCGTTAGATTTTCACCACCTTGTTCAACAACATGGTAAGACTGATTACCTAATGACCACCAATCGGTAGATGAATATGTCGAGTTATAAAAACCACCAGTAATACTGCCCTTATCAAAGGTTTTAGTTAAGGCGAAATCATTGGTGAATGCTTCAATCTCCTTGAGAACAACCCAACCACCAATCATCTGCACGTCAGTATCACCATCATATACAGTGCCAGTAGCAAGACCTGTGGCAGAAACATCGTTATCAGCTACGGTTGATAATTTAACCGCACCACCTTGTGGTACTAAACCATAGGTGTCAGCATCACCTTTGGTATAACTGAAACGATCAACTAGCCCCCAACCATTATCTAATGTTAAGTTGATACTACCGCCAGATACTGAGCCAATCCAGCCACGACCTTTACCAAAATCAAAAACGTCAGATTCACCATCACCAAATTCAATTTTTTGAAGACGATTATTAGTGCCTATTTGTGTATAGCCCGCGTCAACACCATCAACAGTGATTGGTGCAGGTACATACCAAGTACCATGATCGTCAGTTTGACGGGTATAAAGGTTAATTTGACCGTTACCTAACTCTTTAGTAATGTTAATGGTAAATTGTTTACCTTCTTCAGCATTAAAACCAGCATCGCGAGCGCCCGGTGAACTTTTAATATAGCCACCCATCATGAAGTACAAATCATCAGTAATAGCGCCACTTATTACACCATCTACACGTTGTAAACCGTAATCTGATGTTGAATATTTAATTGAACCTTCAGTATCTTCAGAACCTTCTTTCAATAAAAAATTAGTGGTAAGACCGGGTTGTCCATTTGATATTACAGGATTTGTCCCACCACGTAGTGCTTCCATAAATTCAACCGTGTCGTCTAAACGAAATAGGGTTGAGTTTTCTAGGAAAGAAAGTGTTGGTGGTGGAAAAATAGGTGCACCTTGCAGTTGAACAGTCAGGTATGGTGCATCACTAGCACCAGGGAAACCACGAACAAATACATTGGCACCAGAAACGCCGCCTGAGCTTTCAGCCCAAACCCCAGGCACTGCTTTAAATAAATCAGCCGTACTTTTAGGTGCTAATTTTTTTATATCATCTTCAGAAAATGAGCTAATAGCAAAGCTCGCTTCTTCTTTAGCAACACTTTTACCACTAAAGGTTCCTGTAACAATGATAGTTTCAATATTTTTTGATTTATCATCTGTTGATCTTTGCTCCACTGCGAAGCTTTGCGTTGCTTGACAAGCTAAAGCAACGATTACTGCAATAGAAGATAGTTTTATTTTCTTGTTCATGCTTAAGTCCTCTGTGTTGATATTCATAATTGTGATATCAGCTAATAATTATATTTGTATACATTTCCTTCCCCACATTCAATATATCCATCAATGCAAACGTTTGCAATGTGTTTTTTGCAAACGTTTGCAATTTGGTGGCGTTTTCAATTGCAATACTCGCTGCGTATGTAATAATTCTTGAGGACTTTAAATAAACTCAATGTGGAAGTAATAAAAATTGGCTAATGAAAATAAATTAACACTCGCAGGTTTAGCAAAGTTAGCAGGCGTTTCAACGTCTACAGTATCACGGGCTTTGAAAGATAACCCCTTGATAAAAAAAGAAACACGCGAAAGTTTACAAGCATTAGCCAAAAAATATAATTTTAGCTTAAACCGTGCAGCAAGCCGTTTACGCACGCAGAAAACCAATGTTATAGCTGTGATCTTAAACTTAATCGATGAGACAGATCAGAGCATTAGTGATCCATTTCTACTTAAAGTTGTAGGTGATCTTAATCAAGCCCTTAATCAAAAGGGCTATGAGTTATTATTATCAAATTCGCAAATGGCTAATGAAGATTGGGCAAATTATTTTATTAGTAGCAGCCGAGCTGACGGTATTATTGTTATAGGTCAAGGGAAGAGCACACTTAAAGTGGAAAACGTTGCTCATTCTGGTGCTCCATTAGTTGTTTGGGGAGACCCTAAGGCAAAATCTAATTATTCTGTTGTAGGGAGTAATAATGACTTAGGTGGATATATTGCCACTAAACATCTGATTGAAAGCGGCTGTAAGCGTATTTTATTTCTTGGCGACCCAGAGCATGCTGAAATGAGTGAACGTTATAAAGGTTACAATCGAGCGATGAATGAATTTAACTTCAATGTAAGTATCGATTTAACTTTATCTTGTGATATTACTAGTAAAGTTGCTTATGAAAAAGTTGGTGAAGCAATTTTACATAAAGGACTGTTTTTTGATGGTATTGTAGCGACCAGTGATATGGTCGCATTAGGAGCATTAAAAGCACTAAAAGAACGTTATATAAATATTCCTAATGACGTAAGTATTATAGGATTTGACGATATTTCAATGGCAGAGCTATTTCATCCTTCGCTAACTACAATTAAACAAGATACAAAATTAGCAGCTAAAGTCATGGTAGAGCAGCTACTCAAACAGTTAAGTGGTGAGGCTGCTGAGTCAGTAATTATCGATATTGAATTAATTAAACGAAATTCTACACGTTAAAGTTAAACTTGTATTTAAAGCAACATGTGATAATAAATTAGCGAACAAATACTTTATGCAAACGTTTGCATAAAGTATTTATTCGCTATAGACTAAATAAAATTATCCATAAAGTGAGTCAACAGATGTCACGATTAATTACTATAAGTGCTATTGCTGCAAGTTATTTTGTATTTGCTATTTTACTTAATAGCGTTGGGACTGTAATTCTTCAATCAATTCATAGTTTTGATATAAGTAAACCTCAGGCTAGTTCCTTAGAAGGTTTTAAAGATTTATCTATCGCATTGTTCTCCTTTTTTGTTGCTTCCGTTATTCCAAGAATAGGTTATAAAGTAGCGCTAATCATAGGTTTATCTATAGTAACTGTCGCTTGTATCTTAACGCCGCTGGTAGGTAACTTTTTAGTTATAAAGCTCCTTTTCGCCTGTATTGGCGTTTCATTTGCTTTAGTTAAAGTATCGGTTTATTCAATTATTGGTCAGCTTTCAACAACCGTTAAATCACATTCCTCATTACTAAATACTATTGAAGGTATTTTTATGATCGGTAGCTTAGCGGGTTATTGGTTATTTAGTTTCTATATTGATCCCAGTGTTAAAGAGCCCACTAGTTGGCTGAATGTTTATTATCCGCTGGCGGGGTTAATTATAGTAGCCTTATTGTTAGTTTCGTTATCTTCAATAAAAAAAGTTGAAACAACATCATTATCGTCAAACTTTATTTCAGGTTTTCTCGAAATGATTAACATGAGCTACCAGCGTTTAGTACTGATTTTTGTTATATCAGTATTTCTTTATGTTTTGATTGAACAAGGCATTGGTACTTGGTTACCTACCTTCAATAGTGAGGTTTTGGGTTTACCAAGTAATGTTAGTGTGCAAATGACCAGTATTTTTGCCGCAGCCCTTGCGATTGGTCGTTTGTTGGCAGGACAAGTATTACGTTACATCAACTGGTATAGCTTTCTAAATATTTGTTTAGTATCGATGGCGTTACTTATTATTATTATATTACCTTTAACTAACAGCACTTCAGTACAAAATGTGACGAGTTTTCTTGATGCCCCAATGGTTGCTTATTTATTACCGCTGATTGGGTTAATGATGGCACCAATTTATCCGGTATTAAACTCTGTAATGCTTTCAAGTCTTGATAAATCTAAACATGCTTCGATGACGGGATTGATTGTTGTTTTTTCTGCTTTGGGTGGTACCACAGGTTCAATTATTACGGGATTTTCTTTTCAAGCGTTTGGTGGGCAAAAAGCATTTTACCTGTCACTAATACCTATGGGACTTATTTTAGTCAGCTTGTATTTTTTTAAAACTGCAACGCAAACGCAATCTGTTGTTCAGTCGTAATGCTAAACGGTAACTCAAGGGATTTCAAATGACAGAATCTAAAGCTCTATATCAACAGGCTCATGAAAGCTTAATGTTTTTCGAAAGTGAATTATTCAAAACAGTGCAAATGAGTGGTGTTTTTACTGACAGTAAAACATTTGCTGATGCTATTCCAACAGCACCATTTTCTGAAATTTTGAATCACTACGATATAGAAAAACAAAGTAAGTACGACTTTGGATTAAAAAAATTTATAGAAAAATATTTTGAGATCCCAGTTTACACAGACGTAAGTATTGATGGTAAAAAACTGTGTATTCAAGAACATATCGAAGCATTGTGGCAATGTTTAACAAAAAATGCTGATGTTGATCATAATACAGGCTCACTATTACCTTTAAAACGTTCTTATATTGTTCCTGGGGGGCGATTTAGAGAGATATATTATTGGGACAGCTACTTTACTTCATTAGGGCTGCTTGAGTCGGGTCAGGAAGCATTAGTTGATTCGATAATGAGCAATTTCTTAGATTTACAAAACCGATACGGGTGTATTCCTAACGGTAATCGGAGCTATTATTTATCTCGTTCTCAGCCGCCTATTCTTGGCTTGATGGTAGACTTAGTATTACCCCTTAAGCAAAATGAAAAGCAGTTTATAGCTGAGCATATTGAAGGTATTGAAAGTGAATATAAGTTTTGGATGCGTGGTCAAGAGCTTTTATCCGATGAAAATTCAGAACATATGCGTGTGGTAAAAATGCCTGATGGTAGCTTTTTAAATCGCTATTGGGATGAAAGTTGTTCACCAAGACCGGAGTCATACCGAGAAGATATTGAATTATTACATGAATCAAACGCCAAAAATCCAGACGTTTTTTTTCGTAACATTCGTGCAGCATGTGAATCTGGTTGGGATTTTAGTTCGCGCTGGTTGGCAGATGATCTTTTATTATCATCTATTCGTACTACACGGATCCTACCTATTGATTTAAATTGTTTGTTATATAAACAAGAAAAGCTACTCAGTCATTATTATGCTGTGCTTGGGGATGATGAACGTAGCTTAACTTATCGAAATTTTTCCACTACAAGAAAGTCTGCGATAAATCGTTATTCGTGGTCAGAGGAGCATGGTTTTTTTATGGATTATGATTTAGATACTCAAGCTATTTCTCCGGTAAAGTCGCTAGCAGGTGCCTTACCTTTATTTGTTGAATTAGCTACCTCAAAGCAAGCCAAACAGGTGAGTATAATCATTGAAAAGCAGTTTTTACAAAAAGGAGGGGTAATAACAACGCTAATTAAAAGTAGTCAGCAGTGGGATTCTCCCAATGGTTGGGCACCGTTACATTGGTTTACTGCACAAGGATTACTTAAGTATAATAATCAAATATTGGCTGATGAAATCATTAATCGTTGGCTTAGTACAGTGAAGAATTATTATGATAAAACAGGCAAGATAATGGAAAAATATAATGTTTGTCAGCAAGCCACTATTGCCGAAGGAGGGGAGTATGATGTTCAAGAAGGCTTTGGTTGGACTAATGGTGTTTATCAAGCCTTTAACTCGTACTTGAAAAACAACTCGAATAAGTAATTTTTCTACTAAAAGCATTAAAACTTCAGCATATTAAAGGGCTTCCTTCACCTCTCTAATATGCTATTTAAATTTTCTTCTTGAGCCAATCCTTTAAGCTCTTTTTTTGGGATAACATCTTTAACTAGTCATCAGACAACGCGTATTTAGCTTCTAATACGGTATGACTTAAATATTGAGTTTGATTGATTTCATCTACTTTTTCTTTAACAGAGTTCATTTGCCGAATCATATCGCTGGTTACTAAAACGATACCTTTTGGTGATAGGCGAAAACCATTTTTGATATCTTGTAAATGATCATAACCTATTACCATGCCATCAGGGATTTTACAGCCTCGATCGATAATGGTTCGTTTGATCCGACAGTGACGTCCCACTTCGACAGAAGGTAACAAAACAGAGTCTTCAACTTCACTAAAAGAGTGTAAATGAACGCCAGAAAACAATAAGGAGTGCTTTGCTTTTGCTCCGGAAACAATACAGCCATTAGCAACGGTACTATCTATTGCTGTTCCGCAGCGCTCGCCATCATTAAAAATGAATTTAGCAGGTGCTAGTTGTTCTTGGTAAGTTCTGATGGGCCAGTTTTTATCGTACACATTCAGTGCAGGGCTAGGGGAAACTAGATCTATGTTAGCGGCCCAAAATGAGTCTAATGTACCAACATCACGCCAATAAGCTTTATCACCATTTTCTGCATCAACAAAGGGGAAAGCATATACATTATGCTTTTTAATTATTGAAGGGATGATATCGTGACCAAAATCTCGTCCTGAAAGTCTATCCATCGAATCAATCTTTAATTGCTCGAATAAAAATTCGCGATTAAAAATATAATTGCCCATGGATGCTAGTGTTCGTCCTGGTTTGCTCGGAATTTCGGCTGGGAACTGAGGCTTTTCCTGAAAATCCAGTATACGGTTATCTTGATCAACACGCATAACACCGAGCGATCCAGCGGCGTCTTCTATTGATGTTTCAATACAGCATACGGTTAAATCTGCACCGGTTTCAACATGTTTAGCGAGCATTTCACCATAATCCATCCGATAAACATGATCGCCCGAAAGGATCATAACGTACTTAGGCAATTCATCTCGTATAATATCTATATTTTGAAATACAGCATCAGCTGTTCCACAGTACCAGTCTTCACTTTGGCGCTTAGATGCGGGTAATATTTCAACCGATTCACCGAGCTCGTTCTTAAAATGTCCCCAGGCTCGATTTACATGTCGGATAAGGGAGTGAGATTTGTATTGGGTGGCAATACCGACTCGCCTGATCCCCGAATTAATACAATTTGATAAAGGGAAGTCAATAATACGAAAAATACCGCCAAAGTACACGGCAGGTTTTGCTCGCCAGCTGGTTAATTCATGTAGTCGGCTTCCTCTTCCTCCTGCAAGGATCAGGGCATAGGTATCTTTGGTGAGATTGCTAATATAGCGATTTTGATAATTTGGCATAGTTACGTCTCCATGTAATCAATTACAGATACTCAATATCTACGTCTATTTGAGTGTTTATAAAAATTTAAATTTTTCGTTGCGTTAAAACAATACTGTTTTCAGAATAGAACTCATTAGCAATATAAATATCTTCGACAAATTTAACCCTTTTGGTATTTTAACGTGAAAATACCAAGGTTACTTCTGGTTGATTTTGGGTTTTAATACTCTTTGAGTTAACATCCTTATTTCTCCTTTAAAATGTCATAGAACTACTTTTAGATCTTGCTAATATGACGAATAGATTTAAATAAGCATAAAGAGTATAGACAGGAATGACGCTTTATTAAGGATAAATTCGTTTTATTTAATGATAAATTTATGACCGATTTAAGGAGGCGTTGTATATCCCAATGTGACATGTTCAACAAGAACAGAATTAATGGTAAATTAGATGCGTGAATGTAATTGATTGGTAAGGTGAATGTTATTCAGGGGAGGTGATAACTATTTGCCATCTTAGCCGTAATCTTTAATACAGAGCATGTAGGATTGTAATTGAAGGGAAATAGTTGGGAGAGAGTAATGTTTAATAAGTCGATGCGATTTGATAATATATCTGAAATTAATAGGCGGGGTTCTTGCTGCAATGGTAAGGAAAACTCTGTGATGAAGAGCGATTAGTGTCAGAAGATCAAATAAAAGGAAGGCTGTCTTTGTATTCACGCCTTCCTGATCCTACCTGCTTACTTCTTCACCCAACTCCCTGAAGCACTTTGTATAAAGTGACCCGGTTGTGTTTTCGCAATGGCCTTTTCTCCAGCTAATGCGGTGACTTGTTGCATGGTTATTTTGTTTTTACGCGCTAAGTTAATATAAATATCTTTACGCTTTTCATTAATCTCTGCCACTAAGCTACTTATATCAGCACTAGCGACGATAATACCTAAATAGCCATTAGGCATTTCGCCGACAAAACCTTGTTGTTTTGCTTGATCTAGACTGATAGCCCAAGCCGAAAAGGTTATTGATAAAACGGCAACGACCAAACTGATTTTTTTGATTATTTTCTTCATAATATTCCCCTAAAATACATCGCTATCTTCACTGAAGATATCATCAAGTGCTTTATCTACTTTAACTCGAATTTCGTGATCAATTTTTAAATTTAAATTGATGGTGATCGGCTCTTTAGCGCTAACTTCTATTCGGTGTGTACAACTACTGAATAAAAAAACAGCTAACGCAGCGCCTAATATTTTGTCCATAAATGCTCCTTAATGTTTTTGTAAATCTTTGATAATACGTTCTTCAAAACGTTCTGTAATGGTCATTGATTCTAACAGCCCTAGTAAATCATAGCTAAGATTTAGATTTAAATTCACATCATTATCTAAATCAGGATTTCGCCCTTTAATGACGGTTTCTAGCAACATATAACCGTCATCATTCATCGATACATCTGAAGATAATTGATGATAATGTAGATTTTGTAAAGCACCAAAGGCCAGCTTTAATTGACTATTACTTGCTTTCAACTCTTCTACTGCAGGGTTATTAATGATCTGAATAAGGCCATTATTGATATTGTGTAATTCACCCTTTTTGATCATGATATTTTTACCGTTAAAGTAAAGAGGCAAATGTCCTGAAATATTTCCAGTAACAACAATACCTTGTTTTTTATCCAATTCGAGTACTTTTTCTAAGTCTATATTAGTTAGCTGAACGTTAACTGAATGTTCAGCGTTAAATGGCCAACTTGCACTAGGTATTGCAAAACCACCTCCTAATATTTCGCCACTGATATGTTTTGCTGCAAAGTTAAGCTGCGTACTATTTGTGTGTAGATCTATGTTTAGATGAGTTTTTACTGAAAGATTGGTAATAGGGGAGGCCGTCTCTATCAATTTAATATTGAGGTTATTCTTTTCACTTTCAAGAGTGTTAATCTGGCCATGGCTTAAACTGAATTGTTGTTGCCAGTTTATGTCTTGTAACCACACATTGTCTATTTCACCACTGATACGGGTTAAAGCAACCGATAGTTCAACAGTATTATTTTTTAAATCACGTAGTTCAGATAACAGGCCGCTTAAATGATAGTTAAGTTCGCCATCTATTAATTTAACAGGAACAGGTAAATTGATTTTTAAGGCGAGTAAATCGGTTAATAACAATTGTTCTGCAGATAATTCAAACTGTGGTTGTGTAATGTCACCCTTTATAATGACTTTTGATATTTCTACATCATCAGCTATTATATTTGCTTTAACTTTTACATCGGTAAAGTTGCCCTGGATGTCAGCGTTAATTTGTAGTTTATCTATTTGTATTATTTCATTTAAAGATAAAGTATGTGCTTGGCTATTCATTGTTAACGCGAGAGTTAATATACCATTTTGAGTCGCTTTTATATTCCCTTGAAGCTGTGTAACTAACTTGTTTATTGATAGTATATTTTTATCATTATTGACTGGTGGCGTAGCCAGTTTTACTGTCGTTACTTTATCTTCTCTCTTATCAATTTTTAGCTTTTTAGCGTTCGACAGCTCGACTTTAGATAATTCAACTTTAGTTAGTTCAACTTTACTTTCTGGCGTTAAATGCACCAACCAATTTTGTTGATCTTGGTTAATGTCACCTTCTGCTTTGAAGAATATGGGCTGCTTAGTGAAACTATTTAATGCGGCAATATTTAAATGACTTTCTATTGCAAATTTTACTTTATTATTTGCGCCTTGAACGGATATTTCTTTATCACTGAAGTTAAAAAACAACTCGGTTAAGCTAAGTTTACTGGCTTGATTGATGTTGTGTGTTTTTATTCGTAGTTCGGCAATAGAAATGCTTGAGTCTGCTAGGTTAATTTCCATATTGTTATGTGCTGATAGTGTGATCCCATGAGTAGGATTATCTTTTAATATCGCTGCTAATGTTGTCTTTGTTGATATCTTTTGAGTTGATGATTGCTTCTTAGATTGATCCGTTAATAGTTCAGTAAAGAGCTCAATTAAGCGCGCTTCACTGTATGTTAGATCTATTTTATTGTCTTTCAAAAAATCAATGTTAATCATCTGATCGATAACACGCATTTGCCAAGCGAGAGAGCCTTTTAGCTGTAATTGATCACTTTGCTTGAGATCTACGGCGCTAATTGATAATTCATCCAGTTTTCCGTCAATGAATAGTGCTTGATTTTTCCACTCGATTTGACTATTGAACGTGCCTTTAATATCAAAATCTTCGTTTATCTGTGTGGGTAAATTAAGTTTATGATCTGCAAGAAATTCCCTTAATAGCGCTAAATCAGCTTTTAATTCAGCACTAAAGTTAGAGCCTGTTGGTACAAGCGTTACTGATAATAGATGTTGCTGGTTATGTTTAAGCGTTAAATTTAATGTCTCTTTATTTACAGAAAACTGACCTGTATAACTTGTTTGAGGGCGAGCCAACTTTCCTTTAATGAAAGCTTGTGTGCTTAAAGGTTGAATTTTGAAAGGTTGATAAGTAAATTGCTCAACATCAATAAGTGTCGATAAGTTAAATTGTGCGATGTGTTGTAGAGCTACCGAAAAATCATCAGAAGATAACGATTGTTGGTGCTTTACATTGTTTATCTGGGGTTTATTAAAGAATAACTCGGTATTACCCTGTATTTTTATGTTGGCTACTTTTATTGCGGTGACTGATATCTGTGGGAATAGTTGCCAATCTAACACCGTATTTTCTAATTCAAAACGTGCTTGTGGAGATGTGATACAAAGTTTTTTAATATCAATGCCTAACGATAGATTTAGAGTGAAATTCAAACAGCTAATTTCACCGTTATATTCAGCTAAGTAATGATGGGAAAAATATTTTACTATCGAGTTTCTAGCAAAAAATGTAATCGCTATAATGGTAAATATGACTAAAATGGTGAAAAGAGCAAGTTTAAAAAAGCGCACTAAAAATCCTTTACATGAATTGCACAAACGTTATCCTAATGGCTACTGTGCAGAGCTAATAGGATAACGTATTTAAAATGAAAGGTGCGTTATTTGCTGATAAATACTTAACTAAGAATGACATCAGTGGCTGTTATATCGCTATAATGTAATACCTAAACGCTTAGTCTGCCACACCTTCAATATCTCCACGCATTACGGGATATCCTAAATTCATCCAGCCAAATATACCTTCCCAAAGTACAGCGGTACGTGTATAGCCACGATCCCGCAATTTATTAATGGTGTAGTCAGCAGCAGCACGAGGACAAGAGCAATAGGCAATTATTTGCACGTCTTTGGGGATACCTGCGACAGTTTCATCTAAGTCAGCATAATAAGGGAAGGGGATCGAACCTTCTATATGTGCTGTTTGCCAAACAGAAGTTACTCGAGTATCAAGTAACACCATTTTATTCTTAGCATTTAACGCGCTATGTAAATCTTTTGATGAGACATACATACCATCTTGTAAATCAAAATTAGGGTCTTCTCCCTCTCGATTAATCACATATTGTTCAGGTGTTGGTAGTGCTTTTAATATGGTTTTTTCTTCTTTCCATCCCAGTGCTTTACTACGTAAAAATGCGGTAATGTTGTCAATATCCGTTGCTGATAATTTATCTTTAAAAGGCAACATCGGAGTATCTTGACGACCATTTTGAATAGCATGGCGAATAAATTCGTCGCTATTATGGGCAAGGGCTGATTGATTACCTAATGCAGGGGCAGTAACACCTTCACCATTAACCCCATGACAAGTCGTACAGTTTTGTCGATATATCTGTTCGCCACGTTTAATATCGCCAAGTACAGGATTGGTTGACAGCTTTATACGTTCAACGCCGGCTTGTTCAAACAACCAGTACGTTAGATCCCAAGTTTCATCGAGTGTCATTGGCCCTCCCACTTCATCAAGGTAACCGCCCATAGCGGTACCTTTGCGTCCATAAGACATAGGTCTTAAAATAGCGTGTGGAACACCTGACTCTAATAAGCTTTTACTGCGCAAGGAAGGTGCATGATCATTAGCGTGGCCTTGACGATCTTCACCATGGCACAAAACGCAATATTTTTTATAGTTTGCTGCCGCAACCTTGCTTTGTTCAGCGGTTAATTTCCTCGGTGGCGGTAATGTGTCGGCATCATGGTGTTGAGCTATGCTTATTGTCGATTGTAGCAGGCAAACAAAACAGCCGATAAAGCTTATTTTTTTAATTATATACATGATGTTAGTCTTCCTATTGAGAGACTAATTTATCTCTTTAATATCAGGTAGCTTAAGGTTACCGAGCTTTATTGGTTGAATCAATGGTATTTGTTAAATAGAAAAACTTGGTAACAAATTTCTCACGTTTTTGCATATTTGTGATGTTAATCAAGGCTGTAAATATGCCTACTATGAGCATTAATAGTAAAATTGGACAATTACATCAGAACGGCTAATTATTATCATCCAACACGACCAGCTAATGAGATGTAAAGTGGTGAATAAGAGATATTTAAGACCAAATAAATTAAAATGTACACATACAAGGGAATAATAGTGTTTCGTAAAAACAATCTTTTGCCCTGCTATATTTTTTATAGCATTATCAATACTGAATTATGTTGTGAATATGGTCGTTGGATTGGATTTTTGGAAAATATATAAATTATTCGATCAAATTTCCTTATTAATTGTATTTCCATTATTTAGTGCATGGTAAGTTGTTAAGCAGTTAAAAACATAACAAATAAGAATCAGTATCACGTAGCCGAGACCTTATGCGTGTGACACTAATACAGTCATTATATGTTGGCAAAGGGCATATTCCACTCGCGCGTATTGTTGTTCTTACGATGATCAAGGTGCAAAAATAGCCAAACACGTAAACGTTTTTTGATTGTTAAAAGAAAACAATCCAGTTAGAGTATTTTGATTAAAAATAATTTTAAAAACGAGTCATTCTACAGGCTCGTTAGCTGCTTGAAGGATTATCGTGATTTCAAAATTACCTAGATGGGTAGAATATGGTTCGTTTGTTCTGGCATTGGTTGCTGGGTTTGTTAACGCTATTGGACTTTTGGGCTTTAATCACCAATCTATTTCACACTTAGTTGCTTTGTGGTTAAATCATCGAAAAACCGTCGCAAATTTTCATACATGATTTTACAAGTTGCTAAACCGGAAAAATAACAGTTAGCCATTGCCTCATATTTTACGTAGCAATTTTTGAGGCTTTATTTTTAATAATTTTCGAGACTATTTTTCTAAAAGAAAAGTTTTACAGGCTCGTAGGTATGTTTTATTCATTATATAAGGATCGTATATGTTCGCAGGAGTGGCTTTGTTCGCTATTATTTTAAAGCTTACAATTGTAGTTGGAATTATCGTCTTTGCGGTTAAATTACTTAACCGTATTACAGATATTGCTGGGTCTCAAAAATCCATAGCAAACTCTCAAATTCAGCTCATTAGTTTATTACGTAAAAAACAAATAAATCAAGGATCACCTGATAGTTAAAGCATAAGAAACTCAAGAGGAACAATTCACAGCTGGCTGTTGTTCGAGCTTCACAAAATTATAGCTAGCCATTGTTAGCCGTTTTTGCGGCGTGGTAAGGATTTGTACACATGAATATCAATGCAACAATTTTTGGTCAACTAGTATTTTTATCTCTATTCATCGTCGGGGCTTTAAGCTATTACTTAGGTAAACGTAAAACTTCCACCCCTAAAGTCGCTGCGTTAATCGGTGTTTTATTATGTGTTGTTCCTCCACTTAATATTGTTTATCTCATTGTCTTACTGTTAAAAAATGACGTTGTAAATAATTCAGATGTTGAAAATGTAGAGTAATTTATATATACAAGTCATTAAAAATGACAAATAACTGTTGTTTTTTTCTCCATCGACGCTTATTTTAACCAGCTATTATTGCTCCGTTAGTAGATCCTAGTAGCCTTGAATCGACGTTTATTTGTAACACAATAGTGATACACTTTATATTGTAAATTGGATCGCTAATGAGAGGAGAACTAGCTACAACACTTAAACGGCAAGCCACTAAAATATTAGCTGATATTCATTTGTCTAAAGAATCAGTGCTAATTACTGAACATGGACAATTGTCTGCTTATCTAGTTGATGTAGAAGCTTATGAATTCATACAACGAAGAATGAATATATTAGAAGGTATTGCACGAGGCGTGCAAGCTATAACCAAGTTTATATACTAGACGTATGCGGCAAGAACGAGATCTACTAAAGTTTATTTTATGTAGCTAAATACACCTAAAAGCTAATTAAAGTCACAAAAAAGTTTGCTATTTTTGTTCCTTAAACATTTTATTATTAGGTGGTAGTGATGATATATATTTTCAAAAATGGCTGAATATACTTAGTGATATAATTCACCGCTTTATCATCGGGTTACTCTTCTTGGTTAATGCAATGATGACTGTTCTGAATCAAGCCTTCTTTGGAACTCGTTTAAACCGTGTTCACAGTCGGCACACATCGGATGTTTTTTAGCAAAAATCATCAAAGGGGTGAAGGTTAATTTTAACGCTTTTATCGCGATTAACCTAAGATCTTCGTTGGATTGATTATGTTGGCTAAGTTTAAGCATACGATGATGTGGTATGAGTAAATATTGTAAAGAAACGTCATTACTGCCTTGTATTTCAAATAAAGTAGCGAGGTTATGTACCGCGCAAATCCACGCCATTAACAAGTCAACATCCATAGTGTTTGCAGACCACAAGGTGTCTAAGTGTGATTCAGCTTCTTTATAAAAATATTCAGCTTGTAACCAGTTTTGTTTGTTAAAACATTCATTGCCGTTATTGAGTAAGCTTTGCCATTGATGCATTAATTTTCCTTGATATGTGAATTCAATTAAGCTTAATGGTAATCATTCTTATTTGTAATTACAAGGTATTTGTTTAATAAATGTCTGACTATTCCTTGTTGAACATTGAGTTGCTATCACTTAAATTCAAGCGATTATTAAAATAACAACGTCTATTTTATTGGCGAGCATGCTGTTGAGATATTACAAGAGAATATGGATTTGGAATATCGCGTCAGAAGGGCACGGCAAGAGGTGATTAACGAAAGTTAACAGGTTATATCAGTCGAGTTTTAACGGAAGATCTTTTGGAAAATGTAGAAGAACAAATCGGAGAACAAATTGATTGAATTGAAAGTCAGTAATATGTAATTACACACACGGGCATAGAAAATTATTTACAGCTACCAATCTAGATTTAGTAAGGCTAATTTTTGATAACGCCATAGATAAAGTCTGTGTTTAAGCAACACATGGCTGTTGTTCTGCAATTTGAATTAACTTATTGTTTAATACTTTTTTAACACATTGGCAGCATTTTCCACATTGAGAACCAACTTTTAGCTCAGTCGATAACTGTTTCATGGTCATCGCACCGTTTTCAACAGACGTCTCTATTTGTTTATCTGTGACACCATGACAGATGCATACATACATAATAATACCCAAAGCAACGCAAATATTTAGTATGACAATAATAATCTAAATAAGAATGATTATCAAGTGTATTTATGGCGCGAGTGGTAAAAAAATCACCAGCCAAGCTCTTTATTTCAAGTGAGTAATAGCAATAGTTATTGTAAATTAGATTCTTAACCCGCTATGATGTCGCCAAATTAAAGTCGATTAATAAGTTATGCCATTTTAATTAATTTGGCATTGAGAGAATTATATGTCAGCAGTACTTTTAGAACGTATTACCATAGAACCTAAAGCCGCCGCTACTTCTTGTGTTATTTGGTTACATGGTTTAGGTGATTCTGGCGCTGGTTTTGCTCCAGTGGTACCTATGTTAGGTTTACCGGCCAATCACAATATTCGCTTTATCTTCCCTCATGCACCAGAGCAAGCAGTAACGATTAACCAAGGTTATGTGATGCGTTCTTGGTATGATATTAAAAGTATGGATTTACACGACAGGGCTGATATGGATGGGGTGCTTGCATCAGAATTAAGTGTCAATGCGCTTATCCAAGAACAAGTTGATGCGGGTATTCCTGCTCATAAAATAGTGCTTGCAGGTTTTAGTCAAGGGGGAGTTGTCAGTTTATTCACCGGATTACGATATCGTGAGAAATTAGCAGGTATTATTGGACTTTCTTGTTATTTACCCACCGCAGATAAATTACCGTCAGCGCTGAGTGATGAAAATAAAAACACGGCTATTTTACAACAACATGGTTCTCAAGATGACGTAGTACCTATGTCTGCAGGGAAAATGGCTTATGATTTACTCACCAACAGTGGTTATAAAACATCTTGGCAGTCGTATGTTATGCCTCATAGTGTGTTACCTGAACAATTAAAAGATATTGGTGCATGGTTATTAGCTCGACTAGTTTAGTTATTAAGCTAGTTATTAAGTTAGCTATATAAGTCAGATTTTTATACCTTTAATAAGTGGGTGTATGCCCACTTGCTCCGCTTTTCAATATATACCCGTACTCATTGAAGATGCAGGTTTTGATCAGTCTAAAAACCTCATCTACTACGTTGCATTCAATCCTAGTAGCCCGCTATTACTCAATCATGCAGCTTGTAGCTAAAATTTTTAGCCATGCTCAAAATCACGCATCTTCAATGACCACGGGTATAGCGAAAGTAAAAGACTGATAACATTTTGTTAATACTTATACTTATGGGGATGATCCAATGCCTGTAATATATCGTTCTTTTGCTTTTACTCATAGCGCCTGAATAAGCGCAGCTGCAATACCTAAACCGCGATGCTCTTTTTTGATTGCCACATGTCTAAGTGTGCTTGTTTATCTTCATGTTTATTTTTTTCTTCTCTATCTTCTCTATTTTCTATATTAACTAACTTACCGCGAAACAAATGTGATATTCACAGGAACAAAACCGTAAGGTTTTTTTAGATTAAACAGTATAAAAAATAGCGCTAAAATTTCTCATAGTATTTTGTAAAAGCTATGAATATTTTGAAGCTAGGCTACTGTTCAGTGTGGTTTAGTTAGGTTAAGTGAGGCTAAATAATTAAGAGTATAGCTATAAATCCGTCATCATTTTTAAATGGTAAAATAACGAATGCTTGTGACTTATGATATTTACATCATTATTTCACTCTTCATCAATAAAGGTGATTAATATAGTTTGAGTACGAACGTTTAATTTTAAATGGAAGTTTTAATCTAGTTATCAATACTTACCATTGCGTTATATTTTGCTGTTTATGGCTAGATTTGTAGCTAGGTTTTGAGCTTGTTCTATTAGTTATCACTTGATAATTTCAGTGGAAATAGTTAGTATTATAATTAATTGAACGTTCAATTAAAAAAATAATTTGAGAAGTGAATGCCAAAAGTTGGAATGAAACCCCTTCGTAAACAACAATTAATTAACGCTACTTTAGCGTCAGTGGCGCAATATGGTTTACAACATACGACTATTATTACCATCAGCAGAATCGCCGGTTTATCGTCAGGCATCATTAGTCATTATTTTGGTGGTAAACAGGAATTAGTCGAAGCCACGGTAAAACATTTACTCGATCAATTAAAGTCAGCACTACTTGAGCGTGTTAGTCAGCCTAACCTTAGTGCGACCAAGCGACTTGATATGATCATTGAAGCAAACTTCACTCAATTACAACGTTCAGCGCCTGCAACAAAAACTTGGCTTAGCTTCTGGGCGCAATCTATGCACCAACCCGGACTAGCTCGGTTACAACATATCAACAGTAAACGTTTATATAGCAACCTACTTTTTTCTTTTCGACAGTTATTAACCCATGATTCAGCGGTTATAGCAGCTAAACAAACCGCTGCTATGATTGATGGTTTCTGGTTACGTAGCGCATTAAGCCCAAGGCCTGAAGAAGAATTTAAACAGTCTGAACAATTATGTAAAAAATTTATAGAGGATCAGCTAAAGCTGTCCGGAGATGTCAATTGTCGTTAATACGTTATAAAAATTTTGTCGATGGCGCCTACATGGCGAACGACAGTGGTGAAACATTCGATGTAATTAACTCTGCAACGGGAAAAGTTATTTATCAGGTTGAAATCGCTGATGAAAAAATCAAAAAAGAGACGATAGCAAGTGCCCAACGCGGTTTTGCTACTTGGTCTGCAATGAGCGCTATACAGCGCAGCCGACTTTTACTTAAAGCGGTATCCTTGTTACGCGAACGTAATGATGAGCTAGCCGAAATTGAAGTACTTGATACCGGTAAACCGTGGCAAGAAGCTTCAGTGGTTGATGTTGAGTCAGGTGCTGATTCTATCGAATTTTTTGCGGGTTTAGCGCCTGGTATCGAAGGTAATCAACAACAAGTCGACGGTGATTTTTATTACACGCGTCGTGAAGCGCTGGGTATTTGCGCAGGCATTGGCGCTTGGAATTATCCAATACAGATAGCGTGTTGGAAAGCAGCACCAGCACTAGCGTGTGGTAACGCGATGATTTTTAAACCATCAGAAGAAACCCCGTTAGGCGCATTAAAGCTCGCTGAAATCTTTACTGAAGCGGGTATTCCTAATGGCGTATTTAATGTTGTGCAAGGCGCAGGCGAGGTCGGTTCGTGGTTAACTCACCACCCTGATATTGCTAAAGTTTCTTTTACTGGTGAAGTCGGCACCGGCAAGAAAGTTATGGCAGGTGCAGCGACTACGCTTAAAGATGTCACCATGGAGCTTGGCGGTAAATCACCACTGATCATTTTTGATGATGCTGATATCGATAACGCGGTTTCTGCCGCTATGTTAGGTAACTTTTATACACAGGGTGAAGTTTGCACTAATGGCACGCGCGTATTCGTACAAGAAGCAGTCTATCCGGTCTTTATTGAAAAACTGCTCGAACGTACTCGCAAAAATATTATTGCGGGTGATCCCATGAACCCAGCGACTAATTTTGGTGCGCTTATCTCGTTAAAGCACTTTAATTTGGTATTAGATTATATAAATATCGGGATTAAAGAAGGCGCTACACTGTTACATGGCGGTACATCGTTGCAACCAGAAAATGCCCCTGATGGTTACTTTATCGCCCCGACTATTTTTTCCGATTGTACTGATGATATGACCATTTGCCGTGAAGAAATTTTCGGTCCTGTCATGTCAGTACTGAAATTTAACAACGAAGATGAAGTGGTGGCTAGAGCCAACGCAACTGAGTTTGGGCTGGCAGCTGGCGTATTTACTCAGGACATTACCCGTGCTCACCGCGTTATCCATCAAATGGAAGCAGGCATTTGCTGGATAAACAGCTTTGGCGCATCACCTGCACAAATGCCTGTTGGCGGTTATAAACAGTCAGGTATCGGACGTGAAAATGGCCTTGTTACGCTGAATTATTACACCCAAATTAAAGCTGTATATGTTGGGCTACAAAAACTTGATAGTCCTTTTTAAAAGACACTATCAAGTAGGAGATACGGGCAGTCATTCATCGCGTAAAGCGTGTGAGTCTCTACCGATGAAAGTATCAATTAAAGTAGTAAATAAAGTAACAGATAAGAGTTTTAGATGAATAGCGAAAAATTTGATTACATTATTGTTGGTGCCGGCTCTGCGGGCTGTGTACTAGCGAACCGTTTAAGTGAAAACAGTAATAATCGCGTCTTGTTACTTGAAACAGGTGGCAGTGATAAGAGTATTTTTATTCAAATGCCAACGGCACTGTCAATTCCGATGAATACCAAGAAATACGCTTGGCAGTTTGAAACCGAACCTGAACCACATCTTGATGAACGCCGTATGCATTGCCCTAGAGGCAAGGTTCTCGGAGGGTCTTCATCTATCAATGGCATGGTTTATGTTCGCGGTCATGCAAGAGATTTTGATGAATGGCAACAAAAGGGCGCAAAAAACTGGGATTATGCTCATTGTTTACCTTACTTTAAAAAGGCCGAAACCTGGGCTTTCGACGGTAATGAATACCGGGGTAAAAGCGGGCCATTAGGGGTAAATAATGGCAACGAAATGAAAAATCCTTTGTATCAAGCGTTTGTTGATGCAGGTGTTGAAGCCGGTTATTTTGCCACTGATGATTATAATGCCGCTGCACAGGAAGGTTTTGGTCCTATGCACATGACAGTTAAAAATGGTGTGCGTTGCTCTACGGCTAACGCTTATCTTCGTCCAGCAATGGAGCGCAGTAACTTAACCGTAATAACTCATGCTTTAGTACATAAGGTTTTACTCGAAGGTAAAAAAACCGTTGGCGTACGTTATGAACGCAAAGGTAAAGTTTTTGATGTAAGTGTTGAAAAAGACGTTATTTTATCAGCGGGACCTATTGGCTCACCTCATTTGTTACAGCTGTCAGGTATAGGTGCTAAGAAACAGCTTGAGGAAGCGGGCATTGAGGTAAAACATGACTTACCCGGTGTTGGTCAAAACTTACAAGATCATCTGGAGTTTTATTTCCAATTTAAATGTAAAAAACCGATCTCACTTAATGGCAAGCTTGGCTTATGGGATAAATTTTTGATTGGTAGCCGCTGGTTCTTTACCAAAAAAGGCTTGGGCGCGACCAATCATTTTGAGTCTTGTGGTTTTATTCGTTCTAAAGCGAATGTTGAATGGCCTGATTTACAATACCATTTTTTACCAGCAGCAATGCGTTACGATGGTAAAGAAGCCTTTGCGGGTCATGGTTTTCAGGTTCATATTGGCCATAATAAACCCAAAAGTCGCGGCTCTATTAAAGCCGTATCTGCGGATCCTAAAGCCCATCCTCAAATACGTTTTAATTATCTTGAACACGAAGAAGACCGT
Organism: Alteromonadaceae bacterium; assembly: GCA_047621305.1. Lineage (GTDB taxonomy): Bacteria > Pseudomonadota > Gammaproteobacteria > Enterobacterales > Alteromonadaceae > Colwellia_A. The sequence goes on along the minus strand of JBLHNB010000019.1, from coordinate 28,656 downwards.
GAAGGTTTTCGTGCTTGTGTACGTTTAACTCGAGAAATTATTCATCAAAGTGCACTCGATGAATATCGAGGCGAAGAAATTCAGCCGGGTATTACGGTTCAAAGTGATGAAGAAATTGATGCCTTTGTGCGTCAATCCGTTGAAAGTGCTTATCATCCATCGTGCTCATGCAAAATGGGCATCGATGAAATGGCGGTTGTTGACTCAGATACTAAAGTACATGGCATTGAAGGTTTACGTGTTGTTGATTCGTCAATTTTTCCAACCATTCCTAACGGTAATCTTAATGCGCCAACGATAATGGTAGCTGAACGTGCGGCTGATCTTATTCTTGGTCGTCAAACACTCGCGCCATCTCAGGCAGAAGTTAACATTGCACCAAACTGGCAGCAACAGCAACGTGTAAATACCCCTAAAAGAAACGTATAAAAACAAACTGAAAGTTGTTGAATTATGAGTACTCATTTCAGGCATTAATTATCGCGTGAAGTGAGTAATGAGGGTTAATCAAATTGTAATTTAAAGCCTTAGTATTACTGAGCTGTCACTAACGTGATACAAAATGAGCTCACTATAAGAATAAAGAGGAGTAATAAGTGTTTACGTTTATTAAAAACATTATAGGAGCTCAGTTATGACCACTTGGTTATCTGCAGGCATATTATTCACCTTTGCTGCCATTATGTTTGTGTTGTATCGCTGGGGAAATATTCGCTGTGTAGGTGTAACACCGGTTAAAATATTTACCTTTATTGCGATATTGTTTACTTCGGGCCTTGATGTAGGCCTTATCATGTTCCCGTTAACGGAATTTGCAGGTTATGCGGATTTAGCCGCAAGTCCTGAATATGCATTCACTAACGCCTTGTCTATTGAGTTTGGCTTTTGGGCGTTTCTTATTTGGGCTTTCTACTTTTTAACCTGTTTTTACTTCTGTGTTATTGAGCCGCATGTGCAATTTTTTCAAATACCGTTAATTAAGTTGATTAACAATGTGGTCATCATTGGAACGTGCGCCTTTACCGCTCATCTATTACTCACCAACTTGCCGTGGTATCTGCCTGAACTTGGTGATGGTCAATCCATTATTGGTAGTTTCTATCTTATTGTATTCCTAGTTATTGCTGCGTCTGTCTATTCAAGTACCAATATACGTTATGTACGTTTACTAAGCCTAATGACTACGTGGTTGTTCATCGGATTAATTGTCCTGATGTGGGCTGGTGCTTTTCTTGGAGAAGACTCGGGTATCGGTGAATTTGCTCATACAATTTCAATGCTCGGTGGTTACTTTGGTAATATTCACGAATTTTTTCTTCCATTAAATGATTACCATGAGTTCTATCTTTATTGGTGGTTTGCATGGAGCATTATGATTGGCCAGTTCACTGCGCGTTTTGTGGGTGGGTTACGTACTTATCAGGTATTAGCGGCGATGTTAGTATTTCCATCTATTCCCATCGCGATATGGTTCACCGTATTGTATTACTACAGTATTAACGGACTGGAAACCGCCGGGTTCTATAATATAATGATGGCTATTGTTGGCATTACCTTTGTAGTCAACTCGCTAGATTCATTAATTCGTTTATATACAGACAACTTGAATTTGAGTGTCGATCGCGTAGGTAAAGTGAAATACTTTTTCGCTAATCTTATTGCACTGAGTTTGCTTACGCTGTTATTCAAATTGGATTTTTTACAAATTCAATGGATTGGGGCTGTCGTTGTCGGGCTGTTTTTTACTTGTTTTGGTTATATTTTATTAACCAAATTTAAAGCGGTCAGCGAGATAAAATGTTCACCAAAAGAAAATAAACTCGATTTTAATAAAATTGAACTAATGAACTAATGAACTAGTGTATTGAGTACAAAATAATGATTAAAACGATGTTGGAGCGCTAATCACTGCTCTACTGATGAAATTTCGGAGTGTGTACTGGTTAAGATTATAGATCTAACTCGTTTATGCTAAAAGATTCTTTTTGTATAGGACCTTTGTTTTCTTCGCTAATTAGCAATTAGTATTGAAACAAAATTTTATTTAAGCTTGGACAAGGTAATTTTCTATGTTTGGTATTTTTAAACCCGCAGCACATATAGCAAGGCTGCCTGCTGAACAATCTGATCAGCAATATAAACAGCTACGCTGGCGGATATTTTTAAGTATATTCGTCGGTTATGCTGGATATTATCTGGTACGTAAGAACTTTTCTTTGGCGATGCCATTTCTGATAGAAGAACAGGGATTTACTAAAGGCCAGTTAGGTCTCGCGCTGTCGGCGGTTTCAATCGCTTACGGTTTAAGCAAGTTTCTGATGGGCAGTATTTCCGATCGCAGTAATCCGCGCTATTTTATGAGTGCAGGTTTGTTTGTCTCAGCTGCTGTTATGTTCACCTTTGGTTTTGCACCATGGGCAACAGAAAGCATCACCATGATATTTATTTTGTTGTTTATTAACGGCTGGGCGCAAGGTATGGGCTGGCCCGCTTGTGGCCGTACTATGGTGCACTGGTTTTCAGGTAATGAACGTGGCCGAACAGTCTCAGTTTGGAACATTGCCCATAATGTTGGCGGTGGTCTGATTGGCCCTATCTTTATTCTTGGCATGTCTTGGTTCAACGACTGGCACAGTGCATTTTATCTACCTGCTGCCTTTGCCGCGTTTATCGCCTTATTTATATTATTAACTTTACGTGATACCCCTCAATCTTGTGGTCTACCATCAATTGAAGAACACCGCGACGACTACCCTAGTGATTACAGCGTCGAGCATGAGCAAGAATTTAGTGGTAAAGAAATATTTTTCCGTTATGTATTAAACAACAAATTACTGTGGTTTATTGCCATCGCTAACGCATTTGTTTACTTAATACGTTACGGCGTACTTGATTGGGCACCTACCTACCTTTCTGAAGTAAAAGGCTTTGACGTTGACGCTAGTTCTTGGGCATATTTTTTATACGAATGGGCTGGTATTCCAGGTACATTATTATGTGGTTGGATCAGCGATAATTGGTTCAAGGGACGGCGCTCTCCTGCGGCAATTTTATATATGGTGTTAGTGCTGGTGGCCGTATTGGTTTATTGGTCTAATCCTCCGGGCAATCCCTTGATTGATATGGGGGCCTTGATAGCTATTGGTTTCCTTATTTATGGTCCTGTCATGCTAATCGGACTTTACGCGCTAGAATTGGTGCCGAAAAAAGCCGCGGGAACGGCAGCCGGCTTAACCGGTTTATTCGGTTATCTTGGCGGCGCGGTTGTGGCAAATATAGCCTTGGGCTATACGGTAGACCATTTTGGCTGGGACGGTGGTTTCATTTTGTTAGTCGGTGGTTGTATTGGCGCGATCATACTGATTGGCCTGACCATGCGACATGAAATTGCCCATCATGCAGCTAAACAAGAAGCTGGAAATACAGCGTTAGTTAATTAACCTTTCAGTAGCAGCTAGGTAAAATAATTGGCTCTTTTTTCGGGTATTAAATTAACGATTAAGGTCTTAGGCGATAGTGTAGAAGATACAAAATTAACGCATTATCGTCACTATTTTAAATCAAGGAAATACAATGTTTAAACGATTAAGTTTGTCGAGTATGAAGTTGTTGAATGCATTGTTTTTTTGTGCAGTCGTTATGCTTTCAGGCTGCTCTAGCGTGCTAAAAGTTGAGTCTATGGCTGAACGTATGGCTGAAGGTAAGGTTCAACCTAAAGTGATCATTGCCCACCGTGGTGCCAGCGGTTACTTACCCGAGCACTCGTTAGCGGCAAAAGCAATGGCTTATGCTATGGGGGTCGACTATATAGAACAAGACGTGGTCATGACCAAAGACAATCAACTGGTGGTTTTACATGATCATTATTTAGATCGAGTCACCGATGTGATGAGCCGTTTTCCTGAACGTTATCGTTTAGTTAGTGGTCAAAAACGTTGGTTTGCCATCGATTTTACCCTAGCAGAAATAAAACAGTTAAAAATGAGCGAAGGTTTTACTTTAGACAAAACATCTGAATCGTTAACAGCAGGTTATCCCAATAGATTTCCCTTATTCAAATCAAGTTTTTCTGTGTCAACGTTGGCAGAAGAGATTGAACTAATTAAAGGGCTTAACCACAGTACGGGCAAAAATATAGGTCTGTACGTAGAAATAAAAGCGCCCTGGTTTCATCGTCATGAAGGTAAAGACATCAGCAAAGCTGTGTTAAACATGCTGAAGACCTATGGTTATACAAGCAAGAGCGATAAAATTTACCTGCAGTGTTTTGACCCAATAGAAACCAAACGAATTCACGACCAGTTAATGCCAGCCCTAGGGGTAGAGTTAAAAATCGTGCAGCTAATAGCAGAAACAGACTGGTTTGAAACGTTTACCTATGAAAATAGCAAAGCAACGCCCTATAATTATGACTGGATGTTTAAGGCCGACGCCATGGCAAAAATTGCGAAATATGCAGATGCGATTGGTCCATGGAAGTCAATGTTAGTCAGTGACGAATCAACAACTGACCACTTAATTATTTCTAATATGGTCAAACAAGCGCACGACGCGGGGCTAAAAGTTCATCCTTATACATTCCGTAACGATCCCGGGCGTATTCCTGGGTATGCGTCAAACTTTGACGACATGCTCGATATCTTCCTTTATCGAGTTGGCGTTGATGGTATTTTCACTGACTACCCGGACCTAGCAGTAGATTTTGTCCAGCGTAGATAGTCACATGAATATACGAATATTAGGAGGATACTGGGGGAATATAATGATGTTCTAAAATATTAATTAGGCTGATATTACTCAAACGTACCCATAATGTAGGCTACGTTTCAAAGGTGGTTTTGGTGATAATGAATGAAAAATATTTATATAAGTAATGACAGTACCCATTTGGTTGATAAGCGCTCTGCTTTAGAACAGATAGATTATTTACTTAAAATGAGTTCAAACTGACTAAGTCGAATTAGCATAATTAACATAATAAACAAGGATACACATGCATCACGTAAACCGACCTGTTAAAACAGTATTAACCATGGCAATTGCTCTTGCATTGAGCAATGGCACAGTACAAGCTCAAGACAAGACTAAGCTAGAAGAAAAGGAAGTTGAAAGCAAACGCCAGATCGAAACTATAACCGTTACTTCAACTCGCCGATCAGAGAATCAACAATCTGTGGCGCTCTCGGTACAGGCGATGAGTGGTGCAAAACTTCAAGAACTCGGCATTGACAGCTTTGAAGATTACGTTTCAATGCTACCAGGTGTCAGCTCTGATGGCCAAGGCCCAGGTAAACAAGAAACATATATCCGTGGAGTATCTGCGGGTCGTCCCGATGTTAGGGTTTCTGGATTAGGGGGCGAGCCAAGTGTTGCCTTTTACCTTGATGAAGCACCGATCACCACTCCAGGTCGCAATATAGATTTATATGCAGTTGATCTACAACGTATTGAAGTGTTAAAGGGTCCTCAAGGCACTTTATTTGGTGCCAGCTCGCAGGCAGGTACGGTACGTCTTATTACCAACAAGCCAGTACTGGACGAATTTAGGGCAGGTGGTGAGATAGGTATGTCATCCACAAAGAGTGGTGGCATGAGTAATAAATCTGAAGGCTATGTCAATATACCTATTGTAGAGGATACATTTGCGCTACGACTTGCTGGCTATAATTCTACTGATGGTGGCTTTATTGATAATGCTCTGGCTACAACACAATTACCATTGACCAATCCAGGATTGGGTGGCAGCGTTCCTTCATCTCGACAGGTAGTCAGTAACTCTACCTTTGCAAAAGATGATTACAATGAAGCGACATATCGTGGTATGAGAATCAGTGCATTATGGCAAATCGCTGATGATTGGGATTTGTTAGTACAGAACACCAGTCAACAGCTTGATACTGAAGGCTCTTTCGAATATGACCCGGCGATTAGTAGCGACGACGACTTAAATGACTCGACCTTTTCCCCTGTTAAAGGTGATGACAAAGTAGACCTCACACAATGGACGGTGAATGGTATGCTTGGCGGGCTTGAAGTGATTTATAACGGCTCGTTCACCAACCGAACTTACCAAGGTCACACTGATTATACCGCTTATATTGAGATCGGCCCATACGTACCTTACTACATTTGTAGCTACCCTGGTTATGATGAATGCTTTAGTCCAGTGATGACTACCTCTGAGAAATTCAAAACAGAACGTATTGTTCACGAGATCCGTGTGGCAACCAGTGCTGAAGATCGCTTTCGGGTAATTGGTGGTGTCTTCTATGATGACCAACAACTTAATACTCAAGTTGATTTCAACTATGCGGGTTCTATTCAAGCAGGCTTTTCACCAAACTATCCGATACCAGACGTTTTTACCAATACTGATGGCAGCCCTCGACCTGCTGGCGTAACATACTTTAATGATTACCAAGCAGATCGTGAAGAAATATCGGTATTTGGTGAACTTGCTTTTGATGTTACCAACGATGTTACCGTAACCTTGGGTGCTCGTCATTATGAGATTGAAATAGGCTTGATGGGACAATCGTCAAATGGACAAAGGGCATCAGGACCGGAAGCGGATGCTGGAACAAATGTCGATTCAAGACTGGCAGGTTTGACGCCCGCTACTTTGTCGGGAACCATTTATAAAGGCAATATACGTTGGCAAATGGATGCCGATACAATGTTTTATGGTACCTACTCTGAAGGCTTTAGAGGCGGCGGATTCAACCGTGCAGCTGGTACTGGTGGAATTCCAGCGACCTTTGATACTGATGATGTTGTAAGTATTGAATTTGGCTGGAAAACAACGTGGCTCGATAATACGTTACGTTTTAATGGTGCTATATATAACGTTGATTTTAGTGATCTTCAACAAGGCGTTTTGGATCTTTCCATCGCTAATAACACATTTTTTGACAATATTGGCTCTGCCGAAATTAAGGGTGCTGAATTTGAACTTAATTGGGCTGCCAGCGACAACGTAGATCTTTTTGGTTCATTTAGCTATATTGACTCGGAATTGACTGAGATCCCAACGACGCTTGTTAATATTTCACCTATAGGTTCAAATCTTCCTTACGCACCAGAAAGCGAAGGTGTGATTGGCGGACGTTACTACCAAGACATTGGCGATTTTGCTACTGTTTACCAAGCGGTATTCAAATGGACAGATTCACGGTTTAATAGCCTAATCGCTAATGACCGTGTCGAGTTACCGGCTTATACTCAGGTCAACTTGTCAGCGAGTATTAGCAAAGATGACTGGAAAGCAACGCTCTTTATTGACAATGCTACCGACTCTCTTGGGCAAGTTGCTGCAGGCTCTGCTGATAATGTTTACAGGGTTTCGCCAACAAGACCTCGTACTATGGGTTTCAGAATAAGCTATGATTACTAGTATTCTTAATCAGCTTTAATTATTCTAAATGATGAAAGGGTCGGCGTTTAATCATGTCGACCCTTTTTCCCATTTAGAGCTTTATAGACAATATCAACTGTATCTTGATATTTACCGAGAGATTATTTTGCCAAATCAATTGAAAAACGCCCAACCTGAAGAGGTTATTAAACAATGTCAATTATTGATTAAGAAAGGCCACTTAAGCGAAGCTTCTGGAATTCTTGATCATATGCTTGCGGAAAACCCGGGACATATTGAAGGTATTTATTGTCTTGCCGTTTGCCAACGTAAACAACAGCAACATAGCCAAGCCATGAGAAGTCTTGAGCAAATTCTGGTAAAAGTACCGGATCATGGTAGGGCTCATCAAGAGCAAGGTTTTATTCACAAAGCATTGGGGAATACCTCCAAAGCCATAACAGCATTTGAAAAAGCGGTTAGTTTAAATCCTACATTGTTTGGAAGTTGGCGTGTATTGGCTAATGAAGCTAACTATTCAATGCGTAACGAAGCTAAAAAGCATGTTGATTGGCTCTCTAGTCTCCCCCCTGCATTGGTCTCTGTTTCCAGCCTCATATACCAAAAACAATTGCACCGCGCAGAATGGCTTTGCCGTCACTTTCTAAAAGATAACCCCCATCAACCAGAAGCTATGCGCTTGCTGGCTGAGTTAGCTTCAAAGTTTCAAATTCTTGACGATGCTGAATTTTTATTAGCAAGTTGCCTTACGTTTGAACCAAACTATAACAGAGCCCGTCTAGATTATGTAAATGTTCTACATAAACGACAAAAATTTCACAAGGCATTAGAACAAGCAAAAATTCTGCTAGATTCTGACCCACAAAATTCAAACTTCAAAATTGGCCTTGGCAACGCCCAACAAGCAACTGGAAGTTTTGAAGCGGCTATCAGCACCTTTGAAAGTGTATTGCATAACAATTCAGCCAATTACTCAATATATCTAACGCTCGGTCATGCCTTAAAAACAATGGGCCGTGTTGAAGACGCTATTACAGCGTACCGTAAGAGTTATAACATCAAACCCGATTTTGGTGATGCATTCTGGAGTCTTGCAAATCTCAAAACTTATCGGTTTTCAGCAGATGAGCGTCAGCAAATGCGTGAGCAAGAAGCTAGTGCTACCACCGCAATAAACGATAAAATTCACTTCTGCTTTGCCCTTGGCAAAGATCTAGAAGACAGCGAGCACTTTGACGAAGCATTCTCTTTTTACCATAGAGGTAACAAGCTAAAAAGTGAGCAAGACAGATTTGATCGTAAATCATTGGAGGTATCATTTGCACGCCAGATAAACGATTTTGATGCGGCATTTTTTAAACGCAATGTAGAAGCAGGTTGTCCTGCACCTGACCCTATATTTATTGTTGGACTACCACGAGCAGGTTCAACACTTTTAGAACAAATTCTCTCATCACACTCACAGGTTGATGGGACGATGGAATTGGCCAATATCATTGGTTTAGCACACCGTTTGAACGGACGACAAGCTACGCAGGACAACCCTCAATATCCTGGTATTCTAAAAGATATATCGGCTGATGAGTTAACTAAAATGGGCGAAATTTATATTGAAGAGACTCAGCATCACCGTCAGGGAGCCATGTTTTTCATCGACAAAATGCCGAACAACTTCCGACATATTGCTCTTATCAATCTGATCCTGCCTAACGCTAAAATAATAGATGCGAGACGCGATGCTTTGTCTTGTTGTTTTAGCGGCTTTAAACAGCTGTTTGGCGAGGGCCAACAATTTTCCTATGATCTTGATGATATTGGACACTATTATCGAAGTTATGTTGAAATTATGGATCATTGGGATAAAGCCTTACCGGGGAAAATTTTACGGGTACAGTATGAGGATGTGGTTGCTGATCTAGACACTCAGGTGCGCCGCATATTAGACTATTGTGGCCTGCCTTTTGAACAGGATTGTATTGATTTTCATCAGAACAAACGCGCTGTTCGCACACCAAGCTCTGAGCAGGTTCGCCAACCCATTTATCAAAGTGGTCTTGAGCAATGGCGAAATTATGAGTCACACTTAGGGCCGTTAAAGAAAGCACTGAGCAAACCTAGGTAAATACACTAAAAGACAGTGACTACGGGTATATACCCATTGAATTAAAGTAGTGAACAATGATAAACGAGGGTAAATATTAAATAACAATACGCTTTAATTATCCTTAGATAAAGGTAAGTCAGTAGAACAATGAAGGAGCATATGATGGAGTCATAGCGCTCTATTGGGATTTTTAGTTTCAGAAAAAAACCTAAGTACACGAGTTCGTGTGAGCAATGTAGGTATTGGATATTTATATTGCTTTACAATGATCGATTCATTATTTTGATTTGGTATTAGCTTCGAAAATGTTGATTACCTTAATTACACTAGTTTAGCGATGGTGAACTTTTACGCTAATTAAGGCGATACTGGCAATTTATAGCTATTCAATTACTAAAAAATGCGCATAGCGCTTCCCGTCATGGCATTGGCGCTGTATTATCTGCGCACTTAAATTTGCAGCTGCCGTTATTCAATTAACGGCATTGTTAAAAATAATTTATTAAAATGGATACACCCCATGACCAAGAAACACAAACCCAATAGTAACGCATTGTTTAAAAGAGCCGTTAATAATATGCCGTTAGGCGTGGCTGATAGTTATCGTTATTGGGGGGAAGACAACACCGTATTTTTGAGCAGCATGAAAGGTTGCACGATTACTGATTGTGACGAACAGACTTTTGTTGATTTTCGTTTAGCTTATGGACCTATTATTTTAGGTTATCGTGATGAGCGCGTAGATAACGAAGTGATAAACGCCATTACGCAAGTTGGCACTATTTCTGGCTTTTCAACAGGTCTTGATTCTGATGTGGTTGAACTGGTGAAATCTCTTTGCCCTAATATCGATAAAATGCGTTTTTCGAACTCAGGTACCGAAGCGGTTATTGGCGCGGTGCGTACAGCACGTGGTTTTACCAAACGTAATAAAATTGTTGTCGTTGAAGGTGGTTTCCATGGTTTGCACGATGAAGTTATGTGGAAATCCGATGTTGATAATTGGGATGTTAGTACACAAAAAGTGCCTGAAATAGTACCTTTTGGTGGCGGGATCCCAGCAAGCACTCGCGAACATCAAGTGAGCGTACCACTGAATGATCTTGATGCGATAGATGCTGTTTTCGCAAAGTATGGTGATGATATTGCCGCTATATTAATTGAACCTATTATGGGCAACTGTGGCTCTATTGCCTCAACTCAAGTCTATATGCAAAAATTACGTGACATTTGTGATAGTAACGGTTCATTGTTGATCATGGATGAAGTGAAAACAGGCTTTCGTGTTGCCAAAGGTGGCGCACAAGCGCTATATGGTATTTTCGCCGATTTAACCACCTATGCTAAAGCCATGGGCAACGGTTATCCTGTTGCTGCTTTTGGTGGTCGAGCTGAAGTGATGGATACCATTTCTTTTGCTAAAGATGGCGTAACACACGGCGGTACTTATACCGCGAATATGGTAGCACTCAGTGCGGCCAAAGCTACATTAACTGTACTTAAAGAAACCGATGCACTTGCAACAATCGCGAGTGTAGGTCACAACATTCAAGTTTTGCTTTCGCGTGTTTTTAGTAAATTTGGCGTTGAACATTGCTTTGCCGGTCCTGATGCTATGTTTGGTGTGCACTTCGGCCCTAAAGTGCCGCAAAATTATCGTGACTGGAAACAAACAAATAGCGATCTTTACACGCAATTCGCCCTTAACTTAATCGATAATGGTGTGATGTTAGAGCCAGACTCGCGTGAACCCTGGTTTATTTGTGAAGCCCACCAAACGGTTGATCTTCATTGGTTAGAGCAAGTTGCTGAACAATCAATGGCTGAAGCCATTAATGGAAAATAAGCAACAGTATTGTTCTAAAAAGTGATTCTAAAGACTTTAATAAATAAGGGGTAAAAAGTATTTACCCCTTAAAATCTAACTCACCTTAACCTGTTTTTGCATCTATCATAAAGCCATGCACTAAGTTATGACGATTTAAGGATTATAAACCACATCTAAACTTAGGCCGCTCGCAGCCGAGTATCCGTAAATACCAATATGCCATGTGTCAGCTGTAGGGTTAGTAAATGAACATGCTTCATTATTACCACTCTCGTATGGGCGACAATCATAAGTTGACGATGTTGGCTTTGTGCCACGTCTAATGTAAAGATCCGCATCACCAGTACCACCACTCATCGTGAAATCTAATGTTACCATGCCTGCTGGAACATCAATGGTGTAATAAGTCCATGCACGACGACCTACACTAATATCACTTAAAGATGCACTGCCACCTGTTGCGGCGCCACCCGTAGTAGCTTCGGTGAAGCTACCGGTTAGGCTTATTCCTGTAAAAGCTGAATATGCGACCACTTTTACATAATAAGTGCCTGCTTGTGCGGTACTTATTGGACAATTTTCACTATTACCACCCGCATAAGGACGACAATCGTAGCTAGTACTTGTTGGTACTGAGCCAAACTTAACGTATAAATCAGCATCACCTGTACCACCAGCCATAGCAAAGTTTAAATCTGTTGCTCCAGCAGGTACATCCATAGTGAAGCTAAGTTCAGTGCTAGAAGCGAGATCTGTTTTCGTGACACCATTTTCAAGAATATTACCTATTGGCGGCGGTGGAGGAGTTGTTCCACCACAGCTTGCTGCTAACGCATCAGACGCGGCTTTTGCTTGAACTAAACCAAAACCTGTTTTATCGTCGCGACCAGCAACATCAAGATCAATAGCTGTTGACTTTAATGCACTACGAACTTCATCAGCACTACAATTTGGGTTATTACTCCAGACAATAGCTGCAACACCAGTAACATGAGGCGTTGCCATTGATGTACCATTATAATAAGCATAGTTTTGCGAACCGTTAACCGTTAACGTTGCTGAACTACCTAACTGTGTCAATAATTGTTGACCTAAAACACGACTAACCGAAACACTTGGCACTAAAACTGCGTTAGTAGCATCAACCAAAAATGGATTTTGTAAGCCAGGACGTGTGCTGTCACTGTAAACAATAACACCTGAAGCTCCGGCATCAGCACAAGCTTTAGCTGGGTTTATTTCTGGATAATTACTGCCTTTTTGGTTGTCATTACGTTCTGCTATACAAATATTTCCTGAAACATTACTACAGCTATAGCTGCTACCGACAAGCGTACAACTTGCCAATATACCGTTGGCACTGCTATCAATATTACTTACGATGAAGCTAGCACCACTTTCAATATAATGTGTTTGTGGAACTACATAATCATTACCGTAAGTTGTAGCGCCTAAGCTGATAAAGCCTAAACGACCATCGCCAGCAACCGTTGATAAAATAGCTTCGCCGGGGGCCGATATTTCAACTTGGCTAGTATACTGGGAAAACTCAGCATGTTGATTATTACTATCTAGTGCGCCAACAGCCATAACTGCATCGTATGAAGCAGGGTAAGACAATGTTGTGTTGCCGTCGTTACCCGAAGCAGCAACTAATAATACGCCAGCATCTGCAGCAGCTTGTAATGCGTTTTTCTCTGTGACACTAGAGCTTGCACCACCTAAACTCATGTTAATCACTTTTGCGCCATTATTAACACAAGTATCAACAGCGTCTGTTAATTCGCCGACATAACCCCAGCCCGCTTCATTAAATACTTTAACTATATGAAGGTTTACATTGGTGTTTGGCATAATACCTATAACACCCTCGGTGTTATTAACGCCAGCGATAGTGCCTGCTACATGCGTGCCGTGAGAACCACCATTTTGATACCAGTTTCCAGTACCTGAATTATTGGTACCCGTAGCATTGTTTGCATTTAAATCAGGGTTTGCTTGCTCATAACCAGAATCGATAATACAAACGGTCATATTTGCGCCGTCATTATCCGTTAATTGGTCTGATTGAGTTTGTGATATACCCCAAGGTTGATTTTGCGCCATTAAGAAACGTTTGTAATCAGGTTCAATGAACTCAACAGACGGGTGTTCTTTCATACGGTTGATCATGGCTTTCACATTTTTAATGTTCTTTTGTTTACCAAAAGAAATAATGTGGTGACCATTTTTTAATGATTTTTCGTGTTTTAACGATAAACCTGCTTTTTTGGCTAAGCCGGGCGGAATAGCTTTACCATTGTGCTTGCTTTTAAACTTAACTATTAAACGATCAGTAAAATCCTGCTTTTCTAGCATTTGCTGTGCACGCCAATCAGCAAAATTTAATTTTGTTGATTGGGCAGATTCCATTCCGCTTTTATTGATTTTAGCTTGGTTTGCATAACTTGCCGCGCTAGTTACGGTTAGAATAGATAAGGCTACTGCACTAAGTACAAGACGCTTGTTATTTCTCATCTGATATAAACTCCATCGTTTGTTTTTACGTTTATTTTTACGTTTACCTAGGTAAACGTTCGACGTATTTTTTTATGTATTGGTTTAACTAGTGAAAAACCAATAACAAAATGATGGCTTGTTAGCGATATTTTAACTAGCAAATAGCAGACTACTTTTGATAAAAAAACGACAGGTTTTTATTTTGTGCTTTACGTATCTCGCTGTAATTATTGATATTAATTGTTTTTTGTCGCTGATGTTCGAAAAGCTGTCGTTATATTGCTAGGGAATATTTCATGACTTGGTATTATCGAAGTATGCAAGGGGCAGGATGCTTATTGTAGCAAATAACTAGAGTTCATAAGTAGTAAGGATTATTCATAAAAAGAACATTGCGAATACCAATAATAAAATAAAATAAAATAAAAATAACGTTGCTAATACTAATAATAAAAACAACGTTCCATATAATAAAGAGAGAGTGGAAAAACATGAAAGTTACTAAATTTACAACATCGATAATTGCCCTAGCTGTTACGGCAGCATTTTCAGCTCAAGCTGCTGATGATAGATACATAATCCAAGTAGATGAAAGTAAGAAAGGCATTGTAAAAGCACTCGCTAAAAAATTAGGCGCTGAAATAAAAGTAGACGGCAAGGGTTTTATCGCTGCTTCATTTTCGGGTAAAGATTTAAGCCAAGTAAAAGGTTTGTTAAATAATCCTCATATTCAACTGATTGAAGAAGATCAGCGTCGTATGCCTCTTTCTGCCTATAGTGATACTGCTGGTAACCCTATGACTACGCAGCTTACTCCTTATGCTGTTGTACAATCTCAAGCTGACCAAGTTAACTTTGACGCAGCTGCAGGCATGAAAGTTTGTGTTATCGATTCAGGTTTAGATCGTTCCAACCAAGATTTCGTATGGAACAACATCACAGGTACTAACGATTCAGGAACAGGTAACTGGGACGAAAACGGTGGTCCACATGGTACTCACGTAGCAGGTACTATTGGTGCTGCAGACAATGGCATTGGTGTTATTGGTATGGCGCCTGGCGTAGATATGCACATTGTTAAAGTATTTAATGCTGATGGTTGGGGATATTCTTCTGACTTAGCTCATGCAGCAGATATGTGTTCAGCGGCTAACGCTAACATCATCAGCATGAGTCTTGGTGGTGGTGGTGCAAACAGTACTGAAGAGAATGCATTTCAAGCTTTTACTGATAATGGTGGTTTAGTTGTAGCGGCTGCGGGTAACGATGGTGACAATGTTCGTTCATTCCCTGCGGGTTACCCTGCAGTAATGATGATTGGTGCTAACGATAATAACAATGCTATTGCCGATTTCTCACAATTTCCAAGTTGTGAAACGGGTAGACGTAAAAACATAGTGAGAGATGAAACGACTTGTGTTGAAGTAACAGCTGGTGGTGTTGATACATTATCTACTTACCCTGCAGGCATGGCAACAAGTGCATCAATGAGTGTTGATGGTGTTGATTTTTCTTCATCTGCGATGGAAAACGCGGGGTCTGTATCTGGTAATACTTACAATATGGGAATGGCAGAGTCTACAGACACAGCAGCAAACGGTATGATTTGTGTTATAGAACGTGGCGTTATTTCTTTCCATGATAAAGTCAATAACTGTGAGCTTTCAGGCGGTATTGGTGCAGTGCTTTATAACAACGAACCCGGTATGTTATATGGTACATTGGGCGACGCTAATGTCACTACCATTCCTGCGGTAGGCGCTACGCAAGAAGACGGAGCGGCGTTATTAGCGGCAAATACAATTGATATCATTATTGGTACTAGCGATTACGGTTTCATGAGCGGTACGTCAATGGCTACACCTGCAGTATCAGGTATGGCTGCTTTAGTATGGTCTAACCATAATGAATGTACGGGTACACAGATCCGTGATGCATTAAAAGCAACGGCTGAAGATAATGGCGCTGCAGGTCACGATGACAAGTTCGGTAACGGTATTGTTAAAGCAAAAGCGGCAAACGATTACTTAACAGCTAACGGTTGTGGCGGCGGTGATGTTACTCCTCCAGTGGTTGGCGGCGATATTATAGTTGATGCTTCAGGAACCCGTGCAAAAGGTAAAAATACAGTTGCCTTAACATGGTCTGGTGCAGTTACTGACAGTGTAGACATTTTCCGTAACGGTTCTTTATTAACAACGACGGGAAATGACGAGTTATATACTGATAACTTTAAAGGTAGCGGTTCATTTAGTTATAAAGTATGTGACCAAGATACAAGTAATTGTTCTGCTGAAATTACCGTTAACTTCTAATTTTAGACGTTTAAGTACAGGCAGTAATCTCAATTAAACACATGATATCCAGCTTAAAACTTGAGCTGGATATTTTTATTTTAGTAACATGTAATAGCTTATTGTTATATATATATACCTATAAGTTATTACATGTTAGGTGTTGTTTGGTTTATGTTCACGGTCAATGTGTATTTTGTAACTTAATATTAAAAATTGTATGAATGTACTGTTTTAGGTGTTTAATTTACAAGCTGTAAACTAAATTACCCTGACGTTTTTAAAAGATGTAACGGGCAAAGGGGAAAATATTTTGAAGATCTCAGTAAAAAGAATGATTAAACCACTCTCACTTTTAGGTCTTGTCAGCCTTACGGCTTGGCTTATATATCTAACCGTTGATAAGAAAATAGATTCGAAAAAAAAATCGTACATTGTCTCAGCCAGTAGTTATACATTATTACAAACAGAGTTAGCTTCACTTGATATTAAACCGACTCATCACTTAGCCATTATCAATGCAGTAGCGGTAATACTTAATGATCAACAATTATTAAAATTACAAGCACGTTTGGCTATACAAGTCACAACAAACCATAAAGTTGAGTTAAGTGGCCGTGCTTGGGGCAAACGTAAATGGCAACCTAAAGCGGTAGTCCCAGATTATATTGATGCAACTTCTGCACATTCCGTAAGAAATTTTGGTGATGGCGTAACGATCGGCTTTTTGGATACTGGGCTTGACCAGTTGTCAGGTTTATCTACAGATTTATATGGAAAAGATAAGGCCTGGGGCACTTATGACGCAATTAATAACACGGTAAGTAATTACGATGACGAAGCAAGTGGTCATGGTACACACGTCGCAAGTATTGCTGCCAACAGCGATTATGATGTTTATGGAAAAATATATGGCGTTGCACCTAATGCTGCGCTCGTTGGCATAAAAGCGTTTGACGGAACAGGTAAAGGCACATACGCCGATGTTATTCGGGGTATAGACTGGGCTTTACAGGTAAAAGATGAAATCAACCTAAAAGTATTGAACATGTCTTTTAGTGGGCCGGTACGTTCATATTACTGGGAAGATCCACTAAACCAAGCGGTAATGAAAGCATGGCAAGCAGGGATTGTGGTGGTTGCTTCAGCGGGTAATACGGGCCCTGATCCTATGACTATCGGTGTTCCTGGTAATGTTCCGTATATTATTACCGTTGGTGCGATAACAGATAATTATACTTCAAACAATTTTGATGATGATAAAATTGCAACATTTAGTGCTGCAGGACCAACGGTGGAAGGTTTTGTTAAACCAGAAATTATCGCACCTGGAGGACACCTTTCTGGCTTAATGTCATATGATTCACAAATTGTTATGGAGCACCCAGAATTTCATGACGGAGGACGTTATTTTGAAATGTCTGGTACTTCTCAAGCCGCTGCGGTTGTTTCGGGAGTGGTCGCTTTACTGTTAACAAATGATCCAACGTTAACGCCAGACGAAGTAAAATGCCGTTTAATGGACAGTGCTCATCATGCCGTTAAAGCTGACGGTACGCTAGCTTATAGTGTCTTCCAACAAGGTGCTGGTGTGGTTAATGTTAATGACGCATTGTTGAGTAGCGCTAGTTCATGTGCAAACCAAGCATTAAATATTGCTCAAGATTTATCGGGTGAAAATCACTACTTTGGACCTGCTAATATAAATGAAGCAGGTGATTTTTATATTGAAGGGTTAGGGCAAGAGTATGTTTGGAATATTGAACAGTCGAATGTAGAAGGAGACGGACTTCTTTGGAAGACTAATTTTGATAATAATGTATCTCACTGGCAAAACACGGCAACAACAGATGGCTTGTTATGGAAAACCAATTTTGAGACCAATGGTTTACTATGGAAGACAGGTTTTGGCACTGATGGTCTATTGTGGAAAACGTCATTCGACGTTGATGGTCTTCTTTGGAAAACAAGTGTTGATATTAATGGTAGTGATAGCATTGGCATTAATAACTGGGTTATTCCTCAATAGGATTTATGCATTAAGCTACAGTGTGATGGGTATCAAACTGTAGCTTCTAATGGCTCTGCGTTTCTTTCTTTATTTACTCATTATTGGATTATATTAATTATTGTGAAAAATATTTGTCTTTTCTTTATGCTTCTTTATAGCTATTCAGTTATTGCGCAAGAGGATAAGTTATTTAAAAGTTTTGGTGTTGATAACCCTATAGCCTATAAATTTGTCATGACAATTGCTCAGGATAATAAAGGGTTTATGTGGTTTGGCGCACAAG
Organism: Alteromonadaceae bacterium; assembly: GCA_047621305.1. Taxonomy (GTDB): domain Bacteria; phylum Pseudomonadota; class Gammaproteobacteria; order Enterobacterales; family Alteromonadaceae; genus Colwellia_A. The sequence continues at coordinate 10,262 of JBLHNB010000019.1, read as the reverse complement.
AAGGCTTACATCGGTTTGATGGTTATCAACTCGTGAGTTTTCATTATGATGCTAGCCTACCTAATTCTTTAAGCTCTAACGTTATTAGCCGGATTATTACCGATAAGAATCAACAGCTTTGGGTGGGAACTCGTGGCGGTGGTATTAATTTATATCGAGAAAAAACACAAGATTTCATACACATCACATCCAAAACCCAAGGCGCTGAATTAACCAACGACACGATAAATACTTTATTTGAAGACAGCTCTGGAAATATCTGGGTTGGAACAGAGAATGGTCTGAATATTTTATCTCAGCAAAAGGGGCGATGGGTTGTAAAACAAATCCATCAAGAGTTAGGTAAGCCCAAAAGCCTCTCACATAACACTATACACGCCATCACTGAAAGTAATGATCAACATATTTGGGTGGGTACTAATGGTGGTGGAATTTCTGTTTTTGATTTACAGGGAAACTTTATAAAAGTAGTTAAAGATGAAAACAAGCATAACGACAATACGAATAAATTTGTTAATACCTTGTATACCGATGCAGAGGGAAATATTTGGATAGGAACGGTCAATCAGGGGATACTAAAGTATATATATTCAACAAATGATTTTATTCATTACCTATCTGATAGTGATGATGATTCCACGATAAATAGCAATACAATTCAAAATATTTACCAGGACTCTAAACAAAATGTATGGATTTCCACAGATAATGGTTTATCTGTTTACCACCATAAAACGAAGGGCTTTTCTCGATATAAATATGCCGCTAATAATCCTTACAGTTTAAGTAATGATTACATCATAACCACCTTTGAAGATAAAAATAATATGATGTGGATAGGGACCTTTACTGGTGTTAACCGTTGGGATCCTGCTATGACTACATTCACTCAATATACGGGTAAAAATAATCCAGATTTAAAAAGTCTAAATATTACCAGTTTTGTAGAAATGGATAAAAATAGCACTATTTTTAGCTCCTATATTGGCGGTATTTATCAGATATCCCATCAGAACAAAAAAGTTATGCGTATTGACTTTAATAACTATTTTTCTGATTTGAGGGTTATGACACTATTCCCAGATGGTGACCATTTATGGATAGGGACACGATCTTCAGGGCTCTATAAAGCGAATGTACATACTAAACAAGTCGTTAAATTTTCGCACGATGCTAAAAATATCCACTCACTTTCTGCAGATGGTGTAACCGATATTATTAAAGATCGACAAGGAAATATTTGGATTTCAACATTTCACAAAGGACTAAATAAATATAATAACGATGGTACTTTTACTCGTTATGGTCAAAACAAAACAACGCCCGAACTTGGACCCAGTAACAATTCCATTTTACATTTACTAGAAGATGAACAGGGCATTATTTGGTTAGCCACTTATGGTGGCGGAATAAATCGCTTTGATCCCGGAACAGGCACGTTTATTCATATAATGAGTGATAAGAAAAAGGCCACGAGCATTTCTAGTGATCTCGCTTGGTATATGTTGTTGGATAAAAGTGGCGACTTGTGGATAAGCACACAAGCGGCAGGACTTAACAAGTTAAGCTATCAAAATCGCATAAAGAAAAATTTTGAATTTAAACACTTTGATACGAAAGATGGCATGAAAAGTCAAACCGTTTATGGGATGGTTCAAGATACATTTGGTGATATTTGGCTAAGTTCAAATAAAGGTGTTTCGCGTTACTCATCAGAAAAAGAAAGTTTCAAACATTTTGATTTAAGCCATGGATTAGTTGATCTTGATTATAATCATGGTTCAATATTTAAAGGTTTGAATAATATGATATATTTTGGCGCAGGCAAAGGGTTTTCTACCGTATTACCTGATAATAGCCAACATACTTTACTTGCCCCTGAGGTACGTTTAACCAATGTTTACAAGTTAAATGAGCCTATTAATTTTGATAATGCGTTAACTGAATCATCGGTACTAGCGCTACAGCATACCGATCAACTAGTCTCATTTGAATATGTGGGTTTAAATTATTCAAACCCAGAATCAACGTTTTATAAATATCGATTACTGGGTTTTGATCAAGAATGGATAGATGCAGGCAAGTCACGACGAGCCACTTATACTAACTTACCGGCGGGTAGTTATCAGTTACAGGTTATTGCCGGAAATAGCGATAATATCTGGAGTGAGCCTACTCTTTTACTTAATATTACAGTACAACCCGCTCCTTGGAATACGTGGTGGGCTTATTTGTTATACGCCATAGCAGTTGCTTCAATTCTATTAGTATATTCACGCTTTTTAAATCGAAAATTATTGGTTGAACAGCAACAAAAATCATACCTTAAAAAACAGGTTAAAGAGAAAACTCAAAAGTTGCAATCGCAAAATAGTGAACTTGAACATGCCAATAAGTTACTCGAAAAATCTGCCACGGTTGACAAAGTTACGGGGGTGAGAAGTCGTAGGTATTTAGATATTTATATTGAACAAACTAGCCAATTAATGAATCAAATACACCAGAATATTTTACCGGTACAGCGTAGTACACTCCCTCGGCTTTATATCTTAATGGTACAGGTAAATGAACTGAGTCAGGTGAGTAATAGCCAACTCATTAATATTACTGATTTATTACTTTTTAGTCGAAATAGTGATGACTTAGTTGTACGCTGGTCAGATGATACCTTTGCTGTTATTGGTTATGAAAAAGACAACAATGCCAGTGAATTAGCGGCAAGGTTAGCCGATAGATTTGAAAAACAATTCGACCAGAAAATCCCCCTGAATGTTGCTTATTCTTTTTATCCTTTTAATAGCGAGCAACCTATGGATATTTCGTGGGATCAAGTCAGTGTCATGATTGAACTTGGCTTGAAGCTCACCAGCGCGGATAACACTATTGCTTGGCTTGGATTATGTGAGCCTAAGATACAACCTTTCAGCTACTTAGAAGTGATTCAAGGCGTCAATTTAGCCGCACTTAAACACAATATTCATGTTAAAGAAGGTTAAGCGTTAACCTTAAAACGTTAATTATTAAAGGTTAGTTTTTAATGAATTGTTGTTGATATTGTTTTGGCGTGCAATGAAAAGACTCCTTAAAGCAGCGCCCAAAATAGGTTTGTGACGAAAAACCGACATCTAAAGCAATTCGGCCAATCTTAGAGCCGTTTTGAAGAAGAATTTGGGCTTTCGCTAGGCGAAATTCTTTAATGAAATTATTAGGTGTTGTACCCAATGTAACTTTCATTTTTCGTTGTAGCTGGCGTTCACTCATTGCCATATTACTGGCTAACTCTTGAATACCTAAGTCTGTTTCCAAGTACATTTTCGCTACAATAGTTTCGAGTTTTTCTATAAACTTCTCATCAACCGACAAAATTGCACTTTCGCTAGGGGTTAACTGCGACACTTTTTTTACACTACTGTCTTTTCGTTGTGCTTGTTGATGGTCACGAAATTTATGTAAATAGTTTTGTTGTAGCTGTTTACGATTTTCAATCAAATTTTCAATTCGAATGAGTAATTCTTGTTGATTGAAAGGTTTGCTGAGATATTCATCAGCCTGTAAATTGAGTCCGTGCAGACGACTGTCTAAGTCTGAACGAGCTGTCAATAAAATAATGGGAATATGTGAGGTGAGTTCATTTTCTTTTAATTGCTTAAGTACTTCAAAGCCGTCTATGCCCGTTAGCATAATATCGCACACGATAAGATCAGGAATATATTCTTCAGCAAGGAGTAGACCCTGTTCGCCACTGGTTGCTAACAAACAATGATGCTGTTGTTCAACCACGCGTTTAATGTGGTTTTGCATGTCGAGATTATCCTCAATAACTAAGACGACATTTTGTAGATGATTTTTAGCTTTAGTTTTATTATTGTTTTGTTCTAATAATAGCGAAGACACTTCACTTTCAGATACACTCATGGGGACTTGAGTCTCTATTGCCACCGCATCGGCTAGAGGAATAGATAAAGAAAATTTACTGCCTTTATTATATTCACTCATTAAATTAATTCGCCAATTATGCGCTTTTACCAATTCATTCACTAACGATAAACCAATACCAACACCAAATACCGCATGATTTTTTTCATCGTCAGCCCTTTGAAAACGTTCAAATATTTTAATTTGTGATGCTTGATTAATACCAATGCCGGTATCGATAATATCTAAAGTCATATTATCATGAACAGCATAAGCACTGACTTTTATACTGCCACCAGCAGGGGTATATTTAATCGCGTTAGCGAGCAAGTTGAAAATGATTTTTTCAAAACCCTGGGCATCACATTCTAACCAAAGATCATCAGGAATATCTGTGTCAAAGGTTAGATCATTTTGCTTGGCTAAGCGTGAAAATGAATCAATTGGCATCGCCATTAGCTGGCTTAATCGATAAGTAGACAGTGAAAGTTTGGGGTTATCAGTAAGACGTGAAAGTTCTAATAGCTGTTCAACCATGCGAACTAACCGTAAACCATTGCGCTTAGCGGTAGTGAGTTCTACTCCCTCTTCTTTACTTTGAGCTTTGAGTAGGTATTGGTCTAAAATGCCATTAATAATTGTTAACGGTGTTCTAAACTCATGAGAAATATTAGCGATAAACTTATCTTTTAAATCTAAGGTTTGTTTTTCAGCTAATTTACGTGCGGTTAAATTAATAAATGTAATGACAATCAGTGGTTTTTCTTCGCGGTCTGCCCATTGTAATTCAGCTTGTACAGGAAATTCAGTACCATCAGTTCGACGGGCGACACATTCGACTGAAATACCAATATCTTTACGTTGCAGTGCATAAACATTACTTTTAAAGCCAAAAAAGTAATGCATAGTATCTTCAGTCGAAAATAAGGTACTGACATTTTTGTCTTTCAATTCATGTTCTAAACTTTGGAACATTTGTACTGCCGCAGGGTTTGACGATAATACCTTTCCGTCAATTGACGTGGTTAAAATGGCATTATTAGAAGCACGTACAATCGCTTTATCTTCACTATTAAGGATTGAACTGATCAGTTTGTTATTTATTTGTGATAACTCGTTGTTTTCGTTTTGCTGGGTAAAGGTTTTTTCTTTAAAAGCTAAGGTGTGTTTTCTTTTATTATAAGCAATAATAATGACCAAAATAAAAGCAATAGCGCCCCAAATAGCGATAACAAAAGATTGCCAGTAAGAGTTCACTATATAGAAAGATCCTATTTCTAAACCAATAATATGAATGCTAAAAATAACACTGACCAATAATAAAATATAGAGCTCTGGATAGGTATCTTGTGCAATAGGTTTGGTCGGTTTTTGATTCTTTAATGATGCACTTGCAGAAAAAATAAGCGCACAATAGGGGATGAACTGTACTAAGCTTTTTATATAGTTATTCGTATAGATGGCTTGCTCTTGAATAAGATAATAATAATTAATATTATCAATTAATAATACCAATGAGGCAATGAATAGTGGCCCATAAATAGCGAACCAAAATTTTTCACGGCAAGAAAGAACACCGACCATCAGCCTTATAAAAATAAGCGCTGTAATCGTGATATGAAATAATGTGGAAGGCAGCAATTTATGATCTAAAGTGTTTGAAAATTCTTCTGGAAGTAGTACAAAATAACAAAAGCAAGTGACGGTAAAAAATATTGCTGGCACTCTGCCTGTAATATACTTATTAAGTGGCGTTTCGCTTAAATGTGGATTGGTCTCTATAGCGAGTAAAATGAAAAAATAGCTGAATAATGAAAAGAAATCTTGAAGTATGGGGGAGGTATTGAGGTATTCACCCGCAAAGATAATACCAGAAATAAGATCAATGATGATAGCAAGTAATAAAAATTGCCAGAAAAACTTTAATGAACGTGATTTAGTTGCTAAGTAGCTATCAACAACAAAAAACACACTTAAAATTTGCAAAATAATAGCGGGAAACGTTAACAACCAAGATGATGATATTTTAAATGAACTGATTATAGCAGAATAAGGAAATAAGGTTAAAATGAGGGTAAAAAACAAAAGTGTCTTTTTATTAGAATGTTGCAATGATGTGTTCCAAAATTAAAGTGACGTATATTATGTTGCCTAGTCATGAGGCTTACAATTTTCTCCTTTAATCATTTTAGTATACATCAATTTAATCTTTTATGAATGAATGAACCACCGTCATAAATTTTTAAGATGTGCTCTAATAAGCTGTTTACGGCCAATATTACCGTTTTTCTACATATAAAAAAAGGCTTTGAGAAAGCCTTTTTTATTGGAGAATTTACCATAATGAGTAAACGCAGATACAAAACATCGTTTTGTTTCTTCATCCCTATAAATCAAATTCATCATGTTTAAATGAATTTGATTTATAGGGGTGGCAAGTTAAACTTCGGTATATTCATAATGGAATATACGTACAACATTGCCTTGCTGAGTTGTTAATTCTATTGTGGATGATCTCGGTTTTATTTTTTGTGCTTCAAAGATTTCATCTGTTGGAATACATTCGTCATTAATGGTTAATTCTTTAATTAATTTAATTTTCATCTCAGGCTTCTATTTGAGTGGTTTGCAAAGGAAGTAATAATCACCGATGGCAACGTTATGCAGATGTAATGGTGATAATTAGTTAACTAATCGTCATTGTATCACAATTTAAAATAATTTAATTTGGCTTTATCAAAGTCACGTATACCATTAACTAGTGTAATTACTCCTCACTAACCTAACGGTCAATAGGGGGAGATACCTTCATAAAATTAGAGTCTCTTTACCTGGCGGTATACAAGAGTGAAGAAGTTAATGAATTTACAATTAATTTTTTTATAAAACTCTGTTTTTAATGTATGACATCACGCTTTAACACTTGTTATAATATTATTAATTGTATTTTATTATTTTAGGGGTTCCTTGGATGTCGGAAGCTGAAAACCGTCCAACAAATTTTATTCGCCAAATTATTGATAACGATCTTGAAAGTGGTAAACACAATCAGGTGCAAACACGATTCCCCCCTGAGCCAAATGGTTACTTACATATTGGTCATGCCAAGTCTATTTGTTTGAACTTTGGTATTGCACAAGATTATAAAGGTTTGTGTAATTTGCGTTTTGACGACACTAACCCTGAAAAAGAAGATATTGATTATGTCAATTCAATTAAGGAAGACGTCAAGTGGCTTGGTTTTGAGTGGTCAGGGGATGTTCGTTATTCGTCTAATTATTTCGAAAAATTACATGGTTATGCTGTAGAACTCATTGAAAAAGGCTTGGCTTACGTTTGCTTTTTAAATGGCGAGCAAACGCGTGAATATCGCGGTACATTAAAGCAACCAGGTAAAAATAGCCCTTATCGTGATACATCTGTTGCGGAAAATTTAGCACTTTTTGCTAAAATGAAAAATGGTGAGTATCAAGAAGGTGAGTGTTCACTACGCGCTAAAATTGATATGTCATCAAGTTTTATGTGTATGCGCGACCCTATTATTTATCGCATAAGATTTGTTCATCATCATCAAACCGGTAATACATGGTGTATTTACCCGATGTACGATTTTACGCATTGTTTATCTGATGCAATCGAGGGAATAACACATTCTCTTTGTACATTAGAATTCCAAGATAATCGTCGTTTATATGACTGGGTGATTGAGAATGTTTCTATTGAAGCAGTTCCTCATCAATACGAATTTTCACGGTTGAACCTTGAATATACAGTGATGAGTAAGCGTAAATTATATACCCTTGTTGAAGAAAAGTTAGTTAATGGTTGGGACGATCCTCGCATGCCAACCATTTCTGCATTTCGTCGCCGTGGTTATACTCCGGATTCTTTACGTGAATTTTCTAAGCGTATTGGTATTACTAAAATGGACAATACCGTTGAGATGGGCGTGCTAGAAGCGTGTATACGTGAAGATTTAAATGATAATGCACCACGAGCGATGGCTGTTCTTGACCCTATAAAGTTAGTGATAGAAAATTATTCAGCAGCAAACGTAGAAGAACTCACGATAAATAATCATCCAAGTGATGAATCACAAGGGACGCGTATTGTACCTTTTAGCGGTGAACTTTATATCGAAGCTGAAGATTTTCGTGAAGAAGCTAATAAGAAGTATAAGCGCTTAGTACTTGATAAGGCAGTACGTTTACGTGGTGCCTATGTTGTTACTGCAACGCGTTGTGATAAAGATGCAGACGGAAATGTCACTACCGTTTATTGTAACTATGATCCAGAAACCCTAGGAAAGAACCCTACCGATGGTACAAAACCTAAGGGTGTTATCCATTGGGTTTCAGTAGCACAAGCATTAACAGCGGAAGTTCGTTTATACGATAGATTGTTTACTGTACCTAACCCTGCTGCAGAAGAAGACTTTCATGCAGTAATGAATCCCGAGTCACTTATTACCATCAGTGCAGCTAAAGTTGAACCATCATTAGCTACGGCGGTACCAGAAAAAGCGTATCAATTTGAACGCCAAGGATACTTTTGTCTTGATAATAAAGACAAGCATCCAGATAAGCTTATCTTTAACCGTACGGTAGGTTTACGTGATACTTGGGCGAAAATATCGCAATAGCTTTGAATACGTTTAGACTTGTATAAAACAGAAAGCCGACAAGATAACTGTCGGCTTTTTATGTTCAGGATGAACGGTATGTCGCAATGCCATGGATGGCAAGGAGCGACGATGTTCAGGATGAAGGGTCAGTTTTTTTGTTCCAGACAAAAACTAAGTACCTGCGTCCATGCAGGCAATGTCGTAATGTTATATTACGACGATATTGATGAGTTCAGAGGAATTAAGATGAATTTAAATCGAGGCGTAGCCCCGACAAAAACGCTTTATGAAAACCTTTGTCTTATTAAAGGTTATAAATTATCTAAACGGTATTTTTCGCACGCTTCTTGATCGTTGCATTCGCCATAAAGATATAAACTGTGATTCGTTAACTTTATATTATTTGCTTTAGCAATATTTACTTGACGCTCTTCGATAACATCATCTTCAAACTCAACAACTTTGCCACACTTTAAACAAACTAAATGATCGTGGTGTTTTTTATGGTCGAGTTCAAATACTGATTTTCCACCCTCAAAATGATGACGCGTCACGATACCAGCATCATCAAATTGGTTTAAAACACGGTAGACAGTAGCAAGGCCAATTTCTTCATGTTGTTCAAGTAGTACTTTATATACATCTTCGGCACTAACATGTTCATTTTCAGGCTGTTGCAAAATCGCTAATATTTTTATTCGTGGCAGAGTTATCTTTAATCCCGCTTTCTTTAGTTCTGCATTTTGTTCTGCCATGTAATGATTTCTCGGTATTATTATCTATGGCAAAATTATAGGGGGTTCTTGACTGGGATAAAAGCATTTGTTGTGAATGATTTCATTTTTTTAATTTTGTATGCATATTAGGGCATAAAAAGGGGGTATAGGTCTTTTATATCCTTAGTTACAAAGGGGGTATAGGTCTTTTATATCCTTAGTTATAAAGGGGGTATAAAAAAACTCACCGGAGTGAGTTTTTATTGTATGAATCAAAATAAAATTATAAGTCAGCTAGTTCAGCTAAACATAATTCGTCATAGATTTGATTGACCCATTTTTCAACACGGGCGCTAGTTAATTCTGGTTGTCTGTCTTCATCAATACATAAGCCAATAAAAGTGTTTTCATCAACTAATGCTTTTGATGCTTCAAATTCATAGCCTTCGGTTGGCCAGTTGCCAACAACAATAGCACCTTTAGACTCAACGATATCGCGAAGTGGCTCCATCGCATCACAAAAATACTCAGAATAATCTTCTTGATCACCTAAACCAAATATTGCCACCAATTTATCGGTGAAATCTATTTCTTCTAATTCAGGCAGGAAATCATCCCAATCACACTGATTTTCACCATAGTACCAGGTAGGAATGCCTAAAATGATCAGATCAAACTCTGCAATTTCTTCTTTAGTACTTTTTGCTATATCTTTAACATCAACAAGTTTTTTTCCTAATTTCTTTTGGATCATTTTGCTGATGGCTTCGGTATTACCGGTATCACTTCCAAAAAATAAACCTACAATTGCCATGAAATACTAACCTTTTCTTTATCTACACTACTAATTTTCAAATGTTTTTAGTGATCTAACCAGCAAAGTTTCAATCAGTTCACTACGACTAATATCTTGCTCTTGAGCTAATTGCTCTAATTGGTTAAATAAACTGCGATGTAACTTAAACTCAACACGTTTCAAACCATTGTTCTTATCGCGCTTTACTTGA
>JBLHNB010000018.1:0-67863 GCA_047621305.1 Alteromonadaceae bacterium | reverse complement strand
TCTCTGACTAAAGAAATTGCATCAAGTTTAAATTCTTTTGTGTATTTTTTACGTTTTGTCATTTCTGTTCTCCAGTTAAGTTTATTATGTCTTAACTGGGGTAGTCGAATCCATTAAACCACGTCAGAAAGCAGTAAAACAACCTTGTAACATTGCTAGATAATAGAGATTGATGGGATACAGTTCAGCACTGCCCTATAGGAAACCTTTTAATACCAAGGGCTGTCATAAGCCGCGAAATTGATGAGGTGATAGGGGCGGAAATCCATCAGGGCTAGAGGCATCAAATGATACCTCAATTAAAAGCCGGATATATGGCTGCAATGCACTCTATTTCAACGATTTTAATTGTCTTGCAATCGGAGAGGGTCCATATATGATCCATCGACCAACTGAGCACTGACGTCTAGATTTCTAGCGGCTTCTGCTACCACTAGTTTTGATCTCTAACGAGAGCAACAACATCAAGTTTGAATTCTTTGGATAAGTTTATGATTTTTCATTTGTATCTCTAGTTAAATTAACTATGTCTTAACTGGGATAGTTGAATCAATTAGAACATGTCATTGGTCTGTTCTGTATTATATCGCGTGTAATTTAAATTCTTATAAAGTACAAATTTTGGACATAAAAAAACCGCTTAGAAAGCGGTTTTTAAAACTAATTTAGTCTAGCTATTTAAACGTTTTTTACGGCTAGTAGCACCGAAACCAACTAAAGCAAGACCCAAGATTGCAATTGAAGTAGGTTCTGGAACAAAAGCAATATCAAGTGTACCATTTATTGTCTGTGTGCCAGGTATAGCTTGTAAGTTTAGGCCTTGTATTGTACCTATTGTAGTAGCTCTAGTCCAAAAAGGGGAAGGTGCAACAAAATAATCTGAACCATCAAACGGTGCAGCACCATTATCTGATAATGCGAATTCTTGGAATAAAATATCAAAAAATCCAACTCCTGAGCCTGAAACTAAACCCATACCTTGGGCATTTGAGCTTGAACCTAATTTAACATCATCAGAATTATTAGTTGTACCTGAACCAAATGAATAGTCAGTATCACTGTCAACATCCATCCAAAGTACCAAGTCACCAACAAAACCGGTTAAAGATGCACCAAATGGGTTTGCAGCAACTGAACCACTTGCCGTTAATGTTGCATACAAAGTATAACCAGACGCTGCAACAGTATTACCAATTTGCGCAGTATCAACATCGTTACCACCTAATGTTAAGCCATTAAACGTTGCAAAAATAAGAGAAGTAAAAGTACTATCAGCATTAATGGTAATTTCTTCAGTATAATTACCTGAAATACCATCAGCTACTATTAAATCGCCAGAACCGCCGCCAAATGTATCTGTTGGATCTTCATCTACAGTAAATAATTTACCAGCACTTGCTCCGAAAGATAACGATAGTAATAATGCTGCTGTTGATAAATTTTTAATTAATTTCATTTTATATCCCTTTTAATATTAAGTTGCTATATGACAATGCCATACTTTCTGATTGTGTATATGCACTCACCGTGCCAGCATTACTAACTCTTTGTAAGTTATGGTTAAGTTGTCATTTGTCTAGGTGGTGTATTATATAGGTGTAAAAAATCCTGACACTTTTTAACTATCAGCAACTACCTTTTTAGCGATCATGAACATAATACGTGGAATAATTCCCGCATTACCCAATGGCCGCCATGTTTTAACGTATTTATTACGATAAGCATCAAAATGTAAACCGTAGGGTGCTGCTATTACTTTGCCACGGTTAAGTAATATTTTGAGTGCGTAGGTTTGTGCGATGCCAGCACATAGATTCACTGCCATGGGTGTTGAAGGACCACGTTTTTCTTTGAAGTTAACTGCAGATTCATCAACTAGGTATGAGCGTTGTAGCATAGCGGGGGATAGGCCTATTAAGAATTGTATATATTGGTCGTGCTCAGATTTTCCTTCAAAACGAAAATATTTTTCATAATTCATTTTGCCGGGCATAAAACACAATGAAGCACAGCCCATGCCTAAAGGTGCTGCGGTTACTACGGGAATATTTTTTTCATAACATTTTTGAAAGACAACTTTACGTGCCTCTAAGGCAAAAAAATCTAAGGCGTCGATATATAAATCTACGCCATCAAGAAATTCATCAACATTATGAGCAAAAATTCCCTCAGGGAATGACTTAATATCGGCTTCAGGGTTTATGTCTAGTGCCATCCTTTCCATAACATCAACTTTTTGTTCACCAAGAGTCGACATAAATGCGCCTGATTGACGATTAAAATTATGTATTTCAAAATCGTCAAAGTCTGAAATGTTGAAGTTGGCAATACCTAATCGAGCGAGTGTTAACAAATGAATACCACCGACTCCTCCTGAACCTGCGATAGCGACACGTTTATTACGGAGGATTTGTTGTTCTTCTTTTGTTACCCAGCCAATATTTCGTGAAAAAGCTTTATCGTAATCAAACATATGGGGGTCCTGTTATTTGTTAACGTGTATATATTGCGTATTCGATATTAGACAGAAGTTTAGCTAGTCTTTGAAGTAAGTGGAAATTTTAATTTTGAATTGTTGGTATTATTAAAAATAATAGCAAGAGTAGGTGCAGTCGTATTGGATTGAATTAAGAAAACGAATTTTTTTGTTACTTGTCGAGCTGAAGCACGATTTACATGATAGCGATAAGGTCAGCTACTAACACTAGTAGCTGACCTTAGGCGAAGTGGTTAGATTTTTGTCAACATTAGCCAGTGACACTGTCACCACGACCGATAGCGTAATAAGCGAAGCCGCGTTCTTTCATTATGCTAGGTTCAAATAAGTTCCTACCATCAACGACTACTTTTGTTTTAAGCTGTTCGGCAATGATTGCAAAGTCAGGTGCTTTGAATTGCCCCCATTCGGTACAGATAACGAGTGCGTCGGCATTTTTTAATGCAGACTCTTTGGTGCCTGCAAGTATTAGATCGTCGCGGTTACCGTATATTCTTTGGCATTCTTCCATAGCTTCAGGATCGTAAGCTTGAACCGTTGCGCCAGCTGCCCACAATGCTTCCATAAGGTCCCTTGCTGGAGCTTCACGCATGTCATCTGTTTGTGGTTTAAACGAAAGCCCCCATATAGCAATGGTTTTATTGGATAATTCACCAGAAAAATGATTATTGATATGAATAAATAATTTTTTCTTTTGTTTATAATTTACAGCTTCCACGGCTTCTAATAGTGCAGGTTTGTAATCTACCCCAGTTGCAGACCTTACTAATGCTTGTACGTCTTTAGGGAAACACGAACCGCCATAGCCACAACCTGGATAGATAAATTGATAGCCAATACGAGAGTCTGAACCTATACCGTGTCGAACCGCTTCAATATCTGCACCTAGTAACTCAGCAATATTAGCCATTTCGTTCATGAAGCTAATTTTTGTGGCTAGCATACAGTTCGCTGCGTATTTTGTTAATTCGGCAGAGCGAACATCCATAAATATCATACGTTCATGGTTACGATTAAACGGGCCATAGAGTTCGCGCATCGCCACTCTCACTGCTTCACTATCGGTACCGATAACAATTCTATCAGGTTTTTTACAATCGCTAACCGCCGCACCTTCTTTTAGAAACTCAGGGTTTGAAACAACATTGTATTTAACTTCAACACTTCGTGAGGTTAGAACGGCTTGTATTTGCGCAGACACTTTATCTGCTGTGCCTACGGGGACGGTTGATTTATTAATAACAATTTTATGGTCATTCATATAAGTCGCAATGGTTTCAGCAACTTTAAGTACGTATTTTAGATCGGCTGAACCATCTTCATCGGGAGGGGTGCCAACTGCAATAAATTGGATCTCGCCGTGGTCAACGCCAGCTTTGGCATCTGTGGTGAAGTTTAATAATCCAGCTCGATAGGTTTCTTCCACTAATGGTGTCAGGCCTGGTTCGTAGATTGGAATAATACCTTTCTTTAGGTTTTCGACTCTAGTTTCGTCAATATCTACACAAACTACGTCGTGGCCAACAGATGCCAAAACGGCTGCTTGTACTAGTCCTACATAACCTATACCAAAAACTGTAACTTTCATCTTTATCCTTAAATAAACCCGCCACACATAAATGTGCAGTGTATAAAATAAACTTTTATGTGTTTTATATTGCTCTATATTAATCAGCAATAACGAAATTTACTATAACTTGCCTAAATTATTTATTACTAAAAGCAGCAAGCTCTTTATGCCATTTGTTTTTTTGCTCTTGGGTTAGACTATTAATAAGTCTACTGGCTTTTTTATTTTCGTTATTTTGTTTAAATGCTTGCGCCAAATGAATCAGTATTTCGATATCATTGGGTAAGGTGCTGTTGGCTGTTGTAAGTGCTTTAATGGCTTCAGATGTCTGTTTGTTACCTAATAAAACTAGCCCTAAAGTGTCAAGGACTTGAGGGCTTTTCGGTGCTAGTGCGACCGCTTGTCTACTATAGATTAATGCTTCGCTGCTATTGCCTTCTTGTAATAACATCCAAGCCAAATTGTTCAGTGCCACTACATCTTTTGGGTTTGCTTCTACAATTGAGCTGTACTGTGCAATTGCTTTTTGCGGAGCACTAGCAATACTTAATTGTGCTAAATATTTTTGATAGGCTGTATTATCGGGCGTCTCTTTTAAAGCTTTGTTCAGAAAGTCGATAGCTTTTTGTTCTTCATTATTATTCTTATATGAGGTTGCTAAATATATCCCTGTGAAAGTATTAGCTTTAAGTTCAAAAGATTGCTTTAAAAAAGGAATCGCTTTTGCAAATTCTTTGTGGATAACAGCAAGTTGTCCTTGTAACCTTAATACAAAGGCATCATCGGGGTATTTTTGTGCCAGTGTTCTTATTTTTCTTGAGGCTGTTTCTGTTTGTGTAGTGGCGAGAAGATAGTAACTTTCTAACGTTAATAACTGTAAATTATTTTTAAGTTTGTCTTGTTGTAATGCTTTTTTAGCTATGGTCAATGCTGCTTTATACTTTTTTTGTTTTTCTAATAAATTAATTTGCATGGTGTATGCAGTTGCATTGTCTTGCTGGGAATTTTGCCACAAGATAAAAGTGTCAGCTACTTTTTCGGTGTTATTTGTTTTAATGTAAGCTTCTAATAATTGCGTAAAATATACTTTGGGGTATTTTTCATATTCGGTTATCGCTTCTAATAGCTCTATTGCCCGCGGTGTTTCTTTTTTATCGAGTAAACGCCGAGATAGCAATATTCTAGGCCATAGTGATTTTGGCGACTCAGCGATATATTGTTGAAATTTACCTTCTAAAAGCTCTTCCTCTCCAATATTAACCGTATTACTGACTAATAATTGGTAAGCTCGTGGGTATTCTTTTTCAATAGCGATTAGGCGTTCTAGGTACTGGTTAGATTTTTTGTGATTTTTTTGGCTGGAAGCTATGATCGCTAAACTATACAAAGGGGTTAGATTCGTTTTATCTAGCGCAATGGCTTGTTCGAAAAAAGTAATGGCTTGTTCATTTTCTGCAGACTTTAAAGCGACATTGCCACTTAAAATTAATGCTAAAACGTTATCGGGCTCTTTGTCACGCCACTGTTTGGCTACTTCTTTTGCGGCACCGGGCTGATTTGTTTGTAAGTAAGTCATCGCTAAAGCAATGTTAGCTCTGCTTAAATTAGGATTTATTGCTAATGCCTTTTTTAAATCGTTAACCGCTGAGTCATTGTCATTTTGTGATAATTTTAAAATACCTAATTGTGCTTTCAACTGCGCATCATCTGGGGCTAAAGCGGCGGCACGCTCAAACATTTTTTTAGCGTTTTCTTTATCGCCCTGTTGGACCGATTCCATGCCTAAGCTTGCAAATAAACCGGCATCTTCTGTAGATAATGACTCTGAACTGTCTAGATCGTTTAAAGAGGTGGCAAACTCATCGTGGTAGCCCAGTTTTAACTGTAAAATAGCCAGAGTTTTGTTGACTTGATGGTCTTTAGGTAATAGTTCCGCAATGGCATTTAATTGATAATACGCGTTTTCATATTCTTTGAGGTTATAACTACTTAATCCTGAAATCATTTGTGCGAGGGTATTATCTGACGCTAAAGCTGCGCTGTTGGCTAACTCTTTGGCAACTTGATAGTTTTTATCTATGTATTCAAGTTGAGCAGCTAAGACATTAATTGTTGGATTGTTGTCGTTTACTAAGCGTAATTCATCTACATGTGGGCGAGCAAGATCATATTCGCCAGCAAGTATGTAGTTATGGGCAATAATAGTTCTAATCCCGATGTTTTTTGGTTTTAATTTAAAATATTCAACATATGCGCCTGCTGCTTCTTTATTTTCACGCATGCTGCTATGAAGGCTTCCTTTTAATAACCAAGCTTCAATAAAGTGGTTATCTTTCGTTAAAATATGCTCAATGGAAGTTAATGCGGAGTTAAAGTCTTTATCGTATGCAAGTAATAAGGCATTGCCAAACATGGCATGAATGGATTCTGAAGAGATGTTATTTGCTTGTTTGATTTGTTCTTTAGCAATATCCAGTTCATTTAAGCTCAAATTTGCTTGGCCTTGTAGGCGTAAAGCATATGTTTGATTAAAGTTAGAAATAAAAGTTTGTTCAGCCAATACGGTTAATATTTCGTCATACTTATTAAGTGATAGCTTTATTTGTGCGAGTGTTAATCTGGCTTGTGGTAACTTATAACCCTGTGTTATCGCTTTTTCAAGAGACTGTTCCGCATTGATCAGGTCATCTTGTTGAAAATAAATATTACCTAATAAGTAGCGAGCTTCGCTCTGTTTTGGATCCGTCTGTAATACATTTTTTAAATTAATTGCTGCAGCAGCGCTATCGCCTTTTTGAATGAGTGATTTAGCTTCTAATATTAATTCTGAGTTATCTTTTTTAGGGGAGCAGGCAAATAAACCAAACATGAGTAAAATTGTTATTATTTTTAGGCTGTATTTTTTCATTGATAATCCTTTGAAATGAATTAAAGCTAATTAAGGGGCTAGTATACTGTGCTTGAGGGGATGTTCAATTGTTATGAATGAAAAATCATGCTTAATCGTCAGGCTATTTTTTACAACGATTGATTTGGTTATTCAAATCTTCCCGTATCGAAAGATACAAGCTTTTAAAGCCAGGACTGAGGTTTTCTAAAAATATAAGAGGGTTAATGTAATAAGGTGCGCGCAAGCCATGGTAATCAATAGCATCACCGAGTTGAATGAATTTAATACCTACAAATTTCATACTACGAGCAAGACGAGGCTCCATCATGACGTAAACATGTTTCACTCCCGTATCGATTGCTAATGTAGCGCCTGCCATATATAAACCAATCGCGATAAAAGGAAAACAACGTAGTTCGGTTTCAGAATATGTGGTTTCGCTGATAACACCTTGTGCAGAACCTTTATATTTATCGACTTTACGACGTCTGAATTCAGCTTTTACGGCTAAACGTGATATTTCTGCTATTTCAGATCGTGCAAAATTTTTCGGATGAAGCTCCATATTTGTTATTGAGTTCATACATAATTTTTCAAGGGGCAATAATTCACTCGCTTGTGTTGATTTTACTATACGAACACAGCTGGTATAAACATCGGTAGGTTTATGTTTTATAAGGGCGAAAAGTGACTGAGGGTCAAATTCATCATGTTCACGACCATCTTCGTGCTTATCTAAAAATGCTAATTCATCGCAATAAACATTGTGACGAATCCTATAAACTTCTTCTGTTAATTCGTGATTAGAAGCAAATTCTGGTTGTAAGAATTTAGTGAAGTGTTCCGCTATACTCATCGCATCAGAATTAACTTTCATTGATACTATTTTTTTAGCAACACCTCCAATTACTGGAGTGTCTAGTAATTTTTTGCTCCAACTCATTTGACCCTGTCTTCCATCTGTTTAATTATGCTTAAATTGATTATTTGTAGCTACTCACTATTATGACTTTTTTTAACCTAAAGTATGTAACTATTTAACAAAACATCTACTTTAATTATAGTGAATACTATTAATTTTTCACCCTGCGTTGTTCATCTATATTGAAAACTATGCTTGATATTTTTTCTTGCTCGGCGAATTAACTTTAAGAGGTATGATTTTTAGTGCGGTATGGTAGCCAATATCATAAAGCGCTTCTTTTTGAACTTTGCTCATATTAAAGTCAACGGCTGAACTTTTTCCGGTATTGATGATTATTGTACTATGCCAAAAAGCATCATTGATGTATTCACGAGAAATGGTGGTCATAAATGTTCTGATTAATAGTATTACGTAATTAAATATTGGAAATAGTCCGCTCGTGTTTAATTGATTACTGTCATGCTCACCCCTTAGTCTAAAACATAGTACGGGCGTGCCATTATTGTCCCAATCCCGATGTAAGGCATCTTCAGATAAAATACTACCATCGACCATCAGATGATTACCAAAAGGCTTAAAGCTAAATACCAGTGGAATAGACATCGAGAAACGTATCGCCATTGATATTTTCATGTTGGGCGTGTTTTCTTGATTAAATATTACTGCTTTTCCTGTTTTTACATCAGTGGCAACGATATGTAGTTTTTTTTCTAATTGACTAAATGTTTTTCCTTGAAGCAACTGATCTATCCATTTTTCGAATACATCGCCAGAGCTCAGTCCGCCATTTCTTATTAATTTATAGAGTGAGAAACCACGAAATTTTTTGAAATTAGTTTCCACTGCGGCATGTTTGATGTCCTCAATTGTCATCCCCATTGCATATAAGCTTGAAATAATACTGCCGCCAGATACGCCGACTATATTATCAAATTCGATATTTAATTCTTCCAAAGCTTTTAATATGCCAATGTGTGCGGGTAAACGTGTACCACCACCAGCTAGAATAGGTACTATATTAGCCACTTATTTTAGACTCATTTATGAATTAATATAATACTAATTATGGTCAAAAATACATAATTAGCGAGATGTTTTTAAAGATAAGGTAAACTTAAAATTGCTTAAAGATCAACTAAGTTGTTCTTTATTACTCGTTATAGGGAATTAGAACATATGTACTGTCGGTTTTTTTTACAGTTGATTTTTATTTGTGGTATTTTCAGTTCTTTACATAGTTATGCGGAACTTGCTGATACGGTAGAAAAAGTTAAGCCTTCTGTTGTTGGTATTGGTGTTTATACCCCCACCGGACGGCCGAAAAATATTTTACGCGGTACGGGTTTTGTTGTTGGTAATGGCCAGTATATTGTAACAAATCATCATGTATTACCTGACGAATTAGATGAAAGTTTATTACAAGAAATGGCTGTATTTACTGGTTCAGGTAAAACGGCAAAGGTGCGAAAAGCTGAGTTTGTAGCCAGCTCTGAAGAGTATGATTTAGCTATATTGAAAATAAAAGGTGCGCCATTACCACCATTAAAATTAGCGAATAAAGCGTTTCAACGCGAGGGCAGTTATGTCGCCTTTACGGGGTTTCCTATTGGTGCTGTTTTAGGTTTATATCCGGTAACTCACCGAGGGATTATTGCAGCGGTTACACCGACGATTATTCCTGTTAATGATTCAAGACAAATAAGCATTAAGATGTTGAAGCGAATGAGAAATCCTTATTTAGTTTATCAATTAGACGCAACAGCTTACCCTGGGAATAGTGGTAGTGGTTTGTATGATATTGAAACAGGTGAAATTATTGGCATTATTAACAAAGTTTTTGTGCAAGAAAGTAAAGAAGCGGTGATCAGTAAGCCTAGTGGTATTACTTATGCAATACCAGTGAAATATTTAAGAGAGTTATTAGATAAGAATGCGATAGCGTATTAAATATTTGTAGGTCGAAGTGCCTGTAGGTTGTAGTTCACTTCGACATTTTTGATAATTTCAATATTCTTTAGTCGAGCTGAAGCACGACCACATTTGATTCCGCTTTAATCGGTTGTTTGAGTCTCAAATGCTAACTGTTTTTTCTGTGGTAATAACTTTGAGATAGGTACTAATTCAATATTATTCGCGGCCAGTAAAGGTAATAGTTTTGTAAGAGCGGCAATGGTTTCTGGGTGAGGATGAGCGATAGCTACTATAGAGTTATAACGTTTGGCAAAATCCATTAGTATTTCAAATTGTTCACTAATATATTGGGGCGTTAATTCATTATCTAAAAATAGATGACGATGTAGGGAGGGAACGCCAAAGTATTTCGCTATTTTTTGTGCTTTACTATTTCGCGTCGTCAAACTATCAACAAAGAGGCGGTTATGTTCTTTTAAATAACGCATGGTCCACGCCATGGGCTTATACATTTTTGTTAATTTGCTGCCCATATGGTTATTGATACCCACGGCAAAGGGAATTTCTGCAAATGACTTAGCTAAACTCGTTCTAATACTCTGCTCTGACATACTACTCGTTAATGCCCCTGGACCGAGTGATTTTCCGTTATCAGCTTCCATTGGAATGTGTAACATGACTTCGCGATTGCTTGCATAAGCTTTTTCAGCGAGTATTTTACCAAAAGGGGTTTGAGGAAGTATGGCGTAAGTGATTTTTCCGGGGAGATCTAGTGCGGCGACATCACTTTGTCGATAACCAATATCGTCAATAATAATCGCTATTTGATTTTGTTTAGCCCAAAGGCTGGTTGTGAAAAGGATCAATAATGTCGTTAAGGTTATTCGCACAGGATATTTATCTTCGTTATTATGGATGTAACATTAGCAGTTAGCACTTAGGAAATCGAGATCTAATCGTTTTTCCTCACGAGAACTAGGTATTTTCCTCAGCGATGAAATAATATTTTTTTGTTCAAGGACACCATATTTAACGACACCATGTTTTAGGGTTCACGGCTTGGCCGCGATGACGAATTTCAAAATATAACCCCGGTTGTAGTTGCCCACCACTTTGACCAACAAGTGCTATGGGTTCTCCTGTTTCTACTCTTTCACCCACCGCTTTAAGTAGCGTTTGGTTATGACCATATAAACTCATATAGCCTTGGCCGTGGTCAATAACCGTTACCAAACCATATCCTTTGAGCCAGTTGGCAAATAATACCGTACCGTTATGGATAGTTTTCACTTGGCGACCTACAGGGGCTGCCATTAAGACACCTTTCCATTTTATATAACCTTGCTTTTCACTACCAAAACTTCGATTAATACGGCCTTCAACAGGCCAGGATAATTTATGTTTTAATTTACTTAAGCCTTTAAGATTTTCTTCTGGTTGACTCAGTTGTGCTAACTGCTCTAGTGCCGAGATTAAACTTTCTTCTTCTTCAATTAATTGAGTAAGTAACTGCTTACTATTGAGTAACTCTTTATTTAATAG
Organism: Alteromonadaceae bacterium; assembly: GCA_047621305.1. Lineage (GTDB taxonomy): Bacteria > Pseudomonadota > Gammaproteobacteria > Enterobacterales > Alteromonadaceae > Colwellia_A. The sequence goes on along the minus strand of JBLHNB010000018.1, from coordinate 56,528 downwards.
TGTGATAGTTTTACTGCGTTGTGTTTTGTTTTTCCTAAAATCGACTTCTTGTTGGAGCTGTTGCTGTGCTAATACTTTTAAATTATCAGATTGTTGTTGATGTTCAGCTGTGACAAGTAAGAGCTTATCAAGGGTCTTTTTGAAATTATCAATTTCTTTCATGCGGGCGTTATTGAGATACTGATAGTTTGTGACGGTTCGCTGCACACTGGCTGGGTTTTCTTGATTGAGCATTAACTTCAGATAATCGTGATGCCCTGTTGAATACGCTGCTCGTAATTGTCGTGCTAATATCTGTTCTTGCTGTTTTTTTTCTTTGGCGAATTGTCTTTTTTGCTTACTCAGCTTAACGAGCTGCTTTTGTATTGTTTGTTGCTCTTGTTGAGTCAGGTTAATTTCTTTCGCATTTTTTGCTATGGCTAAATCATCTGATTTTAATTGCAGGTGAAGTTTTTTTCTTTTATTTGTGGCATCTTTTATATTCGCTTGCTGCTGTGAAATCGAATCTTTGACGTTGTTGAGCTTTTTACTTGTTTCTTTTTGAGTTTCAGATTCTTGTGCTAGAGATGAAATAGATGTTATGCAAAGTACACTGCCTAACATCATATTGAAAAATAGCCGAGTGATTAACACCGTTAATTATGCCTGAATTGTCATTAGAACAGAGCCGGTCATTTCTTCAGGTTGCTCCATGGCCATTAAGCTAAGTAACGTTGGCGAGATATCACTCAATGTTCCTGTCTTTGCCGGAATAGCCTTACGTCCTACATAAATTAAAGGCACGGGTTCGCAGGTATGGGCGGTATGGGCTTGGCCTGAAACCTTATCAAGCATTTGTTCGGCATTACCATGATCTGCGGTAATTAAACATTCTCCCCCTGTTTTGTTGAGCGCTGTAATAACTCTACCAATACAAGCATCAACCGCTTCACAGGCTTTAACCGCGGCATCGAATTTACCCGTATGACCAACCATATCTCCATTCGGATAATTACAAACGATAAAGTCGTGCTCACCTGACTCAATTGCAGGAACTAATTTATCTGTGAGTAACGTGGAGTTCATTTCCGGTTGTAAGTCGTAAGTGGCTACTTGTGGTGATGGCACTAAAATGCGCTGTTCACCTGTAAAGGCATCTTCTCTGCCACCACTAAAAAAGAAGGTGACATGTGCATATTTTTCCGTTTCAGAAATACGTAATTGGGTTTTATGATTTTTTTCTAACCATTCGCCCATCACGTTATGTAAGGCTACCGGCGGAAATGCACTGGGCGCATCGATACTTGCAGCATATTGGGTTAACATCACAAAACTAGAGAGTGCGGGGGTTTTATTACGGGTAAAATCACTAAAGTTACTTTCTGTAAAACAACGACTAAATTGTCGAGCACGATCAGCCCTGAAATTCATAAATATCATCGCATCATCGTCATGTACTTCAATAGCGCAGCCGTTTTCATCAGTAATAGCTGATGCTGCAACAAATTCATCATTTTCGTCGCGTTGATAAGCGGCGTTTAACGCATCAATAGCATTTGAATATGTAAAGTCAGCTTGACCTGAAGTTATTAAGTTATAAGCTTTTTCAACGCGATCCCAGCGGTTATCTCTGTCCATTGCATAATATCGACCTATGATAGACGCAATTTGTCCTTGCCCGCTCGAATCTTTAAAAAGTTGTTCAAATTTTTGTTGGGCTTTAATAAGTGATGCTTTAGCACTACGGGGCGGCGTATCTCGGCCATCTAAAAACGCATGCAAATAAACTTTATTAGCGCCTTTATTTTTAGCCATTTCGATCATCGAAAAAATGTGGTCTTCGTGGCTATGTACGCCACCAGGGGATAATAAGCCAAAAATGTGTACCGCTTTGTTGTGAGCAACGGCATTATCTACGGCTTTACAAAGAATAGGGTTCTGTTGAAAATCGCCGTCTTCTATCGCTTTGGTGATACGGGTGAAGTCTTGATAAACCGTTCTACCTGCGCCTAAATTGACATGGCCAACTTCAGAATTACCCATTTGCCCATCAGGTAAACCGACAGCCTTGCCGGATGTTTCAATAAGCATGTTAGGGAAACGTGCCATTAAGTCGTCCATTACAGGGGTTTTAGCATGATAAATTGCATTGGAATCTTGTTCTTTTCGATAACCCCAGCCATCTAAAATAATAAGAACGGTCGACTTTTTGTTTGGCATTATATTTCCTTTAAACTACAAGTTAATTTATTTTTCGATGGAGTATAACAAGGCAAGATAATAATATCTTGAACAAAACATTACATATTAAGTTACATGTTTTACTTCGTTGTACATCATTAGTCTATTTAAAAATAGAAGATTATTCTCAAGTTGCTTGGTTTAGAGGTTAGGCTGTATACTGTCGCAAATTTTTATGATTCTAAGAAAATGGTTTTACTATGGATGAACTGATTACATTTGCCAGCACTCACGCAATGCTTAGTGCTGCATGGGGTGCGATTGTTGTACTTATTATTTTTACGACAATTAAAATACAAATGTCGCCTATTAAACAGATAAGCACTCAAGACATGACCTTTTTAGTTAATCGTCAAGATGGTTTAGTGGTTGATATACGTACAGAAAAAGACTTTAAAGCCAATCATATTGTTGATTCAACGTACTTAAGCGCTGAAAAAATCAAAGACAATGACTTTAGTAGCCTTGAAAAACACAAAGATAAACCCATCATTGTAGTATGCACCGCAGGTATTAGTGCAGTGAAGGTTGCTGCTCAACTATATAAAGATGGTTTTACTAAAACTAGCCTGTTAAAAGGTGGTATGAACTCTTGGGTAAATGCTGGTTTACCGGTAACTAAAAAGTAGAAGTGGAACTTATGGCTGTTGTTGAAATTTATACAAAAGAAACTTGTCCTTATTGTGTTCGTGCTAAGGCATTATTAACGCAAAAACAAGTGAGTTATCAGGAGTATAAGATTGATTATGATAATGCACTTCGTACAAAAATGATCGACCGCAGCAATGGCGGCTACACGGTACCGCAAATTTTTATTAATGATGAACTGGTTGGCGGTTGTGACGAGCTTTATGCTTTACATGCTAAAGATCAACTTGATTCATTATTAAATGCATAAGTGCATAAAAACACATAGATAATTCGTAAATATAAGCGCAATTTTATATTTAATAAAAATAAATTTAGCATTCATTAAATTGAAGCTACAGCAATAGGAAATATTACCATGTCAGACGAAATTCAGAATGGCGAAGAAGCAGCAACAACGGAACAAGCGGCTCCACAATTTGCGATTCAACGTGTATATACTAAAGATGTTTCATTTGAAACACCGAACTCTCCTGCTATTTTCCAAAAAGAATGGAAGCCTGAAGTTAAATTAGATATAGATACTCGTTCGGCTAAGTTATCTGATGATACTTATGAAGTTGTTTTATCACTAACGGTAACGGCAACGGTTGAAGGCCAAACAGCATTTTTAGCTGAAGTACAACAAGCGGGTGTATTCACTATTGGTAACTTACCAGAAGCACAACTTGCTCATACTATTGGTGCTTTTTGTCCAACGACATTATTCCCATATGCTCGTGAAACAGTTGCGAACTTAGTTAACCGTGGTTCATTCCCACAATTAAACTTAGCGCCTGTTAACTTTGAAGCATTATTTGCCTCTTACGTTCAACAACGTGCTGCAGCTGCACAAGCAGAATCAACAGAAGTACCAGCTAGCGCAGAAACTCACTAGTTACTAAACTATGCTGAATTCATCGGAAAATATAACCGTTATTGGGGCTGGGTCTTATGGCACAGCTCTCGCTATTTGTTTAGCGCGTAATGGTTATCAAACGATTTTATGGGGTCGTGATCATCACCATGTTACGGAAATGGCACGCACTCGCAGCAACGAAAAATACTTACCTAGCAGTATATTTCCTGAAAGTTTAGTATTAGAGGCTGATTTAAATAAAGCGATCTCTGCCAGTAAAAATATTCTTCTCGTAGTGCCAAGTCATGCTTACGGTGACATGCTCACGCAAATTAAACCTATGTTACGTGCCGATGCTCGTATTGCATGGGCGACCAAAGGTTTAGATCATAAATCAGGCCGTTTATTGCAAGATGTTGCTCGCGAAATATTAGGTGACGAAATCGCTTTAGCTGTTTTATCTGGGCCAACTTTTGCGAAGGAGATGGCTGCAGGATTACCAACGGCTATTTCACTATCTTCAACGGATGAAGATTTTGCTAAAGATATCACTGATTTATTACACTGCGATCGAACGTTTCGGGTCTATAACAATAATGATTTTATTGGTGTGCAACTCGGCGGAGCAGTAAAAAATGTGATTGCTATTGGTGCGGGTATGGCCGATGGTATTGGTTTTGGTGCTAATGCACGTACGGCGCTTATAACCCGAGGCTTAGCTGAAATGACGCGGTTAGGTGTTGCACTTAATGCCGATCCAAATACGTTTATGGGCATGGCGGGTTTGGGTGATCTCGTGCTAACTTGTACGGATAATCAATCTCGAAATCGACGTTTTGGTCTTGCTTTAGGCGGCGGCGCTGATGTTGACCAAGCAATGACCGATATAGGGCAAGTAGTTGAAGGTTATCGAAATACCAAAGAAGTTTATATGCTTGCTAAGCGCATGAATGTTGAAATGCCGATTGTTGAACAAGTTTATCAGGTACTTTACTGTGGTAAAGCGGCAAAACTAGCCGCGGCTGATTTATTGTCTCGTGATCGCAAGTTTGAATAGTCGAGTTTGAATAGTCGAGTTTGTTATAAAATTTTTTGAATCGAACTCGTATCGAACTTATATCGATTAAGTTTTTATCGATTAAACTTATATTGAATGACTAAATATTGAGTTAGATTGAATCGCTAAATCCCAGTTGTCGCCACGCCTCATAAATAATCACCGCTGTTGCATTGGATAAGTTCATACTCCGACTGTCTTTGAGCATAGGGATCCTAATTTTATGTTCATCAGGTATTTGTACTCTCACTTCTTCCGGTAACCCACTGGTTTCAGAACCAAACAGTAAATAATCCCCTACTTGGTAGCTCACATCACCATAATAATTTGTTGCTTTTGTGGTTATTGCAAATATCCGCTGAGGTTGTTCATTTTCAATGAATGCGGTAAAATTAGCATGTCGTTTTACTGCGGTAAATTCGTGATAGTCTAAACCTGCACGCCGTAATTTTTTATCATCAAAGTCAAAACCAAGTGGTTCAATCAAATGTAAACGAAATCCAGAGTTAGCACATAAGCGAATGATATTGCCGGTATTTGGCGGGATTTGTGGCTGAAAAAGTACAACATCTAACATGTAACAACTCTAGCAAAAATAATAATGAGTGTATTATACCTAGGGTTCATAAATTTGCAGATAACTTTGTGTAGAAATAGGCGTTGTTTGTTATAAGTTAGAAATTAAATGGAGTTTAGCGTGAAGAAGGTAGACGATTATAATTTTTTGGTAAAAATTGCGGCGTATAGTGCAAGTGGTACAGCGCTCTTATTAGTGACTATAAAGTTATATGCATGGCTAGTCACTGATGCAAGTTCGATGCTCGCGTCAACCACTGACTCTATGCTTGATTTATTTGCGTCAGTGATGAACGTTGTTATTTTGCGTTATGCCCTTGCTCCTGCTGACGATGAACATCGCTTTGGTCATGGTAAGGCTGAAAGCTTAGCTGGGCTTGTACAAGCGGCTTTTGTGATGGGGTCATCTTTATTATTAATGTTTAATGGTCTTGACCGTTTAATTACTCCCAAACAAATTGTGCACAGTGAAGTTGGTATTTGGGTCACTATTATTGCCATCGTTATGACCCTATTATTAGTTACTCTGCAAAGGTATGTTATATCTCGAACCCAGTCGGTAGCGATCAGTGCTGATGCATTACATTATCAATCGGATTTATTGCTAAATTTTGGTGTGCTGGTGGCACTCATTTTAAGTCAAGGGATATGGATCAGGGCTGATGGTTTATTTACTATTGCGGTTGGTGCTTTTCTCTTCTGGGGCGCAATTAAGATTGTGTGGCTAAGTATTCATCATTTAATGGACCATGAGTTGGGTGAAGATGAGGTTGAAAAAATTAAAACTATAGTTTCAGCTCATGCTAAAGCAGAGGGTCTGCATGAATTAAGAACTCGCCAAGCAGGACCACAACGCTTTATTCAATTTCATTTAGAGTTAGATGATAATTTGTCACTGTTAGAAGCGCATAGTATTGGTGAGGCGATTGAAGAAGAAATTAAAGCAGCACTCTCGCCTTGTGAAGTTTTTATACACCACGACCCAACATCTGTTGTGCAAAATGAAATACTTGCCAAGGAATGAACCTATAGAGCTAATTATAAGGATGGCTAGGGGTATTTGTTAAACCATTCCAAAGTGTAGTTTAACGCTTTATTTCGATAAGGGTCTTGTTCAAAAAATAATTCATGTTGGGCACCATCAATAATTATGGGCTGTTGATCTGGGCAATATAGATTGTTTAATTGATGCAATTGCTTACAAAAATCTGTTTGGGTATTGTTATCTACAATGGTGTCACAACCCGCTTGTAATATTCTGATAGGTGTTTTTATATTCGCGATGTTTTTAAAGATAGATTTCTTAGCGTTAATCGCCTCATTTAGCCAGTGAATAGTTACACCACCAAGTTGTAACTGAGGTTGGGATTGATATGCATTGAGAAAATGTTGATAACGCTGTGCAGATTTCATCAATTTATTCTGAGAAAATGAGATGGTTTGGTAATCTTTTTGCCCTAAAAAATACCAGGGTTCTTTACTCATAACGTTATTGATACCTAGCATTGTTTTGATCAAAGTTTCTGCTAACCAATATGGCAGGTCTACAAAATTGATGGCTAACATTGGAGAAGATAATAACGCGGCCTGTATTGCTTCGGGATACAGTTCAAGCATTCTTAATACAATTGCCCCGCCCATGGAATGCGCTAATAGATAAGGTGGTTTTTTATCAGAATGTGGATTACTCTTGGCCTTAACAACGATGTGAATAAAGGTATGTAAGTCTTGCGCATAATGGTCAAATTTTCGTACGTAGCCTTTATGATTGTTAGCTAACATTCTTTGCGACATACCTTGACCACGATGGTCTAAGATAAATATGTTGTAGCCCTGTAGCGAAAAATCATAACAAAGTTCTTTATATTTAAGAAAACTTTCACATCGACCGGGACTAATGACTAAATCTCTGTTATTTGATTCTAGATAGTAATAGGCATAGCTGATTTTAACATCGTCTACGCCCAAAAATGTATTTAAATTGACTTGTTGCCACCACGTTTCGACAATATTTTTGTAGTGTTTTTTGAGTTTAGGTTCTTGGTTAAACCTTATTTTTTTATCTGGCATGCAAGCGCTCGTGGTGAAAGATCAGCTTTAAAAACGATACTAATATCATTTATTTGAGTATTTTAATAGTGATAGTGTGCAGGAATAGAGAAAAAGTGCGGTGAGTACAGAAGGTTTTTAGGTCTAATTTAATAAGCTAAATGAAAATATCTTAGACATCTTACTCTCAACCGCGTGTCCATTTACCACTGCAGGATCGAATCGCCATTTTTCCATGGCATAACGTATCGCTGAGCGAAAATAGCTTAACTTACTTTTAGGTTCAAAATAAATGTCTTTAACACGACCATTTTTATCGATAATAAAATCTACTAATACTTCTAATTCAATACCTTTACGTTTCGCTGACGCGGGGTATTTGGGCTCGAGTGATGTAATAACCTCGGCACTGGTATTTTTTATTGCTGGCGACTTTATTTCTATGTTTGTTGCAATATCTGGGGTAATAGGCAATGTTTTGAAGCTGTTTTCTTCAATAATGTTGTGTGTACTATTAAGCAATGAGGCTATTTGATTTGCATAAGGGTTTTTAAGTTGATTCTTTGAATCAGTTCGGGCAAAAGCAAGCTCAGCCGAATATTTTTTGTGTATCGTTACAACAGAACTTATTTTACTTTCATCTATGGCATTTTCATTTACCGTACTTTGGCGTGCAATCTGAGTCGTAACATCGACATGTTCAAATTCACTTTCATTTTTCAAGTCTTGTTTTGATAGCAATGTTTTTGTTGAGGCAGTCACTATACTTTTGTTAACAATGCTTTTATTTGTACTCGATTTAGCTGCTACTCCTTGAGTCTTACCATTAAGACCTTTTGAAAAGGCGACTCTTGCAATGGCGTTTTCTTCAATCGTAGTTTGCGCAATATGGTCAGGCTCGTTTTTTATTTCATTTTTCTTTCCAGCTAATAATTGCTGGGCAATAGAGTTCTTGGAAGTGCGAGGTATTACTTTATTCACACCCTCTGTAAATGTAGCGTCATCTGCTGAACGGTATAAAGAAATATTACCAGAGTTAAAGTCGATATGATGCAGTTGTAAAAACTGTTGCGAAGCAATTAAGACGATAGAAAATATAATAACAATCGAAGCTAGCCATTTGCTGGCATCGTTACTGCTTGTGCAATGGTGCTGATCAATTAACCTTACCACACGTTGCTTTAAATCACCGCCTGATGCCGCCATTGCCATACTTGGTATCGATCTATTGCGATGCTTATGACACAAAGAAGCCGTATCCGCTAAGGTATGTGCGTAGGCTATGGCGTCGCCACAGCTTTGTACGGCGATATCATCACTGCAGTATTCACGTTCATTACGCATTTGATTCGATACCCATAAAACAGCAGGGTGAAAAAACAGTAGAATTTCGACTAACGTTTGGATGAAATTTACTAGGTAGTCGTGTCGACGAATATGGGCTAACTCATGTAGGATCAGCATATCAAGTTGGTTGGGGGTAAGCCCAGTTAACATACTTACTGGGATTAATACCACAGGTTTTAACCAACCAATTGCAATGGGCACATTGGTTTTTAGTGAAATAACTAAGCGGGGTGGATTATTTAAACCTAATTGTACGACTAGGGCATTAAATCGAGTGGTTAGTTTTGCGTCTGCTGGTACTATATTACGCCTAGGTAATTGATTAACTGTATATAACTCAATTAATAATTTACTAGCTAAAATGGTAATAATAGTTAACCAAGCCATGGCTAAATAAGGTAAATATTCAGCGATGTTTGAGTACCAAAAGTTTTGCTGAATAATACCTAATTGACTTGCAGCATCAACTGCTGATGTCAGCGCTGCCTGGCTGGGAAACGGTAAATAGTTGGGTTTATAAAGAATAAAAAAAGTAATAAAAGGAAGTAACAAATTTACCAACATCGCTAGGGTAGAATAACCATATCGTAGTTGGGATTTTTGATGAGAAGTGAACATTAATGCTAACTTTAAAACGGCAGCAACCAATACACCTTGCCATATAAAATGGATAAGGGTCAGTGCTAAGCTGTATAAAATTGGACTACTTAAAAAGTTATCCTGCATTAAACTTCCATTATTATTTTAATTATTGTAGTTATTTTTCTAATTCATTTAATAATTGACGAATATCGGCAATTTCTTCACTGCTGGTTGAATCACCTAAAGCACGCATCACCAATTTTGATGTTGAACCACCAAATGCTTTGGATATCAGATCTTTAAGTAATGATGATTGTGTAAAACCTTCGCTGTTTGCCGGTGCATATATATGAGCACGGTTACTTTCATCACGAATCACTAATGTTTTTTCATGCATGATCTGCAAAATTTTAAGTACAGTCGTATAACCTGTTTTTTGGGTTTGGCTCACATTATCGTGAACTTGTCTTACGGTTGCAGGACCTAATTTCCAAAGAACATTAAGTAGTGTCAACTCTGCTTCTGTTGGCTTGATACCAGAATTACCTCGAGCCATTGAAAATCCTCTAATTCGATATTTATGTTTATCGATTGTTAATTAATATACGAATACCATCGTATCTCGTGTTGAATAAATGAGCAACACTTATTGTTTCAATAATAAGTCTAAGTTATTAAATCTTTGTTTTACTTTGATATATACTTACTCTGTTATGAGTTCATTCATTGTTATTCGAGATGATGTCTGCATAATGTTCACCTAACCGCGTGACTGTTTCGGGACCTGCTTGCTCAGCAAAGTTAACCATATTAGGGGAAAAAGTGGATACCACAGTAGAACCAAGTTTAAATCTGCCCATTTCATCACCTTTTTCAAAGTGAATTGCATCTGAGCCTTGAGCAGGGTAATTCCATCTGAAGATATCTTTACCTGCAGGAGGTGTAATTGTGCCTGCCCAAACAGTTTCAATACTGGCGACTATGGTTGCACCAACAAGTACCATGGCCATTGCGCCGTGTTCAGTATCAAAAATTGTGACAACGCGCTCATTACGTGCAAATAAATCAGGTACATTGTTTGCGGTTAAAGGGTTCACAGAAAATAAATCACCAGGAACATAAATCATTTCTCTTAGTGTTGCCGCCATGGGCATATGTATTCTGTGGTAGTCTTTTGGTGCTAAATAGATACAGGAAAACGTGCCATTTTGAAACGGTTCTGCTGTTTTAGCATCACCACCAAGTAAACTCGTTAAGCTGTAATTAAACCCTTTTGCTTGTATTAATTGACCATCAATAATGTCATCTTGTTGGCTAATAGCACCATCTACAGGATAACAAAGGGTCATCTTGTTATTATCTATAGGGCGCGCACCGTCTTCTAACTCACGCGTAAAAAAGTCATTAAATGTTTTAAAGTCCTCGGCATTCTTTAACTTAGCTTCAGCCATATTTATTTTGTAGACTTTAATGAAGGCTGATATCGCCTTTGTGGTTAACCAACCAGCTTCAGCGGCAGCAAACTTACCAACTAGACGAGAAATAGCATGTTTGGGCATAGCATATTGAAGTGCTATTTTTAATTTATCAAGTGACACTAACTTTTCCTTAGTACATAAATGCGAATAGAAATATTATTTTTAAACAATAATAAGTATAAATACTTAATCATTAAAGCGTGAAGTTAACGTATTATCGTCAAGACTCGCTAAAATCCGTTGAAAGCTAGCTAGCCTTTTGGGATGGATTTTTTGTTGTTCAGTTGCGGCAATTAGGGCACAACCGGGATCTTGCTGATGTTTACAGTCTCTAAATTTACAGTTTCCTAAAAACTCTGAGAACTCGATAAAACCATGACAAACTTGCTGTGGGGTTAAATGCCATAAACCAAACTCTCTGATCCCCGGAGAGTCAATTAAATCACCGCCATCTTCAAAATGATAAAGACGAGCAACGGTTGTGGTATGTTGACCTAAACCTGAATTGTCAGATACTTGTTTTGTCATTAAGCCTAATTCAGGCATTAACGTATTAACCAGTGTTGATTTTCCAACACCTGATTGACCGACAAAAATGCTGGTATGACTGCTAAGTTGTGTTATTAGTTGGTCAATACCGTTTTTACTTTCACTACTCACATAAATAATTTGATAACCGATATCTTTATATAGTTGTAGTTGCTGTTCAATTTCATCTTCGTTATCACTGTTTAACAAGTCAGTCTTATTGAGCACAATAACAGGAGTAATACCTGTTTGCTCAGCGGCTACTAAATAGCGATCGATTATATCGGCATTAAATACCGGTAAAACTGATGATACTATTAGAATTTGACTGATATTTGCGGCAATAGGTTTAACACCATCATAAACATCTGGCCGACTTAGTACGCTTTGTCTTTCATGTACCGCTTCAATGACACCGTTAATACTATGTTGCGTTTCTTTACCTTGTCGCCACAGTACTTTATCTCCGCAGACTAAAGATTTGATGCTGCGGCGAATATTGCAGCGATGCACTTGATGTTGCTCATTTTCTACGTCGGCATGTTGGCCAAAGCGACTGATGATAGTACCCAAAATCGGTTCACCTAAATCATCGTCTAGCCACTGCACGCTTTCTTTTATATTACGTAACTTTTTATCTTGATTGGCTTCGATGCGCCTCGTCTGACCTTTAGTCAGTTTTTTCCGCTTAGCCACGAGTATTTATCATTTTTTTGATACTTATAATTGTTTTATATTTCATGAAAGAGTTTTGAACATTATTAATTCTCACGTATTATACCAATCAGATTAATTAAGGGCTCTAATTTTAATAAGGATAAAATTTCAAGAACAAAGCGGTTGATTGACCAATAGCGGGCTATTGGGATTGAAAGCAACAATGTTATTGGATTTTAGACTATTTAAACAGATCACTCAGTTAGTTTGATTGCTATTATACCTATAAGGACTTTAAAATGCGAAATTCAGAGCTTTTGAGCATTTTTGCTTATAGACGTATATACTAAGGCAGTAATATTTAATTTATGACCTCGTATATTTAATTTAAGACCACGTATAATTACATAGAAAAAGGTAAAGGGAAGATAATTTATGGCCTGTAGTGATACAAATTTAATCTGGTTAGACTTAGAAATGACGGGATTAGAGCCTGAAACCGACGTAATATTGGAAATTGCGAGTATTATTACTGACAGTCAATTAAATATTTTAGCTATTGGTCCCGTTTTTGCGATTCATCAATCAGATAAAGTTTTAGATAATATGAATCAGTGGTGCATTGAGCATCATGGTAAGTCGGGCTTAACCAAGCGTTGTCGTGAAAGTAAAGACGGTTTGATTACCGCAACAGTGGAAACGATTAAATTTGTTCAAAAATATGTACCTAAAGGCATGTCTCCAATGTGCGGTAACAGCATTGGACAAGACCGTAGGTTTATTAATAAGTATATGCCGGAATTTGAAGATTATTTTCATTATCGTAATCTAGATGTTAGTACCATTAAAGAGCTTGCACGCCGATGGAATCCTGCCGTGTTAGATAAAGTCGTTAAAGCAGGCGCACATTTAGCACTTGATGATATTTATGATTCAATCAATGAATTAAAGGTCTATCAAGAGCACTTTTTTAAATTCTAACATCCACTTGATGAACACCTAAACCTCTGCCTGATTCACTAACTGCAAAACTCGAGTTTCTCAATTGTGCTTGTACTACGTCATCTTTATCATAGAAGGTATATGGCGTTGCTATAGCATCGGTGTTAATCGCTTCAATACCTGCATCGGCAAGAGATAACCAAGTATTTTTGTCTGGTTGCCATAAATAGAGCTTCTGGTAGGCGCTGTCTTCTTTATCAAGAAATCCGTTATTATTTTCATCTAGCTGAGCTAACTCATTAAAGCCGTTACCACTGGTTGGTCCAAATAACTCACTGCCATTATCCGCCTTGTTATTAGCGTTTTTATCATAAACAAGGTAGCCTACATCCCCCAAAAATACGGGCAAATTATCCATTTTATGATCCTGATTTATATCGAAACTTTCTTGTCCTGATATTTCGCCAAGACTTTGCTCGCCAAACTGAACAATTAATGGATCTTTTAATGCTGCTGCCGTTGTTTCAAAAGAGGTGTATTTTATTTTTTCACGAGCAAGAGTAAATGAATAATCTAACGACAGCTGTTTACCATTAATATCAAACTCACCTTGCATCTTATAACTGAGCTCTTGTTGGTGAATTTGCCATTCTTCAACCGTTAATCTATCACCGGCCATAAATGAATTTTGACCAAGCCTTATTTGTACACCAGGAAACTCGTTATTAGCTGGTGATGAGTCTTGCGGTATGTCTTGAATATCCACAGGCTTAATTTTATTACTCATATTTGTGCTTACCAATGCAATACTTTCACCAAAAGTACTTTCCAAAATAAGCTTCATCATTTTGACTCTACCCGTTAGCGGACGATCATAAATATCTTCTTGATTAGGGTCGTAGGCTTGTTGCTCGCTTATTGAACGTGAAGTACTAAAGGTTCGTAACATCTCGATGGCAAGGGTATCTAATCTCGGCTGATTGTCTGATTGATTATCTGGTTGATTGTTCGCTCGAGAAGTCTCAGATGCATTAGAAGGAGGAGCTTGGTTTTCAGATAAGCTTACTTTGCGACCATGATGATAGTCTTGTTGATAGTGCGCTTGTTGATTGAGTGAATTCGTTGTAATCGTCATGTCTGTTCCCTCTAAAATTCCATTTAGGTGGTATCAGTCACACAGCATTATTGAAATATTTACAGCCATAATTCAATAAAATATGAATAATAAATAATTTATCCTCTTATATCGGCCGTACTCGGAAAGATATGAGGTTTTTTTATACAGAGGTAGTGACTAAAATAAAAGAATAAAATACTCTCTGGATTAGCGGTGATATTATTCTTTCACAAAAGTAAGATATTCAACAATTTTTGATTAATTATACCTACTTCACAAGTGAATTATAGTCGCCAGATCGTTCACCTTAGCGCTCGAAAACGATCAATAACTCAGTTAATGTGGTGTTTGTTATCGGTGTTTAGCTAAAAAAGCACTGACTTTATTTTTAGGCGTTTTGGCGAGTTTTTGCACTAAAGAAAACGGTACGTCATTGAATGTTGTTTGACGTTGAATATCATCAAGCATTGCTAGCCAAAGCTTAGCAGTCATTTCTGAATCGTATAATGCTCTGTGAAAACTACCGTTTGAAGCAATACCTTTGTAGTTAATTAATGTACCTAATTTATGATTAGGTGCTGCTTGGTATAACCGGCGAGATACAAGTAGTGAACAAGCAAACTGACCATCGTAACAAGCGAATATACGTTTTAATTCACTGTCTAAAAAGCGTTTATCAAACGATGAGTTATGCGCAACAAGATTCTGTCCTTGAATGAAATCTGCAAAACGAGCCATTACCTCATTACATGGCGCAGCTTTACTGAGCATTTTATTGGTGATGCCGGTATATTCTTCAATAAAATAACTAACAGGTCGTCCGGGGTTCATTAGCTCTTGAAATCTTGCGGTTACTTCCCCATTTTCAAGTTTAACAGCTCCTATTTCTATAGCTCTATCACCGTTATCAGGTGATAACCCTGTTGTTTCAAAATCAAGAATTATGAGTGAATTAGCGTTCATTGAGAGAATATGTAAATAAGAAAATTAGCTAATTATTTTACGTTGAAGCGATTAAAAGTAAACCAAAGGATTCAAAAAACTGTATTCATTGCAATACATAGCCGAAGTTAGAGAAGAAAAGATTAATATTGTCATTGCAGGTCAGACCAGTTTGGTAGAGAATGATCTTAATACTAGAATATTAGTGAGAGCAAGATGGAAAATATATTAAGTCGTTATGTAACTAAAATTAATAAGCTGCCTAAGTTTATGCGCTCATTTTTACTTACTAAACTATTTTGTACAAAAGTTAAATATGCAGGTACTTCTGGCATAGAGCTACTTTCGATAAATAATAAAAGTGTTAAATTACGGTTAAAAAACCGAAAGAAATCTCAAAACCATATTGGTGGCATTCATGCTGCTGCTGCCGCTCTTTTAGCGGAGTCGACAACGGGTATTGTTTTAGGATTGAATGTTCCAGATACTAGGATCCCGTTAATAAAGTCAATGAAGGTAAATTACTTGCGTCGTATGCAAGGAGATTTGCAAGCGATAGCCACACTTACTGATAAACAAATAGACGAGATTGTACATCAGGAAAAGGGCACTCTTATGATCCCCGTTGAAATTACTGATGATTCTGGCGAGCAACCGATTGTTTGTGAGATGGAATGGGCTTGGATCGTTAAAAATAAAAAATAACATTTAGTACAGGAGGCGATGAATATACGTTGATTCTCGTGTACATTACCTTAAACTGTTACCTCTTTAAAAGAGATTTGGATCATCTAATCTCTAATAATATGGTATCGGAATAAGTAATGTATGCGTGGTAATTCAAAGCTTCCTTTTTATAAACAAATCACCTCGAATTTAATTGCGATATTTTTGACCAGTTCGATGCTTTTATGTTTGGTGGTGTCATTATTTTTATACCAAGAAAATCAACTGCAAACAGCTATCAATTATAATATTCCTCAACTTCAACAGTCATATGAGCAACAACGATATTTTATCGACAGTGATCATCTTGTTGAAAAAGCAATAAATAGTGAAACAGCAACTGTATTGTCTAAACAATACCAACAATATCAGCAGAAGTTGCAGGCATTGTCCAACCAAGCCACTAATCAAAAAATACATGTAAAGAAGTTAGCTTTATCAAATGAAAAGCTGAGTAAAGTCGTTGAAAAAGTTAAAAGTAACGAACCACGTAATAATCAACTTAAACAAAATACCATTATTCAACTGCAACTCATTATCGATTCGTTAACTAAGACTATCGATGAGATTTCTACGCAAAAAAAGCAATTACAACAACAAATAGTCGCAGATAAAGTCAAAGATAAATTGACAGTGAGTCGGGCAAAAGCCCATGTTGAAGTATTGGGTTTATCTTATAAATACAATGAAATACTGGCCCTCGTATCTACAAGTTTACTTGATTTTAAAGCCTTGGATATTCAGGTTCCGATATCTCAATTTATAGCTATAAATCATAACGTAGAGCAAATAATCCAACTGTGGACACAGTTAAACGATAATGAGCAATCAATTAAAGATTTAATAGTACACACAGAAATTGAGCAGCTCAATCATTTGTTATTTACCGAGCAAAAAGTCATGGCTAAATGGCATAGTCATATACGCTTAGCAGAAAATGTATTTACTGCCTTACTCGAGCAAAAAAAGCAATTACGTCTGATGGCTGAGGCTAACGATTCAAACATACAAGTGGTTAGTCACACTATTCCTAGGGTTATCACAAGACTGGCAGATAATATGGCGATAAAATTAACGCCTAATTTATACCGCACTTTTTTATTAGTCTGTTTAGGTCTTGGCATAATGGTGTTAATGATACAGCTTGTACGTCTTCGTCTGCGGATAAAAAAACATAGTGCAGATAATATCCAAGTGTATGAAGCACTATTAAAAGCGGATATGAATGGCGTTGTAAATGAGGCGGTAAAAATTAAGTGCGCTGAAAACCGACAGGTTGCTGAGATTGTTAACAAGTTAGTAAAGCCAGCACATAGTGAATTTCAGTATCAAGCGTTACTTGCGGATCATCAACAGCACTTAACGATGATTGCTAAAAAAAATGTTGTCGTTCATTGGCAATATAGACCAAAAAATACATACCTTCACAATGACGCACTGTTAGTGTCGCTGTTAGCTGACGATAAAACGCAACCAATAAAAAGCTGGCGTCACTGGTTTGATAAAAATACGGTCGCGACGTTAATATCATGCGCTAAAAAAGTAACCGTAGGATCGGATGGCTTGTCATGTTTTGTCAAAACAAGCTCAGGTAAGCACCTCGATGTTTATATCAATAAAAATGAACAGGGCTGGTTTGGTACGCTTGCAGATAACAGTAACGTTAGTAAATTAGAAGAAGATATTCGACAATTAAATACTGATGTAGTTGAAATGGCTGAAATGCTACGTAAACAAGATATTGTTAATGCGGATAAATTGAGTAAGATGATCATCCGAACTATGTTACAAAGTCAAAGTGTTTCGGTAGGTTCTAGTCTGAGTTCCTTACAAGTTTATCGACAACTTACCCGTATTTTTGATTGGTGTCGACAAACAAAAATTAGAACGCTGTTGCAGCAAAATAATCACACGGTCAGTGCTAGAGATGTCAGTTTTCATGATGAACTACATGCGGCTGTTTTTAATGCAATGTCGGAAGCGCATTTACAACGTAACCAGATTTTTTTACATGCTGATGCTCAACTCGTCTCGCAAGCGAACATTGATGTACGCTTATTTCATCGAACTATTCTGGGTGTTTGTCGATTAATGTTGGCTGAGCAATTCAAGTCAACATTACAGTTTAATGTAAAAGTTGCTGATAAAAAAGCAGGTCAGCAAATAGTACGTTTTGAATTTATCGCTTTACTGAGCAAACCCATTAAAAAAACACCTGAGATAGTTTCATTATTGATAACTGAAAATGAGTTACTGCCAAAGAACACCCCTGAAGTTATTCGTTATTTAAAAATATTATTGACCTCTTTAAATAGCAAAAATGTACAAGTACAACAAAATGGTCAAGGTTTTTTACTGTCGTTTGATTTACCTATCACTGTGCTAGCAAGTCAAAATGAAGATCGAATTAACCTTGATTTAAAACAAGCCAATATATTGGTTGTTTCCGGTAATTCAACCTGCAATGAAGTGATAAAACAGAACCTGAACGCAACAACTGCAGTGGTTGAAGTGCTTAACAAAGCCAGTTACTTTACTCAGCAGGTAACTATTAAACACTTAAATCATCAAAAATTAGATTTAGTGGTACTGGCAGATGATTGTTTTAAATCTGACTATGGTTTAATTAGCCAGCATATTGCTTCTTTACCTAAAGGCTTACAGCCCAAGCTAATGGTGATGCAGTCACCTTTTGCAGCTCGTTTACATGTAAATGGCTTATATAATCAAGCGAATTACCCTTTATGTCGATTAAGTTTTCAACAAAGCGTACAAAATTTATTATTAAGTGATAAAGCCAATAACTGCTTATTAGCAGCACAAGAATTACAACAATATCAATATTTACCTACCCAAGTGGAAGTATTATTTGCCGTATCTTCTCCAGAAAAACATCAAATATTGATTAGAGTTTTACAATGGTTAGGTCTACATATTCATATCGTTTGTCATGCTGAAGCGCTTATTAAACATTGGCAATCCGGTCGTTACTTAGTGCTATTTACTGAATTAAACCTATCACCTTATATTGAGCTAGATATTGGGAAGTCGATACGAAGGGGCATTTTTACCTTACCTGAGACAACAATAGATGGTACAAAAGAGGCATTAAAAACGGTTGCTAAACATTGGATTAATATACGTTTACCTGCGCAATTGGATATCAAAAATTTAACGGCAGACTTGGCACCTTGGTTGAAGCCTAAAACTAGCCTTGCTCTAGAAACTACTATATTTAACCAAGACCCTGTTATGCAAGACAAGGTTAATGAATCTGAAATATTGCATACGACCGCGCTTAATAAAGTGCTTTTGGAAGAAAATAAACCAATCGAAATTGATGTTAAAAATCATTCATTAGATAAGACTGTACAAGTTTTTAACTTACAGCAATATGCAAAAAATCAAGGTTCACCGCAACTGGCTGTTTATATGTTAGATGTATACCTAAAAGATATTGATATTACTATCGATTGCTTAGGTCAGGCCATTAAGGATAATAAACCAGAGGTTATACAAACAGCTCTGAATACCTTGCTAATGACCACTGAAATTTTATCTGCAGATGACTTTCAGCTTTGCTGTCAAAAGCTAAAGCAAGCGATATCTGATCATGATGATAACAACATTTCATTATGGGTTAATGAAATGAAACAACAGCAAAAATTACTGGTTAACTTTGCGGAAGCGATATAATGGTCAATGATAATATGGGAAAAGCTAATGTTGATAAGGTTGACACAGATAATGCTGATATTGCCAAAAATGATACAATTGCGAGCCCTTGTGTGCGTAACTGTTGTTTAAATAATGACGATATTTGTATTGGCTGCTTTCGTCATTTGGATGAGATCATGTCTTGGCAAGCTGGCACGAATGAAAATAAATCAGAGATACTCACTAAGTGTCGACAACGCCGAGACCAAGAGCGCCGTTAAGCGTCTCTTGGTAAGCCTTTTTCAATAGAGCGAACGAGTCTAGCGGTTAGTCGTTTATTGACTTCAATAGGTTGTTGCGACGATGAATTTTGACTTTGCTGTTTTAACTGCTGTTGTGTTAATGCCCAATGAATATGCTCAGCGACCATAGCTTGAGATTGAAGGAGTTTGTCATTTAACGCACGAATAATTTCTTGTTGGAAAGGCGCATTACCTAAGGCAACAGCGATGTTACGTTGCCAAGACTGAAAACCAATACGGCGAATAGGTGAACCTTCAGTTTTACTTAAAAAAGTCTCCTCATCCCAAGAAAATAAAGCAAGTAACGTTACATCATCTAAGTCTTGGCGTGGTTTAAAATCGTCAATGTCACTGAGCTTTGCAAATTTATTCCATGGACAAATTAATTGGCAATCATCACAGCCGTATATTCTATTGCCGATCAAAGGCCTAAATTCTATGGGGATCGCCTCTCTTAATTCAATGGTTAAATAAGAAATACAGCGACGGGCATCAACCACATAAGGTTTGACGATAGCACCTGTTGGACAAATTTTTATACAAGCAACACAGTTAGCACAATGGTTGCTTGGTTTTTCGTCGCAAGGTAAGGGGATATCAACCAATAATTCACCTAAAAAAAACCAAGAACCCGCCTGTTTATTAATAAGTAAGCTGTGTTTTCCTACCCAACCTAAACCCGCTTTTTCAGCTAAGGGTCGTTCTAAAATAGGGGCTGAATCAACAAAAGGACGATAATTAAAAGCGTTACAATAACCAATAATTTTTTCACCAAGTTGCTTTAAACGTTTACGCATTAATTTATGATAATCTCGACCCAGCGCATAACGACTAATATAAGCATGGTCAGTTTTTTTTAATATGCGTGCAAATTTAGCGTCCGTTGGCAAATAATCCATACGAACACTAATTGCTCGTAAGGTTCCTTGTACCAATTCGGCTGCTCGGGCACGCATTAAACCATGGCGTTGCATATAATCCATATCGCCATGATAATCATTACTTAACCACTCACTTAGCGCTTCTTCATGTGCGGACAGGTCTACATCGGCAATACCCACTTGAGCAAAACCAAGTTCTTCTCCCCAAAACTTGATTTTTTCTGTTAATTCTTGATAGTTGATCTCAGGTGATGTCATATTCGAGTGTTTAATGAAAATAGTTAAATTATCACGAGTTTACCACAGCCAGGTTATTAGCTTAAACAGGTTCAACAAAATGAAGCAAAATAGCAGCTGATCTTGTGCAAGTGCTGCTTATCCAGAGTTCAGGTTATTTACTTTGATGGAAGTAAACCCACAATAATCAGGGGGGGATGGCGATGTTTTATTGGGAAAAATTGCTGCATTATTGATACAATGACTTTAACCATTGTCAGCGGTATATGTTTTCCTTTATATTCATGCTCTTGCTACAGGCATTGTTGCAAAAAATAAGGGCAACAAATTTAAGGACAACAAAATTAAGGACAACAAAGGCAACAGTTATGCTGGCTAGTGATTTATCTCCAGAAATTCAAAACCAATTAATGTAGACCGTAACGAGAAGCAGTAACTTTTTCATGATAGAGCAATTTAAAACAAAAACATTTTTGTTAGTTGACGAAATCGCCACCATCGCGATGGGTACTCAATTGGCACATATAGTTAAAACTGAACTAAAACAGGGGCTTGTTGTCTATTTAAACGGGGATTTAGGTGCAGGTAAAACAACGCTAACACGAGGTTTTGTGCAGGGAATGGGGCATAAAGGCAATGTAAAAAGCCCAACCTATACTTTAGTTGAACCCTACGAACTTAATGATTGGCATGTTTATCACTTTGATTTATATCGATTGTCAGACCCTGAAGAACTTGAATACATGGGAATACGTGACTATTTTAATGAAAACTGTTGTTGTTTTATCGAATGGCCAGAAAAAGGGCAAGGCATGTTAGCCAATGCAGATCTTATTGTTAATATGGCGTATAGTGAAGAACAGCGAGTGATTAGCTTTGATGCAAAAACAAATTTAGGTCAAAAAACACTGTCAATGCTGAAACTATAAAATTAAGTGGTGAATTGATGTCGATATTGAGGGAAGTACGTAATGTTCTTCACAATAATTAAAAAACGTTTTACTACAGCCGTACTATTTCTTTGCTTTTGTATGCAAACTTATGCGGCGAATAACATTAATGGTATACGTGTTTGGCCTGCTCCCGAAAATACTCGCGTTGTATTTGATTTAAGTAAAAAACCCGATTATAAATATTTTAGTTTGTCTTCCCCACAACGTTTGGTCATTGATTTTAATGACAGCAAAAAAATTGTTTCTTTAAACAATGTGCTTAAAAGCGATAAACGTATTAAGCGTATTCGCACCAGTAAATCAAAAAGTAAAGGCACAACAAGACTAGTCCTTGAATTAGCTGATAATTATCAACTTGCCGTATTTCCATTAGCTCCAGCGGGTCAATATGGTAATCGCTTGGTAATCGATTTATATGATAAAAGCCGAATAAGTAAAGTCATCAGTACCAGCAATAATAATAAACGTGACATCGTTGTTGCTATTGTGGCCGGTCATGGTGGTGAAGACCCTGGTTCTATTGGCGCAAAAGGCAGCTATGAAAAAAGAGTTACTTTAAGAATAGCAAGAAAACTAGCGAAGTTGGTTGACAGTCAAGAGGGGTTGAAAGCGGTTATGATCCGTACCGGAGACTATTACGTTAACCACAATCGTAAAACTGAACTCGCTCGTGAAAACAAAGCTGATTTATTAATATCAATCCATGCCGATGCCTTTACTTCTTCAAAACCTAATGGCGCTTCGGTATTAGTTCAATCGACTCGGCGCGCAAACTCAGAATTTACGCGTTGGATTGCTAACCGACAGGAAGAGTCAGAACTGCTGGGTGGTGCGGGTGAAACCATCAAAAAAACGAAAGATAAAAATTTAGCGATTACTTTAGCTGATATGAAAAAAGAATATACCATGGGCAGTAGTTATGAATTTGCTGAGCATGTAATTAAACAAATGAAAAAGGTCACTAAACTCCATAAGAAAAAACCAGAAGGTTTAAGTTTAGCTGTACTAAAATCATCAGACATACCTTCTGTGCTCATTGAAACTGGCTTTATCTCAAATCCCATAGAAGAGCGAAATCTCAATAATCCTAATCATCAACTGAAATTGGCAAGAGCTATTTTCAGGGCCATTGACAATTTTTTTACCAATAGCCCTCCCGATGGTACCTTATATGCGGCAACCAAAGTGCAAGAGCATAAAGTTAGCCGTGGTGAATCATTATCTGTTGTTGCTCAGCGTTATAAAGTTTCGGTTGGTCAACTCAAAGCCACTAATAATTTAACCTCGAATACGGTTAGAATTGGACAAACATTAAAAATTCCTCGAGCATAATAACTAGCCATTATAAAAAGAATAAACAATAAAAATTATGACCATTGAAATATTACCGGCTCGTTTGGCCAACCAAATTGCTGCGGGCGAAGTTGTTGAGCGACCTGCCTCTGTGATCAAAGAGCTTGTTGAAAATAGTTTAGACGCTAATGCCACCACGATAAAAATTGATATCGAAAAGGGCGGTGTTAAACGCATTCGTATTAGTGATAACGGTAGTGGCATTGCCAAAGAAGAATTAACACTGGCATTAAGTCGCCATGCAACCAGTAAAATTAAAAACCTCAATGATCTTGAGGGCATAAGTAGCCTAGGTTTTCGTGGCGAAGCGCTTGCCAGTATTAGTTCAGTTTCACGATTAACTTTAACTTCAAAACCTAAAGATCAAGCTGCTGCTTGGCAAGCTTGTGCTGAAGGTCGAGACATGAAAGTCGAAATATTACCCGCTGCTCATCCCGATGGCACTACCATAGACGTAAAAGATTTATTCTTTAATACTCCCGCGCGTCGTAAATTCATGCGCACAGAAAAAACGGAATTTAGTCATATTGAGGAGGTTGTAAAGCGTATTGCGCTAGCGCGTTTAGATGTCACCTTTATCTTGACGCATAATGAAAAAGTTATTCGGCAATACCGTGGTGCAAAAGATAAAAGTCAATATGGCAAACGGGTAGCGCAGATATGTGGGCAACGTTTTATTGAAAATGCCCTCGAGGTTGATTGCCAGCATGACGACCTGCATTTTTATGGCTGGTTGGCAAAGCCATCGTTTGCACGTAATCAAAATGATTTATGCTATAGCTATGTGAATGGCCGTATGATGAAAGATAAACTAATTAATCATGCTATCAGACAAGCATATGCTGACTTATTACCTAAAGATACTTATCCTGCTTTCGTTTTATTTTTATCACTAGATTATCGTGAGGTTGATGTTAATGTGCATCCTGCTAAGCACGAAGTACGTTTTCATCAAGGGCGTTATGTTCATGATTTTATTGTATCGGTATGCCAACGTGCATTGGCTGAGCAAATAGAATTATCGCCAGCAGAGAGCGTATTGCAACTTGCACAACAAAGTGATTATTCCATAATTGAAAGCATAGACAACATTCAGCAAAATAAAGTCGGTCAAGAACAAGAAACACCAAGTTATATTAAGCCATTAACTGCTGTTAGCTCTCCTGAAATCACATACTCTGCTTCGCGAGCAGTAAATTACCAATCACCACAGGTTTCAGAACTAGCGGTACAAAACTATCAACAGCTGATCACGCCTATCGCTCAAGAGCATGAAATGATTGAGGCAGTTAAACCTTTAATAAGGGTTGAGGTTATTGCGAACGATAATGCAGATAAACTAGGCTCTGTGAAAATAATTAACGTGGTTGAATACAAGTATGCGGTTATTTTAATTAAGGAGAAACTACGTTTACTATCGTTAATATCACTTGAGCAGTACTTACATGTGCAAGATTTACGTTCAAGATGGCAAAAGGGCTTCATCAGTCAGCCTTTGTTATTGCCACTCAGGTTATCCTTAGAGTCTGAACAGATAACGTTTGTAAAGCAACATCCTACACAATTAGAAAAGTGTGGTGTAGTACTTAAGGTACTTAACAATTCTAGTGTGCAAATAAGAGCGTTTCCATCATTATTACGGCATAAAGATGTGAGTCGAAGTTTTCATTTGTTAATCGAGCAATTGAGTAACATTGTTGAAGAAAAATTGCATGACGACGATTGGTTAATAAGCTTTTCGTTATTAATGTCAATGGAGCAATATGATCATCAACAAGCACTTTCTTTGTTAGATCGAGTACAAAATAGCTTAAGGATTAACTTTGAAGAGCAACTGCTCTTGAATTCAGTCCCTATTGACCTCACATCAGCAATAAGCCAACTTAAATAACGAATATTTGCACGTATGTCGCTAGACTTAAATTCTGTGAACATTGAATCAAGTAACAAATTACCTCCTGTTATTTGTTTAATGGGGCCAACAGCTTCAGGTAAAACAGCGTTAGCAATGGCGTTATACGATGCCTTACCGTGCGATATTATTAGTGTTGATTCAGCGCTGGTTTATAAAAATATGAATATTGGTACGGCAAAGCCCACTGATGAAGAATTAAAAGAATATCCACATGCATTAATTAATCTCATTGATGCGGCACAAAGTTATTCTGCTGCCGACTTTTGTCGTGATGCTTTGGCTGAAATTGCGAAGATAAGAGCAAAAGGCCGTATACCTTTGTTAGTTGGCGGTACAATGATGTATTTTAAGAGCTTAATTGAAGGCATTTCTCCTTTACCAGAAGCTAATGTAGATGTTAGAGCTGAGATAGAAAAACAAGCAAATACATTAGGCTGGCAAGCTATGCATCAAATGCTAGCAGAGATAGATCCTACTGCAGCAAAAAGAATTCATGAAAATGATCCGCAACGCATAACTCGTGCCTTGGAAGTTTTCCGTATTACAGGTAACACTTTGTCACAATTAACTGAAATTAAAGGTGATAGACTTAGCGGCGATGTTTTACAATTTGGCATTACGCCGTCAGACCGTAAAGTATTACATCAAAGAATCGAATTAAGATTTAACCAAATGATCGAACAAAATTTCGAGCAAGAAGTGGTTGAGTTGAAAGCACGTAATGATTTACACGCTGACTTACCCGCAATTCGTTGTGTTGGTTATCGTCAGATGTGGCAATACCTCAACGACGAATATGATCATGATGAAATGGTATTTCGTGGTATTTGTGCAACCAGACAATTAGCAAAACGACAACTAACGTGGTTACGTAATTGGCCAAATTTAACATGGTTAAATATGGAAGATGAAAATAATTTACAACAAATTTTGTCAACAGTAAGCAAAGTTTAAACATTGATGTATAATTAAATTTGTAACAGGTTTAAATAGCTCAACTTATTGATAAAAGCATTACGCTTAAACATAACTTTTAATAAAAATAACAAGAGGGCCACACAATGGCAAAGGGGCAGTCTTTACAAGACCCATTTTTGAATGCTTTACGACGTGATCGCATTCCAGTAGCAATTTATTTAGTGAATGGCATTAAACTACAAGGGCAAGTTGAATCTTTTGATCAATTTGTCATTCTGTTGAAAAATACCGTAAGCCAAATGGTTTATAAGCATGCCATATCAACAGTAGTACCTTCCCGTGCTGTTAATACCATGCCGACACCTTCAGCAAATGAATCAGACTCTGATCTGTCTTCGGATGTGTAAATTTAATGAACGTTAGTTTTATTGTTAGGTACTGCTCATTTGTTTGATCGTTATCAAGCCGGTGAGCAAGCCATACTTGTCCATTTAGATTTACCCGATGAAAACGCACGTGAAGATTTACAAGAGTTTGAAATGCTTGTAGATTCAGCGGGTGCAACTGCGCTTACGGTTGTCACAGGCAAGCGTGATAAACCACACGTTAAATACTTTGTCGGTAGTGGTAAAGCAGATGAAATATCTGAAGCCGTTACTATGTATAACGCCAATGTCATTTTATTTAACCATAGTTTGTCACCTTCTCAAGAAAAAAATATTGAAGCATTATGTCAATGTCGTGTCATTGATAGAACGTCTCTCATTTTGGATATTTTTGCTCAACGAGCACGTACCCATGAAGGAAAATTGCAAGTTGAGCTTGCCCAGCTTCGGCACATGAGTACACGTTTGATACGTGGTTGGACCCATTTGGAGCGTCAAAAGGGTGGTATAGGTTTACGTGGACCGGGCGAGACACAGTTAGAAACAGATAGACGTTTACTACGTGAGCGTATGACAAATATTCGTAAACGCCTGGAAAAAGTTGAAAAGCAGCGCCATCAAGGACGTAGAGCACGAAATAAGGCTGAATTACCGACGGTTTCTTTAGTCGGTTACACCAATGCCGGTAAATCGACATTATTCAATTGTATAACCCAAGCCGATGTTTATGCTGCAGATCAATTATTTGCAACCCTTGACCCGACTTTGCGACGAATTGAAGTAGACGATGTTGGTCGCGTTATTTTAGCGGATACTGTTGGCTTTATTCGTCATTTACCTCATGATTTGGTCGCCGCTTTTAAAGCAACGTTAACTGAAACACGTGAGGCTGAGTTATTATTACATGTTATAGACATTGCCGATGACCGCCGTAACGAAAATATTGAGCAAGTACAGAAAGTGCTTGATGAAATTGATGCAGGTGACGTGCCGCAATTATTGATATGTAATAAAATTGATTTGTTAGATGATGTAGAGCCACGTATAGATAGAGATGATAGTGGTCTCCCTATTAGGGTGTGGTTGTCGGCGCAAACGGGTATTGGCATTGAGCTTCTATTTGAAGCTTTATCTGAACGCCTTGGCAAACAAATAGTTACATATAATTTATGTATACCGCCTTGTGAAGGAAAATTACGTGGTAAATTATATGAACTTGATTGTATTGAATACGAAGAGTTTGATGAAGAAGGTAATGGTAACTTAAAAATAAGGTTACCGACGCGAGAATGGCAAAGATTAGTAAAGCAAGATAATGCGGCAATAGAGCGCTTTATCAAAGAATAACAATATCATGTACCCGAGCAATGACTTTAGGTATAGTGACCTTATTTTATTTTAGTATAGTGGAGAGCAACATGGCTTGGAATGAACCGGGGAATAATGATAAAGACCCCTGGAAAAAGAAAGGTGGTAATAATCAAGGACCACCAGATTTAGACGATTTACTAAAAGACTTAGGTAATAAGTTTGGTGGTATTTTTGGCGGAAAATCTTCTGGTGGTAATGCTTCTGGAAAAAGTTTTTCAAGTATTGGACTTGTCATCGCTCTTATTGTAGCGATATTAGTGTATGTTTTTAGTGGTTTTTATACCATTAAAGAAGCTGAACAAGGGATCGTTTTAAGGTTTGGTCAATATACGGGAAATGTTGAACCAGGTTTACGTTGGAAATGGACCTTTATTGACCGCATTATACCGGTTGATATTCAAACAACACGTGATTTACCTGCAGCTGGTTTTATGTTGACGCAAGATGAGAATGTTGTTCGCGTGGAAATGCAAATACAATATCGCGTTGTTGATGCACGTAATTATGTTTTCAGTGTCACTAATGCTGACGACAGTTTAAGCCAGTCACTTGATAGTGCATTGCGTTATGTTGTCGGCCATTCAAAGATGAATGACATATTAACCAGTGGTCGAGAATCTATTCGTCAATCGGTATGGCAAGAATTAGACAAAATAATTGAACCATATAACTTAGGGTTAATTATTGTTGATGTTAACTTTAAAGATGCTCGTCCTCCTGAAGAAGTAAAAGATGCTTTTGATGATGCCATTGCTGCGCAAGAAGATGAGGTTAGATATTTACGTGAAGCTGAAGCTTATGCCCGAGGTATTGAACCAAGAGCTCGTGGCCGTGTAAAACGTATGGAGCAAGAAGCACTTGCTTACAAAGAACAAACGGTTTTAGATGCTGAAGGTAAAGTTGCACGCTTTAATAAATTATTACCTGAATATCACGCTGCACCTGAAGTAACTCGTCAACGTATGTATATGTCAACGATGGAAACGGTTTACAGTAATACCAGTAAAGTCATGGTTGATGTTGATGGTGGCAATAGCATGATGTACTTACCATTAGACAAGATAATGCAACAACAATCGTCTAATAATCATAGTATTATACCTCCAGTAACAACGTCGCAACAATCTAATTCGACACATCCTGTCGCATCAGGTGCTGGACGTTCAGATAGATTTAATAGCGGGAGAAACTAGGCATGAAGAACTTTATAATTGCAATTGTTGCCGCACTATTTATGCTAGTGACCTCTTCAGTTTTTGTTGTTTTTGAAGGACAGCGTGGTATCGTTTTCCAATTTTCAAAAATAAAACGTGATACTGAATCTGGTCAAATGAAAGTATATGAACCTGGGTTACACTTTAAATTCCCATTCATTAACTCCGTCAAAAAAATAGATGCACGTATACAAACACTTGATGAAGCACCGGATCGATTTGTAACATCAGAAAAGAAAGATTTAATGGTTGATTCATTTGTTAAATGGAAAATCGTGAATTTTTCAACGTACTATTTACGTACGTCAGGTTCAATCGATAACGCAAAAGCCTTATTAAAACAAAAAGTTAATAATGGCTTACGTACTGAATTTGGTACGCGTACGATTAAAGAAATAGTCTCAGGTGATCGCGACTCTATAATGGCAAAAGCATTAGAAAGTACCGCAAGCACACGTGATGAGCTTGGAATTGACGTGGTTGATGTTCGTATTAAAGCGATTAATTTACCCACGGAAGTAAGTGCTTCTATATATGAGCGCATGCGTGCAGAGCGTACTGCTGTAGCTAAAGAACATAGATCACAAGGTCAAGAGCAATCGGAGATCATTCGTGCAACTATTGATGCAAAAGTAACGGTTATGCTTGCTCAAGCTCAAAAAAGTGCCTTTGAAATGCGTGGTGATGGTGATGCCATTGCTGCTAAAGTTTATGCAGACTCTTACAAGCAGGATGCTGAATTTTATAGTTTTTATCGAAGCCTTGAAGCGTACGAAAACAGCTTTAATAGTAAAAACGATATCATGGTCGTAAAACCTGATAGTGATTTTTTCCACTATTTGAAAGATACAAGCAAAGCTAAAAAGTAATACCTTTAGTTATCACTATTAAAAAAGCCATGACATGTCATGGCTTTTTTATGTTCAGGACGAACGGTATGTCGTGGGTGCAGGATGCATAAGAGCGACGATGTTCAGGACGAACGGTATGTCGTGGGCATAAGCAAGCTATTAGGGATCTTCTGTTCTATATGTTGATGGACGTATATAGGATGGGCTTATAAAGTTCAGAGAGAAAGGTGCGTAGGACGTTCAACAATTAGCAGAATCAATCCTTTTAGTTTTAAGAATAAATATTTGTAACGTTCTTGGTCTACAAAAAACATATAAAGGTAAAATCATGAGTGATACGTTATTAATGGCGTTAGCATTTGCACTAATCATCGAGGGGCTAATTCCTGCCTTATTTCCAAATAAGTGGCGCACATACGTACTTAAGCTTGCTGAAGAGTCAGTTTCTTCAATTCGCAGCATAGGGATAACCGTTATTATCCTAGGTTGTATATTGTTTTGGTTAGTTAAATAACGCGTAAATTCTTGGTTGCTAACATACTCAGATGATTGACTATTTTATAAACAAGATAAAAAGCCTGAATTATTGCTTGGACTGACTTTTTATATTTGGTAGAATCCTCGCCTAATTTTTTATCGAAATTGAAAAAATGGGCAAAAACGTCGTAGTTCTAGGCACCCAATGGGGTGACGAAGGTAAGGGTAAGATAGTTGATTTACTCACAGATAAAGCTAAGTACGTAGTACGTTACCAAGGAGGCCATAATGCAGGTCATACTTTGGTCATTGACGGCGAAAAAACAGTACTTCATTTAATTCCATCGGGTGTACTACGTGATAACGTAAAATGTTTAATAGGTAATGGCGTAGTTTTATGTCCAAAAGCCTTAATGACAGAAATCGCGATGTTAGAAGCTAAAGGTATTCCTGTACGTGAACGCTTACTGATCAGTGACGCTTGTCCTTTAATTCTTCCTTATCACAATGCTTTAGATGCAGCACGTGAAATTGCTCGTGGCAATAAAGCTATTGGCACGACGGGTCGTGGTATTGGCCCAGCATACGAAGATAAAGTAGCTCGTCGCGGATTACGTGTCGGTGACTTAGTTTGTGTTGAATCTTTTGCAGATAAATTAAAAGAAATTGTTGAATATCATAACTTTTCTTTAGAGCACTATTATAAAGTTGAGCCAGTTTGTTATGAAACAGTGCTTGCTGATGTACTAGCAGTTCGTGACGTAATACTCAAAATGGTTGCTGATATTTCAGAAATCCTTGATCAAGCGCGTAAAGCAGGTGATTCAATTATGTTTGAAGGTGCTCAAGGCACTTTACTTGACATAGACCATGGTACCTACCCATATGTAACATCTTCAAATACTACGGCCGGTGGTGTTGCTACAGGCTGTGGTGTAGGACCTCGTCACCTCGATTATATCTTAGGTATTACCAAAGCGTATACTACTCGTGTTGGTTCTGGTCCATTCCCTACAGAACTAAACGATGAAATTGGAGATCATTTAGGAACCGTTGGCCATGAGTTTGGTGCCACTACGGGCCGTGAACGTCGTTGTGGTTGGTTTGATGCCGTTGCTATGCATCGTGCCATTCAGGTAAATAGCGTAACAGGTTTCTGTTTAACTAAGCTTGATGTTTTAGACGGTTTAAAAACGTTAAAAATTTGTACCGGTTATAAAACGCAAGCAGGTGATATTATCACTGTGCCGCCAACAGCCGCCGAAGGTTATGAAAAGATCACACCTGTCTATGAAGAAATGCCAGGCTGGTCAGAAAAAACGTTTGGTGTCACATCTCGTGATGGATTACCTGCGAATGCATTAGCTTATATCAAACGTATTGAAGAGCTAACAAATGTACCTGTAGATATCATCTCTACTGGTCCTGATCGAAATGAAACCATTATTTTGGTTAATCCATTTTCGGAATAATTAAAATATTGAACAAAAAAACCAGCTATTTAGCTGGTTTTTTTTGTTCTAAATATTGAATAGTTACTTAATAACCAGTCATCTTAAACGCCAGTTCAAATTGCATTTTTAGTTATGAATGTCCGTATATTTCTTTTATTTTTTCTCAATGCTAATTGTTAACGTGTAGATATTAGTCATGAAAAATAAACAACTCGTGACGAAATCATCATAAATTTGCTTAACCTTGAGGTAAACACCTACAAATAACGGTTTGACTTTGATCTAAGCAAATAGCGTTATTTATAGATGAATATAATACTATAAATAACGAATATTCAGCTAAATAATGTGATGATTGAGTTGTTAGAGGCTATATTAATTAAAGCTTACAGCGACGTTATATATGAATATTAGCTTGAATAACCGAAGTGAAATGCAATACTATAATAACTAAATATAATAATAACAACATCCAACTAAATATTACATCAGGACACCCTCATGAGCGATTTTCGTCAACAAGCACTGGATTATCATCAATTTCCGACACCGGGTAAAATCAGTGTTGAATTAACAACACCAGCAGAAACAAGTTTAGATCTTTCGTTAGCCTATAGCCCTGGGGTTGCTGAACCAGTACGCGCCATTGCAGATAATCCTGATGATGTTTATAAATATACCGGTAAAGGCAATACCGTTGCTGTTATCACTAATGGAACCGCTATTTTAGGCTTGGGAAATTTAGGTGGTATGGCTGCTAAGCCAGTGATGGAAGGTAAGGCGTTATTATTTAAGCGCTTTGCTAATATCAATTCATTTGATATCGAAGTAAAACATAAAACGGTTGAAGAATTCGTTAATACCGTGGCTAATATAGCGGACAGTTTTGGTGGTATCAACCTCGAAGACATTAAAGCGCCAGAGTGTTTTGCTATTGAAAAAGCACTTATTGAACGCTGTAAAATTCCAGTATTTCACGATGACCAACATGGCACCGCGATCGTTACCGCTGCAGGTATGATCAATGCCTTAGAAATCCAAGGGAAGAGTCTTAAAAACGCAAATATCGTCTGTATGGGGGCAGGTGCCGCAGCTATTGCTTGTATGGAGCTACTCATTAAGTGTGGCGCTCAGCGTGAAAAAATTTACATGCTAGATACAAAAGGCGTTATTCACACCCGTCGTGATGATTTAAACGAGTATAAGCGCTTATTTGCCAACAATACTGACAAACGTACTTTAGAAGACGTCATTGAGGGTGCAGACGTATTTGTTGGTGTATCTGGTCCTAATGTTTTATTTGCTGAACATGTAAAAGTAATGGCTGGGAATCCGGTAATATTTGCTTGTTCAAATCCAGACCCAGAAATACAGCCTGAGTTAGCACATGCTGTACGTGATGATCTTATTATCGCGACAGGGCGTTCTGACTATCCCAATCAAGTTAACAATGTTCTCTGTTTTCCTTTTATATTTCGTGGTGCATTAGATGTGCGTGCTCGTACCATCAATGATGAGATGAAAATTGCTGCGGTGCACGCTATTAGAACATTAGCGAAAGAAGAAGTGCCTGCAGAAGTCGTTGCAGCATCAGGCAGCAAAGCTTTATCTTTTGGTAAAGCGTATATTATTCCTAAGCCAATGGATTCTCGTTTGTGTTCGGCAGTTGCCAAAGCTGTTGCTCAGGCGGCAGTCGATTCAGGCGTAGCTGCTTTACCTTATCCTGATGATTACATGATTGATTAATGATTGAATTATGTAAACATTAGATAATAAAAAAGCGCCTTAGGGCGCTTTTTAGTTCCAGAAAAACAACAGCAGCGTGCGCTTAGTCTTGCGCAAGCGCTACAATAATCAGCTAATCTTCATCCGTTTCGTAAGCACTAAAATCAGTAATGCCTTTTGCTTCTAGTATTTTTCGTACACTTGCCGGTAATTTTTCACAATTATCTTTTGCTAAGTCTTCGTCATCAGGTAATGGTTGTCCTGTAAAAGCATGCAAAAAAGCTTCACATAATAACTCACTATTTGTGGCATGACGCAAATTGTTAACTTGTCGTCGAGTACGCTCGTCGGTGAGCACTTTTAGAACACGTAAAGGGATAGAAACAGTGATTTTTTTTACCTGTTCGCTTTTTTTACCGTGTTCGGCGTATGGATTTAAATATACGTCATTCCACTCTGCCATGAAGTTACCTTTATTTTAATGGTGTAATATATGTTTAAGCTAATTAATAAAGTACGAAGTAATACTAATTGAAATAAGTAATCAATTATTCTAAAGCGGTCTAAATATTCAATACCTACGTTGCTCACACGGATGTGAGTACTTAGGTTTTGTCTGGAACTAAAAACCTGTGCTTTCAATCCCAATAGCAAGCTATTGCTTAATCAAGCGCCTTGTTTTTGAACCTTTATCCTCGTTTATAATTGATCAATTCATTAATTCAACTGAACATAAGACATTTACTGGTGAAATTGGTATAAGCTTAACCTTATTTTTATATTAGTGATTTTACTGGTTGTGAGCGTCGAGTCAACAGGAATATAGCAACGTAAATATGCTCTTGGAGATATTATAATGTGACTTGAATGTTTTGTCAGGGAACTTTAATACTTTAAAGCAGTTATTCGAGCAAAATTCTTTGTCAACGTATTATATATAGAAGTTTAGATGTCTAAAGTTCTTGACCAAATCACATAAACCGTTTAGAGTTTTAGACGTCCAAACATCTATTTGAAATTTATCCTACTGGAGTAAACCTTGATGGCTCAAAATAAGATTGCTACTACCGCTGTACGAGCGGGTATTAATACAGATGAGCATCATGGTGCTGTTATTCCAGCGATACATTTATCAAGTACTTATGCGTTAAAAGGCTTTAATGAAAAGCGCCAATTCGATTATTCGCGCACCGGTAATCCCACCCGCGCAGTATTTGGACAAGCTATTGCTGATTTAGAACAAGGTGCTGTTGGGATTGTAACCAGCACAGGCATGTCATCGGTTCATTTAATTTGCCAACTCCTATCAACTAAAGATTTAGTAGTGATTCCACATGACTGTTATGGTGGTAGTTTCCGTTTATTTACTCATTTAGCCAAACGAGGTCAATTTAAGCTAATTATCGTTGATCAAAATGATGAACAAGCATTAATAAAAGCATTAGAACAAAAACCCAAACTAGTATTAGTTGAAACACCGAGTAACCCGTTACTTCGTATCGTCGATATTGAAAAAGTGTGCAAAGCCTGTCATGAGGCCGATGCTTTAGTGGCGGTAGATAATACCTTTTTATCTCCAGCACTGCAGCAGCCGTTACTATTAGGTGCGGATATTGTTTTTCATTCAACGACTAAGTATATCAATGGTCATAGCGACGTTGTTGGTGGTGTGCTGGTAACCAAAGAGCAAGCCTTAGGTGAAGAATTGGCGTGGTGGGCAAACTGTATCGGTATTACCGGATCTGCCTTTGATAGCTATCTTGCTTTACGTGGTCTTAAAACCTTACCTATTAGAATGAAACAACACCAAATAAATGCAAATCAAGTCGCTGATTTTCTTAAGTCTCACCCAGCAATCGACGCGATATATTATCCAGGTTTACCTGAACATCCAGGTCATGACATTGCAAAACGTCAACAACATGACTTCGGTGCGATGATGAGTTTTGAGCTGAAAGGTGGTGTTGAAGCGGTTAAAAAACTATTTTCAAACTTAGAATTTTTTACGTTAGCGCAATCTTTAGGTGGTGTTGAAAGTTTGATCAGCCATCCTTCCACTATGACACACGCAGGTATGGAAATAGCAGATCAACTTGAAGCGGGTATAACACAATCACTCGTTAGGATCTCAGTTGGCATTGAAGATATCGAAGATATATTGACAGATTTACAACAAGGTTTGGCTGCAAGTCAAACTACAACATAGCATTTTAGAAAACGAGTATATAATGGTACAAGCAAACGTGGTTGAACAATTAACGTCAGGTAATAATCAATTAGCAAAACATGCTATTCATGTACACAAATTTGGTGGTAGCAGTTTAGCTTCAGCACTTTGTATAGAGCGTGTTGTAGATATTATCCGCCGTAATTGTAAGTTGAATGATTTAATTGTGGTCTCTGCAAATGGTGATACTACGGATGCTCTTTTTGCAATTTACCAACAAGCGCTTGATAAAAACTTCGATTTATTATCATCTATTAAACAATTGCAACAAGCCCAAGAAACATTATTGTTGAACTTGTTAAAGAGCACTAGTGCTGATCGTCTACTTGTTAGCTTAAAGGCTGATATAGAACAATTAACCTTATGGTTAACCACCACACCCATAGAATATCAGGCTGACATGCTAGCTTTTGGTGAGCTATGGTCCGCGCGATTATTATCTGCGGTGTTAAGTGAACATGTTTGCCCTAGCTATTATCTCGATGCCCGGGATTTTCTTGTTATTAACAATGATAAAGATTGTGTGGTTGATACGGAATTCAGTACTCAACAGTTTTTAGAAAAATTACAAAAAGGCCGATTAGCGGTAATTACGGGTTATATCACTAAAAATGTTAATGGTGATACTTGTACATTGGGGCGTAATGGTAGTGACTATTCAGCCACTATTATGGCTTCACTTTCTGGCGCGTTAAATGTTACGCTTTGGACGGATGTTGATGGTATTTATAGCGCTGATCCTCGTGTTGTTCCGTCAGCGAGAAAATTACACCGGTTGCCTAATGGCGTTGCAAAAGAATTAGGTCGTCTAGGTAATCCTGTTTTACATGCCAAAACT
The DNA here is from genome assembly GCA_047621305.1 of Alteromonadaceae bacterium. Classification (GTDB taxonomy): domain Bacteria; phylum Pseudomonadota; class Gammaproteobacteria; order Enterobacterales; family Alteromonadaceae; genus Colwellia_A. Next base: position 20,062 of record JBLHNB010000018.1, on the reverse strand, counting down.
CTAGAGCCGTTAATAAATCACAGCACACATTTACATGTTGCTAGTAGTTTTGATGCTGAAATTAGTGGTACCGAAATTGGTAAATTTGGACAAATTGCTAAGCAAGAGTTATCGGTCACACACCTTAATGATTTACTTCTAGTACAATCAACAAGCTTAATGGCAGAGTCAGGTGAAAAAGCACTTGCTGAATTTTCTCCTATTTGTGCAGATACCCAGTTGGGTTTTATTGTTATCCAACAAGAGCAGCAAAAAGAACTAAGCCAGTGGCTAGCAAGCCATGATACTGAAGTTTCTTTTATGCCAGTGTCCATTATAGCAACTGTTGGTCATAAGGTTGTTCATCACGGCAACATTAAAGCGCGTTTTAAACGTGCTTTAAAGCATTCGCAAGTATTGCATATAGTGAACTCAAGTAATGAACACAGTATTATTGCGGTGCTAAACCAAAATTGTACGGGTGAACTACTGAATAATATCCACCACGACATCACCAAAGATGCTCGTCATATCGGTGTTGTTGTTGCTGGGCTAGGTAATATTGGTCAACGTTTTTTAGAATTATTACCGGCCCAATTGAATAGGGTTTCGGCTTTAGAGAATGTTCACTTGGTTGGTTTAGTTGCTTCTAAAAAAGCATTGCTTAATACTGACGGCTTAGATGTTAATCATGCTTTAGCTTTATTCCAGTCCGAAGCTAAGCCATACGATAATGCACTATTAATGTCATGGTTAGTTAATCACCCTTACGATGAGTTGATTGTTATTGATATTACCCCCAGTGAGAGTTTCAGCCATCTCTATGGTGAGTTTTTCAAGCAAGGTATTCATGTTATTGGTGCAAATAAATGGGCGGCGTCATCCACAACAGAAAATTATCAGCACCTAAAAAGTACCGCTGAAAAACACAACAGTTTATGGTTAGGGAATACCACTGTGGGTGCAGGTTTACCGATTAACTCTTCGATTGCCGAATTGATAAAAAGTGGTGACCAAATAAATGAAATATCTGGAATTTTTTCAGGTACCTTATCATGGTTATTTGAAACGTATGACGGTAGTATAAATTTCTCATCCTTGTTGCTTGATGCACTTGCACAAGGCATTACCGAGCCCGATCCCCGTGAAGATCTCTCAGGACGAGATGTTCAACGGAAATTACTCATATTAGCGCGTGCTGCAGGTTTTGAATTATCGCTTGAAGATATTGATTGCCAAAATCTTGTACCTGAGTCCCTACAAAAATTATCAAAAGAGGACTTTTTGTCTCGCGCGAGTGAATTAGACTGTTATTTTAGTGAGCAATTAACTATGGCATCACAACAAAATGGCTGTATTCGCTATGTTGCTCGTTTTTGTGTAGAAAATAACGACAATGATCCCACCTATACTAAAAAAACAAAAATCACGGCTAAAGTTAGTCTCGAGCTGTTAGCAAAGTCTGATGCTTTCGCCAGTCTTACACCTTGCGATAATATTTTTCAGATAAAGAGTTTATGGTATCAAGACAATCCATTAATTATTAGAGGGCCAGGTGCTGGTCGGGATGTTACCGCGGGTGGTATACATTCAGACTTAGTGAGTATTTGCCAACAATTAGTGAGTAAACAACCCCAAGTAAAAATTAAAGGCATTAATTAACTATTACGATAGGGTAAATTCAAGGTCTTTACTTACCTTGAATAGGTGAGGTTGATAGTTGAATAAATTAAAGTTATTACTTGTAGGATTGTCTAATATTAACTAATCTTAAAAATGTTTATAAACATTTAATAAGAAGTCCGAGAAGCAATGGCGAAAAAACCAACCAGCGATACAAATTTAACAATTCAGGTTAAGAATTTATCTAATAAGATATACGGTCACAGTGTTTTAAAAGATTCTTTTTTAGAACGAGCGATCAAATATTTTTATAGCCTAGAATATTTGTATAGAGAAAGAGATACATATACGGAAAAACTAGCCAAATTAAATGAAGAAATGAAGGCTCTATCTGAAAAAGACATTGCTAGCCATAAAGATAAAATTAGCCAATTAGAAAGTAAATTACGCACTGAAGTTGATGATATAACAGCTGAAAATAAAGATAGAGAGCAACACCTTTCTGTCATTTGTCACGATATTCTTGAGCTTTGTGATGGCGGCTTATTTGAAGAAAACAACCGAAAATCAGCACAAATATTAGCAACAATCCAATTAATTAGTCCTACCGAAGGCAAGCAAGTTGCCGTAGTTAATGAGCAAAACAAACCCTTTTATAAAGCTATTTTATGCTTAAGATTACTTGATCGCCTATGTCTCGACGATGTTATTTTAGATCCTTACATCAAAGAGCGATTACAAGATCTTCCAGCTGAACAATACAATGACTTTGCAGAAGTTAATCCCGAAGGTTATCGGCGCTTTATAGAGGAAGTTAAAATACCTTTGCTAATGGCTGCGCTGTTACAAGATATTGGCAATCACCATCCTGAAGCGCAACTATTATTAAAAGGTGAAGGAGGGCAGAAAGATCCCCATCGCATGTTAGAGATTGAAGATAGAAAAGCGTTACTGCAAACGAATTATCGAGAAACGATCCACTATTTAGTTGGAGGTATTGGTGCTCGAAACTATGTAGGTAACTCTAAAGTTGAGCGCAAAAACTTTAATAAAGCAGAGCATGATAAATTGCTTTTTATTAAGCGTTTAATTAAAAGTGGTATCAATCCAAAGAAAAGTATTGGAAATTTATTAAAAGTCCCACAAATCTACACCTCAATTATATTATCGACAAAACCTAACTATAATTACAAATTATTACCAAAAGTTTATCAAGTACTTAATCAAAATGCAGAACGTGGTGCTTGTAGCAAAATTGTTGTTGATGCATTACAAACGGTTACCGGCATGTTCCCACAAGGCTACGGTGTCATTTATATTCCAAATGACTCAGATGGACGAGCATTAGACCGATATGAATATGCTATTGTGAATCGTTTATATCCAGAAGTACTGCAAGCAGCCAACTGCCGTATTGCCTCGCGAAATTTAACCTTTATTAATCACGGCTCAGATATCGTTATTGACAATGAGAGTAATTTGTATTTTGCTGAAGCAGGGAAAAAACTAGCATCGATCAGCCAAGAAAGACTTAATGAAATACTTGAGCTACTAGCCTCTAATTACGCGGAACGACAAAAACTCGATTTGTTACCACGTTGCTGGCACCCTAAAGACTATTTCTCTATTAAAGATAATCAGAAATTATGGAATAAATAATTGTAATATTCATCGTCGAAAAAGACGATACCCGCTCGACTTCATATTCTGAACTCTTATTTTAATTAGAAAAAGTGGATGATTTATAGGCAATAACGTTGAATCATTTTCACTAATATTTCTTTGGTTTTATCTATTTCACTATGGGCTAAAAATTCATCAGGTTGATGCGCTTGATCAATTGACCCCGGTCCTAGAACGATTGTTTGACAACCCAGTTGCTGAATAAATGGAGCTTCGGTGGCGTAATTCACCGCACAACAATGGTGTCCACTTATTTCTTGCGCAAGCGTGACCAATTCACTGTCCGTGGTTTGTTCAAAACTAGGAGAGCTAGGATGTAATTCTGCAAAACTCACTCTATTTGGATATTTTTCAGTGAGGGGTTCGAGAGCTTCACTTAGTAGTAATATAAGTTCGTCATCAGTCATTCCTGGTAGTGAACGCATATCAATATCTAGTTCACACTGTCCACAAATACGATTGGCATTATCGCCGCCTTTAATCGCACCTAAATTAAGTGTTGGTGCTGTTACATCAAAGGCTTGGTTATTATAATTAAGGGAAAGCTTTTCTTTAAGCGCTATTAATTGACCAATGACTTGATACATTATTTCAATGGCATTCACTCCCAAATTTGGTTTACTAGAATGACCTGATTTTCCGTGAATAGTTATGCGATGCGACATATGACCTTTATGCATAATAACGGGTACTAAGTTGGTAGGTTCACCAATAATGGCCACATCGGGTTTTGTTGTGTGTTTTTGGGTAAAAAAACGTGCTCCAGCCATGGTCGTTTCTTCATCTGCGGTGGCTAGAATATAAAGTGGTTTTTTTAACTGCTTTGTAGGTAACTCTTTGCAAACTTGTAAAATAAAAGCAAAAAAACCTTTCATGTCACATGTCCCCAAACCATAAAGTTTATTATTCTTATCGACCACTTCAAAAGGATTTGAATGCCAACGGTTTTCATCAAAAGGTACTGTGTCACTATGACCTGCTAATAATAATCCGCCGTCACCACTTCCTAACTTTGCTAATAAATTATATTTATTTCGTGTTTCAGGTACTGCTTGAATATCTATGCTAAAGCCGAGTTGTTCAAACCAGGTGGCTAACAACTCAATAACGTCTAAATTACCTTGATCCCAGTGTGCTTGAGTAGAACTAATTGATGGGTTTGCAATCAACTGCATTAATGAATTTTTAAAGTCCGGCAAATTTGTCATAAAGGCTCACTATCTAAAAATGGAAAGATAAAATACACCATGGGTACTTATGCCTTTTAGTTGCATAATAAATCATACGGTGTTATTTTCTTATTCTAGTGTAAATAACCTAATTAAAGAAGGCTATGGAAACTTATTTGTTTTCCATATTCTCTAAGTAAAAAAATGAAAGAGAAAATAACTATGAAAGTCGCCGTTATTGGAGCAAGTGGATATGTGGGGGCTGAACTTATTAATTTACTGTGCGCACACGATAAAGTTTCTCTTAAGTACTTAGTGGTTTCCGAAAACAGTGGCTCAGCAGATATGACTTTCTCACAGTTGCATCCACGTTACTTAGGTGTTTGTGATTTACCTTTAGTGTGTTTTTCGCAAGCTTGGTTTGATCAAACGGTGCGTGAACTTGATGCGGTGTTTTTTGCTACTCCTCATGAATTTAGTGCCGAATGGGCACAAGCATTTGTAGACAATGGGGTTAAGGTTTTTGATCTTTCAGGCGGATTTCGATTAAAAAATAGTGCCGACTATCCAACCTTTTATGGTTTTGAGCACCAAAGCCTTTTAGCACTTTCACAAGCAAAATATGGTTTGGCCGAATGGCAGCAAGTGGATATTGCTAGTGCAAGATTAGTTGCAGTGCCGGGCTGTTATCCCACGGCGAGTTTATTAGCGTTAAAACCCATAACAATAAATAACTATCATCTTGAAAATTCACTGATCGTAGTAAATGGCATTAGTGGTGTCAGTGGAGCCGGTAGAAAAGCATCGTTGGCGACTAGCTTTTATGAGGTCAGCTTAACCCCTTACAATATTTTACAGCACAGACATCAACCAGAAATTAGTCAAGAAGCGGATGCACAGGTTATTTTTAATCCACATCTTGCTCCCTATAAACGGGGTTTAATGTCAACCGTAACCTTACAAATCAAAGCAGGAGTGACTACTGAGCAAATTAACAGCGCATTTATTACTGCTTATCAAGATCAACCGCTTGTACGTTTAACCGGGGCTTGGCCAAAAATCGACCATGTTGCTAATACACCATTTGCCGATGTGCATTGGCAAGTCGATGAAGAAAAGCAAGTAGTAGTAGTGAGTTGCGCCATTGATAATTTGTTGAAAGGTGCTGCTTCACAAGCAGTACAGTGCGCGAATATTTCTCTTGGTTTAGCCAGTGAATATAGTTTATTGAATAGCTCAGCCGCGGGAAATGCTAATGCCTAATTCTTCTTATCGTTCTTTGGGAAATAGAATAAATAAACCATTAGTGATTAAAATTGGTGGTGCCATTCTTGAGAAACGTGAGGCGCTTACTGATTTATTAAAGGTGATAGCCTCATTAAAAAATCAAGTGGTGGTTTTGGTGCATGGTGGTGGTTGTGTCGTTGATGAAATGCTGAGTCAAGCAGGCTTTACTACCGAGAAAAAACAAGGGTTACGAGTAACGCCTAAAGAGCAAATGCCAATTATTGCTGGCGCTTTAGCAGGAAGTGTTAATAAAACTATCGTTGCTACCGCTAAAAGTTTACATATACAAGCAGTGGGTTTATCACTTGCAGATGGAGATATGGTTGCTTGTGATTTAAGTGAAAAAGGCTTAGGCATGGTCGGTGAACCTAGTGCTCATAATAGTAAATTACTTGATACCTTATTAAATGCAAAGTTTTTACCCGTTATTTCTTCTATTGGTTCGTTATCAAGCGGTGAATTAGTCAATGTAAATGCGGATGATGCAGCTGTGGCCATTTGCCAATTATTAAATGCGGAGTTATTACTATTAACTGATGTTAACGGTGTAAAAGATGCTAAAGGTGCATTTATTATGTCATTGGGCAAAAATCATGCGGTTTCACTGATCGAACAAGGTGTTATTGCAGGGGGAATGATCGCAAAAGTCAATGCGGCTTTACATGCAGCCAATCAATTACGACGAAGTATCGCGGTTGCCAGTTGGCAGTCGCCAGAACAAATTATCAATTTACTTAACGGTGAGCATATCGGTACTTGCATCGAAGCTAATTAATTTAAATACTTTTTCGGAATAAACACATTATGGCAATGTCACAACTAAATAGAGAAAATTCTCCAGCAGAATATATTCCAACCAATACGCATAAGTTAACAGGTTTTCTTGCTGATGATCAACTTACTAAAGCTCAAATAGTCGCGCTTATTGATTTAGCGATAAATATCAAAAATAATCCTGCAGATTATAGCCAAGCATTAGCTGGGAAGTCTGTGGCGATGATTTTTGAAAAGCCCTCATTAAGAACTCATGTAAGTTTCGACATGGGTATTAACAAATTGGGAGGGCATGCATTATATTTAGGTCAACAAAATGGCAAGTTAGGGGAACGAGAAAGAGTCAGTGATTACGCAAAAAATTTGTCATGTTATGCCGACGCTATTGTTGCCCGTGTTTTTGAAAATAGTGCGATTGAAGGTTTAGCACAGCATGCTAATGTGCCAGTAATCAACGCACTTTGTGATATCTATCACCCATGCCAAGCTTTGGCTGATTTTGTCACTTTACAGGAACATTTTGTGCTAGGTAAAGGTACGGACTTATCAAAAGTAAAATTAGCTTATATTGGTGATGGTAATAACGTTGCTAATTCATTGATGTTAATGGCGGCGATACTCGGCGTAGATTTCACTTTAGTTTGTCCAGAAGGCTACGGGCCAGAAACCTCATTACTTAATAAAGCTAAGGCGCTTGCGCAGCAATCTGGCAGCCAATTAGTACTTATTTCTGATATTGACGAGTTAGGAAAACAAGACGTTATTTATACCGATACTTGGGTATCGATGGGTGATGAAGATATTAGTAAAAAAGCACTGATATTAGCAAAGTTTGCGCAGTATCAGGTGAATCATCAACTCATAGAAAAGTGTAACGCGAGTATTGTGATGCATTGTCAACCAGCACATTTAGGCGAAGAAATCACCACGGAATTATTCGACGATAAAGAACTCTCGGTTGTTTTTCAACAAGCAGAAAATAGAATGTGGGCACAGAATGCGGTGCTCGTAACGCTTTTAGCTGATTAACCTTTAGGTCGAGGTCGAACTTGAATTCGACAACGTCCATTTAGTTAGTAATTAATATCATTTGTCGAACTAAGGTTCGGCCTACAAAAGAATTTATAGGAAAAGACAATGGCTTTAGCAACAAAGAAACAAATCAAAAAAGTGGTATTAGCTTATTCTGGCGGATTAGATACTTCAGCCATTATTCCATGGTTAAAAGAAAACTATGACAATTGTGAAGTCATTGCCTTTTGTGCTGATGTTGGTCAAGGTGACGAAGAGCTAGAAGGCATTAAAGAAAAAGCCATCGCTTCAGGGGCTTCAGAATGCTATGTTGCCGATCTTAAAGAAGAATATGTTAAAGAGTATATCTACCCTATTTTAAAAACCGGTGCTGTTTACGAAGGCCAATATTTATTAGGTACTTCGATGGCGCGGCCTATTATTGCTAAAGCACATATAGAATTGGCACTTAAGGTTGGTGCTGACGCGGTTTGTCATGGCTGTACAGGCAAGGGTAACGATCAAGTACGTTTTGAGTCTTGTTTTGCTGCATTAGCACCAGAGCTAACCGTGATTGCACCATGGCGTGAATGGGATATGGTATCTCGTGAAGACCTGCTTGATTATTTAGCCGAACGTGATATTCCTTGCGCTGCTTCGTTAACTAAAATCTATAGCCGTGATGCAAACGCGTGGCATATCTCTCACGAAGGTGGTGAGTTAGAAGACCCTTGGTGTGAACCTTCAAAAGAAGTTTGGACGATGACGGTTGATCCTATGGATGCGCCAAACGTACCTGAAAAAGTACAATTAAGTTTTGTTGAAGGTGAACTGATTGCGGTTGATGGCAAGGGGCTTTCTGCATACGAAGCACTGATGTATTTGAATAAAAAAGGTGCAGCTCATGGAGTGGGTCGAATTGATATCGTTGAGAACCGTTTGGTGGGGATGAAATCTCGTGGCTGTTATGAAACGCCAGGCGGCACTATTTTAATGGCAGCATATAAAGGGCTAGAAACGCTTATTCTTGATAAAGAATCACTGAAGTATCGTGAATCAGTGGCTCTTGAATTTTCGCATGTTATCTACGATGGCCGGTGGTTTACACCATTAGCGAAAGCGCAATTAGCTTCAGCAGCTTCTTTTGCAGAAAAAGTTACTGGTGATGTTGTCGTCAAACTTTATAAAGGCATGGCGCAGGTTATTCAGCGTCGTTCACCTAATTCATTATACTCAGAAGCGTTTGCAACGTTTGGTGCCGATGATGTTTATGATCAAAAACATGCTGAAGGTTTTATTCGTTTATTTAGTTTATCAAGCCGGATCACTGCACTCTCACAGGCAGCCTCTTCTAAAGATAAAAAGGACGCATAACCATGGCTTTATGGGGCGGACGCTTTAAAGAAAAAGCGAGTGTACAATTTAAAAAATTTAACGACTCACTACCTATCGATTATCGTATGGTGGTGCAAGACATTACCGGTTCAATTGCTTGGGCCGAAGCCCTGACTACGGTTAATGTGCTCAGCATTGATGAATTTACGCGTTTAAAAGCGGCACTGTTAGAATTAAAAGTATCGGTTGAAGAAAATCCTAAACAGATCCTGTTATCAGATGCTGAAGATATTCACAGCTGGGTTGAAATTAATCTCATTGAAAAAACGGGCGATTTAGGTAAAAAACTTCATACGGGTCGTAGTCGTAATGATCAAGTCGCGACAGATTTAAAGCTGTGGTGCAAAGAAACAGGCGGCGAATTATTATTTGCATTAGTTAATTTACAACAAGCCTTGTTGGATCTCGCTGAACGTGAAAGTAATACTGTGTTACCGGGATATACCCACTTACAGCGTGCACAGCCAGTAACGTTTGGTCATTGGTGTTTGGCTTATGTAGAAATGTTTAATCGTGATATTGGTCGATTAAAAGATAGCCTCTATCGGGCTGATACTTCCCCCTTAGGCTCAGGCGCCTTAGCTGGAACCGCTTATCCAATTGACCGTGATTTATTAGCGCAAAAATTAGGCTTTAGAAGCGCGACCTTAAACAGTTTAGATGCTGTTTCTGATCGTGACCACGTGCTTGAATTACTTTCTAGTGCGAGCATTTCGATGATGCATTTATCACGTTTTGCTGAAGACTTAATTTTCTATAATTCAGGGGAAGCTGGTTTTGTTGAGATGAGTGATTTAGTGAGCTCTGGGTCATCACTCATGCCACAAAAGAAAAACCCTGATGCTTGTGAATTAATCCGTGGCAAGGCGGGCCGCGTTATGGGCTCACTTACGGGTATGATGATCACCATGAAAGCTCTGCCACTTGCATACAATAAAGACATGCAAGAAGACAAAGAAGGACTTTTTGATGCGTTAGATACATGGCAAGAATGTATGGAAATGGCGGTATTGGTTGCTGAAGGCTTAAAAGTAAACCGTGCGCGTACTTTAGCCGCAGCACAACAAGGTTATGCAAACTCAACAGAGTTAGCTGATTATCTAGTAAGTAAAGGTATCCCCTTTCGTGAAGCTCACCATATTGTTGGAGAAGTTGTTTTGGCAGCGATTGAAGAAGGCCATGCGCTAGAAGACTTTTCAATTGTAGAATTACAAAAATACAGCGATAAAATAGAGCAAGATGTTTATCAACACCTTTCTATAGAGTCGTGTTTAGATAAACGCGTTGCTCTGGGTGGTACGTCTCGTTCGCAGGTAAAAAAAGCACTAGCAGATATACAAGGTAATAAAGACTCTTTAAATGGGCAGGTCGTTGGAGCACCAAGTAAAGATCAAATTAACATGGCGTTAAAACAAGTCAAACAACGCTTAAATGCACAAAAAGCGGCGGCGTTATCTGTGCGTAGGGCGAGAATGTCTGACGTGGATAAGATTTATCAGCAAGTTGACCACTGGTCTGAAAAAGGTGAAATATTACCGCGTAGTCGTGACAACATTATTCATGATATTCAAAATTTTGTCGTTGCGGAAGTTGACGGTGATGTTGTTGGTTGTGCTTCTTTATATATCTATCAAACAGGTTTAGCTGAAATACGCTCAATTGTGGTGGACAAAAGCGCCCATGGTCAAGGTCAAGGTCAAGCGTTAGTGCAATACTTACTGGAGTTTGCTCACCAAATCGAACTACAAAAAATTATTGTTTTAACTTATATCCCCGAATTTTTTAACAAACTTGGTTTTTCCATAATAGAGAAAAGCTCTTTAGCAAATAATATTATTGAAGATAGTGAACAAAGCCCACATAAAGACCCCGCTGACGAAGTGGCAATGGTATACATTGTTGATCGTTCGGGTAATTAAATTACTTTAGCTATACACTTTAATTGACGAAAAGAAGCTTCATGAATAATAACGATAAAAATAATGTTAAATGGTTTCGTAACGCTGCGCCTTATATCAATGCGCATCGCGGTAAAACTGTGGTATTAATGTTTGGTGGAGAAGCCGTTTTACACGAAAACTTTGCCAATATTATTCATGATATCTCCTTGCTGAGAAGTTTGGGGGTTAAACTTGTTTTAGTGCATGGTTCACGACCTCAAATTGAAGAGCGGATGAAACAACAAAATATTGCATCTATGATGGAAAATAATGTTCGTATTACTGATGCAGATACATTAGCAGCAGTAAAAGATGCTACCGGCTCGTTGCGTATTCATATTGAAGCGTTGTTGACCATGGGGTTGGTTAACTCTCCTATGCATGGGTCACAAATACGGGTCAGTACCGGTAATTTTGTAATTGCTAAACCCATAGGTGTTAAAGAAGGCGTTGATTATAAATATACGGGGTCTGTTCGGCGGATAGATACTGTGGGTATTAATACACAACTTGATTACGGCTCTATTGTTTTACTTTCTCCTATAGGATATTCATCAACAGGAGAAGTTTTTAACCTTTCTCTAGAAGATGTGGCAACACAAACCGCTATTTCATTAAAAGCAGATAAGTTAATCACCTTTACGGAACAAGATGGTTTGCTTGATGGTCAAGGGAGCTTAGTGAGAAGTTGTGGTGTTAGTACCCTGAAAGAAATGATTAATGAAACTGATGATCACGATAAATTGTTATTAATGCGTGCGATTATCCACAGTGGCGAAAATGGTGTGGAGCGATGTCATTGTATTAGTTATCAAAGTGATAGTGCATTATTACAAGAACTGTTTACACGTGATGGCGCAGGTACTTTAATTGCTAAAGATTATAAAGAGCAGCTTAATATTGCTACAATCGATGATGTTGGCGGTATTCTAGAGTTGTTAGCGCCTCTGGAAGCCGAAGGCGTTTTAGTTAAACGATCACGAGAATTACTCGAAGTTGAAATTGAGCGCTTCACGGTGATCAAAAAAGAAGATGTCATCATCGCTTGTGCCGCGCTTTACCCTTATCCAGAATCCAATACCGGAGAGGTCGCGTGTGTCGCTATTCACCCTGATTATCGCAAAGGAAATCGAGGTGTTCGTTTAATCACTGCTTTAGAAACCGTTGCCAAAGAACAACAATTTTCATCTATTTTTGTTTTAACTACGGTTAGTGGTCATTGGTTTCAAGAACAAGGCTTTATTGAGCAGCCCATGGAAAATTTACCAGAAGGCAAAAAGCAGCTTTATAACTTCCAGAGAAAATCTAAAATTTTCATGAAAAAAATATAAATAATAGAGAATGTTATGATTTTGTTACTATAGCTTGTCTTCTTGTTGTTTTTCCTGTGCAATAGCATATTAGCTATATTTTGATATGAGTGTTGTATGGGCTTTTGGCGTTTTTTAATTTCATCGTCATGTTTTTTTCTTGTTACTTTATTAAATAGCTCACCTGCTTTTTCATATGAGGAGTCCGTGGCTAAAGGGGGAAATATTCTTCGTGCGAAAGTATCACTCGAATATGGTTATATAGATAATTTTTTATTTGAAGATAAGCAAAGTAAAGAAACTGACTACCTGCTGTTAACCCCAAGTGTTTTTGTACAAACACAATTTGACCGCTCACTATTACAACTTAATTTCAATACCTCGCATTATAAATATCAACAATTTTCCGCTGATAACCATAGTAACTATACTTTCCAGCCCAAGTATCACTATAAGTTTGATGATAATAAAAGTCTCTATTTTTCAGGTTTTTTTAGTGAGCAATATGAATACCGTGGTACGTGGTTGTCTAAAGGGCGTGCTATTGAATTAAATGTGGGTGATGAAAAACAAAATCAAATGGCTAAGGTCGGCTATTTATATGGTAGTAACGAATCTGTTGCTCAGCTTAATATAGAATCAGGATTAAATGTATCTCGCTATAGTACACGTCGAGCACAAACACGCTTACTTGATCATAAAGAATATTTCATCAACAGCAGCTTTGACTATCTATTGTCAGGTCATTCTTATATTAGTGCTGATGTTAAATTTAAGAAAAGTGACTTTATCCATAATGAACAATTAAATAAATCTGCAGTTAGTGCCTTGTTAGGAATGAAATGGCGTTCAACACAGATAACACAATTTCAAGTCTTATTGGGTTATCAGGACGTTAATTTTGATGGTAGTACCTTAGCAAATACTAATGCTTTTGATTGGCGCTTAGATATGAACTGGCAACCAACAGAGTATACACAATTACAGTTATACTCCGGACGAAGTGTTGAAAACCCTAATCAACTAAGCGTAAGTTATCGGTTGGTTGATACACACAATGTAAATTTTCAAAGTAAAATAACGGACTTTTTTGCACTATCTGCCGATGTAGGCGTTAAGCAAGAAAATATTATTTTTGCAAACCATGACAATAGAGAAGATTATTTTTATTCAACATTGACAGCGGATTATCAAAGAAATGAATGGTTGTCGTTTTTAATTCGTTACAGTTATAAACAATTAGACGGTAATGTTATGGGAATAGACTCAGACAGACATGGGATCTCCTTCGCCTTTAGTGTTAGTATGTAAAATAATCGGATGAAAAATATGCGTTTTTTAGTTATTATCTTTTTGTTAATCAGTAGCGTGTTCGCATATGGTAATAATTACTTATTAGGATCTGGAGATAAGATTCAAATTACTGTTTATGGTGAAGATGATTTAAACACGAATGTAAAAATTGACAAGTCAGGTTTTATTTCATTTCCATTTTTAGAAGATATTCAGGTTATTGGCTTATCACCTAAACAGCTAGAGAATATTATTTATAAAGGGTTGTTAGGTGATTATCTTGTCGCACCACAAATTAATGTCTCTATTTTGGAATATAGACCATTTTTTATTCACGGTCAGGTAAAACGACCCGGTGGTTATCCATATTTAGATGACTTAACCTTAGATAAAGCAATAGCGATAGCAGGCGGGTTGTCTAATCGTGCATCAAAATCAGATTGGAAAATCACAAGGATAGTAGATGGAGCAAATGTCATAATATCAGCGAATGTTGTGACTGAAATTTACCCAGACGACATTATAAAGATTGAGCAAAGCTTCTTTTGAATAAAGTAGATATTGAAAGAGAACATTATAATATACCTAACGAGGATATCGCTTTAAGTGAGGTCTTAAGACCTTTATGGGTACGTCGTTGGAAAATTACGTTCTTTACATTATTACTTACCTTAGTTGTCGCATTTTACGTTTCGTTACTTAAACCATCCTACAAAGCCACGTCTATTCTACAAATAGGCAGTAATAAACCGAGTAATACCTTATCTATTAATGATGCATTTAATGAGTCGAACGCCAGTTTAGAGCAAATATTGACACAATATGAATTATTGCGATCTCGTAAATTTGCGGAAAGAGTTATTACCCGTCTCAATCTTATTGAACATCAAGAATTTAATAGCAATAAATATAATGATAAAATTCCCTTTTTAAAAAATAGCCAAGATAAAAACGCCTTTAATTCTCTGAATGCCGTTGTAGGCGCTTTTCAAACACGCCTAACCATTGCTCCTATTGCTAATACCGAATTAGTTAAAATAAGCTTTGTTTCTTATACGCCAGAGCTTTCCAAGCAGGTTGCTAATCAAATTGGTGAAACTTATTTACAGTATCAAGACGAAATTCATCGAGCATCAAAAGAATCAACCTCACAGTGGTTAGTTGACCAACTAGAAGAGCTGGGTAAAAAGCTTGAATCTTCTGAACAATCCTTACAAGAGTACCGCGAGGCCGAAGGACTGGTTGATATTCGCGGTGTGGTAGGCTTGGTTGGATCCGAGCTGACAGAATTGACCTCATCGGCAATAAAAGCAGCTAAAAGTGAAGATGATTTAAAAGAAGCTTATCAATACATTCAAGCTCATAAAAATAATATTTCAGAACTTGTCGAGTTAAACGAAGTAAGCAGTCAGACTACGTATATTCAATTGCGCCGTGCCCAGGAAATTATTGATCGTAAAGTATATGAGCTGGCCAAACGCTATGGCCCTAAACATCCAAAATTTATTGCAGTAAAAGCAGAGCTAGAATCAGTTGAAAAACGCATAGAGGTTCATATTCTTGATGTCGTTATGTCTCTCGAAAAAGATTATTTTTCTTCTGTAGCAAAAGTAAAGTCAACCAATAAACGCTTAGCATTGGCCAAGCAAGACTTTTTGAGATTAAGCCGCTTAAAGAATAAGTTTTCACAATTACAACGTGAAGTTGATACCAATAAAGAGTTATATAATAATTATTTAGTTAGATTAAAACAAGCTGATGCTATGGGCAATTATAAAGCGAACTTCTATGTGCGCTTTATCGACAAAGCGATTATCCCAAAAATGCAATTTGCGCCCAATAAAAAGTTGATGGTCATTGTTAGTTTTGTTATGTCGCTAATGATTATTTCAATTGTGATCATCATGCGAGAGTTACTCGTTGATACGTTAAATTCAAGACGCAAGTTAGATAACTTCCATGAAGCACCGGTAATCGCGGTATTACCTAAATTCAAAACATCTACAAATGCTAAAAAAGAAGACTCATATAGCAGTGATAATCGTTTTACTGAAGCAATAAGAACATTACGGACAGCGTTATTGTTTAATGCTGAAAAGAAACCCCCTAAGGTGATTGCGATTACTTCATCTGTCCCTGACGAAGGTAAATCGACGGTTGCTTTACATTTGGCTCGTTCTTTTAGTGAAATGGAGAAAGTACTTTTAATTGAAGCGGATATGCGTCACCCCACGGTTGCTAAAAACTTAAAATTAGATCCACATCGCCCCGGTTTATCAAATTTACTGGCAAAAACACATCAAATCAATGAATGTATTATTAGGGATAAAAATCTGAAATTAGATATTTTGACCTCAGGTATATCACCGGCTAACCCTTTGGCCTTCCTGTCGATGAAACGATTCAACATGTTGATTAAAGTGTTTGGCAATTTTTACGACCGTATTATTATTGAGACCCCGCCAGTGAATGCGGTAAGTGACGCTATAATTATTTCGAAACTTGTAGAAAGTGTTATTTATATTGTTCATGGTTCAAAAACTAAGCGCGAACAAATTACACAAGGTCTAAGGATGTTAAAACAAGTTAATGCGCCAATCGAAGGTGTGGTTATTAATCACAGTGAAAATATAGATACTGATAAATATCAAAATAAATATTATAACGATATGGCTAACATAATTAAGTTACCGGTGCGAAAACAAGGCTAATTAAGAAAACTGAGAAACTTAATATAGCGTCGTTAAAGTTTCCTGTCGTTAACAAAGTTAGTTACAATAAAGCTAAAATCATCAACTCTGAAAACATGAAAATTACTCACCAACTTCAATTAAAATCATATAATAGCTTTAGTGTTAACAGTATTGCGTCAACCGTTTTTCATCCGCAAACGTATGATGATTTAGTCGCGCTACCTGAACAATTATCCAGTCCATTCTACATATTAGGTGAGGGGTTCAATACACTTTTTGTTGATGAGCTTGCACCCATCATTATTAAGCCTAATTTTAAAGGTATTGTCGTTGATGAAAATCAGGATAGCTATACGGTCAAGATAGCTGCGAATGAAAATTGGCATGATCTGGTTTGTTATTGTGTAAAACACGGTATTTATGGTCTAGAAAATTTAGCTTTGATCCCAGGGAGTGTTGGTGCCGCGCCGGTACAAAACATTGGCGCCTATGGTGTTGAGCTTTCTGACTATTGTTCGCAAGTGACATGGTTTGAATTTTCGAGTCAAAAATTACTGAAATTGAGTAATCAGCGGTGTGAATTTGATTATCGAGAAAGTATTTTTAAAAATGAGTTAAAGCAAAAAGGCCTCATTACAGAAATCACCTTAGTATTGCCCAAATGTTGGCAAGCAAAGCTCTCTTATGCTGGTTTACGTGATTTAGCGCAAAATACTTCGGCGCTTGAAGTGATGAACAAGGTCATTACTTTAAGGCAAGCTAAGTTACCAGATCCTGACATACTAGCGAATGCGGGCAGCTTTTTTAAAAACCCAACCATTAATAAAAGCCAATGGCAGCAATTAAAAACTATATATCCGGACATGCCTTTCTATCCACAAAAAGATGAAAGAATAAAGCTTGCTGCCGGTTGGTTGATTGAACATGTGGGTTTAAAAGGTTATCAACTACATGGAGTTGGCATACATGATAAACAAGCTTTAGTCTTGGTTAATCATCATGGTAGCGGGCAACAAATAGCTGAACTAGCATGTTATATTCAAGAAAAAGTATTTGTTTGTTTTGATGTATGGCTAGAGCCAGAAGTAAGATTCGTTTATAGAGACGGTGAAAAAAAATTGGCAGTGTTAAATTCAAGAATATAAATTATGGCAAAAGCAATTAAAGAACTTTTAATTAGACAGCTTGCCAAAGGCGAGTTTGTTTCAGGGCAGTTATTAGGCGAGCAATTAGGTGTGAGTCGCACTGCTGTTTCCAAACATGTAAATTCATTAGCTGATATGGGGCTCGACGTTTTTCGAGTGACAGGTAAAGGCTATAAACTCGCTGAGCCTTTGTTTTTACTCGATAAAAGCAATATAGCTACTTTCTTAGTAAATGAAGCGACAAAATCAGTAGTTGAAGTACACAATATTATTGACTCAACCAATAATTATTTATTGCGACGTTTACCAAATCAAATTCAAAACGGACAAGTGTGTTTTGCTGAGTATCAAAGTGCAGGACGTGGCCGAAGAGGTCGTCAGTGGATATCTCCTTTTGGTTCTCATATATATATGTCGATGTATTGGTATTTAGAACAGGGGATTTCGGCAGCTATGGGACTATCTACTGTTGCAGCATTAGCAGTAAGTGATGCCATTAAAAAGTTATATAACATAGAAGTACAACTTAAGTGGCCAAATGATATTTACCTTAAGGGTGTAAAGCTTGCGGGTATACTAATCGATTTAGAAGGACAAGCACTTGAACCATATCATTGTGTTATAGGTCTTGGAATAAATTTACAAATGCCAGAAAAGAGCGCCAAGCAAGTGGATCAACCTTGGACTGACTTACAAGAACATACAGCAGTGGATATTGACCGGAATCAGTTAGCAGCTGAATTAATAAATTGTTTAACAAGACGCTTGCTGCTTCATCAAGTTAACGGACTACACAGTATGATGACGGAGTGGCAACAACAAGATTATTTTTATAACAAAAGCGTCAAATTAATCACGGGAGAAAAAGAAACCTTGGGTATTTGTAAAGGCATTAATGAACAAGGCGCACTTTTACTAGAAATTGATGGTCATAACAAAGTTATCTATGGTGGAGAAGTAAGTTTAAGGGGCGTGTTATGAAAATTATGCTAGATATAGGTAATACACGTACCAAGTTTGTCATTAAACAAAATGGCTTAACTCAACCTATACAGACAATTGATAATAACAAGTTAACTACTACATGGCTTAATGGAAATTGGCAAAAAGCAACTCACATACTTATTGCAAATGTTAATCAACCTATCCTCACCGAGGAACTTGAGCTATGGGCTAAAGAAAAAGTAATTACCCTTAAAAATATTAAAAGTGAAAGTGCACGGTTCGGTATTACTAATTGTTATGAGCAACCAAACACATTAGGAGTTGACCGTTGGCTAACGCTTATTGGTGCAGGGTGTGATTTTCCTAAAAAAAATGTTCTCATTATTGATTCAGGCACTGCAACAACGATTGATTATTTAACATCTGATGGTAAGCATCAAGGTGGCTGGATTTTACCGGGTATTGTTACTTTATTTGAGAGCATTATCGCAAGAGCGACTCATGTTGATGCTAAATATATTTCATCACCCTCTATATCATTAGGGCGAAATACTTCTGAATGTGTCAATAGTGCTTGTTGGGCAGCCACGATCGGTTTAATTGAGGTGACTATCGCAAACATAAGACAAAACAACACGATTGATGATGTAATATTACTTGGGGGGAATGCTAACGCATTAAAAACATTGCTTAGCGAGCCAGTGATTATAGAACAAAATTTGATGTTTTCGGGTTTACAGCAGTATTTCAGTGAAGAATAGCTGCTTTTTAAAGCGCCTTTGCGTAAAAAACCGACAAACAAGAAAAAAGATGTGTTTTTATCGTTTTTTTTATTGCAAGGGGCAAAACATTACACTAGAATTCGCACCACTTAATGTAGTGCCGACTTAGCTCAGTTGGTAGAGCAACTGACTTGTAATCAGTAGGTCGCCAGTTCGACTCCGGCAGTCGGCACCATTAATACATTTACTAATGAATATTAGTGATGTGAAAATTTGGAGGGGTTCCCGAGTGGCCAAAGGGATCAGACTGTAAATCTGACGGCTCAGCCTTCGGTGGTTCGAATCCACCTCCCTCCACCATTTTTACAATATCGTGGCGATATTGTAAGGAAACATTATGATTTTATATTGTTTCTAAAATTTACAAAGATAACTGTAAGAATACGCGGGCGTCGTATAGTGGTAATACCTTAGCCTTCCAAGCTAAAGCTGCGAGTTCGATTCTCGCCGCCCGCTCCAATCTTTAAGTTGAATCGCTGATATGGCTCAGTTGGTAGAGCGCACCCTTGGTAAGGGTGAGGTCGGCAGTTCGAATCTGCCTATCAGCACCACTTCTTATTGCATTATTCTATTCATTTATCTTTACCATTATAACTTAGTTAAATTACCCAGAGGTACTTTAAAATGGCTAAAGCAAAATTTGAACGTTTAAAACCACATGTTAACGTTGGTACAATCGGACACGTTGATCATGGTAAAACAACTTTAACAGCCGCAATCTCTGCGGTATTAACCAAAGTTCACGGTGGTGAAGTTAAAGATTTCGCACAAATCGATAATGCTCCTGAAGAGCGTGAACGTGGTATTACTATCAATACGTCTCACATCGAATACGATACTGCAGCACGTCACTACGCACACGTAGATTGTCCTGGTCACGCCGATTATATCAAAAACATGATCACCGGTGCTGCACAAATGGATGGCGCTATCTTAGTAGTTGCTGCTACAGATGGTCCTATGCCACAAACACGTGAGCACATCTTGTTATCACGTCAAGTTGGTGTTCCATATATCATCGTATTCATGAACA